>CAWHOE010000001.1:0-29568 GCA_963830915.1 candidate division FCPU426 bacterium
AGACGGTCTCAGGGGAGCGTCTGCGTAACGAACTCAGGCTCATCTTCCAGGAACCCAGACCGGACCGGGCGGTCCTTCGCCTGGACCAGCTGGGGGTCTTGCCCCGCATCCATCAAAAATTAGGTGTGACGGCCAAATCCAAGGCGATGTTGCCTCGGATCCCCAGGACCATCGCTTTTTTCAAAAGCCACAAGATATCCTTGGAAGAGGAAAAGATGGTCTGGTTCCTGGCCCTGCTTTCATCCCCCAAAGAAAAAGAGGGAGAGGCTATCGCCAAGCGCCTAATGCTTTCCAAAGCCGAGGCGAAGATCCTTTCTCAATCCATCAAAGTCACTCCCGTTCTCCTGGGAAAACTCAAGGGCAAGGATATGTCGGTCAGCCGGATGTACAAACTCCTTTGTCCCTTGCGCCCCGAGGTCCAATGTTTCCTTACGGCCGAAGCTCCTTCTCCCTTAAGGGAAAGGATGGAGGCTTATTTATCCAAGGTCCAAAAATCGGTGCCGTGGGTGAGGGGCCGAGACCTGCAGGCCATGGGCATCCCCCCGGGTTTCAAGTATTCCTTCATATTGCTGGAAGCCTTGAACGGCCAATTGGACGGGAAATTCAAGCACCGCCGTCAAGCGCTTGATTGGGTGAGACGGTCCTTCGGGGCTTGAACCCGTTGCGCCCCGGGTTGGAATCGGTTAAAGTTATGCCCCTAAATAAATCCCGAAAGTGAGCAGGTCCACTATGGATGAAGCACGATTAGTCAACGCGCTCTTGCAGTTAGGCGTTTTGGTTTTCTCCCTTTGTCTTCACGAGTTCGGTCACGCCCTGGCCGCCAATAAGCTGGGAGATCCGACCGCCAAAATGCTGGGTCGGCTGACCATCGATCCCCGGGCCCATGTCAGTCCCATCGGCACCCTACTTTTCCCCATGCTGATGTTTCTCTTCCCGGGCCTGCCTCTCCTGATTGGCTGGGCCAAACCCGTTCCCGTGACCATCGAGAATTTCAGGAATCCCCGCAGGGACATGTCCCTGGTGGCCATCGCTGGTCCCGCGGCCAACCTTTTTCTTGTTGCGCTATCCATCCTGGCGTTGAAAGTGATTCAAGTGACCCAGGATTTCCCCTTGGATTCGGGAATGATGGTTAGTGTGTGGAAAGTGCTGAAAAATTTCATGATGATCAATTTCTTCCTAGCTGCCTTCAACCTCATCCCCTTTCCGCCTTTGGACGGGGGCTGGCTCTTGAAGGCGGTCCTGCCGGGCAAATGGTCCTACCGAATCTCTCGGATAGAACCATATAGCTTGATTATTTTATTTGTTTTGCTACAAACCAGAGTTCTCTATTACTTTTTTATCCCGGCTATCATGGTATTTTCGCTGGTTTTGAACGCCGTGGGTCTGCCCGATTCTTTTGGTATGATGTAGGCCGTTCATTCCTTAATCGAGGTCCAGTGTGGCTCCAACCGAGAAAAAAATGACCCGTTTCCTTTCCGGGGTCCAGTCCAGCGGCAGGCTCCATCTGGGGAACTATTTCGGGGCCATCCGCAACCACATCAAGCTCCAGGACGAGGGGCAAAGCCTCTACTTCATCGCCAATTACCATGCCCTCACCACCGTCCAGGACGCCGAGCTATTGAAGAAATATACCTTCATGGTCGCCGCCGATTATCTGGCCCTGGGGCTGGATCCCCATAAGGCCATGTTGTTCCGCCAGAGCGACGTGCCCGAGGTGGCCGAACTGGCCTGGATCCTCGGCACCGTGACCGGCATGGGACTGTTGGAAAGGGCCCATTCCTATAAGGACAAGATCGCCCGGGGGATCGCTCCCAACGTGGGGTTGTTCTTCTATCCCGTTCTGATGGCCGCGGACATCCTCATCTACCAGAGCGACAAGGTGCCGGTGGGGCAGGACCAGGTCCAGCACATCGAGATGACCCGGGACATGGCCGGCTATTTCAATCACACCTTCAAGAAGGACGTCTTCAAACTGCCCGAGGCGGTCATGAGCGAGGCCCCCAAGGTGATCGGCCTGACCGGGGGCAAGATGAGCAAGAGCGACGAGGCCAGCGTCATCCCCATCTTCGGGGAATCTTCCGAGATCAAAAAGAAGATCATGAGCATCGTGACCGATTCCAAGGGAGTTGATGAGCCCAAGGACCCGGACCAGAACGTCATCTACCTTCTTTACAAGCTGATGGCCAAGCCTGAGGAGACGGCCCAATTGGAGCAGGGATTCCGAAAAGGCGGCATGGGGTATGGCGACGCCAAGAAGCTCCTTCTGGCGAAATACGAGGAAGTTTTCGGGGGAGCGGTCAGGGAAAAACGAAAAAAGCTGGAACAGGACCAAGGTTTGGTGGAGGATGTGCTGGTGGAGAGCGCCCGCAAGGCCAGGACCATCGCCGCTTCGACCCTGGAGCAGGTCTATGAGGCCACCGGTATCCCCACCTCGAGGATCAAAAAAGAGATGCTCTCGAACACGGGGAAAGCATGAGCGAAAACCAAGAACCGAACGTTCCTCCCGCAGAACCCCTTTCCATCACCCTTTCCAAGACCGCCACTTCTGTCATCATCCGGGAGATCCTTAATCCTGAGGACCAGAAGGCCACCTACCAGATCACCTTGCCTTCCTTCGATGGCCCCATGGACCTGCTGCTTCACCTGATCAAGGAACACGAGCTGGACATCTATGACATCCCCATCTCCCTCATCACCAAGGAATACCTGGCCTATCTGGAGCTGATGAAGGCCCTGAACCTGGACGTGGCGGGGGACTTTCTGGTCATGGCGGCTACCTTGATGCAGATCAAGAGCCGGATGCTCCTACCTATCGACCCCACTCCCGACCAGCCTGAGGAGGATCCCCGGCTGGAACTGATGCGCCGCCTGGTGGAATACAAGAAATTCAAGGACGCGGGCCGACCAATTGCTTGACCTGGAAAAGAAACGCCACCATCTCCTTCCCCGAACCATCTCGGGGGATTTCAAGGAAGGCAGTGAGGAGGAGCATTTGGAGGAAGTGACTTTGTTCGGCCTGCTGGCGGCCTTCAAGGACGTGCTCATCCACACCCAGGAAGATGTCACCGCCGAATTGACCAGGCCTGAGATAACTGTCAGCCAGAAGATCAACGACCTGATGGACATGCTCCAGGGCAGTCCCCGGGTGGTGTTCCGTCCTTTCATCGAGGCCTGTCGAACCAAGATCGAGAAGATCGTGGCCCTGCTGGCCCTGCTGGAGCTGGTCCGCCTCAAATTGGTGAAAGTGGTCCAACACAAGGTTTTCGGCGAGATCGAGGTCATCCTGGTCCAGTCCGAGATACCCCCCGAAGCCAATTAAACTTAAAATTTTTCACCACCAAGGCACGAAGACACCAAGAGAATCTTTAACAAACTAAACCAAAATACTCTTCTTTATTATTCTTGTGCCTTGGTGTCTTGGTGGTTAAAGGGGTTTTGGCCTTAAGTTTTTTGTGCGGGGGACGGGAAACCACCGCTGATTTATTGTAGAATGCATCCCCCTGAGCCGATCCCGATTACGGGCCATCCGGCGGGATCCAGCGTCATATCCGAAGGAGAGTCTCTTTAATGGAAATGCAACAACTCAAAAAAGTCCTGGAAAGCTTACTGTTCGTCAGCGAGACCCCCTTAGCCGTTAAGCGGGTGGCTTCCATGGTGAAGGACACGTCGGCGGAAGAAGTCGAGCAGGCCTTCCGTGAGCTCAAGGACGAGATCAACGGCATGGACCGCAGTTTCCAGGTCTCCGAGATCGGCGAGGGATACCAACTGGTGACCCGTCCCGAGTACCATCGCTGGGCCAAGGAACTCTACAAGGTCATCTCCAAGACCCGCCTCTCCAAGGCGGCCCTGGAGGCCCTGGCCATCATCGCCTACAAACAGCCCGTCACCCGGGCGGAGGTCGAGGCCATCCGCGGGGTCGAGGTCAGCAATCTCATCCAGTCCTTATTGGAAAAGAAGATGATCCGCATATTAGGCCGGGCCGAGACTCCGGGCCGACCGCTCCTCTACGCGACCACCCATGAGTTCCTCATCCACTTCGGCCTGAAGGACCTTTCGGATCTGCCGAAGGTGTCCGAGATACAGGAATTGGCAGGGGACAGGCCTTCTCCCGGTTTCCTAAAAGAGATGGAAGGGGAATTGCGCCGCCGTGAATCCAAGCTGGGATTATCCGCCCTGGAACCCCAGGATGAGATCACGACGGTCGAATCCACGCCTATTGAAACCCCGGAAAGCCCAAGTGAAGCCAGCCCTTCCGCCGATGCCGTGCCTGAAAACAACGGTTAAACCGAAGCATTTGACACCCTAAAAACGCTTGTTTATAGTAACTCGGGTCAACATTTCAACTCCGTAAGGGGAGTCCGCCTTGGCTGAAAAATCGCCTCCAGTCCCCGCGTCACCCATCAAGAAAAAGACCCTGAAGCGCCATCTTTTCTCCCTTCGCGTCAAGTTCATACTGGTCCTGACTTTCCTCATTTGCGTCCTGATGGGCGTGGTGACCTGGCTGGTCCTGGACCAGACCCGGCAGACCCTCACTCAACAGGTCATCGACCGTGGGGAATCCCAGGTCCGAAGCCTGGCGCTTAACAGTGAAGACCCCTTGCTAAAACTTCTGTCCGAGGCGGCCACCCAACAAGGGGGAGCCATGGGAGGGGATGTGGACCTGGGACTCATGCAGTTGGTCCGGGATACCATGAAACTGGAAAGCACGGCGGCGGTCCGCAACATCTCCTCTGGCTTGGCGCCGTGGCAGGAAAAATTGCTGGAAAGCAGCAACGTCCTGAATGTCATGGCCCAGAAATACCTCTGGCCCAATGATACGGGGGTCGACCAGGGCGATATGGAATACGCCTTCATCCTGGACAATAACAATAAATTCGTGGCCTACATGGACAAGGACGCCGGGGCCCATCCGGAACAGAGCATGCGTAAAGTCATGGAACACGAGACCTATTCGGCGCCCTCCGGCCTCAAACCCATCGGTGAGGAATCGACCCTGACCCAAAGCTATCAAGGGGATCATGACCGGACCCTTTACGATATCTCGGCCACCGTCCGGGAAAATGTCCAGGGCCATAAGATCGGCGAGGTCCATATCGGGATGAACCAGAACACCATTACCCGGGTCGTTCGTTACGTGGGGGTGGCCATCATCCTGACCACCGTGGCCATCCTTTTGGCCGGCATCATCTTCATGACCCTTTTCGTCACCATCATGATCAAGCCCATCCGCCTGCTGGTGAACGGCGTGAGCGCCATCGCGGCTGGCAATTTCGACCAGAAGATCAACATCAAGCGCTCGGATGAGCTGGGCGACCTGACCGACGCTTTCAACGACATGGCCAAATCCCTGAGGGAAAAAGAGGTCATCAAGGGCGCCTTCTCCAAATACGTCACCAAGAGCGTGGTGGACCGCATCCTGGAGCACCAGGACGGCCTGAAGCTGGGGGGCGAGAAAAAGACCATCACTATCTTCTTTTCCGATATCCGGGGGTTCACCCCCATGTCCGAGGTCCTGAGCGCGGAAGAGGTCGTCCATATCCTCAACGAGTATTTCACCGCCATGACCACCATCATCTTCAAGTACGAGGGAACGCTGGATAAGTTCATGGGCGACGCCATCATGGCCGTCTTCGGGGCTCCCATCGAGATGGCGGACCACGCCGAGAGGGCGGTGTTGGCGGCCATCGAGATGAGCGAGAAAATGAAGCAACTGCAGGCCAAGTGGAAATCCGAGGGCAAGAAGGAAGTGAATATCGGCATCGGCATCAACACCGGCGAGGCGGTCGTGGGCAATATCGGTTCCAACGAGCGGATGGAATACACGGCCATCGGCGATAACGTGAACCTGACCCAGAGACTGGAATCGGTGGCGGAAAAGGGCCAGATCCTCATTTCCTCCGCGACCTATGAAAGGGTCAAACACAAGGTGATCGCCAATATGCTCGATCCTATCAAAGTGAAGGGAAAGACCGAAAAAGTCATCGCCTACAGCGTCCAGGGATTAAGGACCTAATAAGCCTTATTTTCCTCCCCTCTATTTTTCCAATAAGTTTATGGCTTAATATGTTCTTATTGTTATATCGGTTCGATATCGCGGGCTACCCATTAGAAAAAGACCAAAATGGAGACTGCTCCCCAAAGATCCCAAAGGGATCGTGGGGTCACCTTAAATCGCATGGATAGGCAGGGAAATGTCAGACGATAAAACGATGATGGTCAAGATGGCGTTCCTCTATGTCCAAAGCGGGGAATGGTACAAGGCCATCGAGGAATACAAAAAACTCCTCGCGTTGGACCCGGAGGACGCCCATGTCTTGAACATGATGGGCGACGCCTACGCCAAGAAAAAGGACGACGCGGACGCCTTCACGGCCTACCAGAAAGCCAAGATCCTTTACGAAAAGCTGGATCAGCCCAACAAGATCACCCAGATCGACCGCAAGATCGCCAAGCTCTCCTCGGACAAGATGGATCCAGGCCAAAAGAAGCTCCACCTTTCCATTTGCAAGTCCCAGGAGGCGGAAGTGATGGCCGCCGAGGGCCGCCTGGACGACGCAATCGCGCGCTACCTGGAACTCATCGAGGCCGAACCCATCAATTTTTCCTACCGCGATAAACTGGCCCATCTTTACCTGGAGAACGCCATGGTGACGGAGGCGGCGGCCCAGTTGAAGGCCATCGCCGATATTCATCTGGAGGAAGGCCGGGTCGAACTGGCCCAAAAATACGCGACCAAGATCGCCTCCGTGGACCCGGAAGGCATGGAGACCCTCCAGCTCATGGCCAATCTGTCCCAGAAGAAAGGGGACAGCGGTGAGGTTTCCCAGAATTACGCCAAACTGGCCCAATCGGCGTTCGACGCGGGCCGTTATGAGGAGGCCAAAAGCGCGCTGGACACCGCCATCCAGGCCGGCCACCAGGAGCTGAAGCCCCTCTACGCCAAGACCCTGCTCGCCCTGAAACGACCGGCGGAAGCCAGACCCATCCTGGAAGAACTGCTTTCCGCGAGCCCCAACGATGACGCCCTGTTGGAACAGCTCCTTTCCCTTTGCGAGGAGACCAAGGATTGGCCGTCCGCCCATCAGCACATCCAGACCCTATTGACCGTCCGAACGAACGATCCCAAACTCCAGCCTCGTCTGGCCCGCATCCTTATCCAGGTGAACCGGCGTCCCGAGGCCGTCCAGATCTACCAGTCCCTGGCCGCGGCCGCCCTGGCCGAGAGCAAACCGGAGGTCGCTTTCAGCTATTTCGATTCCATCCTGGCCCTGGAACCGGACAACCTGGATGTTCTCAAGAAGAAAGCTGAGATGTACCTGAAGATGGGCAAGAAACAGGAGGTCATGGACGCTTATAAGAGGATCCAGGCCGTTTATCTGCAGAAGAACATGGCTGACGAGGCGAAAAAAGTAGGGGTCATCCTTACCCGCCTGGCCGGTTTGAAAGGCTGAGGCCGTGGAACGATACGCTCCCCCTGAGCATCGCCGCAATTACGACGTGGACTGCCTGAGGTGCGGTGTCAGGAATATCCCGGAGAACAAGGTGTGCGGTCATTGCGGGGCCAGTCTGCCCCTGGTTTACGATTCGGAAGGCAAGGTCTTCGATCCCCGGGACCTGAGCCAACGATGGGAAGCGGTCCAAAAGGGGTCGCGCCCCAGGATGTCCCCCCAGGCGACCGGTTGGATACTGAGGATGGGGGTCATTCTTTTCGCCATCTTGATGGCCATTTGGATCATGCACCGCTGAACTGTTTTAAACTGCGGAACAACCTTTTGATGAACGGAAAAAGGCCGAATCAATACTTAGCCACCGATGCCTCACATTTCGATGAACATAGAATGAATGTGAGACTATACCACTCTCCATATTGTTGTTTAATTGAAGAGTGGCATGAAAACCGATAAACACCGATTAGGATTGAGAGAAGAACCGAGAATTTAGATTCCATCTGTGTTCATCTGTGTCCATCTGTGGTTAAATAATTTCGTTGTTCTATTAAGGATTTGAAATGAAAAAAAGAGTTTGTATCTTCATCGACGGCAATAACTTCTACTTTGCCCTGAAGCGCAATCAATGCCCGACCCGGGTGGATTATCACGCCCTTTCCAAGACCCTGACCGGTGAGGACCGGGAATTGGTCCGTACCTACTACTACAACGCCGCCTATGACGCCCTGGCTTATCCGGAAAAGTTCAAGCTGCAACAGCCCTTCTTGGATTCCCTCACCCACACCCCTTACCTGGAAATGAAACTGGGCAAGCTGGTGGCGGGTAAGGACGGCAACTTCATCGAACGGGGAGTGGCGGTCCAATTGGCGGGGGATATGGTCTATTACGCGGCCCAAAACCATTACGACACGGCCATCCTCATTTCCGAGAACACCGATTTCGCCCAGGTCATCAAACTGGTCACCGAGATGGGGAAGGACGTGGAGATCGCCCTTTTCCCGGATAACAAACCCATGGAATTGATCGAGGCGGCCGATCGTACCTTGGAACTGGAGGATGTCATCCTCAAGAACACCAACCAATTGTTCCCGTCGGTCGAGGATGATAATGACAACCGGGGCAACCTGAAAAAAAGATAGATCCCCCCCGAAAAATGGCCTGACTGACCGGACCTAGGTCGGGTTAGGTCGCCCAAACTGGTTCGGGCGCAGGCGCGGGGACCGGGGTTTGGAGCCGAAGGTCTCCCTCCCTTTCCAGCTTTTCCACGTCCTTCGCCAGCCTCTCCAAAATGACATCACGGAATTTCTGGAAATGCAGGTATAGGGCCATAAGCGATATGGCGTCCCGTATGGCCTTGGGATTCTTCATCAGGATCAGGCCGAACACCCGCCAGTAATGGTAGCCCGTGACCGGCCTGGACATCATGCGCATGGACAGTTTGAACAGGGCCTGCAGGTCTTTGTAGAGGTTCCAGGGGTTGAAATGCTGGCGCCGTTTATCCGCGTTGAGCATCAGGGTGCTTCGAAGGACCCGGCTGAAGTAGTTCCGGGGTTTTAGGATCTCCCGTACCACCCTGCCGTAATCCCGAAGGATGTCCAGGCGGGGCCGGGAAGTGATGAAATTCAGCCCGCTGACGCATTGGTCGCCGGTGGCGTCCATGGGGGTCTCGAACCCCTCGTCCAAACGCCCCTCCGTTTTCAGACGGCGGGTGAGCTGGGTGTTGGGGACGGCCATCAATAGGCCCACCATGTTGACCGCGATGTTGGTGGCCTCGATATTGTCGATGATCCTCTGGGCCACGTCGCCCTCCTCCCCGTCGAATCCCACGATATAGCCCGCCGTCACGATCATGCCGTGCCGGTTGACCTTGTGGATGCTTTCGGCGATGGAACGCTTGGTGTTCTGGTGTTTCTTGGTCAAAAGCAGGGTGGCCACGTCGGGGGTCTCGATGCCCGTGAAGATCCAGGTAAAGCCAGCTTCTTCCATCAATCCCATCAATTCATCATCGTCGGCGATGTTCATGGAGGCCTCGGTGCTGAAATCGAAGGGCCAATCCCGTTTTTTCTGCCACTCGATGAGGGCGGGCAGCAGGACCTTGACGGCCTTTTTGTTGCCGATGAAGTTGTCGTCCACGATCTCCACCTGACCCCGATAACCCAGGTCATAGAGGGTCTGGAGCTCGGTTTCCAATTGCTCAACGGATTTGCCACGGGGAACACGCCCGAATAGCTCGATGATGTCGCAGAACTCGCACATAAAGGGACAACCCCGGTTCCACTGGATGCTCTGATTGAGGTAATTGGAGAATTTCAGCAACTCGAACCGGGGCGTGGGGGAGGTTTTCATGTCGGCTTTTCGCTCACCGGGTTCGTAACGGTGTCGGGCCATTCCCTGGGAAAAATCAGAGAGGAACTCCGGCAGGGTCACCTCAGCCTCTCCCAGGATCTGGTGGTCGGCCTGGTCGTAAAGGTGGGGGCTGGAGGTGGCGTCCGGCCCGCCGGTGATGACGGTCTTGCGCAAGGCCCTGAAATAGTCGATGAGGCGCAGGTGTTCCTTTTGCTGGAATATCTGCCCGCCGATGAAGATCAGGTCGGCCCACTCCACATCCTTGAGCTTGAGTTCCTCCACGTTCAGGTCGTTCAGGCGCACGTCCCAATCCTTGGGAAGCATGGCCGCCACGGTCAAAAGTCCCAGGGGAGCCTCGGGATACTTGGCGCCGACCAGCTCGCAGGCTTCCCGGAAATTCCAGAAGGATTCGGAAGTGAAACGGGGATAGACGAACAAACATTTTTGAGGGGTCATGGCTTGTCCTTTTGAGAGGGCTGGAGGGACGAAAAGGACCTGGCCTGGACTGCCGATGGATCAGAACTCTGCAACCGACTTTTTAATTTAACTTCCTCCGCATAGTAGTGAATCCTTCAGGTGGAAAGATAGGAGTTCTCGAAAAATTAACCGATCAAAATGGGACGACCCTTTAACCGAGGGGCCATTTGAATGAGGAGCTATCATTTTGATAGAGATGGCCGGTTGGAAAATAGAATTCGGAAAAAATCAGGACGCGAATGAGAAATTACTAAAACCTCAGTTGGTTTAGGGCGAGGATGACGACGTGTCAATATTGTTCGGCGCCAGGACGATCCTCATCTCATAGGACTTATTGTCCCGGCGGCCATCGACCGTATCCCCTGAATTGTCGGAAAGGGTTCCCTCGTTCTTACCCACCAGTAGTGTGTTACCCTCGACCTTCAGTTTCCCGTCCCACCGGTCGCCCAGGGCTATCTCCCCGACTTTCTTGATCAGGAAACGCTCCGGACCCCATTTGATGGAATTTTTACTCCAATCCACAAGAAGGGAATGATCCTTCACCAGGGTCACCAGCATTAGGTTCCTGAACAGGCCCGATCCTCCCCCCGAGGAGCTGGTCAAAAGAACAATGACGTTGTCCTTGGTCTTGCCGATGTACTCATACCCGAATATCGTGGGATCCTCCCCCGCCTGGGCCGGGTCGTTGGTGACGGAAACCAGATCGCGGCCGTCCCGCGTTTTTCTCACATCGACCTTACCGAAATATCGATTACTTTCCTGGGAATCCGCCAGGTTGATGGCCACCACCTGGTCCCCGTGGTCGCTTTCCCAGGTCGAAAGGTCCTGGATGATCTTGGGGGATACATAAGGGGCATGGTCGAAACCGCAGGGAAGGGCGGCAGGACCGCCGAAGGAGGCCGTTGAGACGGCCCCCATCAGCCCGGAGGTCAAAAGTATAAGCTTGATCGTTCTTCGCGTGGTCGACCCTCCCTCGCGGCTCAATTTTGACTCTTTAACATGAAGTTCCCATCCTGATCGTAGGTCATCTTGGTGCCGTCCTGCTGGGTCAGGATGATGCGCCAAGCCTTGCCTACCGCGTCATTCAGGAATTGGACATTGGTCACGTTGGCGCAAAGCAACACATGGCTCAGGGTGTGGTTCTCGGTGGTGTCATAGAGGTAAGCCTTGTGCTGGGGTCCGGAGATCTTGATCATCCGGCTCTTGGCTTGGTCGTATTGACGGGAATCGTCCTCGTCCGGGTCAACGCTGTCGGCCGCCGGGGCCACGGTGGCCGTGTCTCCGGTGGTGGTAGTCTGGGTGGTCGTGGTGACGTTCATCTGGGTGTTGACCTGCGCGTTTCCCATCTGGGCCTGGATGGAAAGGATCAACTGGGCCAGTTGGGCGTTTCCTGGTTGGAGGGTGGAGGCCTTCATGTAATAGACCAGGGCGTCGTTCTTGTCCCCCAGGGCGTAAAAGCAATTGCCTGCCAACTGATAGGCGGCCTCATAGGCAGGGTTCAGCTGGATGGCGGCGTTCAGGTAGGTGATGGCCTGGCTATATTGCTGGGCCTGGTAGCTGTTATAGCCGGCGGCGTAATACTGCTCGGGCGTGTAGCCGTCCGCGTGGGCCAGGGCCGTCCCGGCCGCCATGAAAAGGACCGCCAAAACCGTTTGGCGCCATCCTTTCCCGTCCTTCCATTCCGATATCGTTTTTAACATCCCTTTGAGCTTATTCATCTTCTTTCTCCTTTTCCTTGGTTTGGCCTTCCCTTGCGGGAGGGCTATTTGCCCCTTCGTGATTAAGACGTAGGAAGGCGTGAAAGGGTTGCGAATAAAGTAATTAAAAGTGCATAATATGCACATACAAAATATATCAAGAAAAAGCCATGTGTCAAGGTGCGGAATTTACACATGGAAAAGGCCGATTTTTGTAGAATGGCCCTGGTCATAAGAACGGGAGAAATGGGATGAAAAAGGACTCCGCTGACGCCATAGCGGCCAAGATCAAGGGATACCGCCAATTGCTCAGGCTTTCCCAATCCTTCGTGGGGGAAAAGGTACTGGGGGTGGACCGGACGACCTATACCCGCATGGAGAACGGGAAGATCGAGTTCTCCGCCGATGACCTCAAGGACCTGTCGAACCTGTTCCGGGTTTCGGCCGGGGACTTCCTCATCCCCAATCGTTCCCACTCGGTAGAGGCCGGGAATCGGAAGGGAAAGGACGAATTCTTGCTGGCGGGTGAATTCCGATCGAGGAACGAGACAGCCTTTTCATCCGTTCAATTCGGCGCCAAGGACTTGGTTCTCTTCGCGGCTGATAAAAACAGCCGGAAATACGTCCAACAGCGGCAAAAGAACGCCGCCAAGAGTATGGCCCGCTTCAAGACCGTGGAAGAAGCCCTGCGGGCTTGTAAGAAACGCCGGTTAGCCTATCTATCAGGTTCTTCCTTGCTCATCGATAAGTTCATCATCGAGGAGTTCGGGCTTTGGATCTCCTGGAATCCCCTGGGGCCTTTTTCCTCTATCTATCTGGAACAAGGGATGATGGTCACTTCGGAGTTGGAACTGCCCCTCCCTATGATCGCCGTGAATTCCGAGCATTCCCTCGAACGGCAGCGCTTGAGCGCGGCCCATGGGTTAGCCCATCATTTGCTGGGCAAGGATGGGAAGATCGGCTGTCCGACCCTGGCGGGGGCCGACCAGCGGGAAAAGGAAGCGGACCGGTTCGCCAGGGACCTGTTGATGGATGAGGAAACGGTATTGGAATTATTCCAGATCGCCAAAGGGAACGGATCGGCTAACGCGGCCTTGATGACCGCCCATAAGCTCCAGGTGTCCTATCCCGCTTTAGTGGGTAAGCTGGCATCCCTGGGAGTCGTCACGACCGAAGAGAAAAAGGAATTACTGGCGTTCAAAAGCCGGGGTCAGCAGAAAAGGACGGCGGGCACCCAGCCTTTCGAGGATTCCTACATCCGGCAGGACGAGGCCCATTTGGGAAAGAAGACCATCTATCAGACCGACCCCGATTGCGGCGGCCCCAAGGGCCCGCAGGACTTAAGGTATCTCCAGGAAAGTTCTTATGTGGAATATTTGAAGTTCTGTAAGACCAAGCCCCCGGTGGAATTGTCGGTGGTCTTTGAGCGCGTGGCGGACTACGTGAGGAAGAAATACCCTAAATATTTATAACGAATTTTATTTCACCTCGACCCTGAAAAGCGGGATGGTTTTCTTCGACCACTTGGTCTCGAATTCCACCTGCTCGACGGCCAGTCCCAAACCCTTCAGATAGGCGGCCGCCTCGTCGTCTTCCAGGACGGCGGGGGTGAACCCGATCTGGCCCGCCCCAGCGATGGCCTGTATCTTGGCCGCCAGATTGACCGTATTGCCGAAATAATCGATGTTGCTGTTCAGATTGACCGCCAGGCAGGACCCGGTATTGAGGGTAATGCGCAGGCGTAGCCGAGTGGCTGGGTTATGGCCGTTGAAATATTTCTGCATCTCCACCGCCGCTTTCAAAGCGTCCAGGGGTCTCACGAAAGCGGCCATGACCGCGTCCCCAATGGTCTTCACTACCGCCCCGTCGTGAGCCTTCACAGCCTCGTAGGTTCTCAAGAAATGCTGTCGCACCTCGGTGAAGGCCACCGTGTCCCCCTCTTTCTCGTAGAACTGGGTGGAACCCACCAGGTCGGTGAAAAGGATGGTCTGAACGCCGATCTCCAGTTTCAAGTCAGCCGCCAAAGCCTCCTGAGAGAAAAGATCACGAAAACCCTGGAAAGTGAAAAGGTCGACCGGCCTCAGGGTGTCCAGGTCCTGGCGGTTCTCCTCCAATACAAAGGTCTTGGCTTCCGCCGCCGTATTGCGAAGCACGACGGTAGGGAAGTGTCGGGCCTTTAGACTCTCCTGGGCCAGGGTGTCGGGCCAGACCACGTTCGTTTCCTCCCACTGGTTCTCCAAATCCAGAAGGTTGTAATCCATGGAGCCTTGTATCCTCATGCGGTACCGGCCATCGCTCAACAAGGTGGGAAGGGATATCTCGTCCCCGGGTTTCAAGGTTTTCTGGATGCGGATGTGGGGCTTGGTGGCAGGCTCGGCGGCGCAGAACAAACGCTTCTCCACCTTGCGGATGGAAGGGTTGGCGTGAAAGGTCACTTCCAAAGCGTTGGCAGCGGTTGCGTCGAAATCCACCCGGCAGACCGCGCAATGGCCCCGCCGGGGCAGGCGGCCCAGGCTTCCGATCTCTTCCCGAACGCCCCGGCAATGGGGGCAGATCACGTCCCAGGTCAGGTTGAAAAGTCCCTCGCGGGTGGCCAGCAAGAAACCGCCCAGCAGGTCCCTTTCCTTCAGGGACCATTCCCTGGCCAGGGGTTTGAGACGGATGCGTACCAGATCCTCCTCCGGGGCCGACCGGATGAACTCAAGTATCCTATTCGTCACCATGTTGGGAACACCCCCGGCCGTAAGATTTTGCCGGGCCTTATCGATCTTTTGATGGACCTCGGGTGGTAATACCACAGGAACCTGGTCGCGGCGCTTTCTGTTGTTTTTGCATATAGGGGATGATCGCGTCGAAAGCTTTCTGATACTTTTCCCGCAGGCCCTTGAAGAAGATCCCGGCGACGAACTTGCCCCAGGCGTTGGCGGGGATGGCCCCGAAATAGACGGTCAGTCGGAGCCGGTTTTCACCCGCAGGCTCGGCGATGTAGCGCGCGCGGAAGACCTTGAAGTAGCCCTTGGAGTAGAGCCTGGCGTGGGCGATGGACCGCCCGAATTCCCATTCCCAGGGCAGTTCTTCCCAGGCCAAAAGACCGGCCTGGGTCTTGGCGGTCCCGTAGGCCTTACCGTCCTTCTCCGTGAACCTCATTTGGGAAAGGCCGATGCGTTTATTGAAGGAAAACACGTCCGATAGGTAAGGCCAAAGCTTCTCAGGGGTGGTGGCTAGGTCGTGGGTCCAGATATAGTCGCGGGTCGGCCCCAGTTTGGCCCAATCCGCGGGCCAGGGATAGCGCTTGAGGAACTCGGCAAGCGTTGGAACAGGCGATAGCGTAGGATCAGTCATTTTCTCCCCTTGGATTGAATTCGATGGCTGATTGTAGGGGAGGGGTTGGGCAAAAAACGAGGGGGGCTAGGGATTAGGTAGGCCGAGCTAGGGGTCTTAGGAGCCCTTAACTCGGATCAGGAGGGTGAATTAGTGAAAATTCCACTAATTCAAATAAGGGAATTTGGGACCTGCCAGGATTTGGAGGGTTAATTACTAGGATTCCTAGTAATTCAAATAAGGGATTTTGCCCCTTTTGGGGGTGGAGGCCCCCCCAGATGTTCGAAATTGGAAGGTAGAGCGGGTCCTCAGGTTATTACCCCCGCCTAGACCCGAAAACGGAGGGCTGAATTGTCGGAGACTCCGACAATTCAAATAAGGGAATTTGGCCCTTTTCCTAAAGACCCCTGAAATAATGGTTTTTAGTGTCCGACACTCGGACACTAAAAAATAAGGGAATTCGGTTCCTGTAGGGTAGAGATGCCACCCGATTGTCCGAAATTGGAAGGTTGATCACCACCAGGCTTTGGTTCAACTGTCTTGAAGCAACGCATCTGCTCGCCCATACTTGCCTCCTGATGGGCTTTACAGCCCTCTCTGGGAGACGGAAATTTTTGGTAAGCTAGGACATAAAAACCGGAAAGACTTTTGTTACACACCACACCTTTGTTGGAGATTAATGATGGGTTTGCGAAAATCATTTCTTGGGATTATAGGTATTTTAGGATTTATTACCTTATTCGCTTTTATTAATACTTTAGGTTTTACAGATGAATTGTCCAATAATTCTAATAGTACACAAATTGTAGTAACTGTAACTCCCAAGCCGACACGAACCCGAGAGGAAAAAGAAAAATACTTACATAATAAGTATGATAATTTTAAATCAATACAAGCTTATGGCGCAGAACAAGAGATGGACGATATAAAAAATAATACAGTTGAAGGACATTCATTTAATTTCAAGATTAATCATGGATTAAAACCAGACCCACCAACTAATTTTAAAATAACACCTGGAAATGGCATTGCAATGCTTTCTTGGGATTTTATGCCTAGAGCTAAGGCATACATTGTTCTTCTTTCCATGGATGGTGTTAACTTTAGAAGATATACACATAGACCGATTCAACCTAATTACATAAATATAGGGATGCTAGAAAACGGAAAAAAATATTATTTTGGCGTTTATTCCATTGGGGATGGTGGCGATAGTAAGAAATCAATCCAATCAGTTGTTCCTGAAAAATAGTACACAGAATGAATTAACGGAGGGCCGTTAATTTTAGTGTACACAAAATATCTTCCTGAATATTTGGTACCAACATGAAATGTTTCCTGGCCTGCTTCATTGAAAAGTTGAAACTTTTCCAACGTCTTATGGAAAGCTTGTCATCCTTCCTGCGGTTTTTACCTAGTTGTTTTATCTCCTTGCACCTCTATTTCCATGCTCTTGCATGCTAGTCAATAAATGCCCCTAGCTCGCCCTTTTCTTGTAGCCTCCTTAAATCCATATTTGAAGCCCTTTTCATGGGTTGCTACGTAAAAAAAGGTTTTAAGAAAGTCCTTATTATTTTACCCAATCTTTTCAAAGGTATTAGCTTTCCGGGTAAAGCGGTTCTTTTCCAAAAAGCGTTCCATTGTATCGTTACCTTTGGGTCCGTGAAGAACTCCTCGGTTAAGCCAACCGGCCATCCGGAAGGAAGCTCCGTTTTGCGGCGTTTAAACGTAGCTTGGATAGCCTTTGAAAGCCGTTTGTTTGAAAAATCAAAATGCTGAGAAAGAAACCAAATATCGTAATAATCCTTCATTCGGCTATTGTTCATTCCGTGGATAACCATCGCGTGGAGTTTTTCCGCCACCACCAATTCCTTGGCGTAAGCCAGAACGTTGGGCGACGGGAATTCAAGCAAGGCGGGATATTTTGTCCGAACAGGCTTGGGTATCACCAAGTCCCCGAAGCCAACATCCACTTGTAAGGGAATCCTGGCGTTTCCCAACTTGGCCAGGACATGAAGGCGTACTCCGTGATAAGCCTGTCCTTCCCGGATAGGCGCCCAACGAAGTGATTTACTTTCAAAGATCAATCCGTCGTCAGGAACTTTCGATCCCAGAACTTCGTGGATAGCTTGGATCACTTTTGCGGCCTCGTGGTTATTGGAATCCAACAGGTCCAAGTCACGGGTCATTCGATGAATGTCGGGAGACCATATTTGGAACAACATCGCCCCTTTCAAGATGAACCGTTTCCGATGGGTCGAAATCCCCAGCCGGTATAAGAACCTTTCCAAAGCGTACCGGGTAAGGATGTACTGGAAATCCTCGCCACGGGCTTTAGCGATGTTCAACAAACGCCGATGAACGGATACGGGGATATTTTTGATCCTTGTTTTGGTCATGCCAAGGCCTCCAGGTAAGGGCGGATAACGTTGGACACACGGCAGATCCGGGAGTACTTCCAAAGTTCATCCATGGGCCCCTTCTTATCCGTTCGATAGGCCTTTAGGGCTTCTAGCACCACATCCAGGCCGATTTTATTACGGTATTTAAAACAATCGATCACGGTTTTGGCGGGGCTATAAACGCGAATGGAGCCTCCCTTTGTGTTATGTAGTTCCACCCCTGCCGTCCGAGCTTTACCGGAAAAACGCACAAAGCGAACGGGAGGATGCTCAATGCGGGGCTTCCTGGCCCAAACGTCGATGGCCATCCAAATTTCATGGGGAAATTGCGTCGTCATACCGTGGTATTGAAGGGCCGTCAGGAGGCAAAGCACCCCTCCGGGAACGCGGGAACAGGCTTGAATCAGTCCGTCCTGTTCCGAAATAGGACTATCAGGTATCCGGTAAACTCCCCAGGCCTCCCGAACGAGCTGGCCCTTATCGACCAGTCTTTTTAGTCTCATACGGCTGATGCCGTACCGAATAGCCTCCCTGGAACGAAGGACGCCGTTTTGGAGAAGTTTTTTGGGAATGGGGTTCGCGGGGGTCGTTTTCATGTCGTGACCTTCGTTACAATTAGTATGTAATTATTAACAAGTACAAACATATTGTAACACATCGGAGGTAAATGCCAAACGCCAACCTATTGACGTTTGGTCAACTGGTAATTTGGTAATACAGGACTTCATTTTTCCGCCTTTCCATTTAGCCTTTTCGTTGCCAGTCCCCATATCCATATTTGAAGCCATTTTCATGGGTTGCTAAGGGTCTTAAAACCCACTAAAATTTACCTCCCTCACACAACTAACGAAGGATACCCATGGAATCGCCGGTAGCTGAAAAGAACGAAAAAAAGGTCTATCTGGAGACCTTTGGGTGCCAATCCAATGTCCTGGAATCCGACCATGTCACCAGCCTGCTCCTGAAGGACCGCTTTAGCCTGACCGACCAGATGCAGGATGCCGACGTTATCCTTTTTAATACCTGTTCGGTGCGCCAGCACGCCGAGGACAAGATCTTCTCCCGCCTGGGGGAACTGCACGACTGGAAAAAGGACCGCCAGGGCCGGGTCATCGGCATCCTGGGCTGCATGGCCACCAGCTACAAACAACAGCTCCTGGACAGGGTCCCTCACCTGGACCTGGTCCTGGGTCCCGACCAATACCCCAAAGCCCCCCTGGCCATCCGCACCGCCTCCCGCATGGGCATGCCCCAGCTTCTGGCTGACTTCGACCCGGTCTATTTTCCAGAGAACGACCCGAACCACCTTTCCTTCCCCCACAAGGCTTTCATCGAGATCATGAAGGGCTGCGACAAGTTCTGCACCTTCTGCGTGGTGCCTTTCACCCGAGGGCGGGAAGTGTCGCGAAACGCGGATGACATCGTCAAGGAAACCCAGACCCTGGTAGCTTCCGGCATCAAGGAAGTGATGCTCCTGGGCCAGAACGTGAATTCCTACGGCATCAACGCCATCGATGGGACGGTCTCAACCTCCTTCCCCCAATTGCTCAAAAGGGTCGGGGAAGTGCCAGGCATCCAAAGGGTTCGATACATGACATCCCACCCCCTGGACCTGTCCAACGAATTGATCGAGGTCATGGCCACCACCCCCTCGGTCTGCGAGATGATCCACCTGCCGGTCCAATGCGGGTCGGACACGGTGTTGAAGCGCATGAACCGCAAATACAGCGTGGCCCATTACCTGGAAAGGGTGCGCGCCTTGCGGTCCCGTATCCCGGACCTGGCCATCACCACCGACCTGATCGTGGGATTCCCTGGCGAGACGGAAGAGGATTTCCAGGGTACGTTACGCCTTCTGGAAGAGGTTCGATACGATCTGGTTTACAGTTTCAAATATTCCCCCAGGTTAGGGACGCCCGCCGCCCGGATGCTCAACCAGGTGGAAGAAGATGTTATGGATGAGAGGCTGAAGCGTTTGAACGAGGTGGCCTGGAAGCACGCGGCTGAAAGATACCAGACATCGGTGGGGAAGGTGGAGGAAGTGCTGGTGGAGGGCCCGGCGGACAAGACCCCCGACGCTTTTTATGGAAAGACCCGGCAGAACCGGACGGTCGTTTTTACTTCGGACAAGGGTAAAACGGCGGATAATGGTTACAAGGCGGGGGATTTCGTGAAGGTCAGGATCGAACGAAACAAGATCGCTTGCCTATACGGAACGACAGAATAAAACGGTTGTGAACCACAGAGTCACACGGAGTCACACAGAGTTCCACAAACGGAACAAGAATTTGGGGTAAAGAAAAACAAAGCAATTTTAACCACAGAGTCGCACAGAGTTTCACAGAGTTTAACGACTAAGACATTTAGGGTTTATAAACCAAAGAATCTTTGCTTTAACTCTGAGTGACTCCGTGCGACTCTGTGGTTCAATTTTCGTTGCTGGAATTTTAAAAAGAGGAATTAATGAAAAACACCTTATTCACCTTGTTGCTATTGGCCGTTTCGGTCCCGGTGTTATACGCCGACCAGCCCATCCCGACCGTGACCACCGCCGTCAAGGAAGACGCCAAGGCCGCTTTTGCCCAGGCCCAAAAGCTGTTCCAAGAGAAGAACTACAAGGAAGCCAAGCAGAAGCTTACCCAGCTAGTGGCCAAACAAAACCCTATGGACGATTTCATCCCCCAGGCCCGCCTGCTCCTGGCCAAGCTCGAAGAGGATTTCGTGGTCTCCACCAGCGAATTCAAGATGCTGGCCCAGGAATACAATAACCGTCCCGAAGGGGAAGAGGCCCAAAAGGCCCTGGGAGCCCGTTATTTTCTGGCGGATAAATACAACGACGCCGCGGACAGCTACAAGCAATTTCTCGACGAGCATCCCAAGAGCACTTCAGTGGCGGAAGTGCGCTATTGGTTCGCCTCCTCCCTCCTTTCCATGGATAAGAACGACGAGGCCATCGACCAATATAAGAAGGTGATCTCCGAATCTCCCGACAGCGCCTGGGCCCCCAAATCCCTTCTGGGGATCGGCAATGCCTTCTTCAAGAAGAAGGACTATTCCGAGGCGTCCAAACGGTATCTGGAAGTGATGGATAAGTACCACCTCTACCCCGAAATGAACATCGTCTATTTCAAACTGGGCGAGACCTATGAGCTTCTCCAAAAACCCAAGGAAGCCCACGCGGCCTACGAGAACCTGGTTTCCCAATATCCCAAAGCGCTGGAGGCCTCCGAGGCCAGGAACCGGATGACCGAGATCGAAAAAACCCATCCTGAGCTGGTGACAGTAGCCGAGGCGCAGACGCTCCCGGCACCCACCTTAGTCGCCACGCCGGTCCCATCCCCCGTTTTTGCCCAGGCAGTTCCGACACCTACCGAGAACCCAACCCCCGCTGATGAGGTGCTGGTACCCCAACCTTTCCATGTACAGGTGGGTGTGTATTCCCGCAAGGTCAATATGGATAAGGCCCGCAAGGCCATCAAGAAGGCTGGCTACAGCTCTTATGTGGTGACGGCCCGCCAAGAGGGTGTGCCCTATACCTATTACAAGGTCCGGGTGGGGAACTTCGCGGACAGGGCCTCGGCGGAAAAGGTGGCCAAGGCGCTGGCGAAGAAGACGAAGGAAAAGGCGATTGTTGTAGAGGATTGAAAATATTCTTACCACCAAGGCACCAAGACACCAAGAAATTCTTTTTTGATGTTGATGAAAATAAAAAAGGATTTTTAAAAGTAATTTTAGACAATATTTATTTGCTTCCTTGGTGCCTTGGTGCCTTGGTGGTTAAAATATTCTTAAGAGGTTTTAAAATTGGATGATCTGACGCCCATGATGAAGCAGTACCTGGAAATGAAGAGGATCCACAAAGAAGAGATCCTCTTTTTCCGTTTGGGCGATTTTTACGAGATGTTCTTCGACGACGCCAAGACCGCCGCGCGCGTCCTGAACCTGACCCTTACCGCCCGGCAGGGGGGACAGGGCCAGAAAGTTCCCATGGCCGGCATCCCCTTCCACGCCGCGGAAAACTACATCTCCCGATTGGTAAAAAACGGCTTTTCCATCGCCATCTGCGAACAGATGGAAGACCCGGCCCTGGCCAAGGGCCTGGTGAAAAGGGAAATCGCCCGGGTCATCACCCCCGGCACGGTACTTTCGGCTTCCATGCTGGACGAGAAATCCAACAACTACCTGGTGGCACTGGCTTACTCCACCCAGGCCCTGGGGCTGGCCATGGTGGATGTGACCACAGGCGAATTCAGGACCTGCGAGCTCCACGGGCCCCAGCGTTATTCGGCGGCCATGAATGAGCTTTCCAAATTCAGTCCCTCCGAGGTCCTCCTCACCCAGACCAGCCCGAGATCGAGGAATGGGGACTGTTGTTAAAGTCCATGAACGGCGTGAAAAAATCCCACATGGAAGATTGGAAATTCTCCGTCGAGGAAGCCAAGGACGCCCTGCAGGAACATTTCCAGGTGCGCACCTTGAGCGGTTTCGGTCTTTCCGGCCAGGACCAGGCGGTCCGGGCGGCGGGCGCCATTTTGCAATACCTGAAAGAGACAACCCATAGCGTGCTTTCTCATTTGGTTACCCTCTCGACCCTGGTGGTCGGTGAGGGGATGGTGTTGGACGCCACCACCCAGCGCAATCTGGAAGTGGTCAAATCCATGCAGGACGGGGGGAAGGCCGGTACCCTGTTGTCGGTACTGGATGAGACAGTCACATCCATGGGCGGGCGTTTGCTACGCCAATGGCTTATCACCCCCCTAACCTCGGCGGCCCAGATCAAACGCCGACAGGACGCGGTGGAAGAATTCCTGGCCCGCAGGGAAGAGAGGGAAACACTCAGGGATTCATTCAAGGAAGTTTCCGACCTGGAACGGCTAGCCGGACGGGTGGGATGCGGTACAGCCAACGCCCGTGACCTGGTTGCTCTTCGGACCACTTTGGGCCTCTTGCCCGGCATTCACAGGGCCCTTTCGGGTTTCAAGTGTCAGTGGGTCAAGGAAAGCGTGGACGCCTGGGACAACCTGAAGGAAGTGCACGGCCTTTTGGACAAGGCCATCCATGACGCTCCGCCCCTGGCTTTGAAAGAAGGGGGCCTCATCAAGGCGGGTTATCACGCTGAGTTGGACGAGCTTCGAAAGGGCTCACTTGAAGGCAAGAACTGGATCGCCCAACTGGAAGAGAAAGAAAAGAACCGCACCGGCATCGGCTCTCTCAAGGTGCGCTATACCTCGGTCTTCGGCTATTACATCGAGGTTTCCAAGGCCAACCTGGACAAGGTGCCGGCCGATTACCACCGCAAACAGACCCTGGTGAACGCCGAAAGGTTCATCACGCCCGAACTGAAAGAGATGGAAGGCAAGATACTGGGAGCGCAGGACAAGGCCGACCGGCTGGAATATGAGTTGTTCGAGGATGTCAGGACCCAGGTAGGCAAGGAACTTTCCCGCCTACAGCGGGTGGCCCGCATCATCGCGGAACTGGATACCTTATCCAGCATGGCGGTCGTGGCGGATCGGGGGCGGTACGTTCGCCCGGAGATCGACGACTCGACCGAACTGACCATTGTGGACGGGCGTCACCCGGTACTGGACCGTCTGCTTTCCTCTGACCAATTCGTGCCCAATGACACCCATTTGGGGGTGGAGGGGGTGGAGATCATCATCCTGACAGGCCCCAACATGGCTGGCAAAAGCACCTATATCCGCCAGGTGGCTCTATTGACCCTGATGGCCCAGGTTGGGTTCTTCGTACCAGCCAAAGAAATGAAGGCGGGCATCGTAGACCGGATATTTTCCCGGGTCGGCGCCTCGGACGCCCTGACCCAGGGACAGAGCACCTTCATGGTGGAGATGGTGGAGACGGCTAACATCCTCAATCACGCCACTTCCAAGAGTCTGCTGATACTGGACGAGGTGGGCCGGGGAACCTCGACCTTCGACGGTGTTTCCATCGCCTGGGCGGTGGTGGAATTTCTCGCCCAAAAGCTGAAGGCCCGCACCCTATTCGCCACCCATTACCATGAATTGACCAGGCTTTCGACTACCTTCGCCAATGTGAAGAACTTCAATATCGCGGTAAGGGAATGGAACGACCAGATCCTATTCCTTCGCAAGATCGTGGAAGGCGGGACTGACAAGAGTTACGGCATCCAGGTGGCCCGGTTGGCCGGAGTGCCCAAACAAGTGGTGGAGAGGGCCAAGAAGATATTGGCCTCGTTGGAGACGGGCAATGGCCTGTTGGCCAAGAAGGACCGAACCAGCCCCGAACCAGAACCCCAAGTGCCATCGGAAGAATCCCTGGCCCAACTGTCTTTCTTCGGCAAGGGCGGCACCCATCCGGTCTTGGAGGAATTGAAGGAACTGGACCTGAACGAATTGACCCCGCTGGAAGCGTTGAATTTACTGGGAGAATGGAAAAAGAAGATACAGGAATAGATACCGCTCTCGAATTGTTATTGGGTTGAGTCCCCTTTGTAAGCCCCTTGAGTCCTTAATTTACCCCCTATTTTGGCCGTATCCATCCCCCTTCCAGGATGTTAAAATCTTCCTCCCGTTATGAAAAAAGACGACAAAATCCAGAAAAAGCTATTTCCCTACGAGTTCGTGGTGGAATTGGAGACCAGGGCCAACGGCCATGTGGTGGCCTATAGCGCCCAATTGCCCGGATGCCAGGCCCAGGGAAAGACCCCTAAAGAGGCACTGGAACGTTTCAAGAACGTGATGGATTCTCTATTTCACAACCGCTTCCCCCGCCTTCTTCCAATGCCTGGAGACTTTCGACGAGATCCCTAACCTTTACGACGTGGCCGAGTTCCGGGGTTACCTCTACGCCGCCACGGGACGGGACATGATCCTTCGGTCCACCAATGGGGCGCCTGGTTCCTTCCAAAAGATCAGGGTCACCAAGAACAACACCAAGTATTACACCCCCAACCCCACCGAGAAGGACGGGGAGGGTGATTACACCACCCAGATCTACTGCCTCTGCCCTTACGCCGCGCCCGGGAAAGAAGCTGTCCTTTACGCCGGCACCAACCTGAACGGGGCGGTCTACCAGACCACCGACGGTGAGAATTGGCGGGACGCTTTCTCGACGGGCGAGGACCGCATCCACGCCTTGTGCGAGTTCAAGAGCCGTCTTTACGCCGGGACAAGCTCCCAGGGCAAGGTCTACGCTTACGATGGGACCCAATGGAACAACGTGGGGTCCTTAAGCGAAGTGGCGGTGACCTGTTTCGGGGAATTCAAGGGACGTTTATACGCGGGTACTTATCCCAGCGGGTTGATCTTCTCCACGCCCGACGGCTTCACCTGGGAAGAGATGATCGCCACGGGGCAAAACTTCGTGCAGTGCTTCAAGGAATTCAAAGGGGCCCTTTACGCCGGTACCTCCAGCCCCAAGGGTGTGAGGATCGTCAAGACCGAGAATGGGCGGGACTGGGTCACGGTCTATGAAAGTTCCAGGGAACTGAACCTCTATTGCCTGGAGATATTCGAGAACACCCTCTACGCCGGAACCGGCAATTCGGGCAGGATACTCAAGAGCCAGGACGGCAAGGAGTGGGTGACCGCCTACGCCGGGGACATGGAAGGTATCCGGGCCTTCACCGTGTTCGGGGACTATCTTTTCGCGGCCACTGAGAACAAGGGCGCGCTGTTAAGGTCCACATTCGACATGGCCCGCATCCCTGAGATCACGGACCTAAAGGCTGAAAGACTGACTTCCTCCAGCGCCCTGCTGACCTGGACCACCGATATCTCGGCGACCTCGGAGGTACATTACGGCGAAAAAGGTTTGGCGGCGGACCTTCGCCGGGTCATCACCGACAAGAATATGACCTTACGGCACCGCATTCACCTGACCGATCTGAAGGCCGAGACCGAGTACGAGTTCAAGGCGGCCAGCTGTTACCGCACATCTTCACTATCAGTCTCAGAGTCCTCCACTTTCATCACCGCGCCCGTTATGCCGCCATCCATTACCTCTCCCACCCATCCCAAGCAGGACAAGTGGGAGAAACAGGCCAATATCGAGATACAGCTTCACCCCGAGACCCATTTGAGCGGGTATTACCACCTGATGGACCAATCGCCCAACACCGTTCCCGCGCCGCCAGCCGCGGCTTATACAGAAGAAAGGCGGGTGGCCTTGCCTTCGGCCTCCCAGGGCACCTGGTATTTTCATGTGGTGGGCGTGGACGAGGCGGGAAATATCGGCACCAGGGCTTCCCATTACAGGATCAATTTGGATACGCAAGCCGCCCCTCCTCCCAAGGTCACCAGCTCGACCCATCCGGAGCAGGACAAATGGTTCGCTGACCCGACGCCGGTGATTTCCTGGGAAGCGCCGGAGGACCTTTCGGGCGTCAGGGGTTACTTCATCAAGACCGACCATGAGCCGACGACCGTGCCTGGCCCCGGCAATGGGGATTTCACCAGCGATACCCGGCAAACCCTGGGACCTTTAGAGGACGGTGTTTGGTACATCCATGTGGCCACCCAGGACGAGGCGGGTAACGTGGGCGTGGAAGCGGCCCATTACCCGGTCAAGATCGACACCAAGGCCCTGGCTCCGACCCTGTCGAGCCACAGCCATCCCCAGCAGGAACAGTGGTACCCAACCAATAAAGTGGAGATGACCATCGCCCAGCCCCATGATCTTTCAGGGGTGGACGGCTATTACTATTGCATCGACCGGGAGCCTCAGACCCTGCCAGATCCGGAAACGGCTACCTGGACCTACCGGGGCACCATCTCTTTTACCGAACTCAAAGATGGCGTCTGGTTCGTCCACGTCCGCACCAAGGACAAGGCGGGGAATTTGTCGCCCCAGGCCGCCCATTACAAAGTCTGCCTGGATACCCTGGCCCTACCGCCCAAGGTGACATCCGCCAGCCATGGCGAGACGGAACGATGGTACCGGGACCGCCGGGTGGTCATCGAGTGGGAAGACCCCTTCGAGCATTCGGGTATCGAAGGTTATTACTACAACATCGACCGCAAGGCCGACACGGTCCCCAATGACAAGACGTCCCTCTTCACCACCCAACGAAGCGTTTCCTTCGAGGTCACGGACGACGGCCTCTGGTACTTCCATATCAATACCAAGGACAAGGCCGGCAACGTGGATTGGAAAGCCGTCCATTACCCCATCCATGTGGATACGGAAGTGGCCAAGCCCTTCATCACCTCTTCCAGCCACCCGGACGCCGAACAGTGGTATTCCAAGCCCAGGGTATATTTCAAATTGGTGGCTCCCGACGACCTTTCGGGCGTGACCGGCTTCTATTACGTTTTTTCCGAGAACTTCAAGGCGGTCCCGGACCCCAAGACGGCCATCTTTACCGACCAGAACGAGTTGATATTGGACATCCCCCGGGATGGGGTACACACCCTCTCGGTCATCTGCCAGGACGCGGCGGGCAACACAGGCAAGGACCCGGCGGTCTATACGGTAAGACTGGATACGGCTGGTGGGGCCTCCGGTGCTTTCTTCTCCCAGCCATTCCAACCAGGCCAAGTGGTATTCCGCCAAACGGGTGGAACTGACCTGGAAAGACCCGCACCGACCTTTCTGGCATCGAGGGTTATTACGTGGTTTCCAACCAGGAAGAAGCCTGGACGCCCAATTACACTGACCTGAGCCTGACTACCACCCGGGGCACGGTCTTTACCATCCCCGCGGACGGGACCTGGTTCGCCCATGTGACCGCCAAGGACAAAGCGGGGAACCTCAGTCTGCCGGCCCGCTACCGTTTACAGGTCGATTCCCAGGCCCAGGCGCCTCTCCTGCGCAGTTCCACCCATCCCTTGAACCAGTGGGTCAAGGTCTCCACTCCGAAATTCCTCTGGGACCGCCCCGCCCGAACTGTCGGGCGTGGAAGGCTACTACATCATCATCGATAGCCAGCCCCACACCGTTCCCGGGCCCGGCAATGGTAAATGGATACCTGAAACTTCGGTGGCAGCTCCCGCCATGAAGGACGGGCGCTGGCTCTTCCACGCCGTGACCAAGGACATGGTGGGTAATCTAAGTAAAGAAGCTTCCCATTATCCCTTCCTTATCGATACCCAGCCGCCCAAGACCAGAATGAAAGCCTTGCCCCCTATGGTGGATTACACCCAACTGAAACTGGAATGGGAAGGAGTGGATGACCTGAGCGGGGTGGAGGCGTTCGACATCCAGGTGAAGATCGGGGAAACGGGCAGTTGGTCGGACTGGCTGGCCAATGTGAGCGCCAATTCGGCCATTTTTCAGGCCCAGGACGGTAAAAGATACGCCTTCCGATGTCGGGGCAGGGACGGCGCGGGGAACATCGAAAACTACCCCAACGTCGAGCAAGTGACCGTGACGGTAGATATCTCCGCTCCCCCGCCCGTGACCCAATTGAAGGCCATCCCCCGGGCCCATGGGGATATTGAGCTGAAGTGGGCGCCGGTCGAGGACCGGGTCTCAGGGACCGACTATTACCGCGTCTACCGCTGGCTGGAAGGCGAGACCAAGCAGAAGATATCGGACGACGGCGCGGTCAAGGAAGTCACTTACTTGGACGGCGGGGACAGGCTGAAAGAGAACACCGTCTATTATTACTGCGTCCAGGCCGTCGACAAGATGGGCAACGAACAACACGAGGGGAACCAGACCTCGGCCTGCCTGTCGGACCACGGGGTCGACACACCGGTCATTTCCAGTCCCACCCATTCTCTGGAGGATTGGAGTTCCAACCCCTCCCCCGTGCTGACCTGGGACGCGCCCTCGGACGCCACGGGCATCGCGGGCTATTACTACGTGTTGGACCAGAGCGAGAACACCAAACCCAAGCCGGAGACGGCGAAGTTCATCGAGGACCGAAAGATCGAGATGGACACCATGACCAGCGGCATCTGGTACTTCCATTTGGTGGCCAAGGACAAGGCGGGCAATATCAGCGAGGAGGCGGCCCATTACCGCCTGAAGATCGACGTGGACAAGCCCCCCGCGCCCCAGGTGACGTCCCCTTCCCACCCCGACCCGGCCTGCTGGTACTCGGCCAACAAGGTCCAGTTCAAGTTGACGACGGCTTCGAAGGTCTCGGGGATGGAATCCTTCTATTACCTATTCGATAAGAACCCCGAGGCGGTGCCGGTTGTGGGCGAGTCCCAGCGCACGACCGAGTCCGAATTCACCGTGAAGGCTTCCGAGCCGGGTGTCTGGTACCTGCATGTGGTGGGGAAGGACAAGGCGGGGAACCTGTCCCAGGCCACCCATTACCAGGTCAAATTCATGGGAAATGAGCCGCCCCCGCCGGTCGTGGCCAGCCCCACCCACCCGAGGGAGGACGAGTCGGTCAACCATCATGACCCCCTCTTTACCTGGGAAGACCGCCATGACGGCAGTTTCAAGGTGGCCGGCTATGTTTACAAGCTTAGCGCGAGCCCGGATGACCAACTGACGGGCGAGGACCTGTTCACTTCCGAGAGGTCGGTCCAGTTGCGGAACATCGAGGAGGGCGTCTGGTATTTCCATCGAGGTGGAAGTCGACAAGCGAGGCAACGGTACTGTTCGTCGTGGACAAACCCGTCGACAGCGAACCGATCGAGCTGTTCGCCGTCGACAGACCGGTCGACGTGGAAGTCGACAGGCTGTTGATTGCCGTATTCGTCGCGAACAGTTGCGAACCGTTGATCGCATCCGTGCTCGTCGCCGTCACCTGACCCGCCGCGACGTTCGTGATCTGACGTTCCGCACCCGGCGCGCCCACGCTCACCACGCTCGCGGGCGTCGTGCCCGCATAGTTGTACGTCACACCGCCGATCGTGCCCGTCGCCGTCGGATTCGCTGCAGCAGTCACCGAGTTGGAACCCAGCGCGACGTCGTTCGCGTTGTTCGCCACCGCGC
>CAWHOE010000002.1:0-41959 GCA_963830915.1 candidate division FCPU426 bacterium
CCACGCTGGCAATTGCTCATGACGAGATGCTACTTGAGTTGCCTCAAATCCACATTGTGGCTGATTTTTTGAGGATGAATCTGGGGAGTCACGCGGGTTTTGCTGACGTGCACCCATCGCCGCGCCGCGCTGAGGAGTCACTACAATCACCATGGTTGCTAGGTGGGTCGCAGCATGGACCCCCATCGCCGAGGGGCTGGAGGCTGCTGAGGAGTTGGGTCCATGTAAATGGTTGGTGTTTGGGTGCATGTGGCACGCTGTCATGGTCGGAGGCGGGGGTGGCGGCGAGGGACAGTCGGGGTGGGTGGTCAGGGCGACGGCGGGCAGCGGGTAATGATGACGACGGCGGGGCGAGGAGTTGCGGGCGGGGGGGTGGAGGTCATATGTGTGGTGGGTAGTGGAAGCGTGAGCCAGCGTGCGCGGGCCGCACGCAGAGTGAATTTGTTATGTGGGGGTGAAGGTTGGGGAGGACATCGCCGAGTGCCCAGGGGGTCCACAAACCACCGGCGAATTGTGGAACCAGTGCTCCAATTGTGGTGGAGGATCTCCTGCAAATGCACGCGACCCGAGGAGGAGGGCGAACACATCGACAAGCCCCAGCAACAGACCCTGGTGGGAGTGGTCAAGGGGATGGCACCATGTTCATCGTCCATTGGGTCTATGCTACATCGAGAATGATTATATGATGACGAAGGTGGAGGGGGAGGAGGTATTATTGGAGACGGAACTGACATTGCTGTTTGTATGGGTGTTGTGAATGATATAATGCTATGGGGTCGAATTGGGTGGCGTCAACATGGTGGCGCGGCGGTCACTGCACGGGGCCGTGAGGATCGCCTGAGGAGGGGCTTCCGAAATTCGGGCAAGAGGAGTCGGCGCCGGGGCGGGGGGAAAATTCGCCGTCGCGGTGGGGGTGCTGGTGAAAGTCGGCGTTGGGGTGGAGGCCAGGATGGTCGAGGGGATGCTGTTCATGAAGGTGCCGGTCGGCAGGCTGGCGTTCGCGAATAGAGAATCGGTCGGCATGGCCATGAAGTCCATGGACGGCCTCCCACCGCGTCCACCGAGACATCGACCGTGATGAAAAGAAAAATCGTCGCCTGCACGTTCCAGCGGTTCGTAGTGTTCCGCCATTCAGTGGCCGTCAACGTCAAGGAGCCACCAGGCTGGCTTGCGACGGGTTGAAATTAGGTCCGGCGGAGGAAGGCTCGTCCCACAGGTCGACGTTCGTGAGTTCAGCGGCGGTCAGGGTCCCGTTGCTGAAGATGAGAGACCTGGGTCAAGGGCACAGCCCCCGACACCTGGATCTGGGCGCCATAGACGGGATAGGTGGTCGTCCCGGGCGGCACCCACCCGCCCGCGACCTGCTGCAGGACGAAAGAGGGGGAGCCCGTCGCCACGATGGATTCAAAGGTGGCCGCGGTCACGGGACCGGAGCTGGGATAAGACCAAACCCGACCCGAAGGTCACATAACCGGCTTGCTGGGTGACGTTGAAGGTGTCCCCCGCCGTGGCCAGCGACCCCAGGTCCACCGTCACGAACAGGGTCCCTCCGACCGTGACCGGAAAGTTAAAGGAGCTTCCCCAGGAGTAATGGGAAGAAGCGGAAATAGGCCCGATCAAGACCGCCTCGCTTTGCGAGAAAGGCCCGGCCTGGCTTTGGTACCAAAGGTTCATGGTCGTGATATCGGGCGGCGTGCCGGTCCCGGCGTTCTGGGTGCCGATGTCATTATCCAGGCCGAAGTAGGTGAGAGTGTCCGCGTTCCCGGCGGACCCGGTCAGTTGATAGGCGAGCACCGGGTCGTATTGGGAGCCGACCGCGAAACTGGACGCCGGCAGGGTCACCTGGGTCAAGCCCGTGACCTGAGCGAGGATCGGTTGAGCGATGAATGACCCTAATGTCATCCCGGTCAGAAGAATGATTACTTTATGCCTGAACATCCCGCCTCCGCGTCTTATCCAACATAGTGAAAGGATACCACGATTCATTCATTGGGGAGAAATGTCCGATATCACAATGGAAACAAATGGGATTTATCTTGGACTCGGGGGGTAAAAACCTCGTCAGTGCTGATACCCGTCGAACCGGGGCATCATGACGAACTTGCGCCAATCCCCGCCATGGGCGAGGACCGCGTACATTTCCTTGGCGTTGAACTTTTCCTTGGGACAGAGGTACACCATGGCCTGGAGTTTTTCGCCGGTCGAGGTGACCGTCACCTCGCGGACCTCCCGGACCAACCGGCTGCTCTGGATGGCTTCGGGCCTGTAACCTTCCTGGCCGTCGATGATCTCCATGACCTTGTCCATGTCCTCGAACGACATCACCTCGCCGAACACCTTCCCGTCCCCGTCCTCCACCACCAGGGGCAGACCGGTGGGCAATTGGTAGAGTTTCCCGGTCATCTCGGCCCTGGCCCAGGTCTTGATATAAGGAACGAGCTTCACATGTTTGACCGCGTCCTTCAGGAAGACGTCATAAACGAAAACATAAGGGGTGGGATATTGCTCGGCCATGAAACCCTCCAATGGATTGAGTAGAGCCGTATGTTACTAAAGGGACTTTAAAAAAGAAACCATTCGGCAATTTTTAGCTTTTTTCGATATCAAGAAACAAAGCTTTTCGCTGTGTCTCTGTGCCTCTGTGGTGAATTATTTCGATGTTTCTTTATTTAACCAGGGTCATCCAAAGGCCGCCGGAAACGATCAAAAGCCCCCCAATGACGCGGGACATGGGAAGGGCTTCCCCGAATATCCATACGCTGAATATCTGGGATATGACGAAGAACAGGACGATATAAACCCCCAATAACTGGCCAAAATCCCATTTAGGAAGGTTCACGGTCAATCCATAGGTAAAAAGCACCACAGCCCCCAGGACGAAACCCAGGATCCGTCCGGACTTCAACCCCCATCGCACCAGCGCGTCCCCGCCGACTTCCAATAAGGCGGCCAAGACCAATATCGCCCAAGAACCCATTTTGTTCTCCTTAGTTAATAGTCCACGGTCGACAGTCGACAGTTCGGTCGAAAACGATCCGCCAACACCGATCGATCATTTTCTTTTCTTTGTTTCTTTGGAGGAGATGGCTTTGGCGCCCCGCTCCCCCGTACGGATTCGGATAGCGTCTTTCACTTCCGAGATGAATATCTTGCCATCCCCCGGCTCGCCGGTCTTGGCGGCCGAAACAATGGCTTTGATCACGTTCTTCTGGTCCTTGTTCTCGACCACGATCTCCATTTTGGTCTTCGGCAGGAAATTGACCTGCATCCCCTCGGGCCAGTCCGAATGGAGGCCCTTTTGCCGGCCATGGCCTTCCATCTCGGTGACCATCATGCCCGGATAGCCGATCTTTCTCAGTTTCAACCGCACCGCGTCGAGTTTCTCTGGTCGGATGATGGCTTCAATTTTTAGCATGTCTGGCCTCCCCACTCCTTTAGTTTACAGTCGGCAGTCGACGGTCGGCAGGTTGGTCAAAACCCGTGTTAGAAATTATCCCCTGTCGGCTGTCGACTGTAAACTCTTCTTGTCGCTAGATACAACAAAGGGGCCAACCTGGTTCAGGGTCAGCCCCTCTTGTTGCCCAAAAAGAGAGAGAGATGATGATTTCACTTATTAACTGACGACTTTCTCCCCCGCTTCCCCGCTGCTGATCCGATAGGCTTCCTCGATCGCGTATACGAAGATCTTCCCATCCCCAACCGTCCCGGACGTCGCGCTCTTCAGGATGGCCTTCACCATCTTGGCGACGGCCTGGCTGGTGGTGACCACTTCCAACTTCAACTTCGGGAGCAGTTCCACCTTGTACTGCCGGCCCCGCCATCTCTGGGTCATTCCCTTCTGCTTGCCGTGACCCTCGACTTCGGTGACCGTGATGCCCGCGTAATCCACCTTATCCAGGGCCGCTTTCACTTCCTCGAATTTTTCCGGTCTGATGATCGCTTCTATCTTTTTCAACATATTCCACCTCGCCATCCCTGGACTTTGGTGTTACTTCTTAAAGGTTCCCCCGGCTTCGGATTAAAGCCGGGGGCCCATTCCGATCTTAGTAGTTGAACACGATGCTTCCCGAACCGGTGAACTGGCTTCCCTGCGCCGCGGCAAAGGGGCCGGGAACAGACGGTGTGGCGGTCGGGTTATCCGCGGTGCCGCCGGTCAAGGCGTAGTCGTAGCGGCCTTCCAGGCGGAACAGCAGGTTCGAATTCAGGTTATGTGAGATGGTCAGAGTGGCTTCCCGGCCTTCCACATAAGGTTTGCTGGGATCCATGCTCTGCTGGCCGTAAATGCCCAGCCAGCTGTCGCTGGATTCCAACTCTTCCAAGCGTAAGGCGAGTGACCAATCGCTGGAGATCTGGTACTTGCCGTACAGGGCAGCGCCCCAGAAGCTGGCGGTGGCCAATTGCTCGGAGGACGGGCTGATCCCGCCGTACTCGGCGTCCAAGGCCAAGGAAAGCTTGTCCGACACGTTGGTGCTGGCGACCAATTCGGCCACATAGTGCGTATCACCCTGGTCGAAATTAGGCACCGACCCGGCGAAGGCTCCGTTGGCCCCGATGACCCCGTTCAACAAAACGGTGTTGTTGGCGTCCGGCGCGAACTTGAATTGCAAGCCGTAGGTCTTCCCGACATCGTAATAACTGGAGGTTGAGGCGTTATTCCACCCATTGGTGATGTAGCCCGTGACCCCGAACTTGGAATCGGCCGTGGCGTAAGCCAGGCTGATACCTTGGTGCCACAAGGGAATGGTGTACCAGAACATCAGCGAACGGCTGTAGTTCCAGTTGCCGTTGCTCTCGATCACCTCATTGCCCATCCAGGTGGAGAAACGGCCGCCCGTCAGCGTGAACTGCCCGGCGGTATAAGCGGCGTAAGCCTGCAGGAAATCGATCCCTGGGTTCAAGGCCAGGCTGCTATTGCTGCTTCCGCCCACCAAGGCGACGAAGCCGGTGGCCGAGCCCATGACCGCCTTCACGTCGACCTCCGCCAAAGCCAGGGAGAACGCGTCATCCGTGGTATTGAAGAAGGTTCCGTTGTTACCCATCCCATTCACACCCTTGCTGGAATTGGTGAAGTTGTACGTGTAGTACCCATCCACCAAACCATCCACCGAGACCACCGGGGTCGGAGCCGCGGTGGGTGAAGCCGTGGCGGCCGGAGTGGCGGCCGTGTCGGCCAAGGCCGGCGTGACCATCGCGGCCAAAGCGACCGAGACCAGCCAATTGATCAACCTACTGGACTTTCTCATTTCTTCCTCCTTGAAGAAGTTTCATTTTTAAAAAATTGAGCGGTTCCCTTCCCAGGGGAGAAGGACCCGCTCAGGAACGGTATAGGAACAAAGCAAGCCTTGTGCCATTCGGATGAAATTAAGAATTAGTTTTTTGTTAGGAAGAACCGCTGAAAACAAAGGAATTCTGTAGTGGGGGCTGTTACATAATTGTAGGCTATTACATTATTCGTAATTAATTGTAGATACCAACAACTTTCGGTCCAATCCCAAAATCAGGCGAAACCGAAGAACCTTTTTCATTTTGGCGATGGTCCCGCACATCAAACAGGGCCCGTTGGCGCACTTGGGGGTGGCCTGCCCTTCCACATATTGGATGCGTTTATCCCAGTCCTTGACCTTGAATAGATGCTCCTCGGTCTTTTGGACGAGATTCTCGGGAACGTCGAATTTCAGGTAGCACTCGATCTTGGAGAAAACATAGACGTTCTTTTGGCAGAAGGCCAAATTCAGCACATTGCAATTATCGGGGGAGATATCGGTGAAAGTCCATCCATCCTGACCGCCTCCCATGGATTTCCAGAAGTCTTTCGAGAAGGGGTTCTTGGACCGGGTCATCTCGCTGAATAGCGACTTGGTGGTGTAATGATAAAGGATCATGAGAGCACACTCCGTTTAAGGCGGACCGCTCCCCCATCCTTTCGGTCTATCCTACGAAGGTCATTTTAAGCGCTCTTGCCCGGGACCTTGATGATTTAAATCAGCATAAAAACCTTTGAAATCGCCAAAAGGGTCGCCATTCCGTGTCATTCCTTGGGCGGGGCGAAACCCAGCCACAGGATCAGGACGAGCAACAACAGCCCCCCGATCAGGAAGCCCGGAATAAGGATCATGGCCGGCAGTCGGAACAAGGGATCGGACACGTTGGCCTGGTAGACCATCTGTTGGGTCATGCACAGGACCAGATTGACGAAGGCGCCGATCGAACAAGGGATGATCCCCAGCCTGTGGTCCAATTCCGCCGTTCGTTCCGGGGTCGAGAGCCAAAACTCCTTGTTCGGGATATTGACGAGCTCTTTGGGCAAGCGCGTGGTGATGAAACCCATCACCAGGAACAAAAGGTTCACCGCTACTGAGATGGTCATGAAAACAGTAAGGAAAGATTCTTTGGTCGCGTAGCCGTTGGGCCGCCAGTTGAAATCGAAGTGGGAGGCGATCCTTTCGGGCAGGCAGTTCCAAAGGACCGCCAGATAGGCCATCGCCAAAATGAAGGTTCCCGCCCAGACCCAGCCCATTCTTTTCATCATCGCGCTCTCCTTTTCACAGCCGCTCCCCGGCCTTTTATTCTAAAAACGCCATTGAACCACCAAATTCCTCGCACCACAGAGGCACAGAGACACAGCTAAAAGCTTTTTTGATACCGAAGAAAACAAAAAAGCAACTTTTAGAAGTTCGCTAATTTCCAATCCACGTTCATGGTCGCTATCCCGTCCAATTCCACCCGCGCCACCATCCCCTCATTGTCAGCGTAGGCGTCCAACACCGAAAGCGAATCCACCCTGGTGCTCAATCGCGCGTTCGGGCCCAGGGACAGGTTCAGGATCTGATCCATCCTGGCTTTGAGTTGATCCAGCTTGGGCCCGATGGGCACCTTGGCCTTGAGCCGCAGTTCCTTGCGCAGGTTGGATTTGAATATCCATTCGGCCACCTGGACCAAAAAATCCCCGGTCTTGATGTCGAAGTCCAGGTCCGGAAGGATGAAGACCCTTTTTCCCGGCAGGTAATGGGGCGTGCCGACCAGATAGACGGTCATCTGGGCCGGCTTGCCGGAAAAATTGATGATGGGGTTGTACTGCGTTTTTACTTCCGCCACCACCTTCCCTCCCGACCCGTAGAACCTCACCGTCAGGATCTTGAGCTTACGGTCCCCGCTTTCCTTGAAGACATGTCCCAAGATCCCCATGCTCAGGTCCTTGATCAGGCGGTTGGCTTCCGTATAGCTGACCCGGACGTTGCCCAGCGCGTGGAACCCTCCCGGACCCGGCTCATATTTGATCAATGGCGGCAAGGGCCTTTGGGCAATGTCGGGCTTGGCCCCGAACACGATGACCGGGTGGGCGGTGATCTCGAAGGCCGTGTCCAGGGTCTGGGGTTTGAAAGGATTCAGGTGCGGCTTTTTTACCGCGGCCTTCTCGGGCTGGATCAAAAGCCATATGCCTTTTTCCAGATAGATAGGTTCCTGTATCTCCGACCAGACCTTCTCGGCCTTGGGCCTCATATTGGAAACGTCCCTCAGGGTCTGGTTGAACTGCTGGGCCCCCTTCTGGAGGTCCGAAAGACCCATGTGGTTGAGGAGGGAATTCACCTCGTCCGTGGAGGCGGTCAAGGAGGTCCCCTTGGCCTCGGGCGGATTGAAAGAGAAAAGGCTTTTCAAATGCCAATCCGGGTCCCACTGGATGACCGTTTTGGTCTTGGCGACCACTTCCTGAGGCGGGGATTTTCCGGGGATCAATCGGCGCAAAAGACCCACCCCTTTGCTGGTGATGGCCTTCGCCTCGTCCACGACCCAATAGTGCACCTTGAGGGAGAGGGACAGGGAGTCCTTCATGGCGTCCAGCTGCACCGGGTCCCGCCAGGCCCGGGACAACAGACCGCCCGCCAGGTGGAACCAGTGGGGGAGGTCCCGCCGCAGATTGCCCGTGACCAGGGGCGAGTCGGCCCCGCCCAAAAGGTCCGCGATGGGAAGGGTCACGACCACCGGGATGCGGATGACCGCCGGAGGCGGTTCGGGAAAGGCCCTGACCGGCGCGGGCCGGATGGGGACTTCTAAATGGTTCACGGTCGCGCAGCCCGTGGCGCTCAGGGCCAACAGCGTTAGTCCCCATTTCAGCAGACCCTTGACCGGTTCCATGTGGATGGATGACTCCCTCGGAAGTGATGACCGGAACCATGCCCCGGCGGGGCCCCATCGATCCATCCATTGTAAACTCCGCCCCATCCCCTCCCAAGAAAAATGCCCGGGCCATTCTTTTGCCCCGGCCCGCCGGAGGCTCGGCTAAAATGCGACCCATGGGCAATTACGGCACATTCCTCCAGGACCTGGCCATGGTGCTTTGCGTGGCGGCGGTCATCACGGTCATCTTCCAGCGGCTCCATCAACCGGTCATCCTGGGCTACCTTTTGGCGGGCCTGATCCTGGGCCCCCACGTGCCCATCCCCCTTTTCGCCAACGTGGAGACGGTCAAGACCCTTTCCGAACTGGGGGTCATCCTGGTCATGTTCTCCATCGGGCTGGAATTCTCCATCCGACGCCTGGCGCGCGTGCTACCCACCGCCGGCCTCACCACCCTCATTGAGATGAGTGTCATGGGATGGCTGGGCTTCATCGCCGGCCACATGATGGGTTGGACCAACCTGGAGTCCCTTTTCGCCGGGGCTATCCTTTCCTTCTCCTCCACCATGATCGCGGCCAAGACCCTGACCGAGAACAGCCAGAACGAGGCCCTCAACCGCATGGTCATCGGCGTGTTGGTGGTGCAGGACGTGGCGGCGGTACTGGTTTTGGCGGTCCTGACCCCCCTGGCCCAGGGGGCCCATCTTTCGCTGATGGCCCTTTCCATGACCACCGGAAGCCTGATCGGTTTTTTGGCCGTGCTTTTCGGGATAGGGTTCCTTCTCATCCCCCGCCTGATCCGTTTCGTGGTGGGTTTGAACAACCCGGAGACCCTGCTGGTGGCGGTGGTGGGCATCTGTTTCGCCATGGCCCTGCTGGCCCAGAAAGGCGGCTACTCGGTGGCCCTGGGGGCTTTCCTGGCCGGCATGCTGGTGGCCGAATCGGGGGCCACCCATTCCATCGAGCGCCTGATCCATCCCTTGCGGGACATGTTCTCCGCCGTCTTCTTCGTGTCGGTGGGGATGCTGGTCGACCCTTCCGTGCTATTGAAACATTGGGCCGCGGTCCTACTGCTGACCCTGCTGGTGACGGTCGGCCAGATCGCGAGCGTATCCCTGGGCGTCTTTCTCACGGGCCGCCCCTTGAAGACCGCCCTCCAGGCCGGCATGAGCCTGGCCCAGATCGGTGAGTTCTCCTTCATCATCGCCCGCATGGGCGTGGACCGGGGAGTGATCGGCGAGTTCGTCTACGATACGGCGGTGGCCGTGTCGGTCGTGACGGCCTTCCTGACGCCCTGGCTCATCCGCTCTTCCGTTCCCTTTTCCAAATGGGTGGACCGGCACCTTCCCGTCCCATTACAAACATTCACTTCCCTTTATGGCTCCTGGCTGGAGGAATTGAAGTCGGAGAAGCAGGAGCAGACCCTCTTCCAACGCTCCCGCCGGATCGTCGGGTTCCTGGCCCTGGATACCCTCTCGTTGGTCGTCATCACCATCACCACCGCCGCCAGCGTCAAGCGCTGGTCGCCCCAAATCCAAAGTTTCCTGGGGCTGCCCTCCGGATGGGGACCTTTCTTTTTGATCCTCGCCGGATGCCTGGTGGCCATCCCTTTCCTGATCGGGGTCTTGGGACGGGCCAAGAGCCTGGGAGGGATATTGGCCGCGGCCGCCATACCGCCCGCCGAGCCTGACAAAGTGGATTTTGGCCTGGCCCCCCGCAAGGTCCTGACCGTGACTTTCCAGGTCGGCGTCATTTTCGGGGTCGGCCTTCCCCTGATGTCCCTGACCCAGCCCTTCCTGCCTTTCGGCTACAGCCCGGCTGTCTTTTTGGGCGTGTTAACGCTGATCGGGGTCGTGTTCTGGAAGAGCGCCTTGAACCTGCAGGACCATGTGCACGCCGGAGCCCAGATGGTGGCCGACGCCCTGGCCCACCACGCCCTGGAGCGGTCGGAAGCGTTGTTGACCCAGGTGAACACCATGGTGCCGGGCATCGGGGCCCCAACCTCGGTGAGACTTTCCCCAGAGTGTCAGGCGGTCAGCAAAACTTTGGCGGAGTTGAACCTGCGGATCACCACCGGCGCCTCGATCATCGCCATCCTCAGGGGAGAGGAACGCATCCTCATGCCGGCGGGCAACGAGGTCTTGCAAGCGGGGGACGGGGTCGTTTTGGTGGGCACCCAGGATTCCATCCGCTCGGCCAAAGACATCCTTCAGAAGCCAAGACCCTGAAACCCTCATCTTTGAATTTTGTTCAATTTCTCAATTTTCAGGGCTCTCCAACCCAAAAAAACTCCAAAAGTCGTTAACAAACCTCAAATCCGAGCTCAAAAGTCATCTTTTTTAAGCTCTAAAATAAAATATTAAAATTTTATTAATATTCATTGATTTCAGTTTGAAAAAGCTTTAAATGAATCGGCTTATCAACCCGTTTATTTTCAAAGTTGATAAAACGAGGTCTTGAAGCCATGGTCGACGTCACCAAGCCAACGGTCCAGGTCAAAAAACTAGGGTGGATCCTCGTCTTCGCCATCGTCTACGCGGACATCGGCACCTCTGTCTTTTATACCCCCGGCATCCTCTACGGCTCCATCGGCAACCTGGCCACCCTGGCCCAGTTCATCACCACGGGCGTCTTCATTTCCATCGCCCTGAAATATGTCGAGATCTGCGACCGCTGCCCCGACGGCGGCGGCGTGGTGTCCATCACCCGCGAGGCCTTCTCGGCCTGGGAATTCCTGCCCCTGGTGGGCGGCGCTTTCATCACCGTCGACTATTTCCTGACCTCGGCCATCTCGGGCGTGTCCGGCCTCTATTATCTTTGCAGTTTGCTGCCCGAGGCCAAGGACCTGGTCATCCCGGCCGCCATGATCCTTTTCCTGGCGCTCATCCTCATCAACATCATCGGCATCAAGGAGTCCGCCTCGGTCACTTCCTCCTTCGCCGCGGTGGAGATCGTGGTGACCTTCCTGCTCCTCGGCACCGCCTATTTCTTCATCAGCATCGCCTCCAAACTGAACTGGGCGGGCCTTTGGCACAGCATCATCCATCCCGGCATTCCCCTGACCTTCGGTTCCCTGGCCATCGGATACGCGACCACCTGGCTGGCCTATTCGGGCCTGGAATCGGTGGCCCAGATCTCCGGCTCGATGAAGACCCCTATCAAGTCCACTTCCTCCACCGCCATGTGGTGGGTCATCGGGACCATCGCCATCATCAGCTCGCCCATGACGGCCGCCGCCCTGTACATCCTTCCCGATTCGGTCAAACAGAACCAGTCGGACTCCCTTCTGTCCGCCCTGGGGTTCGCCGTGGGAGGCCCCGCCATGGGCATCGCGGTGGTCGTCGCCGCCTCCGCCCTGCTCTTCATGGCCTGTAACACGGCCATCGTGGGCAATTACCACGTGAACGTCCGTCTTTCGGACCTGGGATTCCTGCCTTCCTTCTTGAGGAAGCGCCACCCCACCCTGGCCACCCCCTATCTATCCATCCTCATCTCCGGCCTGGTCCCCATGGCCATCATCCTCATCACCCAGGCCAACGTGGACGCCCTGGGCGACCTTTACAACTTCGGCCTCCTGGGAACCCTCTCGATGTCTTCCCTCGCCATCGACAAGCTCCGCTGGCGGGACGGGACAAGGGGGCTCAAATTCTGGAGCGGTGTTTTCACCAGCGTCGCCCTATTGGCCGCCTGGTTCATCAATATGGTCCACAAGCCCCACGCGCTGATGTTCGGCGGGACCATCGCCCTGGTCATCGTCCTCTCCGGCGTCTGGCACCGCGTCAAGGCGGCGACCAAAGCGGAAACCCAGTTCGCCCAGGCCGAATCCAGCGTCGCGGACCTGCCCGAGGCCGCCAACATCCTGACCCTGGAAGAGGCCTTGGAAGCCAGCACCTTCGAGACCTCGCCCATCATCGTGGCCCTGAGGTATGTGAACGCCCATCTATTGGAAACCGCGGTGACCTACGCCAAGGGAATGAAACGGGGCAATATCTACGTGGTTTATGTGGATGAAATGCCCGGGTTGTTCCTGCCGCCCGTCATCAAGCCCACCCCCGAGGCCATCCAGGTGCTGACAACGTCCTGTAATGTGCTGGAAAAAATGGGCGTGGCCGGCATCCCCATCTGGCGCATGGCGGAGGACGCGGGGCTCTCACTGGCCGAGGCCGCCAAGGGCCTGGGCGTGAAGCACGTGTTCGTCGGCTCCTCCAAGCGCACATTCTTCTGGCGCATGGTCCGGGGCCGCATGTTGAAACGCCTGGCCGCCGAGCTCCCCGAGGACGCCGACCTGATCATCGTCGGGTAAGGGCTGAAGGGTCGGACGTTCTTTTTTTCTTAGGCGGGAAAAACCGCTGGATCGAAAAAACCTTAGGGCTTCACGCTGATGTCTTTGGTCAGATGGCGGCCGTTGGACTGGACCTCGATCTGGTATCCACCGGGAGGCGCGGACTGACCGTCCGGAAGAAGGCCATCCCATTGGAAAATCCACTCGCCCGGCTGCACCATCCCCGAATAAAGCGCGCGAACCTCTTGCCCGCCTTGACCCAGTATCCGAACGGTGACAGGGGCCGCCTGCGCCGTGTGGACGATGACCCTGAGCCCGTTATCGACCGTTTGGGTCGAGGCTGGCTGGGGTGAAACGGGCGCGGGACGTGCCACCTTCGCGATCGATGACTTAACGGAAGAAACATCCCGGTGGACGGCATGGTCCTCACCGGCACCGAAGCGGAAACTTTCACCGGCGTTGGGTTGGGCCAGAATTTCCATACGGCCGCCCCGATGACACCCGCGCCCAATATTGCCGCGATCACCCATTTCATCGCCACTCCGCTCCAACCAACCGGGCCGGCGGTCTTGGGAAGGGTTTGAAGGCTTTGGGGCAGGGGCTGGTGGGGTAACCCGATCTTCTGGCGGTAAAGCTCAAGCTGGGCCTCAAAACCCAAGGCGGACTCGGGTGATTCTTTCAAAGCTTTTTCCAGAGCGTCCATTTCGGTTTCGCTCAAGTCCCGCTTGAAGAAATCTTGAAGTAGATCCGCCAATTTAAGCCTCGTTCAAAACTTGTTGGACCAACACTTTCAGGGCCTTCTTGCACCTGGACAGCCTCGACATGACCGTTCCCAAAGGCAGTTGTAAGGCGACCCCGATGTCGGCGTAGGGCATGCCGTCAAAGTCGCGCAATTGGATGATCCGCCGGCAATCCTCGCCGATCTTTTCTAAACATTTCTCGACCAAGCGCAGTTTCGCCTGCTTCTCATCCTTCTCGGCCTGTCCCCCGCCGTCCCTCAAAACCGCCGCGCCCAAGAGTTCCTCGAGCGAGTCATGCTCATGGGCCACCGTCTTGGCACGTTTACGGAAACGGTTGAAGCATTGGTGGATGCCGATCTGGGTCAGCCAGGTCGACAGGCTGGAACGGAACTCGAATTCTCCCATCAAGCGGAAAGCGGTCAGGAAAGCCTCCTGCACCACGTCCTCCGCCTCATGGTCCTCGTAACCCAGAAGGTTCACGCAGTTCCGGTAAAGCCTTTCGCGATGGGTGACGTAAAACAGGGTTTTGGCCTGGTCGTCGCCCTCGAGGATCTTTCGTACCAGTTCTCGTTCGTCCAAAACATCCTCTATCGATGAGGGTTTTTAGGGAGGTGTTTTATTCCCTAACGGGTGGATTATCCCAAAAAAGCCAGAAGGGGTCATGAGGTCACCCACAAACCCGATTTGGCGGGAATAAAAAACCCTAGTTCTAACCCTCATCATATGGAGGGATATCCGAACGAACAACGGTAATCCTTTTAATGATCGATAGACCTGACTTTTTAAGGCCGGCCGGGCGATCGCGAAGGAACTGAACGACAGCCGAATTGGCCGCCAAAAAGTTTGACCTCTCGCGGAAATATAGGGTCTTCCCCCAATATCCGGGAGGGCCAAAACGAATTAAGTCGTTCGACGCCACCGGCTCGAGCGGGCGAAGAGACTCGTCCGCTGGATTTTTTTGTTCTCCCTAATAATGTACAAATAATGTCTCGTTAGGTTGGCACTCATATTGCATGCGTTCAAGTCAAGGGGCGAAAAATGGAAGAGATCCGTTGCGAAGAAGTCAACGAACAGCTTGGGGCTTACCGGCATTCGCTCGTAGGTCATCCCGAAAAAGGCCGGATCGAGAGACATTTGTTCTATTGCCACGCTTGCGTCGACCGATTGGCGATCCTGACAGCTAACGATCCGCCTGTCGGAAAAGTGTCCAGGTTGTCGCTAAATAAAACAAACCCGATCGACGTTTGGACCGGTTGGGTGAAAGCCATGGCGCCGTGACTTATTCCCGTCCTTGGGCGGGCGGCGGCGGGATGGTCCCACAAGAAAGGAAAAGAACCATGGACCAATTATTGGAAAACATAATGAAAATTCTCATTTCAGACATCACCGAGGAGATCGAGCAGGAAACCAAAACGCAAAACGAACATGAAGTTCAGGCGGACGCGCGGTCCCAAAATAAAACCGCCTAAAGGTTTTTGCCCGCGGATGAAATCCGGGCGGGAAACAGGGAGACGTTTCAAAACTCAAACTATTTTCATCCTCATCTTCTGGAGATGCCCATGAAACATATCTCGGACCAGTATATAAAAGTGATTCGTACCTTCATCGGGGCCCTGTGTCTTACGTTCCTGGCAACCGGCCGGGTCTTACCCGCCCCGTTCCAGGCTTCCGCGCAAGACCTTTTCCTGGATCAGGCCCCTCCCGCCTCCGCCCACACCCAGCCGTCCCGGGAACTCAGGGGGCGATGGGCTTCTTTGAAACCCGGTTTGCTGGCGGAACTGCGGGATCATTTCAAGGGTCCGGGTCATAAACCCTCCTTCCGGTTCAACTTTTTCGATGACGCGGCCCACGAACTCTTGATCGACCGGTTCCACACCACGGGCCCCAACCGCGCGTCCTTGTGGGGCCGGGTGAACGGCAAACCTGGCGGTTTCGCCGTGATTGCCTTGGAAGGGAACGCCATGTCCGCGCGCGTATTCGTGCCAGGCGAGGGGACCTATCGGGTCCATTACGCCGGGAATGGGGTCCACCGGGTGTGGCAGGAAAAGGAGGGGACTGGGTCCCATTGCGCTTTGGAAGGCCCTGACGCCCCCGTCACCAGCGCCTTCATGCCCCAGGAAGGCCAGCCGCTCTGGCTTCCCCAGAATTACCCCGTGGGTTGCGCTTACTCAGGTTCGCCGGTGGTCGTGGACCTCTTGGCCCTCTATACCCCCAAAGCCCTGGCGGAGGAAGGAAGCCTTGCGGCGCTGGACACGGATATGGACGAGGCTTTGGCCTATACCAACATGGCTTACGTCAACAGCCAGGTGAACGTGGAAATGCGTCTGGTGGGGTTAGTCCCGGTTTCCTACAACGAAGCGGGCATATCCACGGACTTCAGCGATCTGGTGAACTACGCCTCCACTCCGGGCCTGACCAACCTGGCGGCCTGGCGGACCAGCTATGGGGCGGACCTGGTGGCCCTGGTGGAAAGCGACGGCGCTGGAACCTCGACAGGCGGGGGTGGGGAGATCGGGGGGGAGGCGGTCATCGGGGGCTGGCTCTCGGTCGATACTTTGGATGAGTTGGACGCGACCTTGCCCCATGAGACCGGCCATAACTTCGGATGCATGCATGACCGGCAGACATTGGGCGAGCCCACCGGCAACGGCTACGACTTCGGCTACCGTTTCACCGCCCAGGGCGTGACCTTCCATGACATCATGGCCTACGACCCTGGCGCGACCATCCCCTATTTTTCCAACCCGAACGTGAGTTACTTCGGGGTTCCCGAGGGGGTGCCGGATACGGACCCCACGGCGGCCGATACGGCGCGGGTCATCAACCAATACGCCCCAAGTGTCGCGGCCTACGAACCCACGGCATCCGGTGATACCCTGCCCAGTGTGGAAGTGATCTCCCCAGCGCCTGGCCTCTCCGTTCCCGGTCCGGCCGGTGTCACCCTCTCCGCCGACGCGACGGCCAACAACGGCGGCAGTATCGCCCAGGTGGACTTTTTCGTCGACAGCCTTTACGTAGGCACCTCCACATCCGCGCCCTTCCAATACTTTTGGCAGACGGTCTCGGAAGGTAGCCATTTCGTGACGGCCCACGCCATCGACAACGGCGGGGGCCTGCGGTTCTCCTGCCCGGTGAGCTTTTACGCGCCGAAAACCCTGCCGTCTCCCTGGGTCGATCAGGATGTGGGCCCTTTCATTTCCCCCGCGGGAAGCGCCAATTATTCCGCCGGTACCTTCACCCTCAACGCTTCCTATTACGACCCATTGCGTGTGACATACCCCGACAATGACGCCTCTTACGAGTCTGTCCATTACGTCTACCAGCCCTTCTGCGGGAACGGAGCCGTCACGGCCCGGATCGTCAGCGAAACCAGCGGGGGCGGGGACGAGCCTGGGTGTTTTGTGGGGGTTATGTTCCGCCAAAGCCTGGCCCCCGAATCGCCCATGGTGTGGGTCGGTTACCAGAATTACGGCGGTTGGGACGTCCCAACATCCTTTTACCGCGCCACAGCCTCAGCCCAGGATACAAACGGCCCTAACATCAATGTACCGGGCCTGCCCTATTGGGTCAGTCTGTCGCGGACCGGGGATGTGTTCCAATGGTCCTTCTCCCCCGACGGGGTCGCCTGGACCACCGATCCGACCTGGACCACGACCATCCCCATGGGGACGAATATCTACGTGGGCCTGGCCGCCACCAGCGGCAATCCGGCGCTTCTCAACACGGCGGTGGTCGATAACGTCTCCGTGACCATGGCCTGTGTCCCGCCCACCTACACCCCCACCCCCACCATCACGCAGACCTTCACGGTAACCTTGACTCCCACCCTCACCTTGACCCCTACGATGACACCGACAGCCACCCCCCTGCCCTGCGCCCTGGTCATACCCTCCGGCGCGAGCGTCACCTTGTCCAACAACACCTACAGTTTTTGTTCGGTGAATGTTCAATCCGGCGGCACCCTGATCATCGGCGGGGCCGTCACCCTGAACCTCACGGGTTTCTTGAACGTGGACGGGACCATCAACGGGGCCGGTAACGGATATGGTTCCAGCTTCGCGCCCGGATCTGGCCCTGGGGCCGGGGGAAACAGCATTACCACGGGAGGGGCCTGCGGTGGTGGACACGGAGGATCCGGGGGATTTGGGAACGGTATGTTTCATGGTATAGCCGGGGCTACCTATGATTCCCCCACTCAGCCGGTCTCGATGGGAAGCCAGGGCGGCACTGGTTTTGGCCCATCCAATACCGGGGGTTATGGCGGAGCGGCCCTGGTAGTGGATGTCCCCGCCGGGAACGTGACCATCAACGGTAATATCATCATGAACGGCGGTTCCGCCAGTTCAATTGGTAATGGCGGAGGTGGCTCGGGGGGGACTATTTCCATCGACGCTGTCGGGATCTATGGCACCGGTTACCTGATGGCCGAGGGCGGCATGGGAGGGGCGAACAGCGCCGGCGTGACCAATTTCGGCGGCGGGGGCGGGGGAGGTCTTGTCAGGGTCTGCGCGTCCAACCATATTCCTTTTCCCGGAGGTGTGAACGGAGGGATCAACAACGTACAGGGGGGGCCTTCCGGAATAATGATGGGATCCGGAACTTACTTGATCGGCAACGGCAGTTATGGGTTTTATTACGATTGCAACCCGACTTTCACACCCACACTGGCCTTAACCTCCACACCCACGCCGACCCCCACGTCGACATTTACGGCGACCTTAACCCCTTCTTCCACCGGCACATCCACCTCGACCCCAACAGCTTCCAATACTTCGACGCCGTCCTCCACTAATACGCCGGCCGCGACTTTTACGCGAACCTCAACGGGCTCAGCGACTCCTTCTTCCACTCCGTCCCCGACCGCGTCCAATACTTCGACATCATCATCCACTAATACGCCGACCGCGACTTTTACGCAGACTTCCACGGACTCGGCTACCCCTTCTCCCACCCCATCCCCAACCGCTACCAATACCTCCACACCATCCCCCACCAACTCGCCAACCCCTACGAATACAGCCACATCCTCTTCCACCCCGACCCACACTTTTTCACCGACCCCCACACCTACTATCACCGACTCACCTACCCCCACCGCGAGCCCCGTTCCTTCCGTAGCCGAAGGAACAGTGGGCATCTACCCCAATCCCGCGCCGGGCGGGTCCGTATCCCTTCTTATCCCTCCCTATTGGGGAACCGGGGACGTGAGGATCCAGGTCTTTACGGTCGCCTTCCGCAAGGTCCGGGACCGGACTTTCCCGGTCACCAACTCGGGAACATCCCTGGAGATCACCCTCACCGACAACTGGGGCAAACCCCTGGCCAACGGTCTGTATTACGTGGCGGCCTGGACTCCCCGTGGCCGGTCGATCGGCAAATTGCTGATATTGCGCTGAATCACAGGAAACGAACGTGGAACACGCGACGAACCCTGACCATAAATTATTCCGGAAGATAAGGGCGATTCCCAGATGGAAAAACGTCCGGGTCTTTTGGATGTATCTGATATGGCTATCGGCAACCCTGGCCGCGGGGCAAAATCTCAATATCACCAAAAGCATGAGCACCACGAACCTTTACAACGGCGAGGCGGTCACCTGTTGCCTGACCGTGACCGCGTCAGGCTCTCCTGAAGCCGACATATGCTGGGTTCTGGACATTACCGGTTCCATGGGAGCTGAAATAACTTACCTCGAATCAGACCTCTCTACCTTTACAAGTCAACTTGCAGCTTCCGGGATCGATTATCAAAACGGGCTTGTGGCTTTTCGGGATGTCAGTGAATGCAATAGCATCGGAAATCCCTTATATCCCGATATGGCGACCTTTCCCTTGACCCCCAATAACAGCGCATTCCTAGGATATGTCAGCTCCCAAATCATAGGCGGGGGAGGTGATGTGCCTGAATCTTCCCTGGAAGGCCTTCAAGCCGCTGTTTTCCCGACCGACTATTGCGGCGATCCCACGGTTCCCATGGCCTGGCGGCCAGGAGCGTCCCACACCCTCATTTTGATCACCGACGCTGGGTTTCACGCCTCGGATTATGACGGACTCAGCTCCCTTTCCAGTTCCTTTCCCGTTTCTCTTTACAATTTAGGCTACAACATTGACGTGATCAGCAATGACTGTTCCAATCCAACGTACCAAGCCTATTGCACAAATGCCTTCACATGCACTACTTGCAATCCAGCGGCGATCCCCCCTGAGGCTGGCGGTGTTTTTCAACAATTGACCCGCTCCGCTTCTGATTGGAGCGGATTTCTATCGGCCCTTGCCACGAAAGTCGGGTCGTTGACGAATGTGGTGATCCAAGATCCCCTGCCGCCACAACTCGTCCCTGTTTCTTCCGGTTCCGCTGGGGAAAGCATCGCCGGGAACACGGTTTATTTCACCATTCCTTCCATCAGCCTCTCCGGCACGCCCACACCCATCGAGTATTGTTTCCCCGTCACCGTGAGCGCCACTAGTTCCGGCTCGGTTAGTAATACGGCGTATATTTCAGCCAACGGCGTCAGCCAGATCACCTCCAACACCGTGATCGGAGTGATCGAACCGGATACTTTTACACCGACCCAGACACCCACCAACACCCCTACCCTTACCCCGACCGGGACGAATTCCCCCACTATCACCTTTACCCCCACCCGGACACCCACGCCGACCTCCACTTTTACCCCCACGCCCACCCACACTCCCACCTGCGAGACCCATGTCTGGCCAGACCCCTACAACCCGAAATGGGCGGTGAGGGGATGGCTCAAGGTGGATTGCCTGCCATCAGGCGCGGTCGTTTCCTTCTATACTGTTTCGGGGGAATGGGTCCAAAAAGTCCATGAATCCGAAGGATTGGCCCTTTGGGACGGTCGAAATCGTTTTGGAATAGCTGTTTCACCGGGCATATACTTTTATGTGGTCGAGATGGGCTCCAATGTCCTGAAGCGGGGTAAATTCCTGGTGGCGAAGTGAACCAACCCCTCCCCAAATATTCAAAGGCAGCTCTTATGAACTGGAAAATGATCTTCTTTTTGTTTCTTGGGCTGAGCTTCGTCAACCCGGTCCTCGCAGTCACGGAAGCGGATTATTACAACACCGGGCTGAAATTTTTCACGGCCAAGAATTATCCCCAGGCCATCCAATACTTCGGCGCGGCCTTGAGCCTGGATCCGCACAATTCCCCGGCGCTTCAAGGACGGGCCGATAGTTATTATGAATTGGGCCGTTACGCGGAAGCCTTGAGGGATTACGAGGCGGTCAAGGCCTTGAAACCCTCCGACCAGACCGTGATGGAATTGGGCCCCCCCGACGAGTTGTCCCAAAGGATCCCAGGAACTCCAGGCCAAGTTGTCCACCCCCTCGCCTACGCCGGGAACAAGCCCGCCAGTGCCCGTCGACGCCTTTACCGGCGGAACCGATCTATTGCTTCAAAAAAAATACGCGTCAGCCCTTCCCTATTTTCAACAAGCCTCGCGGGAACATCCCGGCGACCCCAAGACATCCTATTACCTGGGCGTGGTTGAATTGATGCTGGGGGAAAAGAAAGAAGCGGTCCTGGCCCTGAGCCACACCGTTCTGTTGAGACCCGATACCTCCTTGACGGCTTATATCGATAAGCTCAAAGCCGGTTTGTCACCCGCGGACAGACAGTGGGTGGATGCCCGATCTCCCCAACCAAAGAACCCGAGATCGAAAAAGCCGCCGCCTCCCAAGCCGGAGGATTTCGGCTTCCGTCTTTTTCCCGCCATGGTCCTGTCTGGTTCAGGCAGTTTCGATACCAACGCCCAGTCCCTTCGAAACGATATCGCGCTGATGCAATCCTCCGATACCGGTTTGTCTTATAACGGCGCCGTCCCCCAGGGAGCTCTTAATCTAGGGGTCGAACCATTCTTGAATTTGTGGGATCAATTCGAGCTTGGGTTGCCGCTGGCTTACCTACCGCTGGGTACGGCTAAAAACACGGTCACCGACACGAATGGGGACAACTATACCGATTCTTATGGGATCAGCGGCTGGTCCGTGGGCTTGAACGTCCGATACCTGATAGGGTCGGGACCTTTCCAGCCTTTCCTGTCCCTGGGCGGATTCTTGGCCTTCCTATCGGTCGATTACACGAACACCTACGATTTTCCCGGTCTTTCCTCCGGCACGGTCACAGGTTCCTTTTCCGCGCTGGGCCTGGGCGCGCAGGTCCAGGCGGGAGTGGATTGGCGTTTATGGGACAACCTCATGGTTTCCCCATTCGCCGGTTACCAATTGGCCGACACCAATTCCCTGAGCGGAAAACTGAATAACACTTCAGGCCAGTTGGAAACCATCCCTACCGCCGGGGGCCGGGTGATCGCCTCTGTTTCCAACGGCACGCTGGCCGCTCCGGTCTTCACCGACGCCGGGGTCCTTTTGCCAGGGAGCCCCGTTCCCTCGGGCGCCCAATCTTTTGGAATGGATCTGAGCGGTTTCAAGGCTGGATTACAAATATCAGCGTTCTTTTGAGCGCGGAAGGGAGGATGCCATGAAAAAGATGTTGACCATCGCGGTCTTGATTTTGGCGGGTCTATTAACCTTTGGCTGCCAAAAAACCTATATCGTCGATCCCCTCCCGGCGTCCGCGGCCCATTGGCAGAACGTCGGGAGAACGACTTTTACCGCCAGCAATCCTTACGACACCTCGCTCTTCGTTTACAACGGGGAACCTTACGCGGCTTTCATGGACGCGGCCCATTCCGACTCTCTCACAACGATGGTTGACAAGGGAGGGGCCATTCCCGTCGCGACTCCGATCCCCTGGCAAACCGTCGGGAACGCCGGTTTTACCCCCGGCGGAATCTACAACCCATCTCTTTTCCTTTACAACGGAACTCCCTACGCGGCTTTTGCCGATACGAACGGCCATCCCTCGGTGATGGAATATAACGGAACCGCCTGGGTCACGATCGGCGCTACCGCCTTTTTCCCAACTCCGGTGCAGACCTTATCCTTGGTTGTATACCAAGGAACGCCTTTCCTTTTATTCGAGGATGATGACGCGGGCAGCAGCGGAACGGTGATGAGTTATAACGGTAGCGCCTGGGTGACCGTGGGCAGCCCGGATTTCACCCCTCCCATGATCTATGAACCATCCCTTTTTATAGACCACGGAACCCCCTATGTGACTTATCAAGACCAAGGAACCGATAGTCATGTCTCCGCGATGACATACAACGGCACCGCCTGGGTGACCGTTGGCAGCCCGGATTTCACCCCCAACGAAGCCCTTTACCCGTCGATCTTCGTCGACAACGGAACGCCCTATGTGGCTTTTATGGATATATCGACTTCCAAAGCCTCTGTGATGAAGTACAACGGAAGCGCTTGGGTGAACGTGGGTAACCCAAATTTTTCCCCAGGCGGGATCCAGTTCACCTCGCTCGCCGTCTACAACGGGACACCCTATGTGGCGTTTGGCGATTTGAACACGTCCCAAAAAGGCGCGTCCGTCATGAAGTTCAACGGAAGTTCCTGGGTTTATGTGGGGAACGCTGGCTTCTCTTCCGTTGAGGCCGTTGCCCCATCATTGTTCATTGACAACGGAACGCCCTATGTGACATTCCAGGATCCCAGCAACAATGTTTACGTGATGAAGTACCAGTGATGGTTATCGATGGCACAATCTCGACGACAACCCTCGTTATTCCTGTGTTTGACCGAAAAAGGGACGATTTATCCACTTCTTTCCCTGAATTGGTCTAATGTAGTAGGTCTACCCTTTGAGCTGAAAAGCCTTAGGGGAGGGATTTTTCGGGGACGGTTCGTTTTTAAAGGATCCCCGCCGGATCCATCTTGGAAGGGAAGGTTTTCTTGCAAATCAGCGAAAAAGATCTGGGGAAAATAGTTCAATTGCCCGTCCGGCCTAAATGGGGCATGGGCATCATCAGTAAGATCGAAAGCCGTTTCGCTTTCATCATGTTCGAGACCGCCGAGGATAAGATCCCGAAGAAATATTACCTGGCGGAGAACCAGCTGAAGCTGGCGACCGATCAAAATCATCCGCTCCTGACCAAACGCGCCCGCGTGAGGAACAAAAAGATCAAGATCAAGGTTAAGCCGGTCGTAGCCGCGCCTGAAACGGCCGTGGTCAAACCGGTGAACGTCGCCGCCAAGCCGGCGAAGGCCGCCAAGACCTCAAAAAAAGCCACCGCCAAGATCAAAGCCTGACCATCGGTTTTATCGGATTCCTTTAGAGAGCGCCTCTTGGATGAAATTCGAGACTTCCAGGATGATGGAACTCGTGATCTTATGCCCGATCGGGTGCTCCCTTAAAACAGGATGGTATCCAGCCTGCTTCAACACCCCCATCGTTCGGACGATATCCTCTTCCTGAACGATGGGGTCCATGGTCCCATGTTCCAGCAGGATGGGCGTTCCCGATGGGGCCTTGGGATGGGCCATGGTCCTTTCCGGATAGGCCAGATAACCGCAAATGGAAACAATGGCCGCGATGTTCCCCTGGTAGTTCAACCCCGCCGTCAGGGCCATGACGCCCCCTTGGGAAGTCCCCAGGATGATCACGGGTCTTGGCTTGGGCGAGCTGACCGGAGTGGCCGTGGGCGCGGGTAAGGCGGTTGGGGTTGTCGTGACAACGGCCCCATTCGAATTCTCATCCTGATCCTCGTCCGTATTGTCGCTAGAGTCCTTGACCGTGTCCGGATCGGTGTTCACGGTCGAAATATCCTCGTTGTCATCCTTAGCGTTCCCTTCCCTGTTCTCGGACATATACTCGGTGGAAAAATACTTCATGACCGTGAAAAGGTAATCCCGGCTGTATTCCATATCCCGGAAGTCGTGGGTGAACCGGCCGTACCAGACGTGAGGCCCATAGGAGGAACGATTGTAAGGAAGCGGGCCGTCCGGCAACACCAACAGGCAGGGCGGGAGGTCGAGTTCGTCGCCAATATAGATCATGCTGTCCGCCGTGCTTTCGGCCCCGTGCAGGATCAGGACCACCGGCGCGTCAGGAGGAAGGTCCTTCGGGCCGATCACCAAACAGCGGTGCCCCTGGACATAAACCTCGGAATAAGCCGAGGTCCCTCCCACCGGATAGGCGAATAAAAGCAATCCCACGAAAGCCAGCCAGCCTTTCGTCAGAAAAAAATCTTTCATTGTTCCCCGCATGCCGCGTCGTCGCATCCACCCGACCAAATATCGATCAGGCTTAACTTTCCCCTTTTATCGAAATCCAGATAGATCCATATCCGATCGCAGTATTTCTGAGGGGAGCCATCCATGCCCTTTCCGGTCACGGTCTTTCGGTAAGTCACACTTTGCGTCCCCTTCTTCTTCAACGCTTCCTCCACGGCCCACCCGCCGCCTACCGAGCCGGCAAAGACCTTTTCAACGTCTTTCGCGTCCATGCCCAAATGAAAACCGCCCGCCTCGATCCTTTCGATCGACGATCTCAAGACCGTTTTACCTTTGGCTTTTTTCCCGTCGATGGTTTTTAGCTTGTACCCCGTCGTGCATTCGGTGATCTGGAACGTGATCATTTGCGAATGGTTTTGAAGGACATATTCCACGCTTCCCACGTAACCGGCCGCGTCGCCCTTCGCGAGCTGTTTTGTCTTTCCCAGTTTCTTGAAAACTTCCAGGAAGTCCCCGTCCGCGCTTTTCAGGTCATTGATGTCGATATCCAGGACTTTCAAAAAAATGACCGGGTCCAGGGCGAAGGTTTTGCGGGGAAAAAAACGGCCGCGATCAACAGGAATAAAAGCCAAAGAAGAATTTTCATAAAAACCCCTAAGTTGATTGACGTCTGACATTGTCCAAGAATAACTAATAAAACCTATTTTTCACCACCAAGTCACCAAGGACCCAAGAACTTATAAAGACTAAATTGTTAAAAACAAATCAAAACCGAACTTTTTTTGTTTTGCTTTTCTTGGTGTCTTTGTGCCTCGGTGGTTCAAATTGCCTTTTTCAAAATTTGTTAGAAATTCTAGATCGTATCCAAAGCGGATGAATCATAATAATTCAATTCTCTAAATCTTGAGTATTTCCCTGTCTCGACATCGAAATTCAAAGAGAGGGTCGGCATTTTGACTTCCCCGGCGATCGGGGATTCCTTCTTCGAATTCCCGGGGTCTCGGCACAGCAAAACTGAGATGGTTTTCTTGCCTTTTTTATAGATCCCGATGTAATCGCGGTGATATTGGGGCAGTAAGGTTGAAAGATCCTTGATCTTGACGCTTGAGAGGACGTATTTGGGCAGACCTTTTTCTAATCTCGCCACATCTTTCGGGGTCGGGACCCAACATTCGCTTACAGAACCATCCTTACCGGAACAGGGAGAAATATACCCATAATAACCATCGCCCCGGACATTCACCTCCAGCTTCGCGGCCGGAGTGGTGACCAACCTAGGAGTTGGCTGGGAATCGGACGCGCCCTGTCCCAAAGCGCTTGACGCCGTAAAAACGATCCAAACAACAAGGGCGTTTAAACAAAGGATGTTTACTTTCATGGCGCTTAACTTATCAAACGCTCAGGGTTCAGGCCAGTAAGATTTCAGCCTCCGCGGAATCCCGCAAGACCCCATCCTGAAGGCTCACTTGGCGGTCCGCCAAACGGGCCAATTGCGGGTTATGGGTGACCATGATGATGGTGATTCCGTCCTGCTGGTTCAGGGTCTTGAGCAGGTCGCCGATCTCATGACTACGCTTCATGTCCAGGTTGCCCGTGGGCTCATCGGCCAGCAATATCTCCGGCTTGTTGGCCAGGGCCCTCGCCACCGCGACTCTCTGCATCTCCCCGCCCGAAAGCTGGCCCGGCAGATGGTGGATCCGGTGCTCCAACCCCAGGCGCTGGAGGATATCCATGACCTCCCCGCTCAGGGACTCCTTCTTATAGAAGGTGAATGGAAGCAGGGTGTTTTCCAGGACCGTCAGGGTCGGGATCAGGTAAAAACTCTGGAAGATGTAGCCGAAGTATTTCCGCCGGATGGCCGTCAGTTTGGATTCAGACAGCGGCAGTTTTCGCCCGTTGAACAATTCCTCATCGCCCACGCTAAGCGTTCCCGAGGTCGGATTGTCCAGGCACCCCAGGATATTGACCAGGGTGGTCTTGCCCGAGCCGGACGGCCCGACAAAGGACACGAACTCCCCCTTCTTGATCTCCAGCGAGACATGGTTGATGGCCAACACGTCCTCGCTACCGCGCTTGTACACCTTCACGATGTCCTCGGCCTTGATGATGGTCTTCTTTTCGTTGGTCATGAGTTGCCTCCCGTTTGAATGGCCTCGATGGGCCTGATGCGCGCCGCCTTCCAGGCCGGATACAGCCCGCTGACCAGCCCGACAGCCAGGATGAGTCCCAGACCCGACAGGGCCAGCAGGGGGCTGATCTGGATCATGGAACCAGTCGGCGCGTAAGGCAGGACGTTGCGGATGGCCAGGTCGGTCGCCTTTTCCAGGGCGAAGGCCAGCAAATTGCCCAGGACGCCCCCGGTCAGGCAAAGGAACAAGGTTTCCAGCAGGATGAGCTTGAAGATGTCCAGGGGCATGGCCCCCATGCTCTTGAGGATGCCGATCTCCTTGTACCGCTCGAAGACCGACATGATGATGGTGTTGATGACCCCGATCATGGCGATGAGGACGGCGATGACCGCGATGGAAAAGACCATGATCCGGGCGGTGCCCACCAGGCTGATGATGGTGTCCTTCACCTGCGCCATGGAGACCACCTGCACGTCCGGCAGGTTGTAGAGCTTGTCCTCCAGCTTCTGGGAATCCAGTCCCTTCTTGATCCTCACGCCCACCCCCGTCAGCTGGCCGGTCTTCTTGAATATCTTCTGGACCGTCCCCAGGGGAAGGAAGATCGTCCCGTCGTCCTGGGTGCCGGTGCGCTGGAGGATACCGACGATCTTGATCTTGTCGCTTTTTCCCGGGATGAGGATCATGTCCCCCACTTCCCTTTGCTCCAGTTCGGCGGCCTCGTAGCCCATGACCGCCTCTTCCGCCCCTGTGTCCTTGAACCAGGAACCCTGAACGAACTTCAGGTAGGCCTTCATGTCCGGGAAAGTCTTCGGGTCCACGCCCAGGTAAGGCGTGACGCCCCCGCTTTCCCCCTTGTTGGGGTCGAAGACCGCCTGCATCAGCATGGGGGTCGTCCCCTCGACCTCCGGGTTCCCCATGATCCGTTCCACCATGCTTTGGCTGATGTAGCGCAGGCCCGTCCCGCCCTTGAGCATCAGGGTGGCGGCTTCATAGGGGCATCCCTTGGCGGCCACCAGTATCTGGAAGCCCATATTATCGATGTCCTTGTTCAGGGCCGACTCGTATCCCCGGTTGAAGCCGTTCAGGCTCACCAGCACCCAGGTGGAGAGGGCGATGCCGATGACGGTGAGGAAAGTCCGGGTTTTCTTTCGAAGCAGGTTCCGGGAAGCGACTTGCGCGATGTTAAGCATGGCTCACTTTCCTTTCTCGGACCCGGTCGGTCCCTGGGGGTGGTAAATGAATTCGTCCATGAGGATCAGGTTCTTCTTCACGGCCCGAAGGATAGCGGCGAAATCCGCCTGGTCCGTTGGGACGGGCGCCTTCAGCGCGGGCGGGTCCGTAAGCCCCATGAATTTTCCGCTCGCCAGGTCGTAATGGGCGAACTCTTTCAAGGAAAGGCCGATGAACTGACGGCCGAAGGCCTTGGACCGGAACTGACTGGCCCCTTCCGAGGTCAACTTCTGTATATAAAAGGCCGTGATCACCCCGTCCTTGGTCAGGGAAAGGAAAACCTGGATGCCGCCATACTGCCCCTTCTGGTTCACCCCGTGGATGTAACCGGCGACCGCCTTGCCCTTGTGGACCTCATAGAGGGTGTAAGGCACTTCCGCTGTCTCATAAAGGCCCTTGAACTTCTCCCCCAGGCGGGTCTCCACGCGGGAAAGGAGAACGTCCCCTCCGTTATCACGGATGGACATATAGAGGGTTTTGTAGCCCGTGGAATCCGGGAACAGCCGGGCCACATCCCGGTCCGGGTCGTTGAGGTCGCAGCCTACCGCGCCCCAAAGACGCCCGGTGAAAAGCGTGAAAAGCAGCAGTAAAAGCATTTTTGTTTTCAAAGGAACAGCCTCCTGTAAAAGTAGATCTGACCGACGATGTTGTTGAAGTTTCCCCGCGAGTCATGGATATCCATGGCCCGCAAGGTGAGGGTGTCGTTGAGGATGTAGGTGACCCCCGCAAAAACCTTGAGGTCGTCCGTTTGGCCTGGACCGCTCAGGTAAATCGGCTGGACTTCCAACTTGAGCCTATTCTCGTCCAGCAAATTGACACCCACTCGGAAGAGAGTCCCGGTGATGGTCCGGCCATCCTGTCCGCCCCCGACCGTTTCCAGTTTGAATTCGTAATTCAGCCAGTTGAGGCTTGCGTCCACACCCGCCATTTCCCTTTCCATCGGCGGACCTCCCATCAGGTCGTATCCCATGATGTCCAGAACCCTGCCCTTCGAGAGGCTGAGCCCAACGGTGACGTTGTCCCTTTCCAGGACGCCGTAGGAGAACCTGGCGTCGGCCAGGTAATTCCCATTCTCGATCAATGGCATACCGGACCCGGTCGTAAGTGAAAAGGCGATATCCCCATCGGCGTAGGTTTTATAAAAACCCGCGCCCCAATCCCTGTCCAAACCCAGGCCTTCCATGGCCAGGGTCTGCAGCAGGGTTCCGTGGGTATCGAGAAAGGAGGAAAGACCGAAAGCGGGGCGGTCGTGGCCGACCCAGATATCCGCCCAGGGGAACTTTTCCTTGAAGTAGGCGTTGTAGACCTGGGGTTGGACCTGGCCGGTGAAGTCGTAAGCCAGCCTGGCCTGGAGCGCCGCCACTCCCCAGTCGCCGTCATCCGAACTGAGGCGCTGGAGATAGTCGAACCCCACCGAGGTCTTTTGCATGACATCGTCCGGGTCCAAGGAATAGCCGATAGCTTTCGCGCCCTGGCTCGAATACCCGCCCACACCCTGGCTTTCCAGGTACAGGAGTGACTCGGCGCCCTGGACGGAGGAAGCCAGAAGGCTTAACCCCAGAAGGAGGGAGGCCCTTTTAGACATTGAAGTTGATCATTCCGGTGAGCAAGAGCTTCTTTTGCTTTTCCACCAGGACGGTCACTTGCCACTTCCCCGGCATGGTGATATCGACGGGAAGCAGGAAGTCCTTCTTCTTGTTCTTCAGGAAAGTCACTTTTCCCGAATTGGAATCGCGCATCTCGGGCATGTCCGAAATGCCGGTCAAGACCAGCCCGTCCACGGGCTTGCCGTCCTTACCGGTCACTTTGATCTTGAGGATGACCATCCCCATGGCCGGCCGGACGTTGAAGCTGTAGGTCAGGGTCATATCCTTGCCTATGACGGTATTCGTTCCCGGCTGACCCAGGTCCTGGATCTTCGCATCGGCCGGGACGTCGGTGACCATGATCGTCGAGAGGATCATTAGAATTACGGATAGGATTTTTTTCATGGAGCCACTCCTTTTTGAGCGCGTAAGCGCGAGTAAGCGGAAGCCTTGGGCTTTCGCTTCACGACCTCAAAAGGGATGGATCAGATTCTTAGGACAGGGGAACTTCGAGGGGGGGATTCAACGACCGTGAGGATGACATCGACCGGCGCCGCCGTTAAAAAGGACGGCTGGTAGACCTTGCCCATTACCACGGCCGGAGCCGCGGCGGGAGCTTGGGCCATCGAGAGGGAAACCGTCGATTGGTCCATGATCTTGCACAGGGGATTATGGGCCTGATGGCCCTGACAGCATTTCATGTTACCCATGTGGGCCATGGGGCAGGCGGAGGTTTGGGACATGGCGGGGCCATGGCACAGACCGCAGGGGGTCAAGGCGACCAACAAGCCCATCACCAGGACCGTTCGATTAAGGATCGAGAACAACTTATTCATATTTGAATCCTACATCCTTTGCCCGGAAATCGCAAATCACCCCAGGTTCGATGGTCCTATATTGGCCTAAAGCGGCCTGGGCGAATATGACCAAGCTTAGGGAATACTAAATTCCTCTGAAATATCAAACCCGGGGCTTGACATAAGTCCCAGTTAGTTGATAATCATTATCAATTAGACGGGCACCCTATTTTCGATGTTCTTGACGAAGAATTCCGGGATAGGGCGGCAAAATCAATGAAAAGGGGAACTGTTATGTTAAAAGTAAAAAGAATTCTGGCGGTCTTAAGTCTATTATCCCTCCCGGCCTTATCCACGGCCGGGGACAGGCACTTCATCTATAACTATGAAAGCGCGGTTTTGGACTCGGGTGAAAGGGAGATCGAGACCTACACCACCTACAGGTTCGGGCGCGACCAATTCTATTCCGCCATGGACCAGAGCCTGGAGTTCGAGGTGGGCTTGGGCGGGGATACGCAGACTTCCCTTTACCTCAATTTCACCCAGGAATTCTCGGACCAAGGTTCGGGGGCCCAATTGAGCGGCGGGCCAGTCCTGGACGGCATTTCCAACGAGTGGAAATTCAAGTTATCCGATAGTTCGGCCGACTTGGTGGGCCTGGGACTTTATTTCGAGCCGGAATTCGAGCCGGATGATTTCGAGCTGGAAACCAAGGTGATCATCGACAAAAAGATCGGCTCTTTCTTGGGAACCTTCAATTTTTTGGCCGCTCCGGCCTATAGCTATGTGACCAACACCTCTTCTATATTATTGAGGCCATCATTGGGGATGGGTCTATTCGCTACCGAAAGACTGTTCATAGGGTTTGAATCCCAGGACGAGAACTTTTATGACGACCAACCTATGAGGTCGGTCTTTTCGCTGGGACCCCTCGTCGAATATTCGGGCAAGGATTGGTGGGTGGCCGCGACCTATCTCCCGCAGATCGCCAATATCGGGAATGGCTCCCTGAATTTCACCGATAGTCAACGCAACCAGGTCCGTGTGGCCACATCCTTTAGCCTGTAGGAAGAGAAATGAGAGCGAAACGTTCGATTTTGTTTCTGGGAATGTCGGCGGGCCTGACTTTTTGGGCCCTGCCGCCTTCCTGGCTTCACGCGGATCCCCAAGCGACTCCGCGGACCAAGATAGACTTTAAAACCATGGTTTTGCCTGTCCTTCAAAGAAGTTGTTTTACCTGCCATGAGTCAAAAACGACCCAACAGATCCTGGGCCAATCGGATAACGGACTGGGAAAGAAAAGGGCGAAGGAAATAGGGGAGGCCATTGGCGACTTTGAAATGGGGCCCCACTTCCCTTTCCCCGATGACCGTACACCCAAGACCCAATTGGGGAAAATGGAACGAAAACTGCGCCATCAAGCCATGCCGCCCGACATCCAAGGCAAACTGAAGTTGGGTTCGCCGCTTTCCGACGCTGACCGGGATCTGTTGCTGGGTTGGATCTCGCAAACCCGGGGCGACTACAAGGAATGACCGATACAAAAGTGGAAATAGATCCTCATCCCGTATAAACGGCCCGTTAAACTTTGCCTCATCCCTTTCTTTACGTTGTATTTATTCCTCGGCATCCACTAATGTAGGCCTGTTTCGCAAATCCTAAGGAGGCTGTGGCTATGAGACTAACGGGACGGACGGTTCTGATCACGGGCGGTGGTTCGGGTATCGGCGGCGGGCTGGCGGAGGCTTTCCACGAGTTGGGCAACAAGGTCATCATCACGGGCCGGCGCCCCAACGTCTTGAAGGAAATGACCCACAAACACAAGGGTATGGAAGCTTACGCCATGGACGTGTCGGACGCGGGCGATGTTCAGAAAATGTTCAAGGCCGTCTCCAAGAAGTTCCCCTCCCTGGATGTGGTGATCAACAACGCCGGGCTGATGCTTTGGCCTGATTTCGCGGGCGGGAAGAACCTGGGGAATGACCTGTTCCTGGAGATCGACGTCAATCTCAAGGGCCTCATCCAGATGACGACGGTCTTTTTGCCCCTGCTCAAGAAGCAAAAAGAAGCCTCTCTGATCAATGTCAGTTCGGGTTTGGCCTTCGTGCCTCTCGCTCCCACGCCCATTTATTGCGCCACCAAAGCGGCGGTCCATTCCTTCTCCGATTCCCTTCGGTATCAGCTCAAGGGCACGTCGGTGGAAGTGATCGAGATCGCCCCGCCCGCGGTGGAGACAGGCCTGGGCCAGGCGCCTGGAAAGCCGGAGGGCAATTATCCCCGGATGCCTTTGGATCAATTCACCAAGGAAACCATGAAAGCTTTGGGTGGGAAGAAGAAGGAAATATTGATCGGCGGGGCCAAGTTCCTGAAATTCGGGTCGCGGTTCTTCCCCGGCAAGGTTTTCAAGATACTGAATCCTTAAAAACCTTAAAAAATATTTTCACCACCAAGACAGCAAGTAAGTCTTTTCCTGAAAAATCAAGTTTTAGTTTTTGCTTTTCTTGGTGACTTGGTGTCTTGGTGGTTAGAATGGGTTTTATGAAAAATGACATCATCGAGGTCAAGAACCTCACCAAAAAGTTCGGCGACTTCACCGCCGTGAACGACATTTCCTTCACCGTAGGCCGGGGGCGTATCTTCGGCTTCCTCGGCCCCAACGGCGCTGGCAAGACCACCTCCATCAAGATGCTCACCACCCTCCTGAAACCCACCACAGGCCGAATTCTCCTGGACGGCCAAGACCCCGCCGTCGACCAGACGGCGGTGCGCCGAACCTTCGGCATCGTCTTCCAGGACCCCAGTCTGGACGACGAACTGACGGCCCGGGAGAACATGGAATTCCACGGGGTCCTCTATAAGGTGCCCGGGCTCTGAGGAAACAACGCATCGAGGAACTGCTCAAGATCGTCGAGTTGTGGGACCGGCGCGACGACCTGGTAAAACAGTTTTCCGGCGGGATGAAGCGCCGCCTGGAGATCGCCCGGGGCCTTTTACATCATCCCCGCGTCCTTTTCCTGGACGAGCCCACCGTGGGCCTGGACCCCCAGACCCGCAACCATATCTGGAGCTATATCCAAAACCTCAATAAAAAAGAGATGATCACGGTATTCTTCACCACCCATTACATGGAAGAAGCCGACCGGGTGGCCGACGAGGTGACCATCATCGACCACGGCAAGATCGCGGCCCAGGGCACGCCCTCAGCCCTCAAGAAAAAAGCCAAGGCCAAGACCCTGGACGAGGCCTTCATCAAGCTTACCGGCCATTCCCTGCGCGACGAGGACGCCACTGAGATCGACGGCATGCGCATGCACCGAAAAATGTGGAGGCGCTGACATGAGCACCATTTACATCATGTGGATCCGTCAACTGAAACGCTATTTCCGTTCCAAACCCCGGATGATCGGTTCCCTGGGCCAGCCCCTCATCTTCCTGCTGGCGTTCGGCTTTGGGTTCGGCCAGCATCTATTCCCAGGCGGGCAAGGGTGACTATCTACAGTTTCTGGCGCCGGGGGTGATCGCCATGGGCGTGCTCTTCACGGGCGTCTTTTCGGGGATCGAGATCATCTGGGACCGGCAATTCGGGTTCCTCAAGGAAACCCTGGTGGCTCCCGTGCCCCGGCTTCATATCATGATCGGGCGCACCTTGGGCGGAGCAACCGTGGCCATGTTCCAGGGCGCGATCATCCTGGGACTGGCCGCCCTGTTCGGTTATCGGCCCTCGATTTCCGAACTGCCGCTTGCGTTGGTCTTTATGTTCCTCATCGCTGTGCTTTTCACCGCCTTCGGCACGGCCCTGGCGTCCCAGGTGGATGATATGCAGAGCTTTCCCCTGTTCATGAACTTCCTCGTCATGCCCCTTTTCTTTTTGTCCGGGGCCATGTTCCCGCTGGCCGGTCTTCCCCCCGGGATGGCCATCGTCACCACCCTGAACCCGCTTTCTTACGGGGTGGACGGTTTGCGGTCGGCCTTGGGGCAACCTTCATTTTATGGAATGGGATTGGACTTGCTGGTTTTATGCCTTTGCTCGGCACTGCTATTGGCGGTGGGAAGCTATCTTTTCTCGAAGATACAGATCTAGCGAACTTCCGCTATGGGCAGAGTGTCCCCTGCCCATTCTCACGAACACTCGAATTTTTATTACGTGATCTTTTCCAATATACCCTTTAACTCTTCGTACGATTCCGCCCGGCGCAATCCTTTTTCCTGTTCCTTCAATGCGTCGCAGGCCTTGAACAATATCCCCACATCCGCGCCCTTGAGCATCTTCACGTCATTGAATGAATCACCGACCGCGATCGTCCCAAAACCAGCTTCCTTGAAACGCTTGATCACTTCGATCTTGCCGTCCGGCTCGCGCAATGTATAACCGGTCACCATCCCCTTTTCATCGATCACCAGGGAGTTGGCGTAAGTGAAGGGATTCCCGATCTTTTCCGTGAGAGGCCCGATATAGTCGTAATAACTCCCGGTCAGGATGGCGACCTGCGCCCTGGTCCTTAACCAGTCCAAGAATTCTTTCGCGCCCTCAAAAGCCTCCATTTTGGCGACGATCTTGTGCATTTCATGGATGCCGAGGCCGTGTTTTTTCAGAAAACCTATCCTCATCTTCATCAACACATCGTAATCAGGCTCATCCCTGGTCGTTTTCATGAGTTCGGGAATACCGGTGATCTTGGAAAACTCTTCCCAGAACTCAGGGATCAGCACTCCCTCCAGGTCAAAACATACCACCTTCATATTGTTACCCCCGGACGGATGGAATCGCGCATGTCTGACCTTTCCCATGTATTCGATACAAAAATCGCGTTAGTTTAACTGATTTCAACCGGGCCACGATTGGATATGTCCTTGGCGGACACCAACCGATCGTTGATGTTCTTCCGTCTTTTACCTTTCCCAACATCTTTATCGGATTAATGGCCCATTAAAACGGCCAAAATACATGAAAAATGGCCCAAAATACAACCTAAAGACAATATTAAGATTTTATTAAGATTGGCTCTTCTAACCCCTGATTCATTGAATCCACATTAAAAAAAGATAAAGATTCTCCGCTATAGCCGAATCGCTCAAGCGCCGATGTACCAAAGCGTTATCGAGCGAACGGGGGACCCAATCCGTTTGGGGCTAAGACTTGATACCGCCAGGGATCAAGCCGGCGAGCCTTTCGCGCCGAGCCCGACAGCTAACCCCGCAGGCTTCGGAGGATACGAATGTTCGAACGCATCAAGCAATTGTTATTTGGCCAGGATAAAGACCCCCTCGCGCCTGACGTATTCCACAAGATCACCTTGGTCGCGTTTCTAGCTTGGGTCGGCCTGGGCGCTGACGGATTGTCCTCCTCTTCTTACGGACCCGAGGAAGCCTACCGGGCTTTAGGCGTGGAACATCATCACATCGCTTTTTTCCTGGCGCTGGCGGTCGCAGCCACGGTCTTTATCATCTCCGCCAGTTACAGCCAGATCATCGAGTACTTCCCCTCAGGCGGCGGCGGTTATGTGGTCGCTTCCAAACTCCTCTCTCCCGGCGCAGGTCTGGTCTCCGGGTCCGCTCTTCTAGTCGACTATATCCTTACCATCAACCTCTCCATCGCGGCCGGCGCGGACGCCATCTACAGTTTTTGCCCAGCCTCTTGGGCCACGACCAAATTGACCGCGGAGATCGCCCTGGTCCTTCTGCTCATCTGGCTCAATATGCGGGGCATCAAGGAATCCATCACGACTCTCCTCCCCATCTTCCTTCTCTTCGTGGGAACCCATATCGTGCTCATACTCGCCGGGCTGATCGGACAATCCTCTCATTTGGGACCCATGGTCACCGGGGCATTTCAAGAAACCCATCAGATCACCTCTAGCTCCTTAGGGGTCTGGGGTTTCCTGGTCGTCTTCTTCACTGCCTATAGTTTGGGCGGCGGGACTTATACGGGCATTGAGGCCGTCTCCAACGGATTGAACAACCTGCGGGAGCCCAGGGTTCAGACCGGCAAGAAGACCATGTTGTACATGGCCACCTCTCTGGCCCTGACCGCCGGCGGCATCCTGGTCCTTTATATGCTTTGGGACGTCCAGCATGTCCCGGACAAGACCATGAACGACACGTTGGCCGAAGCTGTTTTCGCCAATTGGAATTGGGGCGGGATCGCCATCGGGAAAGCCCTCGTGTACCTGACGATCCTTTCGGAAGGCCTCCTCCTTTTCGTCGCGGCCCAGACCGGTTTCATCGACGGTCCCAATGTTCTTTCCAATATGGCCGTGGATTCCTGGATGCCCCACCGCTTCGCCAACCTTTCCCACCGACTGGTCCGCATGAACGGTATCCTGGTCATGGGCATTTCCACACTCATCATCCTCATCCTGGCGGGCGGTAGCGTTGATTTCATGATCGTCCTCTACGCCATCAACGTGTACGTCACCTTCAGCCTTTCCCAGCTTTCCATGTGCGTCCATTGGTGGCAGGCCCGTAAGTCCCAGAAGGATTGGGTCCGGAGATTCTTCATCAATGGCCTGGGTCTTTCCCTGACCCTCATCATCCTCATCGCCACCATCCTGGCCAAATTCACCCAGGGAGGTTTCATCACCATTATCCTGACGACCGGGATCATCTTCTTATGCGTATTAGTGAAACGGCATTATCGAGGTGTGCAAACAGCCTTGAAACGCCTCGATGACGCCCTGACCAACCTGCCCCTGCCCGACTTAAGCGCCGATGAGCCGGCCCTGGGCCCCTGCGATCGGACCAAACCCGTCGCGGTGATGATGGTGATCGGTACAACGGTCTGGGCATCCACGCCATCTTCTCGGTCCAAAAACTCTTCGGGAACCGCTTCAAGGATTTCTTGTTCATCTCGGTCGCTCGGATCGATTCCTCCAAGTTCAAGGGGGTTGAGGAGTTGGAAAACCTAAGGAAGAACACCGAGGAAAATCAGCATAAATACGTGGAATTGTGCCACAAAATGGGGTATCGGGCCGAGTCACGCTACCTGGTGGATGTGGATTTGTTCGAGGGCTTGGACCATATCGCCGATGGGGTGGTGCACGACTTCAATGAACCTACCTTCTTCTCGGGCAAGCTCATCTTTGCCAAGGAGAACCTCTGGACCAACCTGCTCCATAACCAGGCCGCGTTGGAGATCCAACGCCGTTTGCTGTTCAAGGGTAACAACATGGTCATCGTGCCGGTGAGGGTACTGGAATAGTCCGAAGGAAAATTAAATTCGAAGAACAGGTCGGTTGACCTTTTTTCGTTTTGATGGTTGCTGGATCTCATGAAAATGAGAATTTTAATCTGTGGAGGTTGCCTATGGACGCGTTAGCACCGGGATTGATCATTGTGGTGTTGGTTGTCTTGAGCGCGTTTTATCTCAAGAGCATCTGAAAACTTAAACGAGGACGGACAATGAATTTTCGTCATTGATCCGTCCTCGTTTTTTCCTTCCCCTTTTACTCGTTGAAGAACAGGTAATAAACACTCATGCTGATCAAGGTCAATACAATGACCCCTGAAAGCCAAACTCCTCCCATGATGTCCTCCCCTTTTAATTTATTTTGAAGCCGACGCCGTCAGGGCGTCCAAAGCCAGATTCAACTTCAACACATTCACTCCCGGGTCTCCGATGAACCCCAGGAAACGGTCCTGAGTGTTCGCCGCCACTAACTCCCTCACTTTCGCGACGTCCAAACCCCGGGTTTTCGCCACCCTGGTCACTTGGTACTCCGCCGCCGCCGGGCTGATCTGGGGGTCCAATCCCGATCCTGAGGCAGTCACCAGGTCCATGGGCACCGGCCTGTCCGCCATGTCCGGGTGGGCTTTCTTTAAGGCATCCACCCTTCCCTTGACCATATTGATGAAATCCGGATTCGTGGGTCCGGAATTGGATCCTCCCGAACTGGCGGCGTTATAGGCCTGGGGCGAAGTCGCGCTGGGACGACTCCAGAAATATTTCACGTCATCGAAGGGCTGGCCGATCAATTCCGACCCCATAGTCTTCCCATTCACCACGATCAGACTGCCTGAGGCCTGGCGAGGAAAAAGGATCTGTCCGAAGAGTGTCACCACCGCGGGATAGATCAAACCCACCAAAAGTGTGAACACGACCACGAAAAGGAACGAAAGTTTTGTTTGTTTCACTAATTCTTTGAACATAAAACCCTCCTTGTTGGTTACACCAATCCCAAAGAAACTAGGATCACGTCGATCAACTTTATCCCGATAAAAGGCACGACCAGCCCGCCTACTCCGTAAACCAGGAAATTGTTCAAAAGCAACTGCGATGCGGATGCCGGCTTGTACCGGACCCCCTTCAGGGCCAGGGGCACCAGAAAAACGATGATGACCGCGTTGAAGATGACCGCCGACAAGATGGCCGACTGAGAACTATGCAAACGCATGATGTTCAGGGCGTCCAATTCCGGATAGGTTAGGGCGAAAGCCGCCGGGATGATGGCGAAATACTTCGCCACGTCGTTGGCGATACTGAAGGTCGTCAACGAACCCCTTGTCATCAAAAGCTGTTTCCCGATCTTGACCACCTCAATGAGCTTGGTAGGGTTGGAATCCAGGTCCACCATGTTTCCCGCTTCCTTCGCGGCCTGAGTGCCGGTGTTCATGGCCACCGCCACATCGGCCTGGGCCAGGGCTGGGGCGTCGTTTGTCCCGTCCCCTGCCATAGCGACCAGCCGTCCTCCGGCCTGGGATTCGCGAATAAGCTTCAATTTGGCCTCAGGAGTAGCCTGGGCCAGGAAATCATCCACGCCCGCCTCAGCCGCGATGGCGGCGGCGGTCAGGGGATTGTCCCCCGTGATCATGACTGTCTTGATGCCCATCCTGCGCAGTTCGGCAAAGCGCTCCTGAATGCCGCCCTTCACGATATCTTTCAGGTGGATCACACCCAGGACCTTCTTTCCTTCGGCCACTACCAGAGGCGTCCCGCCCCGGCGAGCGATAGCATCCACTCCAACCCGTACGTCATCGGGATATTTGCCACCCTCGTCTTTGATGTATTTCTCGACCGCGTCCGCCGAACCCTTCCGGATGGATCGCTTTCCAATATCCACCCCGCTCATGCGGGTTTGGGCTGTGAAGGGAATGAAATTTGCCTTCAATTGCTGGATTTCCTGGCCTCGAAGCCCGTACTTTTCCTTGGCCAACACTACGATACTGCGGCCTTCGGGCGTCTCATCCGCCAGGGAGGAAAGCTGGGCGGCTTCGGCCAGATCTTTGATGTCTATACCAGCGGCCGGGATGAACTCGGTAGCCTGTCGGTTGCCCAAAGTGATGGTGCCGGTTTTATCCAACAGAAGCATGTCCACATCACCGGCGGCCTCGACCGCCCGTCCCGACATGGCGATGACATTGGCTTGGATCATCCGGTCCATGCCCGCGATACCGATGGCCGATAGAAGTCCGCCGATGGTCGTAGGCGCCAAACATACAAAAAGGGCGACCAGCACCGTCACCGTAACCACCGTCCCCGCTCCCGAGACCGCTACGCTGAAGATGGAAAAAGGAAGCAAGGTCCCGCAGACGATAAGGAACACGATGGTCAAAGCGGCCAAAAGGATATTCAAGGCGATCTCATTGGGGGTCTTCTGGCGTTTCGCGCCTTCCACCATGGAGATCATGCGGTCCAGGAAGGACTCACCCGGGTTGGAGGATACCCTCACGATCAGCCAGTCGGAAATGACACGGGTACCACCTGTAACCGCGCTCCGGTCACCGCCGGACTCGCGCACGACTGGAGCGGACTCACCCGTGATCGCGCTTTCGTCCACCATGGAGATCCCCACTACAGCTTCACCATCAGCCGGAATGAAGTCCCCCGCTTCGACCAACACCAGGTCTCCTTTGCGCAGGTCGCCGGACAATACCTCAGTGACCTTGGAGTCCTTATCGGCCTTGGAGAGCTTCTTGGCATTCACTTCCTGGCGACTCTTGCGAAGGGTGTCGGCTTGAGCCTTGCCTCGACCTTCCGCCATGGCCTCAGCGAAATTGGCGAAGATCACCGTGAACCACAACCATAGGGAAACGGCGAAAATGAAACTTGAAGCGCCTTCCCCCTTGCCGGTCAGGGCCTGAAGCCATAACCCCGTGGTCAGGATGCTCCCCACGTAGACCGTGAACATGACCGGGTTCTTGACCATGTGGACCGGCGATAGTTTCTTGAACGACTCGACGATCGCCTTGCGGGTGATCTCAGGTTCGAATAATTTGCGGGCCTTCGTGCTTTCAGTCATTTTAAAATCTCCTTTTCTCGTGCTTGGTGAAGCTTGAGACTGCGCCCTGGTCATCCCGGGCTTTTGATCATTTTCCGTTCGCTATTTGACTTTCCTGGCAATCCCCTTCCTTTGAAGCTTTCGTTTCTTTCGCATATTGAGCCATCCTTGCGATCGCCAGTACGGCAGCGGACCAAACCGCCAGAAAAACAGAGACGCGGATGTTGTCTAAGGGGGTGGAAGCCCCATTCATCAGCAACCCGATCATTTCTTTTTCGATCGGAAGCATCCCGTCTTTCCTCCTTTATTTCATTACATTTTCAACATCTTCAAGTGTTCCACGATGGGTCCAAGAGCCAGCGCCGGGAAAAAGGTCAGGGCGCCCACGATGATGATGGTCGATACCAGCATGACCACGAAAAGCAGGGTGTGGGTCGGAAGGGTCCCCGCGGTCTCAGGAACGACTTTCTTTTTCGCCAGACTGCCCGCGATAGCCAGGGCCGGAATGGCCAGCCAGAAACGGCCGAACCACATGGCCACCGCCCCCATCAGGTTATAAAAGGGCGTGTTGCCGTTGATCCCGGCGAAGGCGCTCCCGTTATTGGCCACTTGGGAGGTGAAGGCGTATAGGATCTCGCTAAAACCATGCGCCCCGGGGTTGGAAGGCCCCAACTTACCCGAGTCGGTGATCACCGCGATGGCGGTCAGGATCAGGATGGCCATGGGAGGGATGAGGATAATGAGGGAGGCCATCTTCATCTCAAAGGACTGTATCTTCTTGCCCAGGTATTCGGGTGTGCGGCCCACCATGAGGCCCGCCACGAAGACCGCCACGATGACGAAGACCAGCATGACGTAAAGTCCCGAACCGACCCCGCCGAACACTACCTCGCCAAGCATCAACATCCAAAGGGGCACGAAACCTCCCAGGGGGGTGAAAGAGTCGTGCATAGAATTGACCGCGCCGCAGGAAGTGCCGGTGGTGGCCGTGGCCCAGAAGGCGGAATTGCCGATACCAAAACGGACTTCCTTTCCTTCCATATTGCCGTCGTTCAAAGCAACCCCATGACTTCCCACTGTGAGCTTATTCAGGAGAGGATTCCCGGTCTGTTCCGAATTCACGCAGAGGTAGACCATCGGGAGAAAGAGGATCAGCATGGCTCCCAGCACCGCCCAGCCCTGCCTGCGGTCGCCCGCCATGACCCCGAAGGTATAGCAAAGGGCCGCGGCGATGGCCAACAAACCCACGACCTCCAATAGGTTCGTCAGGGGCGTCGGATTCTCGTAAGGGTGTGCAGAGTTGGCGTTGTAAAAGCCGCCGCCATTGGTGCCTAACTGCTTGATGGCGATCTGAGAAGCCACCGGCCCCACTGCCAGGGACTGGTCCGTGACCACCACATGGGTCATGGTGGGTTTGCCGTCCTTACCCATCACGGTCACCCCCTGGGCGTTGGTCACAGGCTGGTCATAGGAAGTCGGCTGGACCAAAGTGGCCGTCGGGTAAGGCGCGAAGGTTTGGGGCGTGCCTTGCTGGATCAAAACCAGGGCCATCACGAAGCTCAATGGGAGAAGGATATAGAGGGTGGTTCGGGTCATATCCACCCAAAAATTGCCAAGCTTATCGGTTTGCTTGCGGGTAAAACCCCGGAAGAAAGCCACCAGCGTAGCCATTCCGCTGGCCGCAGAAAGGAAGTTGTGCACGGCCAACCCGGCCATTTGGGTGAAATAACTCAGGGTGGATTCGCCGCCGTAAT
>CAWHOE010000003.1:0-18235 GCA_963830915.1 candidate division FCPU426 bacterium
GGATCGTCGCCGAGTCCTCGATGACCAGGATATTCTTGTTCCCGGCCGTTTCCTTCGTCGCCTTGTCCCCTTCCCCATCCAACAGCTCATGGATCCGCTGGATCAGCTCTTGTTTTTGGTCCTTACGGTAGGACCCTTTCATCGGCGGGATGTTCCATCCGGCCGCGTCCGACCGTTCCGAATAGATCAGCAGGGGCGCCCTGAGACCCTGGTACTTTTGGGCCAGCTCCTCCGCGGTCAGACCCGGCAGTTCGTTCTCCGACACCACCAGGTCGAAAACCCTTCCCGGAAGGGCCTCTTCCAGCTCCTCGGTGCAGCTCGCTTCCATCGTGCCGTATTCAAGGTATTGCAGTTTGACCGCCAGCAGTTTGCGGTAGGTGGCGTTGCCATCCACCAGCAGGATGGTCTTCCCCTCGTGATTCCCCATGGCAGCCCTCCCCTTCCTCGCCCGACTAGGCTTCTTGCTCAGCGGTCATTTCCAGCGTCCTCTCGATCACTTCCCTCAACAGGTTCTGCTCGAAGGGTTTTCGCACCACTTCCCTCACCCCCTGTTTGAACAGGGAATCCAGGACCGATTGGCTCCCTTCCGAACTGATCACGATCACCTGCAGTTTGGCCAGGAGCGGGTCCTTCCCCATTTGGTCGATCATTTCCTGACCCGACATGCCCGGCATGTTCAGGTCCGCCAGGACCAAGTCCACCCAGTTCTTGCGCATTTGCTCCAACCCTTCCAGGCCGTTGCCCGCTTCCCATATCTCCCCTAAAGGGAGTCTGGTGAGTTCCAGGGTCTTTCGGATGATCTTTCGGCTGGTGGATGAATCGTCCACGATCAAGATGTTCAACGCCATGACGCTCTCCCATTGAGTTCAGATTTCAAAGGTCCGCTCTTGGTCCTGGACCGTGACCTTACCGGTCGCCAACTCCAGTCCCAAGGTCCTCCCGGGCCCGCACCTTAAGTCCCGGCTGGCCACGATCAAGCCCTGCATCCAGAACAAGCGCTGGGCGATCATCAGGTTCCTTTCGCCCACTCCCATTTCCTGCCCTTCCTCGGAGGCACCGCTCCCGGAGAGCTTCACCCTCAGGTCGCCTTTTTGGGCTCCCAGCCGGTAAAGACCGTTCAGGAATGCCTCCAATCCCGTTTCCCCCAGAGGGACAGGATGGGTCAAGGCCAGGTCCTGGCCCGGTTCGGGAACGGGAATATTGAGGTCAAGTATCCCTCCCACCCCGGCCCGTCCGTCCCAGGCCGCCGCCCCGACCCTGAAACCCAGGGGGGTGGTGGAAAGCCGATCTTCGGCGCAAGAGCTGACACAATGCTCCCCTGGATCGATCACGGTGGTCCTACCTTCCATCTCATTCTTGCTCACGGTCCGCCTCCCCAAGGTTTTACGCGCGGGGCCTTTCGGACCCGCGGTCCTTCATTCTTCCGATTTGTAAAGTTTGGCGACCTGGAGCAGTTGGGAACTGATGGACAGCCCGGCCTTCTTGGCCGCGCCCGTGTTCAGGGTGATGGTGATCCTCTGGCCCACCTGATCGAACTGGATCGCCCCTCCCTTCAGGGGGAAATTCTCGATCTCCGAGACCGTGAGCGTCTTCGCCCCGGCCAGGCCTTTCATGATCTCCATCAACTGTTCCTTTTCCGAATAGGCGATGAAAAGGATCTGGCATTTGGCCATGGCGGCGACCCTCTGGGGATCGAAACTGCCGAAGTGTTTGACTGCGAGGGGATGGCCCAGGACCGTTTTCGTGTTCACCGCCTGGGTCAGGGTCTCCCCGAAAGGGTCCTCCCCGACGATGCCGATAATGAAGGGGGAATCATCGCTGGCGAAGCTGTTCTTGGGCCAACGGACGAACTGGCTGAAGTTGTAAAGATAGGCCGCTTTGACCCCGTACTCGGTGACTTCCCCCGCCGCTGGTCCCAGGCCTGCGGCTAGAAGCAGCAAACTAAATGAGAGAGAGAGGATCTTGACCGTTCGTTTTTTCATCTTCCTGTCCTTTAATTCGAGGTGGACTCGGCCCGCTTAGCGGGTCCGTTGTCCTTGATCCATAGCCGAACCTCGATCGGGAGGTCCTCCGTGATGAAAGCGCAGGCGACGGAAGGGGCGGCGTTCGGCCAGTCGGCCGGGGTGGTTGGGACCGGCAGGTAGGTCTGGAAAACCTTCCCTTCCGTCCCCCAGAGATAGGTGACCAGGTGTCCGCAGAAGATATTGACGAACTCGTAGAAGGCGTCCTCCCCTTCCTCCGGACCGCAGGGGTCGCCCGTGGCGTATTGGCAAAGGAGGGAGCCCAGCTGGGGAACGGTGCGAATGGTCACAAAAGCCCTGGCGTCGCCTTCCAGGCTGACGGACCTTTCCAGGGATAACCGGGCCGGGCCATCCACCGGCGGCCGATATGGCCGGAAGGCAGATAGACCCATGACTTCAGAACGTTCCTCATGGATTCCATGACGGCCTTCAACTCGGTCTTGGGAAATTCCTCTTGATGCGGTGTTCCAAGAAAAAAAGGGTCCATTACTCTCTCCCCAACGTTTTTTAACTTCGGGAAAGGGTTAACGCAAAGGTCGTGCCAGTCAGGTTGGGGATGGTTTGAAGGGAAATGAGGCAAAAGGTAACGGAACCTGGGTAAAGAAACGTCCAGGGATTGGACGGGTCGTCCAGAATCTGGACGACCCTTTTAGTTAAAGGGGAAGGTTAAGGTTGGTTGGATTTACATTATCGCCCGCGGGAGAACTATTCCAAATGGTATTTCTTGATCTTGGCCAACAGGGTGGTCCGGCTCACGCCCAGATGTTTGGCCGCCTTGGTCTTGTGGCCCTGGAATTCCTTCAGGACCCGCGCGATATTTTCCTTCTCCGATTCTTCCCGGCTCAGCGCCCCCGCCTGGGCCGTCTTGTCGGAAGCGCTTGGCTTGCGGATCAGTTCAGCCGGCAGGTCCCTCACGGTCAGGGTCTCGCCCGTGGCATAGAGAATGGCCCTTTCCATGACATTCTTCAGTTCCCGAACATTCCCCGGCCAGTCGTAGGTGGTCAAAAGGTCCAGGACCGGCTTGGTCAAGGGACCGAGTTTTTTGCCGAAATCCTTGGAAATATCGTTGAAAAAGAAGCGGGCCAATTCCCGGATGTCATCCGGCCGGGAGCGCAGGGGCGGAAGGGTGATGGAGGCGACGTTCAGACGGTAAAAAAGATCGGCCCGGAACCGGCCTGCCTTGACCTCCTGGTTCAGGTCCCGGTTGGTGGCCGCCACGATCCTTACGTCGATCTTGGTCTCCCTGGTCCCCCCCAGCCTGCGAAGGCTTTTTTGTTCCAGCACCTTCAAGAGCTTGGTCTGGACCGTCAGGGGAAGTTCCCCGACTTCGTCGAGGAATATGGTGCCCTGGTTGGCCACCTCGAACAACCCGGGCTTGGACTTGCGCGCGTCCGTAAAGGCCCCCGGCTCATAGCCGAACAGTTCGGATTCCAGCAGATTCTCCGGCATGGCCCCGCAATGGAGTTCCATGAAGGGCGCGGAAGTGCGAGCGGAAAGCACATGGATCAGCTTGGCCGCGTGTTCCTTGCCCGTTCCCGTCTCGCCCAGGATCAGCACAGTCACCGAGGGCTGGAGGGCCGCCTGCTCGATCTGTTGGTAGACCTTCTGCATGGCCGGGTCGGAAAGGAAGAGATAGTCCTTTTGATAAAGGACCTTGTGATGGTTCTTCAGGGCCGCCACGTCCCGGCGCAGTCCCCTTTTCTCCTCGATGCGCTTCAATAACAGTTCCAGCTCCTCCAGGTTCAGGGGCTTGGCCAGGTAATCCTCCGCGCCCCGCTGGATGGCCTCCACCGCCACCTTCAGGTCCACGTTGGCCGTGATCATCACCACCGAAACGCCCGGCTGGGTGGTCATGACCACTTTCAACAGGTCCAGCCCCGTCCCGTCGGGCAGATGGACGTCCAGCAGGATCAGCTCGGGGGAGAGTGTCTCCGCCTTTTGCAGGCCCTCCGCCACCGTCGCGGCGGTCCCGACCTCGTAGCCCAGGTCGCCGAGGAAAGAGGACATCAGGTCCAGGATGGATTTCTCGTCGTCCACCAGAAGTATTTTCACGCCTTACCTCCTTCGCCCAAGGGAAGACGCAGGATGAAAACCGTCCCCTTGGGCTTCCCGCGCTCCACCGTGATCCGTCCCCCGTACTCCCCGGCGATCCTTTGGCTCAGGGCCAGGCCCAGTCCCGACCCCGTCTCCTTGGTGGTGAAAAAGGGCTCGAACAGGCGGTTCATGTCCTTCTCCGGGACACCTGGTCCGGTGTCCGCCACCGAGATGAGCGCCCAATCCCCCTCTTTTTTGAGCCCGATGGTCAGGTTCCCGCCATCCGGCATGATCTGGTGGGCGTTCAAGAAAAGGTTGACCAGTATCTGTTGGATCCTCTGGGGATGGGCCATGACCGTCAACCCTTGCGCCGGCAGGTCCCATTGGACCAACACCCGGACATGGGACGGACCGTATTGCACCTGGCTCAAACGGAGGGAGCTTTCTAGCAGGGGCTTGAGGGGGCAGGGTTCCTTATCCAGCGTCTTCTCGTTGCGGGAGAAACCCAGGGTGTCCTGGACCAGCCTTTCCAACCTTTCGGATTGTTCCATGATGGTGTCGGCGAAGCCCTTTTCCCCGCTCTTGGCTTCCCGTCGTTTCATCAGCTGGCCGATGGTATAGATCGCCGACAAGGGATTGCGGATTCTCATGGGCCATGCCGGCCGACATCTGCCCGATGGCGGAGAGCCGTTCGACCTTCATGAGGGCCTGTTCGGCCTCTTTGCGCTCGGTCACGTCCCGATAATTGAAGATGATCCCTTTTACCGAGGGATGGTCCAACAGGTTGCTCGCCAGCACTTCCAAATGGCGGTAAGAACCGTCCTTATGCATGCCCCGTACCTCCGCGGAGGCGGAAGCGCCGGGTTTGCCCATGAATTCCTGGAAGGCCTGGGTGACCCGAGCCCTATCCTCCGGATGGGCGATCTCCAGGAAACTTTGACCCATCCTCTCCTCCGGGGAGTAGCCCATGACCTTGCGGATGGAGGGGCTGACGTACTTGGTCTTGCCGTCCAAACCGACGATGGAGATGACATCGTTGGAATTCTCGATCAGGTTGCGGAATTTCTCCTCCGATTGGCGCAGGGCCTCCTCAGCGTTGACTTGGTCGGTCACATCCCGGGCCGTCCCGATGATCCCCTGGACCGCCGGATCCGCCATCAGGTTCAAACCCGTGTAATCCATGACCCGCCAGGACCCATCCTTGTGGCGCATCCTCATCCTGTCCCGAACGACCGTGTTGGCCGGTATCCCGGGGATATCTTTGTAGGTCATCCGTCCCGGCCGGTGAGCGTCCTCCGGATGCACCAGGTCGATGTTCCTGATCCCAAGAAGTTCCTTCGGCTCATAACCCAGGACCCTTTTGGCCGAAGGGCTGACGTAACGGAACCTGCCATCCTGATCGAGGACGACGAGGACATCGTAGGTATTTTCCGTCAGGGCCCGGTAATACCTTTCTTTTTGTTCGATCGCCTCCTCAGCTTTCCTTTTTTCCGTCACATCCCGCCCGTTGACGATGATCCCGCCGACGGCCGGGTCGTCCAGCAGGTTGGTCAGGACCATGTCGGCATCGATGGTATTCCCGTCTTTTCTCAGGACTTTCAATTGGGCCTGGATCGGCACGCCCGGATTGTCCAAGGCCTTTTGGAAGACCGCCCTGGCCTTTTCCCTATCCTCCGGAGGCTGGCCGTCAAAAGTGAGCCCGCCCCGCTCGCCGGGCTTGAACCCCAGGACCCGCTCCAGCGACGGGCTTTCGTATAGCCTTTTTCCTTCCCGGTCCAGGACCGTGATAAGGTCGTAGGAATTCTCGATCAGGCTGCGGAATTTGGCTTCCGACCGCCGAAGGTCCTCTTCCGCTTTTTTCCTCTGGGAAATGTCGCGCACCGAGGCCAGTACCACCGGCTGATTGTCGATGCTCTCCACCCTCAAGGCGACCTCGGTCGGGAAAAGGGTCCCGTCGTCCAAACGCCGGGAAACCCACTCGAAGACCTGGGGGCCCTTGGTCCCGGCCTGCCGTATCTTATCCGTCGCTTTCTCGAAGCTGTAATCATCCGAGACGGCGCTGATAAGCTTGAAATCGGCCTCAATGAGTTCCTGACGGGTGGCCCCGAACATCCGGGCCGCGGTCTCGTTCACGTCCAGCACTTTTCCCGTCCGGCCGTCATGGACGAAGATCCCGTCGTTCAGGGCGTTGAAAAGAGTGCGGTAGTTCCCCTGGGCCCTCATGCGTTTGCCGCTCATCCAGGCGCCCAGCAGGATGATGAAAAGATAGAGGGCGTAATCCTCCAGGTACATGCCGGGGATGGTGGCGGCGTCCACCTGGATGTCATTGGCGAAAGCGAAGAAACCAAAGGATATGGAAAGGATCAGGGGCCAGGCCTTGTCCTTTTGCCCCCTCTGCAAGAGCTTCCGGATGGTCTGCATGCAATAAGCGATCAAGACCACGTAGACCAGGTACAGCAGGTAGGTCAGCAGGTTCTCTCCGCAGTCCAGGGTGGTCAAATGCTCCCCCCAAGGGGCGATGGTGTATTTCAGGCCCGTTAAATGGGGATAAGCCAGGTTGGTCGGCAGAAGGGCCTTGCCCAACCCCAACAGCAAAGCCGAAATGGAGATGAAAGAGAGTAACTTTTTGGGAAGGTAATCGGCGTAAAAACCCACGAACCAGGGCAGGATCATCATGATCATTCGGGCGAAAAAGATCTCGAATCTAACGATCAGAAAACAGGATGCCAGATCGGTCGAATGGTATTTGAGGAAGATGGATAAGGCGTGGGCGGAAGCGGAAAGACAAAGGAAACTGTAAAGGATGGATTGGTATTCCTTCCGGAAGCTCCGCAGATTGATCAGGTAATTGAGCCCGGTATACAGGAAGGTGGAGGCGAAAAGTAGATAGATGACGGTCGAGATCGTGAGCATGATTCGTATTTTAGGGGAACTACCGCTTTTTCACTACCATCACATCTTTGGTATTAAATATAGGAATTTCCGTTCAAGGAGCGTTCATCAACGATATTTTGACTCTTCAACTCACGGCCTCTTTCCATTTCAATCTCTTCATCACGATCTCCAGGACAAAGCCCACCAGCACGGCGCAGGCCAAGCCTAAGGTCGTTTCAATGAAACGGTCCCTCGCGTAGGTCCAGGGAGCGTCTCCATGGAAGAGAATGACGATGCCAGTGATATAGCCAGTGACCCTTTGGGCGTCCCTCAAACCGATCAAGTCGCACAACAGGATGGCCAACAGGACCCCCACCGCCATGATCAGGGGATTATGGCCCAGAAGGGTCCCCATCAACGCGCCCCAAAAGGCGCCGATCAGGTTCCCTACCAGGCGTGAAAGCCCCATTTTTCGAGTGATCTCGGGCGAACTATCGGTGACCACGACCGCAGCGATGACCGCGTAGATGGGATAGTCCATGCCCAAACGCAAAGCCGCCAGGGCCGCCAGCAAGCTGGCCAATGAGGCCCTTAGTCCAATTTGGAGTCCGTGTTCCAATGTTTGTTTTAATTTTTCTTTTGGTTTCTGGATATTTTTATTTTTTGAAGCGGGTTTTCTTGGCAATTTCTCCCCCTTTTCTTTAATTGCTTACCAGGGCGGACATTCTTACTTACCCTTCTTTTCCTCCGGAAAGAACAGGATGGTGAATAACAGCCAACTATAGAGGGGTATCTTATCCATCAAGGTCAGAACCCCCATCCCTATCAACCCCGCCGTGGATAGGGTGATGAACGCGAACTTGATCATTCCAGATATAGGCGATGACCGATTCATGCGTGTCATGAAAAAGTCACGGGCGGAAAGTAATAGGAACGCCGCGAGGGAGACACCCAGGGAAATCCAAACCATTGGCCAATTGAAATTCCCGCTTCCCGTACTGACCATCGCCCCTAGGGTGATGATGAACACCACCAGGACGATAAAAAGATTCCTTTTCATCCGCTCGCCTCGTTCATTTTAAAGTTGGTTGTTAAAACAGGAATAGGGCCCCGACGTTTACCGAACAATAATTCAGGGGTTCACCCAGTAAAGTCTCGACCGCCCTGAATTCCATCAAGGCCCTGCTATTCTCGTCCACTTTCACCGCCGCGCCGATCCCCTCATCTATGGAAGGGCCAGCCAGCAACTCGCCCGGGATAAGTCCTTGAGCCACAAAAGGAAGGCGCTTTGCGACGAACAAGCCTCCACCCCCCACCAGATAAACCTGGAAAGGACTGGTTGAGGAAAAAGGATAGACCTTCGTATTGGCCGCGATATTCCCCGCGATAAGCTCTGGTAATTGTCCATAAAGGGAATCTGGCGGGTTTCCCGGTGTCTGATTGGCCTGTGCTGACGGATCGGCCCCATTGGCTGTGAAATCGATCAGGTCCGTCTGTATCCCGCAGGCCCAATCAGGCGATGGCTGGATACCGAAATAAAAACTGGCTTGCCAGGGATTGGAAGTTGTACACCCCAGCGCGGAGGATTGGAAAAGAAAAACCTTGCCCCAGGTAAAGGAAAGGTCGATGCCCCTAGACGGTTCGGGACTTTCCTCCGGGTGGGGTATGGGTAGGTTGGGATCCACGCCCGTCTTGTTATGGGCGATGAAAAATTGCAGGGGCGGATTGTCTGGGTGAAGTTTCAAGCTCTGGCGGTAATAGTCGAGGGCGCCCTTGATGTCCTTCAATCGGACAGAGCAATCTCCCATGGATTGAAGGACCTGCCAGCGCGTGCTGTCGTCGTTCAGGGCTTGCTCGAAATATTTCAGGGCTTTTTTATAATTCCCTTTGGCGTACTGGGCCAGACCTAGGTCATAGAGATAGGGCGAGGGGGTGGGTTGGGCAAAGACCGGAAAAAGACCCATCGATCCTAAAATCATAAGCAGCAACATCGTTCTTTTCATGTTGAACCACCCAGACCATTTGATTTCCATGACAGATTTTACCATTTAGTTCGGTCGGATTGTTTGAAGGAACCTTATAAACCAGAGGGAGAAATCAGGGTTTTTCAACTTACGCTCCCGGCCTACCAGCGGTTCTTTTCCGCGCGGGCGTCGTTGGTCTTGCGTATCTTCTCGGCGATGGCGGGATTCTTCATGAGTATCTTCTCGAAATTGTATTTCTCCAGGATGAAAAGCTCCGTCACTCCCTCCGCCATGACCGTGGCGTTGCGGGGCTCGTTGGTGAGCAGGGACATTTCCCCGAAGAATTCATCCGCCCGAAGCTCGGCCACTTTGACCCGGTTGGTCCCTTTTTTCCTCCAGACCGATACCCGTCCCGTGGCGATCAGGTAGAAAGCGTCCCCCGGGTCGCCCTGGCGGATGATCTCAAAACCCTTGAAGACCCTCATGGCTCGAAGACCCAGGACAAGCTGGTCCAACTCGTGCATGTTGAGATATTGCAGGAAGTAGGCCCCATGAAGGACCCGGCGCAGATGGGCGAAAATGGCGGAAGTGTGGATCAAGTCCTGGTCCTCAACTCTTAAATTTCTAACATCGAAAGATGGTTATCTTACCAGCCTTTCGGGTCTCTTTTCGAACCATCTAACCCTTATCCGGGGTCCTTCCCACCCTTGCGGCTTTCAGGCCCCCCGGACCATCCCCGGCTTGGAGACAAGGACTTTAACACTGATTTTTCAAGGATGAAACAAGGTCAGTCCTTGGATGTAACTGGCGGAACTATACTTATAAATGTTTCCTATTTTCAAGTATGTCGAGGCGGAGGTTATCCATGAGATTGTTATTCCTGAGCGCGGTCAACGCCGCCCGAAGCCAAATGGCCGAGGGGTTGGCCAAAGTGATGCTGGGGGAGCATTCATCGGTGCAAAGCGCCGGAACCGATCCGGGGGTGGTCCATCCCCTGGCCGTGGAGGCCATGAAGGATGTCAGTATCGATATCACCGCCCAAACCTCCAAGCCCATCGAGGATATCGACATTCGCCAAGTGGATACGGTGATCTATCTGAGCCCGGAAGCCAAGTGCCCGGTTTTCCTGGGCCATGCCATCCGCATCAACTGGGATATTCCGGACCCCGCCGACTTCACCGGAACCCAGGAGGAAAAACTGCGGCGCTTTCGGGAAGTGCGCGAGATGCTCCGCTCGAACTTGAATAAGCTGGTCCATCCGGAAAAAAAGATCCCCATGGAAGCTTGACCCTGGTCTTACCGGCCGAACATCACTCCGAATTCGAGGGGCATGTAACCCACCGGGTTGTCGGTAGGAACGAAATTATTCAATCCGCTGGTCGTTGTGCTCCAAACCATCCTGTCCTGGAAGAATAGATAGATGACCTTATCCACCTGGATCTCCACCCCAACCCCGCCTTCCAGCATGAAACCGTCGTCTGAATAGGACATGTTCTGGGTATAATTATCCTTTTGCCAAATATAATTGTAATTGATGGTACAGATTCCCGGCCCGGCGAACAGATAGGGCCTCAAGCCTTTCGTAGCGAACCGAAGTTTGGCCAACAGGGACAGTCCCCCCGCCGTAAAGTTGTAGCCGCCCGTGACCGAGTCCTCAGCCGATCCGCTCCTGACAGCTTCCCCGTCCAGTAATAGGGAGAAGGTGGGGGACAATTTGTAGCCATACCCGAACGTCGCGTCAAAACCAGGATAATACTCCTTCGCTAATTTCGGGCTCAGGCCGAAAGCCCCGCCCAGACCCAACATCAACTCGGAATTCTTCAAAAAGTCGTAAAGTCCATTGAGGTTGTCCTGCAGTTTTTTGGCGTCCTCGGGCTCGCATTGGACGGCCTCGGGCGACACAATGACTTTTCCCGGTTCAACATCGGACGCCCCTTTTTTCTTCAAAATGAGGATGGAATCGTCCTTTTTGATGCCGAACAAACCATTGGGTTTGACCCTCGTGATGACGTCTATTTGGAGATCCAGCATTTCATTCGCCAAGTCCAATTCGTCGTCCGTCGGCTGACGGACTGTTATCTTATCCTCCGCCGCCTGGGAAACGGTCGCTTGGGAGACCGGCGCCTGGTCCGAGTCTGGCATTTCGATGACGGAAGTTTTGAGCGATTCCGCCCCGACTGGGGAGATGAAAGAGAACAGGGCCCATAACAATAAGGACCCCCAGAAGGTTTTCATCACCCGTTTTCTCTCGATGAACGCTTTTCTCATTAGACTACTCCTTGAATAATCGCTTTCGCTCAACACCTTTTGTTCCAGGCCAGCCCAATTCACTCATTCAGGACGTAATTCGAGAAGACCAGGGAGAAGGAAAGCTCGCCCTCGATCACGGGGGTATGCATCACCGAAGTGATCTGTTTCAAGAGCCAATATTTCCCGATGACCTGGTACTCATACTGGGAAGTCCCATCCACGCCCCCCACCTTCAGACGGGTACCGCTCAGAAGGTACCCTTTGGCCGTTTTCCAAAATTCCGGTACGGTCGTGACATTGACCAGGCCCGAACTGCCCGTCAAGTTCACCAATTTGGCCTGTTTGTCATAGGTCGAGGTCGTCATGCTTCCCTTTTCCGATTCGGTGACGATGAAGCCGTCCGCGGTGTTCGTGACCTTGCAATCCCTGGCGTAGGTCTCCTGGTCCGAATCGGGCTTGAAAGTGATCTCGTTCCATATGGTGATCTGGCCGTTCACCTCATCCTTGGAGCTCAACTGGGCTTTTTGCACCTCGGCGTCCAATTTCTCGTCCCCGGTGGAGGTGAACTGGCCCGGGGTGACCCTCACCTCGCCGACCGGGCTCACCGATACGTTGTAATTCAAGGCGTGGGTGGCCGCCAGCCACTTTTCATCCATTCCTTTGGCCCGGAATTGTTCGGTCAATTTGTCCGACCGCACCAATTGGACATTGCAGGTGAAGCCGTGCAGGCCTTCCCGCATCAGGCAGTAATAATAGAGGTTCAATTGCTCCAGGAACTTCACCGTCTGAGCGTCCGTCGCGGCCTGGACCGGCGCGACCCAACCCGCCAGCAAGACCGCCAGAAGAATGGCTTTTTTCAGCATAACGGCTCCTTTCGATACGATAGTTTGACCCCTCACCGTCCTAGTACTGCTCCACTTCATACCCTTTTCGCCTCAACCGCTCGGGCAGGCCGAATTCCCCCACCAAGTGAGCGCTCCCGACCACGATGAAATAGGTCCCCCGGCCCTGGAAAATGCGGTCGAACTGCCCCATCCACTTCTCGTTGCGGTACTTGAGGATCTTGTCCATGACGGCCTTGTCCTCCGCCGAGATATCCTGGTTGACCAACGAATCCAGATCGGTCGTATTGCCTGTTTTCCAATCGGCCAGTATCTCGTCCATGAACCGGTATTTGTTGCTGGACCCCTGGCTCGACCCGAACAGGATGCTGGCCTGGTCCTTGTCCGATAGGGTATCCATATCCTGGAACGGTTCATACCAAAACTCCATCCCAAAAATGGGTTTTTTAGCGGCCTGGGCTTTGCGCATGAATATCTCGTCGATCCCGTATTCGTGCAGGTATCCGGTCTGGTCATCCCCCTTGCTGGGGATCACGTCGTCCAGCACATAGGGCTTGTAGATGATGATCTGGTCCATCGGGATGCCAGACTTCTTGGCGAACTTCTTGATCAACTTCCATTGGGAGGGTTTCAAGTGGTTCTTCAGGCTGTCCCCCGGCGGGTAAACGCAATGGGTCCTGAAATAATCCGGCATGTCCTTTTTGACCTGTTCCCACTGGGAAAGGTCGAACTCGAACCCGACATAATCGGAGGCCTGGAAACTCTTCTCCACGATCTCCGGTACCTGGAGGGGCTTGTTCCTCCGGATGTGGATGGAACCCAGCAGGTACACGGTCGCGGTGGCGGACCGGGCCCTCCAGAAAAAGTGCTTGGTCCCGGGGTTCTCGGAGGAAGCGGGGACGATCTGGGTATCCCCGTTGTCCTGCTCCACCGCCACCTGGGCGGTGTTCTGAAGCTGGTAATCGGACATTTGGTAATGGATCTGGAAAAGCCGGCCCGTGGTGCGGACGTAAAGGTCGAGGGTATCGGGCAGAAGGTACCCTTGGACGCTCTTATAGGTGGGGACGAAATCCAGGGCGAGGGGGCCGTTCTTGGTGTCTGTCTGCGACCCCATCCGGCTGATGACCACGCCCCGGGGGGTCTGGACGCATTCCATGGTCACATCCTCGTCCATATTTGGGGCCTTCACGATGAACCTATTGGCCAGGGCCTTGGCATCGAAACCGATGGAGTAAAAGGCGTTCTTGCTTTTCGCCTGGATGGTGAAGGTTTGGTCCTTCCCCCGGACGATCGAGTTGGTCCAATCCTTGTCGTACCTACCGAACAGGTCGTTGGTCGAAAGGATGCCCCATATCTCCAGGAAAATGTTCGTCAGGTTGCTGATCAACCTCATCCTGGCCGGTGTCGCTTGCGGGTCCCCGCCGTTGGAGGAGAAAGAAAGGAAAGGCTGGACGCCCTCCCCCGGATAGGAAAAGTCGAAGACGCAACGGCTTGGTTGCCAGTTGAAACCCTCGAAGGCGTTCTCGATACCCAGAGGCGGCTGGCCCGTGAAAGTGGACGTCGCGTGACATTGGAAGCTTTTCAGTCCCTCGCGGGAGAGGGAGTAATAGGCCTGGTCCAAGTTTTGGAGATAGTCGCCGATATCCGGATCGTCGCCCAGGGCATAGGGCGTCGGAAGGCATAATAAGAGTAGAAATAGGACGGCTTTTTTCATAAGAAAGGCTTCTTTGGGTGAAATAGGTTCCAGTCCTACGACCATTGTATAAGAGGGGAATGGAGTTAACGCGGAAAACCAACAGCGTTGTTCCAATAGGGTTTGGCACAAATATTCCCCTGCCACGGGCCCTATCAACAAGACGGGAAAAAGGGGGATTTATTCCAGGTATTCGAGAAACAATCAACCGAAGGCGTCTACCTCAGGCGCCCCCCTTCGGCATGAACTTCAGGGACCAAAAGAGGAACAGGATGATGATCGATAGGAGAGTGAGGAACCAAAAAATGGAAAACTCGTTGGTGAAGCTCTCAAAGGTCAGGACTATCAACAGCGCGAGAGAAAGGGTGCTCAACCCCACGTTCCACAAAAGGTTCTGGCGATTCTTTGGGTTCTTTTTGCCCTTGGGCCGGAGCAACTCAAGCCATGAATAAAGCGCGTGGGGAGCGACGATCAAGTACCCTACAAAAACAAGCGCTATGGAGTTCATTTCGGTCCTTCTTTGAAAGAGTGCCGGACATGTCCCGGTCGGTTGGCTATAATCATACCATTCTAACCAGGAGGTCGAATATGCGTTGGTATCACCATGTTGCTTACTTTTTTGGCGGGGCTTTCCTCGTTAACGCCATTCCCCATTTCGTGAGCGGTGTTACGGGCCATCCTTTTCAAAGCCCATTCGCCACACCCCCGGGGCAAGGATTGTCCACCGCGACCGTGAACGTCTTGTGGGGCTATTTCAACCTGGTCATCGCCTACTTGCTCTTGTGCCGGGTCGGGAAATTCGACCTGCGCCGGACAATTCATGTCGTAGTGGCCGGGTTGGGCGGGTTGTTGATGGCGCTCATGCTGGCCTACGCTTTTGGCCGCTTCTACGGGGGCATGTAAGAGAGCCCTGATTAATTCTGCATCACGATGGCGTCGTAGAATTCCAGGGAAGGCACCTGAATGGTCGCCTTTTTGCCGTCGTAATCGAAGGTAAGTTCCTTTTCCCCCGTGCGATCCGGCGAGACGATGTAAACCCTCGAAGGTTTTTTGTCTGTTTCCACCCATACCTTGAACCCGCCTAATGGTTCGATCTTCCCGGCATAACGATGGTTGATCAAATGCAGGACCAGCCGATGGGACGCCTCCTGGCTCATCAGGTTGAAGGAGATGTTCTTTTCCCCGACCGTGACCGAATTGGCGGCGTATTCGTTGTGATGGTACAGGTCCGCGTGGTCCTGGTAGTACAAAGCGTAATCCTTGGTGAAATCCAACATGCCCAGGTCCTGGGCGCTGGGACCGTCGTCGATGGTTTCCAGGTGGAACGCGTAATAACAACCGGCCGCGTAGGCCTCGGCGGCGTAGATCCGCCAAAAATCCTTCTTTTGTTCCAGCGGCAAAGCGCAATAGTCGTTGATGGCCTGGTTGGTGAAATCCAGGAAGAACACCAAGGGCACCTGACCCGAGGTTTCCCAGCTCCTACGGTTCATTTTTTTGTAAGCTTCCATGAGCGAACGGTCGCCCCTCAGCTTGCCGTTCTCCACCGGCACATAGTCGTACCCCGTCCAGTCGCTCACATCGTCGCCCTGGTCGCAGTTGGGAAGGTAGATTCCCAGGCTGTTGAAGTCCGTGTAAGGCATGATGCCGTTGCAGGTGATCAACAGCTTCTTGCCGTATTTTTCCAAGGCGTAACTGCGCAGGTCGTCGATGATCCCCTTGTAGTATTTAGGAAGGTACGTGCCGACAAAAGTATCGGAAAGGTACATCCGGTTGCCGATGGCGTGGCCCCACTCCTTGGCCAGGGGATTGGCGGCGCTGAGGACGCATTTTCCCGATGAATTGTTCTCGGTCCATCCGTTCTTTTGTAGATAGGTCCGGTAGTTGAAATTCCGTTTCAGGTCATCTGGCGGGACATTCCTCTTGAGGATATTGTCATCGGTCATCTGATATTCCCTTTTCCAGTCCGCCTTTTTGTAATGGGGATATTTGGCTAGGAGGTAACGGTTGAAATCTGCGATCGAGCAGTCGTCGAACCCCTCGTTATTGGTCCAATTCCTCTGGGGGCCTCCCAGGTAGGACGAGTTGGGCTCATCGAAGTGGATGCCGTCGGCCCCGCCGTCGATCTGGATCTTGCAGATATCCGTGATGTATTTACGGTACCGGGGGTTGGCCAGCGCCCCCCGGTATTGGTCAGGCCCGATCCCCAAGGTCTGGTCGGCCCAGGGCACCAATTCATCGCTCGCGTCCCGGGTGGCCATGTCCAGGAACTGCGCCTCATCCTTGAACTCCTGTTTCTGGATGACGGTGGTCATGCCCCCCATGACAAGGATGCCGGCGTGATGGCTTGCCTTGACCGCGTCGAAGTTGTAGTCCTCCGGCCGATTACCTTTCGTCCCCCATTTGATGAAGGACCGGTCGTTGACATCGGCCTTGACCGCGTAAACGGAAGGGTTGTTCTCCTTCAGCAACTGTTGGCCGTAAATATAAACGGTCAAGCGGTCCATATCCGTGTCCAGCTTGCGGTCCTCCAGGACCAAAGGCGCTGTTTCCAAGGGCTTTTGAGTGACATCTTTGAGGGTGACGCGGGCGATGGTGAACCGGCCGGTCGTGGTAAAGAGGAATTGGAACATCGCCTTCTCGTCGGTGGGAAAGGTCATTGTGAAGGTATAGGTGTAGCGGGTCATTTGGGTGGTGAGGGGAAAACTCCTCATCCGTGAATAGGCCGTCCAGGGTTCCTTGTTCAACTGCAACTGGGATATCAGGGTACTGGGCGGATCGGCTTTCGCCTCAAAGGACGCCTCGTAGGTTCGGCCATTCTCGATCTTGATGTCCGGGTGTAAGCACCCCACCGACCAGGGAGACCCAAGTTTGTCGACACTGAACTCCGCGACGCCGTTTTGTACGGTGAATGTACCCGTGGTGTCCGGATGGGTCCAGAAGACCCAGCCTTCGGTCCCCTGACTGAAATCGCCGTTCGGGAGAAAGTTGTTTCCGTGGGTCGAAGGTTCGGCAAAAAGGAAGGGCGAGAAGTAATAAACCGCCATCGCGCATAGAACGGCCCTCATAAATCGGCTCATAGGGACTCCCAATATCATTTTTCGAAAGAACATCCGCCTAACAGGACCATTGATTGGACGAAGTCAGGAACCGGAAGTGTCGGCTCAAAGAGGATTTTCCTGGAAAGGGATCAAATATGCCTCGTGCCCTATTCAGGTAAGAGATCTTGAGGTTCTCGCCGGGGATGATCTATCGTTATTAATTCACGTAGTTTTGGACATATTTGAAAATTTCGGAAGGTGTCCTCAAAACGATCCTTGCCCGGGCGTTTATAAGTTCTTTCTCGGAACCAAAACCCCAACCAGCGCCCACACCGGTGACCCGGTTCCGCTCAGCCCCGATCATATCGTGCTCACGGTCGCCTATCATTAGGACGGTTTTGGGATCAATTCCTTCCTCGGCCAATAGGAAAGCGATCAATTGACCTTTATCGGTACGAGTCCCATCCAACTCGCTCCCATAAATGGCCAGGAAGTATTTATCCAAAGAAAAATGTTTCAATATCTTTTCGGAAAAGAACTTTGGCTTGGAGGTGGCCACATAAAGATCCGCGATTTCCACCAAATCGATCAAAGCATCCTCGATACCTTCATAAACCCTGTTCTCAAACATTCCCTTTTCCAGGTAGCGTTCACGATAGATTTCCAACGCCTCTTGGGTTTGGTGTTTTCTTTCCGGGCCGAGCAAACGCGCCAAGGACGCCTGTAAGGGAGGGCCGATCACCCATTCCAAATTGTCCGATCGATCCAAAGGAACTCCCAGTCGCTCCATGGCGAATTGAACGCAACGAATGATTCCTTCTTTGTTGTTGGTCAGGGTGCCGTCCAAATCGAACAATATACTCAAACGTTCCATAGATCTATTCCCTCAAATTGGGATCGGTTCAGAAATTATAAAATCAAAGAACTTGGATCAAACTATTTTTAAAAATAACTTCAGCCCTTCACCACCAAGACCGAATAAGCCACCAGGTCAGGCAGGACCACCGAAAGCTTCCCTTCCGAAAATCTGAATTTGAGGGACTGATCACCTGCTAGGTCGGGCGAGGCCACCGTGACACTCTTGGGGCTCCAATCCAACGGGATAGTCACGGTTACGTTATGCTGGGGTTTGAAGCCCTTGTCATACTCGTGGTTCACCAGATGGACCAAGACCCGCCCCCTCCCTTCCGTGACCGCCACCATGGCGCTGGGTAGCGAACAGGTCACAGCCCTGTCGGACGGTTCCACTTGGTGGTAAAGACTGGAGTGGTTCCGGTAAAAAGCCGTGTAGCTTTTGAAAAAGGGCATCATGCCCTGCTGGTCGGCGGTGGGCTCGCCCGTGGTGGTCTTCAGGTGGAAGGCGTAAAAAAGCCCGTTGGCGTAGGCCTCGGCCGCGTAGAGGCGCCAATAATCCTCCCTTTCGTTTTGAGGCAGACCCGTATAGCGGTTCAAGGTGGGCGTGGGCCAGTCGATGAACAGCACCACCGGCGCGCCTGGCGCCAGGACCTTGGACTGGGCT
>CAWHOE010000004.1:0-9336 GCA_963830915.1 candidate division FCPU426 bacterium
TCCTTATATCAACTTTCTTTAAATCCTTCCAGGCTATCGAAAATGCAAAATAAAACCCGAAAATAGAGTCGTTATAATAATTAATACCCTCGTGTGCAGCTTCTAATCGGATGGAAGGCCTTTTATACTTTAAAATACTAAAAAGAACGGACCAAATTCCATTAATTGTTAATGCAGAACTAATCAATATGCCTTTTATATCTCTTGCATAAAATAGTGTCGAAATGCCTAAAAAAGAAAAGGCAAGGCCAAAGAAAAACACTGGCGCGAAAAGAGTAATTGTTGGTTTATATGAGATCGGTAGTTTATCCAAGTTTCCAACTCTCTTTAAAGGTTACTTAATATCATCCGTTAACACTCTAAAGACCAACTATTGCTTTCTGCTTCAAACCGCTTTCCAAAAGGAAATATTCATATTAAGCCAATTTCACAGCTGATCAACGGTGTATCCTTTTGCCCTCAATAAACTCAAAAGGCCATTGGGCTCCACAAAGTGTGTCTCCCCAACCACAATAAAATAAGTTCCGTTAGTCATGAATATCCGGCCCAATTGTTTCATCCAATTCTGATTCCTAACCGTTAGTAACTTTTCATCCGCTTTTTCCTTGAATGGTGTTTTTTCCGCCAATAACTTCTCCATGGAGGCTACATCACCCGTTGACCAATAACTCATGATGGTTTCTACGAGTTCATCTGTTTCTTGGCCTTCTTTTAGTTTTAGGAACAAATTCTCAATCTGTTCCTCATCACTAAATCCCTCTTGTGGCATTGCCTGGTCCTGCCAAAATTCCATACAGAAAATGGGTTTTCGAGCCGTCAAAGACTTTCGATAAAAAAAATATGAATCCCTTGCCGTGACGTGTAATCTTCGTTTTTAAATTCAAAATTAGACAATAACGTCATTAATAGGGATAATTTAAAGCGTATCGCGTTTTCCTCAGGTAAACCGAAAGTTTCTTTTAAACTTTATGTTCTGGTTCATCAGGCACATTTGCTACTTCCTTGCCCTACACTTCACCGCTATGGACAATACACTTGTAATTCAGTTTTGCGGAGACTTGGCCCCTTTGTTAGGCCCCAGGGTGTTAGTACTGTTCCACTTCGTACCCTTTACGCCTTAACAAATTGGGTAGGCCGTAATCCCCTACCAGATGACCACTCCCAACCACGATGAAATAGGTCCCCCGACCTTGGAAGATTCGGTCGAACTGCCCCATCCACTTCTCGTTGCGGAACTTGACCATCTTATCCATAACCGCCTTGTCTATTGGCGAAACATCTGAGTTGACTATTGAATCTATATCGGTTGTATTGCCCGTTTTCCAATCCGCGAATATCTCATCCATGAATCGGTGATTGTTGCTGGTACCCTTGGTCGTCCCGAATAGGATGCTAGCTTGCTCCTGGTCGGTCAGCGTATCCATATCCTGTAACGGTTCATACCAAAACTCCATCCCGAAAATGGGTTTTTTGGCGGCCTGGGCCTTGCGCAAGAATATTTCATCAATCCCATATTCTTTAAGAAACACTGTTTGGTCGCCCCCCTTGCTTGGGATCACCTCGTTCAGGATATAAGGTTTGTACATGGATATCTGGTCGATTGGGATACCAGACTTTTGGGCGAATTTTCTTATCAAATTCCACTGCGATGGTTTCAAGTGATTTTGCAAGCTATCGCCTTCCGGGTAAACGCAATGGTTCCTGAAATAATCCGGCTTAGCGGTCTTGACCTGTTCCAATTGTGAAAGATCGTACTCAAACCCGACATAATCAGCCGACTGAAAACTCTTTTCTACGATCTCCGGCACCTGGAGCGGCCTGTTCCTCCTGACATGGATAGAACCCAAGAGGTACACCGTGGCCGTAGAAGATCGGGCTCGCCAGAAAAAGTGCTTGGTTCCCGGATTCTCAGAAGAAGCCGGGACGATCTGGGTGTCCCCGTTATCCTGTTTAACCGCCACTTGAGCTGTGTTCTGGACCTGATAATCAGACATTTGGTAATGAACCTGGAAAAGTTTTCCCATGGTTCGTATGTAAAGGTCGATTGTGTCAGGCAAAAGGTAACCTTGCGTGTTCTTATAGGAAGGTTTGAAATCCAATGCAAGAGGGCCGATCTTCGTGTCTGTTTGCATCCCCAATCGGCTGATGACCACACCACGTGAGGTCTGGACGCATTCCATCTGGACGTCCTCGTTCAATTTAGCGGACTTTACGATGAAGCGGTTGGCAAGTGCCTTGCTGTCATAACATATGGAGTAAAAACCTTTTTTCCCTATCGCGTTTATGGAAAAGGTCTGGTTCTCCCCACGGACGATCGAATAGCTCAATTCCCGGTTATATCCTCCGAACAAGTTATTGGCCGAGAGGAGACCCCAGACCTCAAGGAAAGCGTTGGCCAGGTTGCTGATTACCCTCATCCTTTTCGGTGTGGCTTGTGGATCCCCACCATTGGAGGAAAAGGAAAGAAAAGGCAGCACACCCTCCCCCGGATAGGAGAAATCGAATACGCATCGACTGGCTTGCCAGTTGAACCCCTCGAAAGCTTTCTCGATACCCAGTGGTGGTTGGCCCGTGAAGGTGGCGGTGGCCTGGCATTGGAAGCTTTTCAATCCCTCACGAGCGAGGGAGTAATAGGCTTGGCTCATATTTTGGAGGTAGTCGGAGATATCGGAATCGTCGCCTAGGGCAAGGGGCGCTGGAAGACATAGCAAGAGAAAAAACAGAACAGCTTTTTTCATAAGAAAGGCTTCTTTAAGTAAGATACGGCCCAGTCCTACGACTATTGTATGAGACGCTTTCCGAGGTGACTAAAGAAAACAAACTACTTTAATACCCCCTTTTCCAACAATTGAAGGGTCCCCAAATACACGCACCGACTAAAACTTTCCCAACGAATTGCGCGATGAAGGATTTGGGACCGATGGAACTTTACTAATGATGGTTAAACAACATTTTATTGTTCAAGACGTGGCCCTGAGTAAACGATCTCTGAAACTTTATTTACTAATCTAATAATTGAAAAGATTGAATGACTTGATAAGCCATTTCTTCCTGTGCCCTGTTATCCGCGTCATACTTAAGCGTGACATCCCACCAATGTCTCCCGCGCAAAACATTAAAAATGACCAATCTTTTTGCCACGCCATCTTCATCAATACATGTTCCGTGGGTAATCATCGCTTGACAATTTTTAGCTTTAATCTTTATCCATGAATAATATGTATTAGGGTTTGTTATTCCTTTTTCGTTTTTCACAATTTTGAGCAAGGCCGGTCCAGCGTCCTTAATATTCAGTTTACTTGTCGATGGAAAGTTTTTTACCCAAATTGCCATTCTAACTGGCGGTCTTTTTCCATTCACGCCTTTGGATACAACCCAGACTCTTTCGGCATTGCCAGTAGTGCCAGACGGCTCAATCGGATAAGGGACCTGGATTGAAAAATGAAACTGTTCGTTTGTAAATATTGGGAAATCCGCCGGATTATAATCGATCACCTTGAAAGAATTGATGACGAATTCCGCGATCTTTTCTTTTTCCGTATCCATTTTTTTGTAAATTACTATAACGGTCCAAAAATAAACACCTTTAGTTTCTGAAAGACAAATGAATTTCAGTAATCCTTCTTTTGAACTTCGTTCCCCTTTCAAAACGGTTATTTGTCCATCCGAATTGGATTTACTTTTTGATGTGATAACAGCCCCTTGCAGTAACTTGTGGAAAGATTTTTGGGTTAGTTGATCTGAGACATTAGACAAATCTAAAGCATCCTTCTCATCCGGTCCAAATAAACCGTTTAAAAACGGACCTGTGATAATAAATATTTTGAAGTTTTCTTTTAAACCATTCTCACTTCCAAGAGAAAGAGCATCAGGATTGTCCTTTGCATTCTTTATTACTAAAGGAAGCGGGGTTTGAATAGAAAAATGATACTCAGGGCTAGAAAAGGTTCTCCAGGCCCATTCGTTATTTTGGCAATGAACAAGTTTAGGAAGTAAAAACAACGCAAAGATTAAAAATGGCAATTTAATATTCATACTAGATCCTCCATATCAGCCAACTCTAGATCACCATTAAACTAACCCTTCAATAACTATTTTAAACCTTGAAACTAAAAGCGATGTTTCTTACACCTCCCCGTCGTGAACATCATTTTAACCCATTAACCATCTTCAAGGTTTTGGCCAAAGGAGAACACCGGGGCCTGGTCTACTCGTTAGGGGTTCTTCCCCCAACTAGGCAATATCGCGGAATACCAAAGCTTAAAATAAAGTCCTTTGACCTTCTTCAGGACCTGATGGTAGGACTTCCGATTCGAGGTTCCCTTTTTCCAATTGGATCAGGAGCCTTTCCCCCGCTTTGACCGACTTGGAGGAACGCAAGATGGCGCCTGTTTTCTTCTGGATAACGATGGCATAGCCTCTTTTGAGGGGTCCATGGGGGTGATAGGCTTGTAATTGGGCCTCAAGGCCCTTGACCCGCTCGAACCCGTATTTCACCCGCTGGATGGGCGTTGAGCGCTTCACCATGTCCGTTAAACGGCTCATATTCGATCTGGATTCCTTCAACCCGGCCATCAGGGCGGCGCGGAGGGACTCCGTTCGATAATCCAGATCCTGTCTGGCTTGATCCAAAAGAAGATCAGGACGCCGTTCTTTCAGCGTGTTCGCCAGTTCCCGAATATCCCTTTTCCTATCATCGACATGATTCACCATCGCTTCCTGAAGACGATGGGAAATATGGCTCAGTCTGTCCGCGACCTCGTCCTTCCCGGGAGCCAGATGGGCGGCCGCCGCGGTAGGCGTCGGTTCCCTTCGGTCGGCCACAAAATCGCAAAGAGTGAAATCCACCTCATGCCCGATAGCGCTGATGGTCGGGATGGAACAATTCGCCAAGGCCCGGACGACGCTTTCATCGTTAAAAGCCGCGAGATCCTCCAGGCTTCCGCCCCCGCGTGTTACCACCAATAGGTCATGGCGATTCATGGAAGAGACTTTCTCGATGGCCGCCGTGATCTCCTGGGGAGCCTCGCTTCCTTGGACGGTCACGGGAAAAAGCTCCACTTCCTCGATCCCCACCCTGGTTTCCAATATTTTCATGAAATCCCGGATGGCGGCGCCTGAGGGAGAAGTGATAAGGGCGATCCTACGAGGATAGATCGGGACGGGTTTCTTTCGGTCCTGCTCAAAAAGGCCTTCCAAGAGAAGTTTTTTCTTCAACTGCTCAAAAGCCAACTGCAGGGCCCCTAAGCCTTTGGGTTCCATGGAACGAATGTTCAGTTGGAACTTCCCGTCACGCTCATAAAGGGTCAGTGTTCCCCCAGCGATGACCTTCATCCCCAGTTCCGGTTTGAACGTCAAACTCTGGTTGCTTCCCTTAAAGAACGCGCAAGGCAAAGAACCTTTTTCATCTTTCAATTTGAGATACATATGCCCCGAGGGCGCTAAGTTGAATTCGCAGATCTCGCCTTCCACATAGATGGATGAAAAACTCGACTCAAGTATGTTCCGGGCGCTCCCAAGCAGTTCACTGACCGAATAGACCGCTCGAGTTTCTCCTTTCACGGGATCCTCCGGATCGTTGTCGTCCTCAAAGACCGTTCGACATGGTTGGGTTGGAATCGGTCGATACCTAAATGGGCCACGGACGCTCCGGTCGCGCTTGCCAAGACCGCCCTTTGGGGAAAATCCAAGCCCTGGGATAAACCCTTTAAATAACCCGTCAGGAAACCATCGCCGGCCCCCACCACCAGTTCAAGGGGGTTCACTTGCCTGGTTTGGACACGATAGATTTCTTGGTTGTCCCAAATGACCGCGCCCCAAGAACCGAACGTGATCGCGCCATGGACGATGCCCATTTTTAGCAAACGATTCTTAATGACCGAGGGTATTTGATCCATATTTTTATAATTCGTGTTGAGCGCTTGGGACAATTCATGAAGATTCACCTTCAGGAACCAAGGTTTGGCCCGCAGGGCGATCTTTAAAGGCAGGCCGGAACTGTCCAGGATGGTCTTGGCCTTCTTTCTTTTGAGCGATCCGATCCAATTTTTCAAAAGAGAGGAAGACATGCCCTGGGGAAGACGGCCCGTTAAAACGACCAGGTCTTTTTCTTTGATGGCTTCATATAGCCGTTTGAAGGTTAAGTCCTTGATGGCAAAACCGGGGTGGTTGTATTTCTTTGACCCCTGCTCGTTTTGAATAACCACATTCTTCCGCATAGGAGCGGATGACCCTAAATAGGTGACTGACAATCCTTCTTTTTTCAGCAATGACCGGAATAGAACATGAGTGGGATCGGCTCCCCCACCCGTTCCCAGCCATGTACGGCAAGGAGTCCCCCATCTTTTGAGAAATCTGGCGATATTCAAGGCTTTGCCAGCCGGTTCAAGATTGAACGCAACGACTTCCCCGATCTTTCCCCGGGAGGCGTTCTTCAGTTTAAAGGTGTAATCCAAGGCGGGGTTTATCGAGACGAGATGGATCATTTTAGATCCTTAAGTTCTTCCTCTGCCTGTGAAGCGATGGCTGGGTTTTCCCTTTGGATGGAGGCTTTTTGGTATTCGACCCTCGCCAGGGATATCTGGCCTTGTTCTTTCAAAAGATCGCCTAAAGCCAAATGGGATTGGCCCAAGGAAGGCCTGAGCAGGATCGATTTACGGTAATAATCCTCAGCGGCGGTTTTATTGCCTTCCAGATATTGGATACGCCCAAGATAAAAATCAGCCTCGGCCGCGCCCCGGGGGCCCATTTGAGCCTTCTCGAATAAACTGGCCGCTCCTGGATAATCCCCCTGTTGGAAAAGGACCATTCCTATCCCTAAAAACGCGTCCGCTTGGTTGGGCATATATTTCAGGGATTCCTTGAAATATTTCAGCGCCCCGTCCAGATCACCGGTTTCATAAGAAACTTTCCCCAGGTTATAAAGGGCGTTGGCATGGGCTGGATTTTTCTCCAGGGCGGTCTCCAGCCATTTCCGAGCCTTCACCCATTCGGACATCTGAAGAAAGGCCACACCCTGATAATAGTAGCCATCCGCGTCGTCCGGATTTATCTGCAACCCTTTTTGGTAAAAGGTGACAGCCTGGTCATATTGACCCCGCTTCAACTGAAGATTCCCGAGATTGAAATAGGTTTCGGCCAGTTCGGGGTTCAGGACCAGGCTTTTTCGCAGGTTCTTTTCCGCGTCCGCCAAATTGTCCTCATCCAGGTCAATGGCCGCCTGGTTGGTGATGGCCTCGGGATATTCGGGTTTTAATTTCAAAGCTTGCTTTAGATCAGCCCTGGCTTCGATCAAATTACCCATCTCATAATTAGCTCGGCTAAGGTTGTAATAGAGTTCCGCTTGATCCGGGTATTTCGCCAAACCTTTTTTCCAATATTGGATGGCTTGATCGATCTGGCCTAACTTAAATGAACACGAACCCAATCCGATGAGCGACGTCAAGGAATCGGGTGAACTGATCAATGCCCTGGTGAAATAATGCTGGGCGATCGCGAAGCGTTGGGCCGAATAGGCCGAAGTACCGCATTCCTCGAGTATTTTCCTGTTGTTCGGGTCCAGTTTCTGAGCCCGTTGGAATGAATCCAAGGCTTGATCGTTCTTTTCAAGACTTTGGTAAACAAGGCCCAGATCCTCCAGCACGGAAGGGTTAGAGGGCCAACGGTCGCTTCCCTCCTTCGCCAGGTTAAGAGCCTTATCCAATTCGCCGTCCGAGATCAGTTGTTGTTCTTTCGCGTGGAATTCCTCGACCGACCCCTGTTGGTTCGCGGCTAATGTTTCATTCCCCACTTCCTGGTTTTTAAGATCCTTGATCTTTCCTTCCACCAGGACATCCTTTTCACCCAGCTTTTCCGCTTCCCCATAACTTTCCAGGGCTTCTGTTTTCTTTCCCAAGGCGGAATCAACATCGCCTTCCAGCCTGAACCAACGGGGCGACCGGGATTCCAATCCTTCGCCTTGATGGATGTACTCCAACGCCTTTTGATAATCCTTTTTCTCCGATGACATGACGGCCAAAGCGTACAGCGGTTGGATATATTGGGGATTGAGGACCCGCGACCTCTCCCAGAGTTTGGAGGCTTTTTCCCCGTCACCGGTTTTATAACTGGCCACGCCCCAGTTATATAAAAAGACCGGATTCCCATTGCCGTCTTCCCAATCGGAAAGGTCATTGAACAGGGCCATCGAATCCTCTGTTTTACCTTGGCGCAGGTAAAGGTCAGCCATATTCCATTTCGCCGGATTGGAGCCGGGGTCGAAAAGCAGCGCTTTCTTCAAAACTTTCTCAGCCTCTTTGTATTTGCCCAATCCCAGTTGGGCCCTGCCCAGATTGTTCAAATAGGAGGATTTATTCGGGTCCTTCTCCAACGCCTTGATCAGAGCCACCGAAGCCCTGGAGTAATCCTGATTCATCAAATAAGCCAAACCGAGCAGGTTGTAAGCCTCGGGATTTCCAGGGGAAAGCTGGACCGCTTTTTTCGCGTCTTCCACTGATTGCTCCGCTTGTCCCGAAAGGACAGAGGCCAAGGCCAAATTGAAATAAGCGTGATAAAACCCTGGATTAAGGGAAACGGATTTCCGGAAGGCCTGGTAAGCGGAAACGATGTTTTTCTGGTTGAAGTAAGCGCATCCCAGGTTATTAAAGACCTTTGGTATCCTGGGTCAAGGTCTTGGCGGCTTCCTCAAAAAAACCGGCGGAACGGGCGTATTCTTTTTCCTCGAAGGCGACCAAACCCAGGTCATAAGCCGACTCGCCTTTGGAAGCGTCCATTTGGTAGGATTTTTCAAGGAGGACCTGAGCCTTATCACGCCTCCCTGATTTGTATTCAGCCACACCCCAATTCAGATAAGCGTCCGAAAATTCGGGATTCAAGTCGATGGCTTTCTTGTATTGGATGATCGCCTCGTCATATTCCCCGAAATAGGCGTAAATATAACCCAGGTCGTTCAACGAGGAAGGATCTTTGGGGTTGAAATCCGGACTGTTCGTGTATTTGAGCAAAACACTTTCCAAGGTGTCTTGGAAATAAAAGAGATGGTTGGAATGCCGGTCTTTGGGCTCGGATATTTCCGTTTTCGGCAGGGACCCATCCGGAACATTCGCGGAAGAGGGTCCGGCCACATCAACCGCCACTTGACCGAAGGCTGAAGTCACGAGGGTCGAAAAAAATATGATCCAGATAGATAAAAAATTATTTTTTGTCGATTTCAAGGATTTGGTCCGTTATTGGGTTTCATGCCGTAGAGTTCCTGCAATTTTCTCGCCGCCTCTATTTTCAAGTCGTTGGTTTGGGCGTTCGTTAATATCTTTTTCCAAAGCTTGATCGCGTCATTGT
>CAWHOE010000005.1:0-84003 GCA_963830915.1 candidate division FCPU426 bacterium
GATATATCAGTTGGGATCAGTCGCGATTATCACGATTTGTATGATTGACCAGTGGCCTAACAAGTCGCCGGAGCCAACCGCCGTTGGCGCTGTCAGTTCCGCTGTCGCGGTTCACGTCGCGAGTCGGCGGTGGCTCAGCTTTTTTCGTTAGGCCACATTGCACGACACGAAATTATGCAAAAATATCGCAGAGACATTTTATTTGGCGCCGATTGGCGGCAACTCCTAATTTTGCGAGCTTTTCGGTAGAGATTGGGTATTTCAGTTCTTGCGACCACCGAGATGGGCCACCCATGGCTTGTTGCCGTCGATTTATGCCACTATTGCGTTGGATCGTTCGCCGCTGAGCATGGCATCATCGTGGTCATTGTCGCATTGTCGGACTTTGTATATTTTGCATTGTCGAGCCCATGGCTACGAATTAGTGTCGTGGATGATTTAGAGTATATGACGACTGTGGCCTAACAAGTCGCCGGAGCCAACCGCCGTTGGCGCTTGCCGTTCCGCTGTCGCGGTTCACGCCGCGAGTCGGCGGTGGCTCAGCTTTTTTCGTTAGGCCACATCACAAGCGAATATGAAAAATTGTCTTTCACGGTGGCTCCCGCAGGGCGACCCGCATGGCCTGGCCCTTGCCCGCCGCTCGGCCGTGTCGCCGACGATCACCCGGGCCCCGGCCCGCGGCGGCGATCGCCCCGGTGCCGTCGGTCGAGCCGTCGTCGACCACGAGGACCTCGTCGACCAGGGCACGCCGCCGCCGGCCGCGGTCAGCGGCGACGACGATGCCCTCCACGATGGGGCCGATGGTGGCGGCCTCGTTGCGGGCCGGGATGCAGACCGAGACGGTGCGGTCCGCCTTGGCCGCGACCAGCCCGGCGGCGTCGAACTCGGCGTGGGCGTGCACGGGGCCCGTCGTCCGGGCCCGTGCTGGCATCCGCTCTCGTCCCCGGGGGTGGCCGGTCGCCGCATGGCCTCATCTCGCTCACCGGCCAGGGTCGTACGGGGCCGAGCCGGCCAGAGCGTCGGGCCGGCCGGGCAGTCGGGCCACGTTGACGGGGGTCCGCGATCGCCTACACTGGACCCCATCATCCAGAGCAGCTGAGGGACCGGGCCCTGTGACGCTGCGGCAACCAGAGCGCTGACGACCACCCACGACGGGGTCCGGGCTCCAGGTGCCAATGCCCGAGCGATGAGGAGACTGCCGTGGATTTCGTTTCGGGCTTGCGCTGCCGTGAATGTGGCCGTACCTATCCGGCCGAGGCGCTGCACGTGTGCGACTTCTGTTTCGGGCCGCTCGAGGTCACCTACGACTACGAGCGGGTGGCCGCCACCATCTCCCGGGAGCGGATCGAGGCCGGCCCCCGTACGATCTGGCGCTACGCCGACCTGCTCCCGGTGCGCGACGCCGCGCCGGTCGACCTGGGCGCCGGGTTCACCCCGCTGGTCCGGGCCGACCGCCTGGCCGCCGAGCTGGGCCTGGGCGAGCTCTGGATCAAGGACGACACCGCCAACCCGACCGGGCTCGTTCAAGGACCGGGTGGTGTCGGTCGCCCTGACCAAGGCCCGCCAACTCGGCTTCAAGGTGGCCGCCTGCGCCTCCACCGGGCAACCTCGCCAACTCGGTGGCCGCCCACGCCGCCCGGGCGGGCATGGACTCGGTGGTGCTGATCCCCCACGACCTCGAGCGGGCCAAGGTCACCATGACCTCCGTCTACGGCGGCCGGGTCTTCGCCGTCGAGGGCAGCTACGACGACGTCAACCGGCTGTGCGCCGAGCTGACCAGCGAGCAGCCCGAGTGGGCCTTCGTCAACGTCAACGTCCGCACCTACTACGCCGAGGGTCCAAGACGCTGGCCTTCGAGGTGGCCGAGCAGCTCGGCTGGCAGGCGCCCGACCACGTGGTGGTGCCCATCGGCTCGGGCAGCCAGCTGACCAAGGTGGCCAAGGGCTTCGCCGAGCTGTACCAGGTCGGGCTGCTCGACGAGGAGCCCGCCGTGCGGGTGTCGGGCGCCCAGGCCGACGGGTGCTCGCCGGTGGCGACCGCCTTCGCCGAGGGCACCGACGCCATCCGGCCGGTCAAGCCGGACACCATCGCCAAGTCGCTGGCCATCGGCAACCCGGCCGACGGCTGGTACGCGCTCGACGCCATCCGCTCGTCGGGGGCGTCCTGCGCCTCGGTCACCGACGACGAGGTCCTCGACGGCATCCGGCTGCTGGCCCGCACCGAGGGCATCTTCGCCGAGACCGCCGGCGGGGTCACCATCGCCACCCTGGCCAAGCTGGCCGCCCAGGGCGTCGTCCGCTCGGACGAGCGGGTGGTCGCCATGGTCACCGGCCACGGCCTGAAGACGGTGGAGGCGCTGGCCGACGTGGTCGGCCCGACCGCCACCATCGCCCCCACACTCGACTCGTTCGCCGAGGCCATGGCGGCCGACGCGGACACACCCACCCAGAGGAGCTCCCGATGAGCAACGTCCGAGTCCCCGCCCAGCTGCGCACGCTGACCGGAGGGGTCGGCGAGCTCTCGATCGACGGCTCCACCGTCGGCGAGGTCCTGAAGGGCCTCGACGCCGCCCACCCCGGGTTCGCCGAGCGGATCTTCGACGACGAGGGCGGCCTGCGCCGGTTCGTCAACGTCTTCCTCGACGAGGAGGACGTCCGGTTCCTCGAGGGTCTGGACACCCCCGTCACCGACGGGCAGACGCTCTCGATCGTCCCGGCCGTCGCCGGCGGCTGGTCCCGGGCCGGCGACGGTGCTGCCCGTCCGGGTGACCGGTACACTGGGGGGCAAAGCGGACCAGCACAGGAGCGACGATGACCTCGACGCAGGGATCCACTCCCGGCACCCCCTCGGGGGGCAGGCCGACCGGTGGCACCGCCACCCGGACCCGCTCGACCGGGCGCGTCGTTCGGGACCGCGTCGAACTACAACCGCATGCGACCACCTTCCCGGGCGCCGCCGGCCACGGCACCGACGAACTGGAAGCAGCAGCCCGACGGCAACTGGTGGCCGTGGGACGGGGCGGCGTGGCAGCTGCAGCCGCAGGGGCCGCCGCCGGCACCGCCGGCCGCCGGGCGGAGCCCGGTTCACCGCCGACGGCGCCCTGAACAAGGCGGGGCTGCTCGGGCTCGTCGCCATCGTTGTCGGCGCCGTCGCCTACCTGCCAACCTCCCGTTGGGCCTGGCCGTGGGCGGGCATGTTCGTGGGCCTCGGGGTCGGCGCTGTGGTGCTCGTTCCAACCGCGCCGCGCCCCGGTGCTGGCGCCGGTCTACGCCGTGGCCGAGGGAGTCGTCCTCGGGATCATCTCCCGCTTCTACGCCGACCAGGGTGCCCACGTGGTGACGCTGGCCGTCGTCGGGACCGTGGCCATCGTGGCCGGCGTCTGGGGCGTCTACCGGACCGGCCTGGTGCGGGTCGGGACCCGGTTCTTCAAGATCACGCTCGTGGCCGGCCTCGGCATGCTGGTGGTCATGATGACGGCCATCCTGACCGGCTGGGGACTCAGCGGACGGCGGCCTGCTGATCTTCGGGGTCCTCTACCTGTTCCTGGCCGTCATGAACCTCTTCGTGGACTTCAGCTTCGTGGACCGGGCCGAGGCGGCCGGCATCGACGCCGAGGCCGAGTGGTTCTCGGCGTTCACCATCCTGCATGTCGTCGGTGATGGTGTACCTGGCGCTGCTGCGGATCTTCGGCGGTCGCGCTACCGCCCGACCGGGGTCCCCCCGGACCGGTGCCGGTCTGCTCAGACCGACAGGCCGTGCAGGATGAACCGCGACCGTGTCGGCCGCCGCCCGGACCGTTCCGGGGGACGGCTCGCCGGCCCGCACCGCCATCGCCCCGTAGATCTGCTGGCCGATCAGGCTGATGGCCAGGTCGGGGTCGAGTCGGCCGGAAGTCCCCCGCGGCGACGCCCTCGACCACCAGGTCCCGGAGCAGGCCGGGCGATGTCCAGGCCGATGATCGCCAGCTCGCGTCCCGACGGCCCCCCGTCCCGCGCCGGCGGTCCCCTGGGTGACCAGGGCCAGCCGGAAGAAGGCCGGGCTGTCGTCGATGCGGGCCAGCAGGCTCCTCGATGAGCGCTCGCAGCCGGCGGGCCGGGCCGGCGTCCTCCTCCCACGTGGCGGCGATGGCCTCGATCAGCTGGTCGTACATGCGCTGCAGGCAGGCCCGCAGCAGCTCGTCGCGGTTGGCGAAGTAGACGTAGACGGTCGAGCGGGCCACCCCGGCCTCGGCGGCGATCTCGTCCATGGAGACGTCGGTCGTGCCCCGCTCGCCGAAGAGCCGGCGGGCCGTGTCGATGATCTGGTCGCGGCGGAAGTCCCGGATGACCTCCTTCAGCTCATCGGGCGTCCGGCGGGCCGGACACGCTCAGCGCGCCGAGCGGGCGCGGACCGGCGGGGAAGGTGATGGGGAGGTGCTTGACGCCATTGATGAACGGGGACTGGAGGCGCTGGACCTCGCCGTCCAGCTCCATGTCGGGCATGCGGTCGAGCAGGTGCTCGAACATGACCCGGATCTCCATGCGGGCCAGATTGGCCCCCAGGCAGAAGTGGGGGCCGCCGCCGCCGAAGGCCATGTGCGGGTTGGGGTTCCGGGTGATGTCGAAGGGTCGGGGTGGTCGAAGACCGGCTCGTCCCGGTTGGCCGAGATGTGGAAGAACACGACCTTGTCGTCGGCCTCGATCGTCTGGCCGCCGAGCTCGAAGTCGGCACGTGGCCTGGCGCCGGAAGTTCATGACCGGGGTCACGAAGCGGAGCATCTCCTCGACCGCGTCGGGCAGCAGCGAGCGGTCGTTGCGCAGCAGCTCCCACTGGTCGGGGTGCTCGAAGAAGGTGGCCATGGCCCCGGAGATGAGGTTGCGGGTCGTCTCGTTGCCGGCCACCGTGAGCAGCAGGAAGAACAGCTCGAGCTCCAGCGACGGAGAGCTGCTCGCCCTCGATCTCGACCTGGGTGAGCACGCTCATCAGGTCGTCGTGGGGGTCGACCCGCTTCTTGGCGAAGAGCTCGGCGGCGTAGGCGTAGAGCTCCATGGCGGCCTGCTGGGCGACCTCCCCGCCGCTGGTACTCGGGGTCCTCGGCTGCCGATCATGCGGTTGGACCAGTCGAACATCCGGTGCCGGTCCTCGTTGGGGACGCCGAGCAGCTCGGCGATGACCGCCAGGGGCAGCTCGGCGGCGATGTCGGTGACGAAGTCGGCCTGACCCCCGCTCGATGACCTCGTCGATGATGTCGTCGGTGGCGGCGTGGATGCCGCTCGTGGAGCTGGTTGACCATCCGGGGGGTGAAGCCCTTGTTGACCAGCCGCCGGTAGCGGGTGTGCAGCGGCGGGTCCATGTTCAGCATGATCAGCTGCTGCTGGGCCAGGTCGTCCTCGGCCAGCTCCCAGAGGTAGGTGGCCTGGCGGGCCGAGGAGAAGTGCTCGTAGTCGCGGTTGACCTGGGTGGCCTCGGCCAGGGTGGTCACCGCCCAGAACCCGGGCCCGTCCTCCTCCTCCTGCCACCACACCGGGTGCGTTCTCCCGCAGGAACGCGAACCACTCGTGGGGCACCCGCTCGGCGAACACCGTCGAGTCGAGCAGGTCGATGTCGTCGAAGTTGACGCCGCTGATGTCCAGTTCCGTCTTGCCAGTCGCTCATGTCGGACGCCCCCTCCTGTCGCATCGGACAGCATGTCCGAAAAGATGGATCGTATGTCCGGTGTAAACAGCTGTCAACGACGCCTGCGGGTCGGGGGCCCGACCGGACGGCCGCGGCTGCCGGGCGGTCGCCGGGTCCGGCGTGGCTCAGCGCGGACCAGTCGACCTCGCCGTCGATGATGATCCGCGGCTCCTCGGTGAGCACGACCTCGAGCCGGTCGGTGTCGAGGAACCTGGCGATGTCCTCCATCATGGCCGGGAAGTCGTCCTCCCCCATGTGGGCGTAGTACGCGTCCATCGACTCGAACCACTGCACCGTCACCCCGTCGTAGCCGGACCGGTCGTCGTCGTCCCGGTAGTCGTCGAGCGGCCGGGGGTTCTGCTCGTAGCGGATCACGTACTTGGCGGCGCTGCAGTTGGCGATCAGCGGGCCGTGGTGGTCCCGCCAGTAGGCGTGGAACTCGGCGGGCGTCAGGCCCTCCTTGCGCCTCAGCAGACAGGTCAGCTTGATCATGGTCCGTGCCCTCACCCTCCGGTGCCGGGTCTGCGGCGCGACGCTCCGGTGGTCGGCCGACCCTCGCCGCAGAGGCTGCACCGCGGGAGCGGCCGCTGGCAAGCCGGGGTCGAGGGGCGGGTTGCGCTCAGCGCACCCGGGCGCAGAACAGGTCGACGAGGTAGTGGAGCTCGATCGGTTCACCGAGGTCGGCGGCGAGGTCGGCCACGGCGTCGAGGATCGCCCGCCGCCGGTCCTCGGGGAGGACGTCGATGTAGCTGCGGGAGGCCACCTGTTCGACGAAGGCGGTCCGGTCGAGGGGCTGGACGAAGGACAGGTGGGTCCGGGTGACCGGGCCGAACCGCCCGGACGCGTCGACCAGGGCCCCGAAGTCCGTCCGACCGGGTACGGCTGGTGCCGGTCCCACTTGCTGACCCGGGTGAGCTCGGCGACCAGCGGGTCGGACTCGTCCCGCTCGTTCCACACCAGGCCGGGCCCCCACCCGGCCGGAGTACCCGGGCGAACTCGCCGGGCCCCGGGGCGGTCGAACCAGTGGAAGGCCTGGGCCACCGTGAGCGCGTCGAAGGTGGCGTCGCCGAGTCAAGGTGCTCGGCGTGGCGGCGATCTGGGGGGTACGGGACCACGTGGCGAAGACGCCCGCATGGAGCGGAGGGCTCGGCGGCCACGACGGTGGCCCCGGTGCCACCAGGGAACGGGTGAGCTTGCCGGTCCCGGCGCCACGTCGAGCACCCGGGAGCCGGGGCGATGCCGAGCGCCGCCACCATCTGCGCGACGCTCGTCGGAGTACCCGGGCCGGGCCCGCTCGTAGAGGCCGAACCGGTGGAGAACCCGGCCGGCCGAGGCGGCCTTGTCGACCAGCAGTCGGTCGACGTCGTCGACCGACCCTCGTCGGCGCGGTTCCTCCCCGTGTCCACGGGGCCATCGTAGGGAGCGGCGGCACACGGTCGCCGGACGGGGGGCCCGCCGACCGGGACGGTGCCGGGCCGGGCCGGCGGTGGCCGCGCGCGCGAGAGCGCCCGGATCGCCGGACGTCGGAGGCGTCGGATACCGTCTCGGGGTGAGCGCAGCCGGCACGGAACCCGAATCCGGCGCGTCGGGCGCGCGACCCGGGTGGCCTCGGGCCGGTCCCCCCGGGTCCCCGACCCACCCGCACGCGGCTCCCCGCCGGAGCCGGCCGGGTTGCGCCACCGGATCCTGCACGCGGTGGTCCACGCCGGATGGGAGTGGATGACCCGCAACGGGGCCACCGGCCCGGGTGACCGCCTGGCCGACCGGTTCGGCTACTTCGGCCGGGGAGCTGCCTGGCCTTCCCGACCGGGGCCGTATTCGGCGAGCGGTGGATCCACATCGGCGAGGACACGCTGATCGGCCCCTACGTCAGCCTGTCGGCGGGCATGGTGCCCGGCCAGGAGATGGTCACCGACCCGGTGGTGCGCATCGGTGACCGCACGATGATCGGTCGGGGCAGCCACATCGTCGGCCATTTCTCCGTCGAAGTCGGCAGTGACGTCCAGACCGGTCCGTACGTGTACATCACCGACCAGAACCACGGCTACGAGAACCCGGACGAGGTCGTCCACGTCCAGTGGCCCCACGACGTCCCCGTGGTCATCGGCGACGGCAGCTGGCTGGGGACCGGCGTGGTGATCCTCCCCGGGACCGAGCTGGGGCGGAACGTGGTGGTGGCCGCCGGCGCCGTGGTGCGGGGGGCGTTCCCCGACCACTGCGTGATCGCCGGGGTGCCGGCCCGGATCGTCCGCCGCTACGTCCCCGGTTCCGGGTGGGTCACCGGGTCGGCCGCCACCGGGGACTGACCGCCGGACACCTCCCCCTCGACCACCCCCGACCTCCGGTCACCCGCCCGCCGTTCCCCGGCCGCCGGTCCCCGGGGGTCCGTCGGTGTCGGTGCCGGTGGCGGGTCCCGGGTCCGGGACCGGGTAGGGGGGTGCCGGGTAGGCGATCGTCCCGAGTCCGTAGCGTCGCACCACCTCGGAGGCCTCCGCCCGACCGAGCGCGATCAGGTGTTCGGTGGTGGAGAAGTCGTCGAAGTCCCGGGTCGTGCCCTCCGGGCCGATGCAAGGATGACCTCCACGTCCTCGGGCAGCCGGGCCATGTCGCGGACGAAACGGGCGTGGATGGCGATGAACAGGGCGTTGACCATGCCCTCGACCGGACGCCGGCTCACGGCGGCTGGAACACCGGGGGCGAGCACAGGAGTACCACGATCCGGGTGGCCCCCCGTCGATGGCCCGTTGGATCGGCACGTTGTCGACGACGCCTCCGTCGATGTAGCGCTCTCCGTCGATCTCCACCGGCGGGAAGATGGCCGGCATCGCCGCCGAGGCCAGCACGGCGTCGACGGCCGGGCCGTAGGTGAACCACCGCTCGCCGCCGTCGGCCAGCGACGTGGCCACGACCTCGACCGGAACCGGGGCGTCCTCGAGCCGCTCGTAGGGGAATCCCTCCTCGACGATGGCCCGCAGCCCCGTATTGGCGTACACGGCATCGCGCTGCTGGAGGTAGAGCCACGGGCCGTGCAGCCGGCCCTGTGGGTAGACGTCCTCGCGCTTGATCCGCAGCCAGATCTGGGTCATCCGCTCGACCCCCTCCCGGGTGGGGTCGGCGGCGAAGCCCACGCCGTTGATGGCCCCGACCGAGGAGCCGTAGATCCGGTCCGGGACGAACCCGTGCTCGGCGAGCACCTGCAGCATGCCGATCTGGATGGCCCCCCGGGTGCTCCCGCCGGCCAGGACCAGTGCCGTCTGCTCCTGCTCGTCTTCCTCCTCCTCGTCCTCCTCCTCGTCGTGGTCGTCGTCGGCGGGCACCGGCCCGCCCTGCCGTTCGGTCGAGCCACGCCGACCGCGAGCGCCGCGCCTGGGCCACGACGAACCGGAGGGTCAGGGCGACCAGGACCAGGGCGGCCACGACGAACAGGGCGAAGACGACGGCGAAGAGGGTGGTCGAAGCCGCGGGCGTCATCACGGGAGAGGCTACCGGGGCCCCTGGCGCGCCCGGGGGCGTGTGACACCCGGCGTCCACACTGCGCCCATGGTCACGAGACGGTCGTCCATGGGGCGCCACGTGGGGCGCCACGCCGCGTCGGGGGGCCCGGTGCGCCGTCCGGTGACTGACGGTCGTCCGGCGTCGGAGGCCGGGGACTGGCGACCGCTGGCCGGGCCGGACCTGCTCGAACGGCTCCGGGTGACGGGACGGCCCCGACCCGGCCGGTCGATCCCTCGCTCGCCGCCGATCTCCGGCGCTTCGTCGAGCGCGGCCTCGGCGACCTGGAACCGACGGGCGACCTGGAGACGACGGGCGACGCCGTGCCCGTTGTCGTGACCGCCCGTCGGCTCTACCGGGGCACTGGCCTGTCCGGTCCACCGCGACGGGGCGACGGGCGACCCTCCCGTCAATGTCGCCACCGCCCGGCGGGGCCCTGGTGCACGTCCTGTTCCGCCAGTGGGTCACGGTCGGCGCCATCGACGACGCCTTCGACGACGCCATGGGCGGGCTCGCCATGGACGAGCGCCAGGACGATCCCTGTGCGCCTGGATCTCCGACCTGCCCGCGCCCGAGCGGGCGGAACTGCGGGGGGAGGTCGAGCGGCAGGCGGACGGGCTGCGGCACCGGTGGCCGAGGCTGGACCCGACCTGGCTCCCCCGCACCGGGGAGCCCATCCGGGTGGCGCTGGTCCCGGGTCGGGTGGAGCTCGCCGTGCGGGTGGACCTCGTCCTCGGGCGCCGGCCGCCGATCGGGCGTCGGTGGGCCTGGTCCAGGTGACCTCCGGGTCGCGCCGCCCGGGTCACCGTGACGACGCCAGCTCGCGGCCCTGGCCGAGACCCTGCGCAGCGGCGCACCGCCATTCGTCGTAGCCACCTACTACGCCCGCACCGGTGAGCTCGACGTCGACCCGGTCACCCCCGAGCTGCTGGCCGGGGCCGCCCGGCGGCTCGTCGCCGGCGTCGGGGTACTGCACTCCCCCCGGCGGGCCGTGGACCCGTCCCTCGACGAACGGGGCCTGGTGCGCGGGCTGTGCGGCCGACCCCTTCCGGTGCCGACCCCGGTGGTGGCCCTGGCATCCGGTCGCCCGACCGATCCCCGCGCCCCCCGCCGCCGTCGTCGGGGCGGTGGCGGCGTTCCCCGGCGAGCGGGCGGCATGAGCGGTCCCGCCACCGCGGTCACGGCCCACCTCCTGGCCGAGCCGGCGCTGCCCGATCGGAGCCGTGCTGCGCGGCGCGAGGTCTCGGAGCTGCTGGTGGACGGCGTGGGCGCCGCGGTGGTGGACCTGGCACCGGGGGTCCCCTGGAGGTCACCCTGTCGTCGCTCCGCCGGGCCCGGTCCCATCCCGCCGAGTCGGGCTGGCGGAACCGCCGTTCGCCTGGAAGCCGGCGTTCGTGAGACGCAGCCTCGGCCTGGCGTTGGTGCGGGCCTGCGTCGACGGGCGCTTCCGGGCCCCGGCCGAGGCGGTCGGCCCGGTGGCGGGCGAGGCCGTCGACGAGTGGCGGCGCACCGGCTGGCACGCCTTCCACTGGGAGCCCTGGTTCGCCGGGCTCGGGCCCGGTGGCCGGGCCGTGGTGCTGGCCGAGGCCGTCACCTGGGCCACGGCCCTCTGGTCGGCCGCCGACTGGTCCCGGCTCGGCCCGAGGGCGGTGCTGGGGGCCCCGGACGTGGTGTGGGCGTGCCCCGCCCCGCACCCGGTGCGGCTCCGCGGTCGGCCGAGGTGACGGTGGACATCGGTGGGGCGCAGCCGCGGACCGACCGGGCCGCGGGTGCCACGGCGCTGGTGTCGGTGTCGGGCGGGCGTCCCCAGGAGGGCTGGCCCGAGGAGCTGGCCTTCCTGGCCCTGGTCGCCGCCGTGCGGTTCCCGGAGCGACCGGTGCCGGCCCGGGTGCTCGGCCTGTGGCCCGATTCCGGGGACCACCTGGTGGTCGAGGTCGACGGGGCGGTGCTCGCCGGGGCCGCCGGGCGCGTCGTGTCCACGGTGGCGGACACCGCGGACGCCCGGGCCGGACGCGCCGGTCGGATGGGGAACTCAGTCGAGCGTGATTCAGTCCGGCGTGAACAGGGCCCTGGCCGCCCGGGCGTCCGGCTTGCCCGCCGCCGTCAACGGGATCTCGTCGACCAGGAGGAGCTGGCGGGGCACCTTGTAGCCGGCGATCCGGGAGCGGCAGTGGTCCCGTAGGGCCTCGATCGTCAGCGGCTCCGCGCCGTCCCGCATGCGGACCACCGCCGCCACCCGCTCACCGAAGCGCTCGTCGGGGAGCCCGACGACGATGGCGTCGTACACGCCGGGTGGCTCCTTGACGGCCGCCTCGACCTCCTCGGGGAAGATCTTCTCCCCGCCGGAGTTGATGGACGCCGAGCCCCGGCCGTGGACGGTGATGACCCCGTCGGGCCCGACGGAGGCCAGGTCGCCCGGGACCGACCAGCGCACGCCGTGCTCGTCCGTCGGGAAGGTGGCCGTCCGTCTTCGCCGGGTCCTTGTAGTAGCCGAGCGGGATCCGTCCGGTCCTGGCCAGGCGGCCGATCCTGCCGTCACCGGGTCGGAGCGGCCGGAGGTCGTCGTCGAGGACCGCGGTGTCATCGCCCATCACGAACCGTCGGGCCGCTGGCGCCGACCTCCACCGCCCCCTGGGCGCCCGACTCGCTCGAGCCGAACCGGTCCATGACCATCACCCCGGGCAGCTGGGCGGCGAGGTCCGCCTTGACCGCGGCGGACAGCATCGCGCCGCCGGAGCCGATGACGGCGAGTGAGGACGTGTCGTAGGTCCCGGGTGCCGCCGGTCCAGCGCTCTCCGACAGGGGTCGGGCCATGGCGTCGCCCACCAGCGCGCTCGACACCACCCGCTCGTCGCCGATCATGCGCAGCAGCCGGTCCGGGTCGAAGTGGTGCCCGGTGTAGAGCACGGCGGTGCCGGCCATCATGAACGCGTTCCACATGGCCCACTGGGCGTTCCCGTGCATGAGGGGGGCGACCACCAGCATCGGCACCCGGCCGGACTCGTCGGTGTTGATCCGCCCGGCCAGCTCGTCGGGCGTGGCGATCGGCGGTGCACCCCAGCCCCCGCCGCCCATGGCCGCGAAGAAGATGTCCTCCTGGCGCCACAGCACGCCCTTGGGCATGCCGGTGGTCCCCCCGGTGTAGAGCACGTAGAGGTCGTCCGGTGACCGGGGACCGAAGTCCCGGTCGGCGGTTCCGGCGGCCAGCGCCTCCTCGTACCGGGCCGGGTCCGACCCGTGGACCGCCGCCACCGGGTCGGGTCCCGTGTCCGGGGTCCCGTCCTCGACCACCAGGAGCCGGAGGGACGCTCGCCGGGCCACCGTCGGCGAGGGCCGTCGGCCACCAGGGGGCCCAGCTCCCGCTCGTACACCAGGACCTCGAGGTCGGCGTTGTCGATCACGTAGGCCAGCTCGGCCGCCACGTAGCGGTAGTTGAGGTTGACCGGTACGCACCGTGCCTTGTAGCAGCCGATCATGGCCTCGACCCACTCGGCCCGGTTGCGGGCCAGGATCCCGACGTGGGAGCCGACGTCGAGGCCCAGGGACGCCAGGTGGTGCGCGAACCGGTTGGCCCGCCCGTCGAGCCCGGCGTAGGTGAGGCGCACGTCGCCCGCCACCAGGGCCAGCCGGTCGGGGACGGTGTCCGCCACGATCTCGAACAGGTCGGCCAGATTGAACTGCCGTTCACTCACGTCCGTCTCCCTCGTGTCGTCGGGCGGGACCGGTGTCCCGTCCCGCCGGATTGCCGGATTGCCGGATTGCCGGATTGCCGGATCCGGCGGTCCGTAGCATGCTGCTCCCGGACTCCGAACGGTAGCCACTCCGGTCACCGGGCCGGAATGCGGCCGACCCAGGAGCACCGACGATCGCCGCCCGCATCACACAGAGGAGACCACCCGTGACCGCTGCCACCGCCCACCCGACGGGGATCGTCGGCTACACCGCGCTGGTCACCGGGGGCGGGAGTGGCATCGGCCTGGGCACGGCGACCCGGCTGGTGGCCGACGGGGCCCACGTGACGATCTGTGGCCGCACCGAGGCGAAGCTGGCGGCCGCCGTGGCCGAGCTGGAGGCCACGGCCGCGCGATGCCGGGGCGGCCGGCGGTCCGGTCGGGCACGGCCCGGTACGTGGTGGCCGACGTGACCGTCGAGGACCAGATCGCCGCGGCGGTGTCGGCCGCGGCCGCCCCCCGGGGACACCTCGACATCCTCTTCGCCTGTGCCGGCGGCAGCTTCCACATGGGGCCGATCACCGGAGGCCGACCTCGAAGCGGTCCGGGCCACGGTCGACCTGAACCTGGTCGGCACGTTCCTGTGCCTCAAGCACGGCGCCCCCCTGATGGCCGCCGGGGTCGGGACGGGCGTAGACGGGGGCGAGGCCCACCGGCGGGTCGTTCATCGGGATGTCGTCAGGGGCCGGGCACTTCCCCCACCGCTACCTGTGGGCCTACGGGGCGTCCAAGGCCGGGGTGGACATGCTGTGCCGGAGCGCGGCCGACGAGTTCGGTCCCACCGGCCTGCGGGTCAACTCGGTGCAGCCCGGGATCGTCGACGACGAGCTCATGTCCTTCATCACCGCCGGCGGCCCCCTCCTCGACGACTACCTCGACGGGATGCCCATCCGCCGCGTCGGCACGGTCGAGGACGTGGCCACCGCCGTCCGCTATCTCGCCGGTCCCGAGTCGGGCTGGGTCACCGGGGTCAACTTCCCGGTGGACGGGGGGCACCACCTGCGGGGCGGTCCCGACTACGGGCTCCTGCTGGGGGAGTAGGGGCCGCCCGGCCCGACCGGTCCGGTCGGGTGGGGCACTGGTAGCGTCTGGGGGTCCGTTGTCGTTCGGGGTGTCGTCCGGACGTGCCGCGTGCCCGCCGGGTCCGCGGTGCGCCCGAAGCAGAGCATGAGGGGGCCGGCACCCCACCGGAGGTCACCATGACGCTCAGCCACGGGAAGGTGACACGGAGGCGTCGCGTCGCCGGGCCGACCGCGGGGGTGGCCCTCGGGGTGGTGCTGTCGGCGGGGGTCGTCGGAGCCGGGATGCTGGCATCGGCCCCGGTGGCGGTGGCCGCCACGGGTGCCGCACCGCCGACGACGCTCACCGTCCCGACCGCCCTGGGCCACCGGGCGCGCCACGGCGCGGTGGCCCGCCGGACCACCGACGTGCGCGGCGTCGACGCCCTCGGTCACGTGACCGCGGCCGGTGTGGCCTCACGCCAGGCGTCCTCGGCCTCGCGCAAGCTGGTCTCCTACGGAGGCGGTCTCACCGCCGGTGGCCTGGTGTCCGCCGGGGTGACCACCGGGCAGCCCCAGGTGTTCGTGGTGTTCATGGGTGCCCAGTGGGGGACGGAGAGCACCGACGGGGCCGGCCGAGCGGTGTTCAGCGGTGACCCGGACGGCATGGCCCCCGCCCTCCAGACGCTGTACGCCGGCCTCGGCACCGACGGGGAGACGTGGAGCGGGATCATGACCCAGTACTGCGACGGCGCCGCCGTCGGGGCCACGTCGTGCCAGCAGGGCGACACCATGGTCCCCCATCCCTCGCCGGACGTGCTCGCCGGGGTCTGGTACGACGATTCCGGTCCGGCGACCAGCGAGGAGGGCAGCGGCCTGACCGAGCACCAGATCGCCGCCGAGGCCGAGGCCGCCGCCGTGCACTTCGGCCTCACCGACCAGGCCTCCAACCGGGACGCCCAGTACGTCATCGTCTCGCCGACCGGCACCGATCCGGACGGGTGGGAGTCGGGAGCACATCGGCTACAAAAAGCTCTTCCTGGCCAGCCTCCTGGTCTTCACCGGCGGGTCGCTCCTTTGCGGCCTGGCCTGGAACCTTCCGGCCCTGGTCGCGGCGCGCGTCATCCAGGCCTTGGGCGGCGGGGCCATCACCCCCACCGGCATGGCCATGATCACCGAGGTGTTCGAACCCAAGGAAAGGGGCAAGGCCATCGGCTACTGGGCGGTCGGGGTCATCGTGGGCCCCGCCTTCGGCCCGACCCTGGGCGGTTACCTCACCCACGTGTTCGGCTGGCGTTCCATCTTCACCATCAACCTGCCCATCGGCATCATCGGCGTGTTGTTGGCCATCACCCTGCTCAAAGAGGACAAACCCTCGACGGCTTACAAGCACCCCTTCGACCTCTGGGGCTTCCTGTTCCTTTCCACCTTCCTGGTGGCCCTGCTGTTGGGTCTTTCCAAGGGCGAGGACAAGGGATGGGATTCCAACTACATCCTCACCTGCTGGGCCCTGGCAGTGACCGGCTTCATCGGCTTCCTGGTGGTGGAAAAAGCCACGCCCAACGGCATCATGGATGTGCGTCTGCTGAAACAGCCCATTTACTCCGCCTGCATGCTGGTGGTCTCGGCCAGGTCGCTCGCCCTCTTCGGAGGCACCTTCCTGCTTCCTATTTTCCTTCAGAACATGATGGGGTTCGATGAGATCCAGAGCGGGTTGATCCTGCTCCCCGGCGCCCTCTTGATCGCCGTCCTGATGCCCTTGGCGTCCAAGTTGGCGGACCGGACCGGCCCCCTCTTGCCCTCCCTGGTCGGCCTCATCCTGATCGCCTATTTCATGTACGCCTACCGTGACCTGGATGTGAATACCAGCCTCTGGGGCGTCATCGCCCCCACCCTCATACGGGGATTGGGCATCGCCCTTCTGATCACGCCCGTCATGGTGACCGCGCTCAATTCCATCCCCAAGCACAAGGCCGGGATGGCCTCGTCCATGCTCAATCTTTGCCAGCAGGTCGCCGGTTCCATCGGCATCGGCATCCTGGGCGCGGTCTTGAGCCACCGCACCGTCTTCCATCAGGGGTTGGTGGCGTCCGTTTGGGACCCCACTTCCCCCGCCACGGCCCAGACCGTCGGCCAGGTGGCCGACCGCCTGCAATCGCTGGGGGTCTCACCCGACATGGTCCACACCGGGGCCCTCTTTACCGTGATGGGGCATATTTATAAAATGGCGGCGGTGGCGGGTTTTGAGGATTCTTTCCTGGTGGGCATGGCCATCGTGCTGTTGGCCATCATCCCGGCGATGTTTTTGCCGACCCGTAACGTGCATCACCAGGGCGACCCCGACTCCGTCGCCGTCGCTGACTAAAGCAACAACCACTTGAACCACAGAGTCGCACAGAGTCACACAGAGTAAAGATTTAACAGCGAATCTTTGATTGGGTTGAACCCTGTGATGACTTTGGGTAGATGTTTTGACTGAACAAAATTGCAGATGTTTAACTCTGTGCCGATTCACAAATAAAATAAATTGGAAGTCGGTACTATACCGACCTCTTTAAAATATTTTATTAGAAGGTCGGTATGTGTGACTCCGTGCGACTCTGTGGTTAATCTTGTTTTTGACGTTGGTTTTGCTGTTACCAAACCGTGTCTTACTCTGTGTGACTCTGTGCGACTCTGTGTTAAATTCTGTTTTGAGGAGTCTTTATGAAAAACTTCAATGGCCTGAACATCCCCGAGAACCTCTCCGAGATCGTCAACCCCTCCCATTCCTGCCTGGTCGTCTGGGACGTCCAGAACGCCCTCATCAAGCGTATCTACAACAAAGACACCTACCTGGAGAAATTGGCCCCCGTGGTCGAGAAACTGCGCTCCAAGATGCCGGTCTTTTACACCCTCATCACTCCCCTGCCCCAGCCATTCCAATCCGCCTGGGGTCTTTACTCCATGATGAGACGCTACGGCGTTTCCGACCCTTCCAAGATTCCGCCCTTCATGGCCCCCGGCACGGACGACCGTGAGATCCCCTCGGCGGTCAAGCCAGGCCCCAAGGACATCGCCTTTGAGAAATCCACCCCCAATATCTTCCTGGGCACCAATTTCGAGGCCATGCTCCGCAACAAAGGCATCAGCACCATCCTTTTCACGGGTATCGCCACTGAGATGGGGGTGGAACTCTCCGCCCGCGACGCCGCGGCCCGGGGATTCTTTCCTGTGGTCATTTCGGATTGCGTGTCATCGATGGACCAGGCCGCTCATGACCGCGGTCTGACGAACATGGCCCGCATGTTGATCGTGGAGGATTCCAGCGCGGTCCTCAAAGCGGTGGGGTTATAAAACCAGGGAGAATTTCTAAGCGACAACGTGATGGCGAGGTCCTATCGTTAGCGAGACGCCATTCTTCCCGTTTGTTATAAACCCAAAACTTTCCGTAGACGGGCCGATTGATCTTGCCGCTTCTTGGGGCTCATTTCGCGGATATTTTCCAGCTACCACCGCAAGCCGGGCAACCTCTCAACGCCCGGCAGGCCCAAAAGGTTCCAATCCGGTTCGCCGTCCTTGAGGGACAACAAGAAATTTTTCTCAGGAACGGTCAAACCGGCGTGGATGAGTCGAAGCAATTCATTCCTCGTTTCCACCAACTTATCCAACTCGACCTGGAAATATCGGTGAGGGCTTCGTCCCGGGTGTTCATCGGGATGTAGGTCAGGTCGATATCCACCGAAAACCTCGGCATTTCCCGTACGAAAAGATTGATGGCCGTGCCCCCTTTCAAGGCGAAACCGCCGGCCTTTTCGATGAAGGGCAATACCTGCAAAAGAAGCCTTGCCTGCTTGAAATAGCCAGTGTCCTTCATGGGGCGTCCTCCCGTGATTCGGCGGGAACGGTTATTTTGTACTTCGGATCGTACTTGCCCCCCAAAACCACGGACCTTTTCCCTTTCCCCAGATCCACCCTCGATAGGTCGAGCCGCTGGAACCAGGAGTGGTTCGCGTGTTCCGCCATATAAAGGAAACACCGCTTCACTTTGACGGAACGACAGGTCCTCAAAAGGGACGACACCAAATCCGGCCTCAAAGTCGAAAGGCCTTCCATCAAATGGACCGCTCCCTCAAAGGACGTGCTCCCTGGCATTAATAGCAGGGTTTCAAGCATGGCGCGTTCGGGGGAGGACAGGAGGATACCCGCTTCCTCATCTTCGGTGAGGCCGTATCGCGTTTGGTAGGGGAGAAAATCCGTTGTTTGGTATTGCACCTTATTGGCCCAATCGAATTTCAGGAACCACGCGGGCGGTTTGGCGCCCTGGGGGCCAAAGAGATAGACGGGCGGCGGGGTATTCATGGAAGCGGTATGACCGTAACCATGCCAACGCAAGGCGGTCTCTCCCCCGGCGTGGATGGGCAGGTCGAGCTGTTTCTGGAGGGTGTTCAGGCCGCCCGGCCAAAGGGGTTTGCTTTCGGCCCTGTAAAAAGCGCCAGACCCCGCGGGTTTTAACCAACCGCCTTTGACGTAAGCCCGGGCCAAAAACCGACTCACGCCCTTTTCCGTCAGCCACTTTTGAGTGACCATCCCACCATGAGGAGGCCAGGCCATGAGAATTTGGTTTATTTTGCTTTTGTTTTGTGTACTCATAATGCACATATTATCATTTTTCCAAACTTTTTAGGCAAATTAGTTTATATATACTTGTTTTTGTGCAGTTGTATTGCACTTTTTTATTTATTTTTGAACCTTTATCTCAGAGGAACGAACATATTTTTTGAATCCCATCGCTCATGACCGGGGTCTGACGAACATGGCCCGCATGTTGATCGTGGAGGATTCCAGCGCGGTTCTTAAAGCCGTGGGGTTGTAGAACCAGCGGGATTGCTTTGGCCTGTTTTTAGGCCCTCCAGGTGTTTTTGACGCCTTGACGTCATGACGTCATTATGCTAGTTTTTAACCAGGAGGTTCCCCATGAACTCTAAAGCCACCCTTTACCTGGATAACGCCCTTTTGAAAGCCGCCAAGATCAAAGCGGCCCATTCCGAAAAGACCCTCTCTTACCTGGTGAACGAAGCCCTGCGCCTTTCCCTTCAGGAGGAAGGGATCGATTACGGTGGTTTCGGGAAAAAGCCTGAAGGTTCGAACCAGCTCATCGACCAACCATCCATCTCCGAGATCGTGGAACAGAAACTCCTGGAGATATTAGGGGACCCGGAAAGCGACTTCATCCTTTCCCCCGCCGTCAAAAAAAGACTGGCCAAACACTATCAGAAGAAAGACCTCTTAAGCGCGGACCAGGCCGCGTCCCAACTTGGCCTTAAATGGTGAGTGACCTCACGGTTCGTTTCACGCCCGACGCGGTCCTGGACCTCAAGCGGATGGATAAAACAACCGCCCAGAGGGTCCTGGATAAGATCAAATGGTTCTCCAAAAACAGCGAGTTGGCCGTACGCCTTCCCCTGCAAAACCAGCTTAAAGGCAAATACAAACTCCGCGCGGGCGATTGGCGTGTCATCTATGAATTGGTCGATAAGGACAAAGTCATGGTCATACTTTATATAGGCCACCGAAGCGTTGTTTATAAAAGGTGAGCGATATGAAAGTAACCACCACCCCGCGTGAAAAGAAAATACTAAGAGCCTACGAAGCTGGAGAGTTGAAAAGCGTAAAGAACCTGCCAGCGGAACTGAGGAAATATCAGGCCTACGCCAAGGAAACCCTCAACAAAAACCGCAGGATCAATATACGTATTTCCGAGTATGATTTGAAAGCCCTCCAAGTGAAAGCCATGGAGGAAGGTATTCCCTACCAGACCTTCATCTCCAGCGTTCTGCACAAAGTCGCCGACGGGCGCATCCCCCACCATTCTTCGTGAGACAACCGATCTTTCGAGGATATCACCTTGTTTTCGGGTCTATCCGGTTAAATCGCGAGGGGTTGATCAGGAGACATTCGAGTTCGACCAAACAGTCAATGTTTGATCTTTTTAACATGCGGTAAATGGTCGAAATGCTTGTCCAATGTCAGCAATGGGAGTTGATGCCGAACACAGAGAGAGGCGATCAAGCCGTCGGTCGCGGGGATGTGAACGCCTTTAGCCCTTAGCGAAGCCAATAGTTCCCCGGCCATCTGAAAATCAGCCCGTTCGGTTTCGATATATCGCAGGGCGGTCAAAAGGTCCACCAATCGGTCTTTATCGGCGGGCCGGACGCCCTGGAGCAGTTCCATCTCCACCGTCCCGCAAAGCGCCGCCCTTTTTTCCTCCAAGAGGTTGTCCAGTACCGCCACGGCCTCGCTTTGGCCCCCGCGGAAATAATCGACCCAGACCGAGGTATCAACGAGAACGCTTGCCATAGGTCGCCTTGTTTTCTTGGATTTCCATGGAACGTAATTTTTCCCAATTGTATTCTATGTAAAGTTTGCCTTTTAACGCCTTCAATTGCTCCAGCTTCTGGTTTTGGACCCAATCCTCCAAGGCGTGATTCACCGCTTCAGTTCGGGTCTTGGAATGGGTGTATTTCATCAACTTTTCCATCACCCCATCTTGGACGTTTATGGTGGTTCTCATCGTTCCCTCCATCATCATTTATACCCATTATTATATGCTCATTGATATCATCTTTTACAGGCTTATTTGATGCTATTTCTCACAAAAATTTACCTTCACGACACAATCCCCCGCCTATTAAAAGGTAACCTCAACTCTTAGAATTGCTGGGCCGCTTCAACGAACCATGGGGAGTGTGAAATGAAGAAGAACCTTTGCTTGATATCGGTTTGGGCTTTGTTGGTCTGGGGGTCTTTCGCGTGCCTTGGCTTTTCCAAAGGCCTGCCCTGGGATGACCGGGCCGACCAGCGAACGGGCAATATCTTGCTTCTTTCCGATCTCCATCTCGACCCTTTCGCGAATCCCGCGCTGGTGAAAAAGCTCATCGCCGAGCCGGTGGACCAGTGGGAAAGCATCTTTCAATCCGACCCAGGCGCGGCCTTCGCGGCCCCTGGCAAGGACACCAATTATCCCCTGCTGGTTTCGGCCCTCCAGGAAGCCCAAACAAAGGGCCCCTACGACTTTGCCGTAGTGACGGGCGATTACCTGGTGCATGAATCCCGGGACCTTTTCGAGCCGCTGGGCGGCAAGGACGAGCGAACCTACGAGGAATTCGTGACCAAGGTCGAGGTCTTCGTTTCCCGGGAGGTCCAAAAGATCCTGGCCGGCACGCCTGTTTATTTTTCCCTGGGCAACAACGACTCGGAATGCGGGGATTACATGATGGCCACCCACACGGACTTTTTAGACCAGATCGCCAAGGAATGGGCCGTGCTACAGGACCATCCGGAAGCCCTCAAGACCATGGCCGAGGCCGGTTATTACGAATTACCCCACCCCACCCTGGCCAAGACCCGCTTGATCGTCATCAACGACATCTATTGGTCGAACCGCTATTCCAGCGACAGCTGTCATTCCCTGCCGAACGATGTGGCGGGGGGCGATGAGTTCACCTGGCTAAAGGGCCGTTTGGCGGACGCCCGCGCGAAAAAAGAGAAGGTCCAGTTGGTCATGCATATCCCTCCCCAAACGGATGTCTATGGCACCCTCAAGGCCCTGCTGAAACCCGACGGGAAAAAGCCCGGCAAGTTCTTTTGGGGTAGCGAGAACGAGGACCAATTCACCAAGCTCATGAGGGACTATTCGGACACGGTCCAGTTCATCTTCGCGGGCCATACCCACATGGATGACTTCAAGCTTTTGCGCGATAACCAGGGAAAGATCTTCCTGGTCACCCATATCTGCCCGGCGGTCAGCCCTATCCGGTTCAACAACCCGGCTTTTCAAGTGATGGAATATGACAAGACCGATGGGAACATCCGGGATATGACGACCTATTACCTGACCAATCTAACGACCGCCAAAGGCGCCCAGGGAGGCCAATGGGCCCTGGAATATGACTTTGACCAGACCTACAAGTTGAAGGGGTATAACGCCAAGAGTTTGAAAAGCCTAACCGACCTTATCGATTCGGATGAGGCCACCCGCGCCAATTTCGCGAAGTTTTACCCGGTTTCGGCGGAAGAGACCATCACCGCGGATCAGTGGAAGAAGATAAACCCGCTACGGCTGGTCGCCACTCAGGAGGAATTGGATGAGACATTAGGAAAGGCACGGCCATAACGGTGAGTTTTGAAAACCAACGCGTTTTTCTAAACAGTTACAAAGATGGGTCCGTCTTTAGCTGGCCCCACCTATATAGATCAGAGACCTAATTTATCCTGAAGGTTTTTCACCACTTCTTCTTTTTTCTTCAGCCCCTCCCACGAATAAACGGTTTTTCCGTTCTTAAAGAGGAACGATGCGGGAATCGCGTCGATCTTATACTTTTTTGAAACCTCCGGGCTAGCGTCCGTATCCACTCGGATCACCTGAAGTTTTCCATGATATTCATTGGCAATTTCTTCCACGATGGGACTATATCTGGCACAGGGGCCGCACCAGACTGCGTAGAAATCAACGAGAACCGGAAGTTTGGAGCCCAGGACCATCTTTTTGAAAGTCTTATCGTTCGCGATCGGAAGGGCAAAAGCCTGGTGGGTCGTGTTCATGTTGTTCTGATGGAATTTGGGCCAAGGTGATACCGCCAAAGGGCTCTTCCCCGGGAGCGCGTAAAACTTTTTATCATAGGACCCAAAATAGACCGTTCCATCCGGCCCGATGGCTGGCGAGGTGGCGATTTCCACACCAGTCTTAAAGGTCCATAACAATTTCCCGGCCGGGCTCAGGGCGTAAAATTTCCCACCCTTGGAGCCGATGTATAGGGTTCCATCATCGGCTATCGCGGGTGTGGAATCGATCACGCTGTCGGTTTTGTAACGCCAATTTTCGTTCCCATCAGGATTGATGGCATAAACGTAATTGTCGTTATATCCGAAATATATCGTCCCGTATTTACCGAGGGAGGGCGAACCCCAGCTTTCAGACTTCGTGAAACCCGTGATGTATTTCCACAGCCTTTTCCCAGTGGGGTCATAAGCCCTCAGATCCCAGCCCGTGGCGACCACATAGATCGTCCCATCGCTCCCGATCGTGGCTGTGGAGTAGATCGCGCTGCCAACATCGGTCTTCCACTTCAAATGTCCCGAGGGTTTCAAGGCGTAAAGATAGCCATCCGTTGAACCGATATAGATAGTCCCGTCGTTCCCGATGGATGGAGATGATTCGATCCGTTGTCCAGTGGCAAAGAACCATTTCAACTTCCCCGCCGGGCTGATTGCGTATAATTTATGATTTCGGTTACCGATATAGATAGTTCCGTCGTTCCCGATCGCAGGTGAGGAAAAGAAAATATCTCCCATCGTCATATAGGACCACTTCAGTTTCCCTTGAGGATCGATGGCATAGACTTTTCCATCTTCAGAACCGATGTAAATAGTCCCATCATTCCCGATGGTGGGGGAAGAACCTATACGGCCCCCTGAGAGGAAAGACCATTTCAATGTTCCATCGGGATTCACGGCATAAAGCTTAAAATCCATAGAGCCGAAATAGATCGTGCCGTCATTTCCAATGGCTGGGGAGGAGTTGACATGCCCCCCCGTGGCAAAGAACCATTTTGGGCGCGGACTGGAACAGGATTGGAGAAATACAGCTAATAAAAAGAAGGTCAATATTAAATAGTGTTTGCGACCCGGATGAATTCTCATATACCGACCTCCTTTAAAACATAGAAATTCCTAAATTTCCTAAAGCGAGCGTCAATTATTAAATTCGACCCTTATCGGATAATCTTATTTTTGCCAGTGATAAACCTGATCCGGAAAATGCTTACTTTCATTATTTACATGCACAGTTATATTTTCGCAGTCTTCACTAATGGATATTGTCCAATAGGAATCAATAATCTGGTGGCCAGTAATTGGCCATTTGTGCATTTCAAATAATTCCGCCCCGTCTCCCGCGCAGTCACTAATTCGATTGGGATTAAATACCGCTTGAACTAAATTATTGTTTTTTACATCAATAACGAACCATGCCCCACAATGAATCTGTTGACCCATGTATCTTCTGCCTTCCATATTTTTAATCCAATCGTCTTTATGAGCCGCAACCTCCTTTTTGGCGTCAATGGCGTAGATTTTGTCCTGGGCCTCGCGAGCGTCTTTGGATTTAGGCCCGGTTAATAAATACAATTTCAACGTGTTTTCGGCCTCTTCAAACTGCTCATCGGCCTCAAGGGCTTGGGCCAAATTGTAATAAGTAGTTCCCCACCAAGGGGCCAATAGAAGAGCCTGATTGAATTCACCAATGGCCAGTTCATATCCGTTTTTCTCCATAGCGGCCTTGAACATGACCCCCGCCTTGACTGCGTGTTGCCGTGCCTCTTCTGGTATGGTCGGCTTAACTTTCTTTGCTAGTTTGATGATCTTTTCCCGCAGTTCTTGGTTGGAAGGGTCGTTCTGGAGGTCAGAAACGTATTGCTTGAGCTGGGCTTTTGGACTGTCGGCATTGACCACCGCCGAGGAGAAAAATATAAGTATCAGTGTCAAAAATAATATCCCCGTTATTTTATTGATGTTCATTTGAGATTCTCCGTACTAAAAGATGATTTTCTAATCATTTAACCCTGCCACAAGAAACATTATGTTGGCCAAACACGCTTCCATCAGAATCAATGAATTGTTGTGTTCCTTGTAATGTTTCTCCATTATTTATCAAAGTAAAATTGTACTTAATAAGACCACTTTGCGGATTTCCCGCGTGAAATGAAATATTATTTCCATCAACAACGACCGATTGGTAAAAGGCACTCCCAGAATTAGAAAAATCCTTTACCGAATAACTCCCATCCGAAAGCCGAGAAATCAGAAGATGGCCCATATTCCCAACGGTACCAGTACCCGCCCCTATGCTCGGTAGCCATTCTCCTTCCAAAGTTTCCGTTCTTTCCTTTTCTACCGCTGCCTGCTTCACAGCTTGGTCTTTCTTCGCGTCAATCACATAAATTTCATCTTGCGCATCACGGGCGTCCTTCGGCCCTGTGGCGACATATAGTTTTAAGGCGTTTTCAGCTTGTTCGTATTGCTCGTCACCTTTTAGAGCAATCGCCAAAGAACGGTAGGCTTTACCCCACCAAGGGGCAACCAGCAAAGCTTGGTTGTAATCTGTAATCGCCTGTTCGTAGTCGCTTTTATCTTTTGGATCTTTCATGAGGGTTTGACCCTTTATAAAGTTCCCACGCGCCTCTTCAGGTATGGATGGCTTCACCTTTTTTGCCAATTTGATGATCTTCTCCCGTAATTCTTGGTTGGAGGGATCGTTCTGAAGGTCGGAAACGTATTGTTTGAGTTGATCCTTGGGGCTTCCGGCTCGGGCCATTACTATCGGCAATAACATAATCGTCAATACCACAAATATATTTCTCAAACTCTTAATAATTTTCATCTTTGCGATACCTCCCATTCCTTAAACTAAAACCTCAGAAATCAAACAATATTATTTAACTCGGATAAAAGTCACACTTGCTGAGTTATGGCTTATAAATTTCCCATCGTGGTAATAATCATTTCCTGTGTTGACCAACTTCCCATCGTCCGTTAAATAAGCTTTATAGAAAAATACATAAGCATAATTACCGCTCTTATCAAGAACTACTGATGAACCTGTATTCCAATAACTAATGTTTTTGCCATTTACTTCAATTTGATAAAACTTACAACCCTCAGGTTTGATTCCATACTTCTTATCGACTTCTGGATTGTCTCCATTTTTCATGAAATAATTCCCAGAATTATCTTTTCCAATGATTAACGGATAATATTGATCGCAGTCTCCATCCCAACACCATTCGCCCTCAAAACTTTCTAATTTTTTCTTTTTTTCTCCGGCATCTTCTACTTCTCCAATTTTTTCCAATACTGCCGCTCGGTCGTTTGCATGAGGCTTCGCCACTAAATAGAGCTTGAAACTTTGAACAGCCTCATCCGCCATTCCAGCAGCCTGGTCAGCCAAACCCATGTTGTAGTAGATATCAGCCCGCCAAGGAGCCAACAGTGATGCTTTCTCGAATTCATTCGCCGCGTTTTTGAAATCTTCAGGATTTTGGGCCGATTTCATGGCATGAAAAGCTTTCCCCTTCTGGATCACAAATTCATCAGAAAGATTGGGTTTTGTGTTCATGGAAAGGACGAATTTGATTATTTTTTCCCGCAGTTCCTGATTATTCGGATCATTTTGAAGGTCGGATACGTATTGCTTGAGTTGGGTCTTGGGGCTTGAGGCTATTGCGGGACTGATGATAAAAAATAGCGATAAAACACTAGATATCAATAAACCTAACGCGAATTTAACTTTCATAATATCCTCCAATTTATTTAAAAAGAACAAAGCCAAATACGAAAAAACTTAACCGTTATTTCATTTTTTAGTAATTAATGGACGATATTCCCACTTGCATCCACAATCCTGCGCAAACTTGGATCGAAATAATATTGCTCCCCGTTGATATTGCCAATAAAAGTTTTATTTCCAGCTTTTAGATTCCCTTCAGCACCACCTTTATCTTGATAATTACCCCACGGGACAATAAATTTAGGATTGAGGTCCTGCTCAATATCATTTTCCAAAGCACTACTCACACTTTCCGGATAAAACAATAAATACGCCGCCCCAAATCCACCTTGCGCAAAAACATAAAATCTTTGATTCCCCATTGATACTTCATACCCAGCAGAAACTGCTTGTTGTGCCCGTTCTTTAAGTAATTCTTTCAAGCTTGTATGGGCATTAGGAAAGGATGAACCGGAAGGACTTAACAAAATGTCAATATCACCGGCGCCAACATCTTTCATTACAAGAATTAAATTGTCATTTACAGATCCTATATGGATATTTACATACTGTGTTCCCCGGCCATTTAAATCATATTCAACGCTTAGTGCATTTACCGGTTCAGTTACATCAAAAATACCCAATTTATTTTCAAAAGTTCCATTTGTTAATACTTTCATTCCAATTGTTCTATTGGATCCACCTTGGCCAACAGGCATGTCTAACGAAATACCGCCATATATATACATATCTTTAAAACCGAAAGACAAATCGGTATGCCGACCGCCATACTTTGCTGCCATTTCTGTATTTTCCTTTTCTTCCCTTTTAAAAGCGCTATTCAATTTCTTAATTTTCGCTAAAACTTCCACACGATCCTTAGCGCCAGGTTTCGCAATTAAATACAACTTATAATTTGAAGAGGCCTTTCCTGGCTTCCCGGCTTTTTCCAATACAAGCCCCATGTTGTAATATATTTCCGCTTTCCAAGGCGCCTTTATACTTGCTTTCAGAAAAGCCTCATAAGCATGATCAAAATCAGCTGCGCTATGTGCTTTTTCAACATCCGCAAAACCTTTTGTTTTCCAAATTACATACTCATCAGGTGTTGAAGGTTTTGTTTCCATGTTCAATACCAACTTTATAATTTTTTCTCTCAATTTAAAATTATGTGAGTCGTTCTGGAGGTCTGAAACATATTGCTGAAGCTGGGCATTTGAGCTCGTGGCCAAAACAGACCCCAATGGTAAAAAAACAAGCAACAAACATATACCTAAAATTTGAGCCGCGATTTTTCCCTTCATAACTTCCTCCTAAGATATTCTTCTCGAATTACTATCAAGCCGTGACACCTAACCTTGATGGGCTTTCATAAGGTTTTGACACCAGCTGAAAATCCATATCCGACAATTTCAAACAATTTCCCTTCGCGTCATATTCCCAGGCATAACCTTTGAGATTGGCTTCTAAACAAACAGGGCATTTCACTTCCGTTATCTGCAGATCGTAATGCGGATACTTTTCAAACTCTTTGCTCCTCCGTATTTCCGGCGTGAAGATCTTCTCTTGTTCAATCTTTTGTTCTTTAAGACGTTTTATCATTTTTAAATAATCCCCTTTGCCCGCAATTTCCCTCAGCTGCGCGAGCTCATCCCTGAATCGTCCAGACTCAGATCTTGAATAGAGGATATTTATATTCTCGGATTTCTTCTTGTAACAGGAACATCGGGGACAATAGGTGAAAAAGAGCGATATTAGGAAAGTTATGAACGTAAAGAAAAAACCGCAGATGAGCATGTTCGCCACAAGCAACAGACTTGAGCCGAGCGAGCCAAATTTCAATTTTGTTTCCCCGGACAGCTGGTCCACAACGACCGTTTCTTTTAGGATTTCCTTCATGTAAACAACAAAACCGTTCATACTCGGGCCGAGTTGTCCGATCGAGCCCGTGGACCCGTTCATGCCCATGAGATCCCTCATGTAATTCCCGAAATAGGTCACCCCAAACGCCAAAGTGGCCACCGCAATTAAAATGACGTAGTCCCTGCCGGTGAATCCCACGGACAGGGCTTTACCGATAATGAATATGGGGATCGCTATGACCAATCCGAAGCAAGCGCCCGACATGGGGATAAACCAATGAAACAGTTCGGGACCCATGATGCTGGAAGGCACCAGACCATAAGCCAAAGCGAAGATCACCATTAAAACAATCAATACAAAAACCTTGGTATTCACATTTACTTTCCTTAGGCTTTGTTTTCATCCTCAATAACAATTTAATAGTCTATTCATTCAATCTCTGTCATGCGCGCCACTCTGCCTGCCGGAAATATTTTCATTTAATAAAATCTTAAAAATAATGCCCGGTTATTGTTTTATTGTTGCAAGACATAATTCTTATTAACGAATACACTTCCTCTGTTTTTACTAGTTGAATTAATAGTGGTGCCGTCATCGCTAATTGTAAATGTCGTCTCTACCCCATTCTCAAAGTTATATGTGGATTGACGGCCCTGGATTTCAAGATGATTCTCCGGCGGTTTTAATTCTTGGTAATAATTTGTCGGAGTATAGAGATTCCCTAAAACAAAATAATTTCCTTTTACATCTAGCGTCTGCCAATCTTGTCCTTCCCGAATCAAATATCTTTTCCCATCTAGTTGCTTCAACCAATCATTCTTATGGGCCGCAGCTTCTTTCTTTGCGTCAATAACATATATCTCATCTTGCGCGTCCCGGACATTCTTAGGCCCTGTCGCAATATATAGTTTCAAAGCGTTTTCCGCGGCTTCAAACTGCTCGTCCTTTTTCAGAGCAATCGCGAGATAACGATAAGGCAAGCCCCACCAAGGAGCTGCTAATAACGTCTGTTTGTATTCCGAAATCGCGAGTTCATATTCATTTTTGTCTTTCGCGTCCTTCATAAGGGTTTGGGCTTTAATAAAGTTCCCACGGGCCACTTCCGGTATCGCTGGTTTTATATTCCGGGCTAGCCTGATGATCTTTTCCCGCAGTTCCTGATTGTCCGGATCATTTTGAAGGTCGTTAACGTATTGCTTAAGCTGGGTTTTAGAGCTTGTGGCCCACACTGCCCTTAGTGGAAATAAAATCAACAACAAACTGAAACCTAATATTAGAACCGCGATTTTTCCCTTCATAACTTCCTCCTATATTCTTAATAAGTTTATTTATTGCGCCCAATCACTTCGCGGGATTCTCCAAAGCCTGCAAAGCCTTTTGAAAACCGGATGCTTCAGTCGATTCTTTTGAGCACCATTTAAGGTCGATCGTCGCTTGTTCCTTATCACCCACCGCCCAGAAACACGCGGCCCGAACGGTCCCCCTTTTAACCATTTCTTTCACCGCGTTATAAGTGGCAGGGGTATTTCCGTTTTTCGAACCCGCCAGTGACTGGTTGGGTTTGCCCATTGGACCCAGCGATTTTTCGATCAAATTATCCAAGGATTGATCCAAAGCCTTGTCGGCCACCCCAGCCGCCTCGTCGTGGGTTTTGGTAGGGGGAAATAGGTAGGTCTTGATCTCCATCTCCGAGACCTTGTTTGAATCCGGGAACAGATAGGTCATCATTTCCCGTTCGGACTTTAAGTTGGCTGTTCTTCGTTTCAACCGCCCATTCTTTTTCCCGTCGGATCGTAAAGGTCCCCAGACTCGCCAACCGCCACAATGCCTTGTTTTTGGGGTCTTTTACCAAGCCTTGTTGAAACCAGGCCAAAGCCGCGGGCCAATCATGGGCTTCAACACATTTGTACCCTTTATGAGCTTCTCTTACGGCGGGCGAGTTTTCGATCTCGGCCCCCATATCAGGTACTGGCTCTTCCGCCCCCCTGGCATCAACGACGGAAGAATCCTCACAAATGTCGACTTCCCGGTTGTAATTCAAAACTTGGTGAGTAATGGCATCTTTTTCTTTTTGTAGTTCTTGGAATTGCGCTTGGGTTTGTTGTTCGGCTGTTTTGGCGTTGAACAGGTCTGCCTTGGCTCCGAGCGCGGCGATCTGCGCTTTTAAATCGTCCAATTCTTGATTGAATTTCGCCTTCTCGGCCTCCGAAACACCGCCGGTGGGAAAGGGTTCAAAAGCGGGGATTTTTTGCGCTAAGACCTTTTCCGGGAACCATCCCAAAAAACAGAAGGTAATGATCCAGATGCCGATCAATACAGGTTTATGAACAGTCATAAAAAAGCCTCCTAGGTCTTATTGGGTCTTGCCAACTGTCGAGCTGCCTGAATTGCTTTGCTCTTGTTCGGCGTCGAAGGTCAATTTCAATTTTTTTACCTCGTCCGTCTTTTTCACCTGAAGATCGGCCATGGTATCCAGATTGGTTTTGACCTCCTCCACGGCGGCCTTGACTTTTTCCGTCAGTTCAGCCTTTTTGGATGTGTCCTGGGTTTCGTTCAGCTCCTGTTGGACCTTTTGCAGGTTTTGTATCTTTTCCGTGTTGTTAGCTTTCAATTGTTCCATTTGGGTCTGCAGGCCGCTCACCTGAGGATCGGTGGTGACCATCTTTTGCCACTTAGCCTGCAGGGCGTCCTGGTGGCCTGTAAGATGAAGATCGAAATTAACGCCAGACTGCCCTGTGAAAGTGGCCGCCGAATCAAAACCATTCTTCGCGCCCCCGCTTAAGTTCTCGCCTTGACCCGTGGTCTTCGTCTCGGGGGCGTTATATAACCAGCCCTGGAGTGTTGATTTCATGTTGCTGTAGGCCTGTTCGAAAGCGTTTGATCTTCGCGCCGGACCACTGGCGGGCGGGGGGGGCACTGGGCCGATGTTGCCGTCGGCCGCCGACTTTTGGTCGATATCCCCGGTCAGCGCCAAAACGGAATCGGTGAAGTTTTTGAGGCTTGTTTCGTCACCTGGGGATTTGTCCAGGGCTTCCTGAAAGGTCCCCATCGCCTCTTTCCATTGCTTTGCCAGAAGTAATTGTGTTCCTTGATCGTTCAAGGCCATGGTCTTCGCTTGCGCCTGGGTTTCTTCCGGGGATTTCGAATTGGAAGTTTGATGATGGGCATGCCGGGGCTTTGAGGTTTCCGTTTCATCGTCATCCTTCAAACCGCTATTGAAGCTCCCGTTATTCCCGCTTTCGTCGTCGTCCTTGAGGCCAGAATTACCGGAAGAATCGTCATCTTTGAGTCCGTAATGTTCGTCGCCCCCGATGCCCTTCATTTCTCTTAAAGTGTCCGATTTCATGTCATTGAAATTCTTCTTGGCCCGTGCCTGCCTTAAGGCCTCATGGATCGATGAGTTGTTGGGGTCTGTCTTCAATGCCTGTTCGTAATAATTGATGGCCTGGTCCCATTCCCCTTTGTTGTAATACAAGTCGCCTTTCTGCTTCAGTTGCAGGGCCCAAGTCCTCTGTTGCTGGGCCTGGATCTCCGCCTGCGAGGGACCTGAATATCCCCCTCCGTAGTTGGAATAACCCTGGCTCCCACCTCCCGTATTGGCGGCGCAACGCGGCGGACAGGAATCCGGAACCTGCGCGTACAAACGCGGAACGAAGTTGGTTTCTCCCGAGGGAAAGAGCGTGTCTTTAAAAGGTGTAGAGAACTGACCTGGAGGTGTTCGCAGGTCAACCACGTCGGGGCCGGGATTCGGGGGAATGTTTTGGGCGTTTCCCATCCCCACCGCGAAGATCTGATAGGACGCGCTCATCAGCAGGGCCTTACCCGCCGGGCCCGCCCATCGCCCCAGGGCGCCGCCCTGGGCGGAGGCTTTTTTACCCTTCTTATTACCTTTTTTGTGTTTCATACCCCGTTCCTTTCACCTTCATATACATTTACCCGCCGGCACCCTCTCCTGGGTGTCGCCGGACGTGGATTCATCCGCTTTTTGCCAAAGCAGTTCCCCTAGGACATTCCGGGTATAGTCGCACCGCATCTTCTTGATGTAATCCCGCACCCTTGGACTGGTCTCGGGATTTTCCAGGCTGGTCAACCGTCCCAGGGGACAGCCCCCGCCACAAAGGGTACGCCAGTTGCAATCCTTGCAGTCCTCCATGCGGTCTACCCGCAATTCACCGTACAGACGGTCGATCACGGGCTGGCGGGGATAGCTCCCATCCAACATATTGCCCATGTGGTACCGAGCTATACCCACCAGGTATATGCAGGGGTAGACATCCCCTTTCGCGTCGACGGCGGGGGCGCTGCCGGTCGCCGCGCCGCAGCCCACCGCGCAGGCGCAACCAGGCTTGAACCGGTCCGAATACTGGTTAAAGGGAAAAAGTTCCCCGGGTTTCCACAGCTTGCTTTGATAAACTTCCGCGATCCTTTGAATGACCTTTTCCGGATCGGGCAGCATCTCCTCCGGCAGGATGTTCTCATCCGAATTGATGGGGATGACCGGCACGAAACCGCTGGAACTTCCCCCGATCTCCTTGTGATGGGCGCTGACCTCGGCCAGATGGTCTTGATTCAGCGCGGTGACCGTCGCCCGCAGGTCGACCTTCAACCCGGCCTCGGCCAATCGGCGGATGTTCCGGGTGACGGCTCCGTGGGATCCGCCGCCGCTTTTCAGGGGTCGGCAACGGTCATGGATCTCGGGGGGGCCGTCCACATCGCACAGGAATGAGATCTCGTACTTCTTCGCCCAGTCAATGAGGTCGTCAGGCAGAAAAGATAAATTGGTGGTGAGATGGTACTTTCTCATCTTGTCCCGATGATCCTCGCCCAGACGCTTCTCACAATGGAGAATGACCTCCTGGGCAAGAGGCCAATTCAAAAGAGGTTCCCCGCCAAAAAATACGATCTCGAGTAAACCAGCGGGGCTCAGTTCTTCCAGACACCGGTCTACGGTGCGGATCGCCACCTCCCGGCTCATCTTTATGTTTTTATCTCTTTGGTAGGTTCGGTGACCATCTAGGCAGTAGAAACATCCCATGTTGCAGGATTGGGACAGAAGCAGATAGAGCGTCATTTGAGGTCGAGGGGCAGTAGTGGGCGCGGACGACCATTCCATCGCGGGTTGGGTTCGGGCTTCCATTGTCGGGTCCACAACGATCCAATGGTCCGAAAGGACTTGAAGTAAATTCACTTCGCGGGGATAGGTCTTCAAGACGCGCTCGCGGCTCCCCAATTCCCTAACCGCGCTTAAAAAACCTTGGATGTAACTTCGGCCTTCCCGGATATATAGCGGCTTTCGAATATTGGCGTGGGTCAAAAGCAATTCGTCCTGTCCACGCTCCAGAAAGAGCACCTCATCGGGAATCTTGAGAAAGGAACGTTCATTCATGGGAAAGAGGCCCGGGAGAGATTAACCCTTTGGTTAAACGACAAAACCTTAATGTGGCATGAAACGTCCTGATTCGGCAGGGCCAAGAATCTAAAAGGTCTTCAATTGAATGATTTTGGAGTTGATGGAAAAAAGAAAGAATCACATAAGAATTAAAATTCGAGAAGGCTATCGGCATAAGGGAACAACTTTCTCATCCATCCGGATGGAAGAATTGCTCCCCGATTTTTTTATATAGTCGGCATATCCAAGAATTTCACCTGCTTAAATATTATGATACTCACCCATTTAGGTGAGCAATGTTAAATTTGCTTATCTTCTTTTCGTCAAGGCAAGCGGACGATAAACGAAAAAACAATCTTAAGAAAACGCTTATTTAGATGGTCCATATTTGTTCTTAATTTCTAGAAGAACAATTTTTTCTCATCGAGCTTTTCGAATATTTGGATGTCGTTCGTTAAATAATCCAAGAATACGCCGAAGGTACTTTTCGCGTATTCGCCGAACCAAAAGGCCTCGAATCGCAATGAGACATTGCCCTCATCCATGGCGTGATAGACTTTCGTTATATTAAGTTTTTCGTTCGCTAAATTAATGAACGCATCCATCGGCTGGGTTGGCTTCTTGTCGGTCATGATGTTGATTTGATAAATGACCACTTCTTTGTTTATTTCCCAAAACGCAACGCTCCATTTTTTGGGATTCTTCGCGATATATAATTGAGGGCCTTTCTCGGTCTTTTTTTCTAGCTTGGTGATGGCGTAACCAAGAAATTCCAAATGGTTGACCATTTCATTTATTTTGTTGGCCATGGAATATTACCTCCTGATATAGAAAACTGATTTGATCGATTTTATCACCGCTAAAATAATTTGCTCGTATTTTTTAGGGATGATTAATCCAAGCCTATTTATTTTTAAGAACTTATTTTCTAGCGGCGATTTAGTCTTGAGCCCAATGCGTTCTTAACGTTCTCTCCTATTTCACCTCGGTCACTTTGACGATTCCCCCATTAATAGCTAACAGATAACAAACAACAGTCGACAGCCGACAGACGGCAGCCACAAATAACAGCCGATAGACGTCAGCTGACAGTCGACAGCCCGCCTACGCTAAAGCTACGGCGGGCAGGCCGACAGATGGCAAAAGGCAGGGGACAGAACTACAAACGGAAGATTATTTCAAGAACTCATCTAGTGAGGTTGTAAATTGAGGGATCGCCTTGCGGAACGCCTTATCCTGAGTGACACAAACAGTCCGGAGGTTCTTGGCCAACAACGCGAACAAAGCGTCATAACCCCCGAGGTCATGTTTCAAGGCTAGATCCAGCGCCTGGGCCCCTTCCACCGATTCTTCTCGTAGATGGGGCAGATGGTACGAAGCCTCCCAGACAGCCCGGACGGCCTCGGCAGGCATTTTCTGGTACTTGGCGTAATTCATCAAAACGTTCAGGAATTCAACGCGCCAAAAAGAGGGCGCCGCCCATTCAGGGTCGCGTTCCAAGAGTTGGCGTACCCTGGCGGTTTGCTCGCCCTTGATGAGTAGATAAACGATGATGTTGGTATCAACGACGATCAAGCCATCCCCTTGCGTTTCCATTGATGGATCAGCTTGTCCGTCAGGGGCTTTTTGCCTTCATAAGGCGCGGGCAGTTCCCGGGCCGCGGAAAGGGCCGGGCTATGGTTCAATCCGGCCTCCAAAAGATAGACCGCTTCGCCGTTCATGGACCGATGGGCCTTTTGCGCCTCTTCCTTCAAACGCCGGTGAAGGTCATCTGGCAGGTTTTTGATCACCAAAGTCGCCATATCCGTCTCCTTCTGAGAAGTGCTACCATTATGGAAGCATATTGGTAGCACTTTGTCAATGGTCCCAGCTACGGAATGATTTCCCGATAAAATTTATTGACCCTGGTCATTCATTCAAATCTCAAATTTCTAATGTTCCATTGCTCCGTTTACCTCGGTCACTTTGACGATTCCCCCATTCGCGGAGGGGCGGTCATCAAAATCAATGATCAGGCCGACCGGTCTTTCGGAAATGAACTGTTTCTTATCGTTTTTTTCGCTTATGGTCGTCGCGACCCCTTCCACCAAATACTCACCCGATTCCTTATCCACCTTCAAGACTTTCGCGGGCTTGGAGGGCTGAAAGTACAGGGTCAGTTTTTGAGACCGTATCTCCCTTAACTTTTCCTTTGGATAGAATTCCTTGAAAAAGGCGTCGGTGTAATGGTCGTTCGTAAAGTCATCCAGGTATTTCAACTGGGTGGAGGGGGTGTCATAGGAAACCCCGTAGAAGTTCACGGCGAAAGCCATGGCGATGCCCGCGTCATTGGCGACCCTTCCCTTCAGCTCTTCGGGGACCTGGACACCAATACCCTGTTCAGGTATTGGTGCACTCAAGTCGTGTGCCTCGGTTTGAGACCTCGGCACAGAGGCCAATATCCCAGAGGCATCATCGGAAGAAGGTTTCGGAGCAGCGGTTTCGACTCCCTTTGGTCGCTCACCGTTCGCCATGACTGGCTCATGTACATATCCAATCCAATACCCTTGGAAGTGATAGGCCACAACCAAGAGGGCCGCGAGGAGAACCATTCCAAAAAAACCGGGTTGGAAGAGCTTGGAGACCAACCAAAGCAACCCCACCCCCAGGACCACGGCCAGCCAGGGCGTATGCAGGGCTTGGAACAGCACCCAAAGGGGCATCTGAACCAGCAAGAGGTGGAACAGGGTCCCGGACCAGGGTTTTAGGGGCGGGATCAATACCCCTACCGCCCCCAACGTCACTATGTAGAAAACAGCCAGCAGGATTAAGTAGATACCCCAGTGGACGGTGAACCCGATGGGGTTCCTCGCCAGTGGCCCTAAACTCTGCGAGTTGTGAGAACTGGAATGGGAAGAGTGGGTTGAGATGGGCACCACCTGGTTCGCCAGGAACTTACAGTAATGGTGGCCATGCTTTAAGTAGGAATGCCAAAGGAACTTGGCCACCCCCTTTGCGAACTGAACCAGGACGCCAAGGAATACCAGAACTGCTCCCTCCGCGCCTTTCATTGCCGTCCCTTGGCTTGGGGAGTTAGACGAAGCCGCCTGAGGTTGAACCCCACTTGAAGGCTTCCCATCCCCTCCATCTTCCGTGGCAGCATTTTGACCAGAATTCAGCGCGGTTAAGGCTTCCTTCCCCTTTTGAGCAATGAGGTCATGAATCCTAAGAGGTTTATGGGGAGCCTGATCTTGGCCCTGGTTATGCGGCTGTTCTACAGGGGTAGTCTTTGCCTTTGGGTTGTAATCCTCCGGCTGGTTCCCCCCGCCAATTCTTTGTTCCTGTGGAATTGGCGCAATCAAACCAAGCCCCTCGGTTTGTGACCTCGGGGCAGATGCTTTTCCTTTTTGTGGTTTGTCCGTAGGCACAAACTGAGCTGGGTCACCCCCCAATTGAATATGGGCGACCAGCCCCTTCACCTGGGCCTCGGTCATTTGTTTTTCCAGGACGACTTGAAGGGCTTTCTCTACAGCTTCCTGATCATTCAAATTGGCTAATTGGCACGTGGACCGCTCATTAAATTGCCACGTTCCTTCGGGTTTCTTGGCAATGCCAAGAATTAACTCCCTCGAAGTTTGGTTTAAAAGGGGCATTAGCTTCAAAGCTCGGCTAACTTGCCCCTCATCGGTTTCAAATACATTAGCGATTGTTAGATTGTGGATATCCCGGTCGATAGCCTTCAAGTCCTCCATGGCCAGGAAGGTCTCGAACCAGGTCGGTTCAAAGCCAATATTGTCCTGGATAGCTTCTTTTAGGGCTTCCTGGGCGCTGATGGGCCTCACCAGGGCGTCAATCTCCGTCAGCCCGGCCTTGAGGGCCCCCCGGTAGCGGATCTCCCCACCCACAATCTCATACCGGATTTCCTTATCCGGCTCCTGGGCCAATTCCTCGGGGGTGAGGGGCCTGACCTTGATGGGGGTTGCCTGACCGGTGGCGGACATGCTGGCCGCCCGGGCCTCGACCATGTCTTCCCGGATGATCCGGCGGGGGTTGCGGGGGTTGGGACGGATCTGCTTGAGGGGGATACGGACTAACTCGGCTACTGGCATAAGGACCTCCGATAGTAATGTTTTAATACGGCTTATTTGATTTGAGGTCACAAATTGCGACCTCAAACTTAAAATCGCCCCGAAGGAGAGCTCTTCGAGCACCCTTCAGGGCACAGCAATATGCGACCGGATCACAACTTGAAGTCGCAAAACGCGACTTCAAGAACTACCGGTCAAAAGATCAATAAAATAGATAATTTATGCAAACGATTTTAGCCAAGCGGAAAATGGGGGGGATTTGGGAAAACAGATTAACTTGGGAATTTGACCGTTAAATGTCTGGAGGGTTTTCTAATCCGGTCACAGATTGTGACCGCATCGAGAATTTAAACCACGTCGGCCAAATTACTTTTTTCAATAATTCAGATAGCCCATCTCAAAAACCAGGGCCCTTGTATTTTCCTTTTTCGTTCTTTTCTTAATTTTAAATAAAGTAAAAGGGATAAAATGGTGAGCCCCGCGTAAAAAATGTGGTCAAAACAAGGATAAACGGTCTCTAAAATGTCCATCCCATTTAATAACACAGCTGGGATCGCGAGGAATATTCCCAAGACAAGACTCACAAATAACCCAGTTACAAATAATCCCGCATAAGCCGTTAAGATCAACCCTCGTTTTCCCGAGGTCAAATTATGGCATCTTGTAAGGGCGTCGACTTTGGCATTGCCCTCAAAACATACAATTGGGCCGATCAAAAAATAGGTGATCGAAAGATATATTCCCGGAACGATCAAAAAAAGCAACCCGAGCAAAATAATAAAACCCGCCTTGAAATATTTCACCCACACAGCGGCCCATTTGCTTAATCCGAAACGATAGGATTCCCCGATCGATGGAAAGGTTTTGGATTTTAAATACCGCGCGACCCCGTAAATGACCGTGGGCATCACCAAAGGAAGGAATAATGCGTTTGCGGAAATATCAAAATTCAATCTTTCGTAAAAATTCCCATGTGGAATCAAAAGATATTTCAGCGCGGCGATTGGCACAACAAAGAAGAAATAAACTTTCGCGATGAACCAAAAACATTTCAAATAGACTTTTATGGATAAAGTAATGAGTTCCCAAGCGGTATCGAATTTTGGCGTTGGGATGTTGAGATTCAGATCGTTCTTATTCCCTTTTGGCATATATACACCACCTCTATTTCATATAGGTATGAAAAACCAAAGGTGAGCCGTCCTGACTCCACCAAACCCTCATATACATCATTTCACTATAATACTCTGATTTGGTTCTGGTTAAGGACAAAGTCTATTGTAATAAAGGGTCAGACTGGGTTTCCCTCTTTATGGCTCGAATTTCTGGACGCGGTGGTTGCCTGGATCGGTGACGTAAACATTCCCCAAGCCATCCAACGCCAAGCCGCAGGGGCCTTCGAATTGGCCCTTGCCGGAGCCTTCACTGCCCCAAGCGGTCAAGAACTTCCCCCGGGGATCCAATTTTTCGACTCGGTTGTTCCCCATGTCCGCCACATAGATATTGCCCAAGGCGTCCAACGCCAGCCCCCAAGGGAGATGGAACTGGCCTTCGCCTTTGCCGTCAGTGCCGATCTCCCCTAGGTAATGGGTATCGGGACCGAATTTGGAAATCCAGACGTCATCAGCGTAAATGTCGCCCCTGCCGTCCACCGCCAGGCTTTTGATGTCGGTAAAGTTGTATTGGGTGTTGCCGTTCATGCTCGCGAAAGTTCCCCATAAGGTGAGGAATTTCCCGTTGGGAGTGAATTTTTGGATGCGGCCATCCACCACATACACGTTCCCGGCCTTGTCCAGCGCGACACTTTTGGGCTCCACATCGTAATAGCCCAAATCGCCCATGCTATTCCCGCGTTTTCCCCAAGCCGAAACAAAGTTCCCCTGGCCATCGAACTTCTGGATACGGCAATTTCCCGCGTCCACCACATAAAGGATTCCGGCCCTGTCCACCGCCAAACCAGCCGGCCGCTGGAATTGGCCCTCGCCCTCCCCCCGGCTTCCCCACTTCAGGAGGTATTTCCCTTTGGGACTGAACTTCTGGATTCGGTCGTTCCCTGTGTCCGAAACATAAACATTTCCAGCCCCGTCGACCGCTATTCCTGTCGGGGAATTGAACTGCCCATCCCCCGTTCCATTACTTCCCCACTGTGCGGCCCACTTGTAGCCCTCGGCGCAGGCCGGAAACCCCTGACCCAGAAGGGCCATGATCCCCAGCCATAGAGAAGCGATTGTTAGGAATTTCACCATTATTTCCACTCCACCTCAGGGCAAGCCGACATGTACATGGTTAATTCAATGGAAATACCCACATCTCGTTAGGTTTCCCAACGACCAAAATGGCATAACGGTCTGGATCAAATCGACAATAACCACCTAACCGATAATCAGTCCTTAATATCTTTTGGATCTTGAGGTTTTCACCCACATAAGCGATGAGGCTGTGACTATTATCCTCGTAAAAGATCATCCAAAAGCCATTCGACCTCGAGTCGGGAAAAACAGAAATTATTCCACCCCCTTCATCATCGGTCCAGTCTACCGTTGGTGATAGGGGCCCCTGTCCCATTTGATACTTCTCGTAATTCCCAGTGATTCCGTTGTAAGTGCCCACAACCACACGGTTATCACCCTGGACGACCTTGCCGTCTTTTATTTCAGGGTCCAATTCAAGAATGGAATCGGTTTTGTTCGGGGTCGACTGATAGAACTTCAATAACCCCAGATTCTGGTCATAGAAACTGGCCCCATGTTCGTTATAAACCCCTATCACCGAACCCTGCCGATTCCGGAATGGGACGCCATTGTCCAGATCGGGCGGTGGGAAATACCGCTGTAACCCAGGCAATTTTAATAAGTAATCATCCCCTGTATAATTTTCTAATTCCGCTTGGCCAAATAACATTCCCCGTCCCGGCAAATCCACGTACGTGAACAACCCATAGGATGTATCGACAGGGGTACAAACACTCGTCTGTGTATCAAAAATACAGTCCGTCCGGCTTTCCGTCTCCTCGTCCTTGAATACCCCATAGATGTACCTTTCCCCCATGAATAAATTCCTGAGTTCCACGAGGTTCTCCAGCCCAGGAATGGACTTAAAGGTTTTCGCGTCTAATATTTCCGAAATCTCGGCAGCCCCCCCACCTTCCATGGTATCCACCTCGGCCAGATACTTTCCCTCGGGGCTGATGTGGATCCATGTCGCCAAGTATTCTTCTGAATTGATTATGGCTTTTTCATAAAGGATCTTTTTTTTCGTGGTGTCATACAGGTAATTCCGCTGGGTGTATCGATCACTTTTGAGGTCCGGTTGGTAGAAGACCGTCAGTGCCCAAAGATGACCGTATTGGTCGCAATTGATGGTGACGCGGGTGGCCTTTTTGACAAAATCGGGAAGGCCATCCCAGGTATCGAATAGCCTGTCGGAATAAAAAACCTCTCGTCCAACATCGTGACCAATGCATAAGATATCGTAAACCTGGATCTGTTGTTTGCTTCCCCTTGAGATAAAAGAATGGTGGTTGGATATCGTTTTAACTTTGATGTTTTGGATGATGACCTTATCTTGGGCAAGGGATGGCCAAGGCAATGAGCCGACTATAAGGGCAACGAACAGAATAACCCGCAATACAGAAAGAATTTTCAATATGCGTTCCCTATTTTCCCGAAAGTTCCTTGCTAAATAAAAAGGTGCCTGGCCAACAGTGTCCATTTTTGAAGCCTCATCCGAATTCGTTCCCATTATAAACAAAAGGCACGTACCCTTAGGTACATGCCTTTGTGATCAACAATTTAATTGTTAAATTCATTCAATTCTTCGTTTTAATTAACCTCGGTCCCTTATACTTCACTCAATACGGGGCGAATTTTTGAACATTATTATTTCCGTAATCCGTCACATACACATTTCCAGAACTATCGATTGCCATTCCCCAAGGTTGGTTAAAACCATTGGTCCAGGAAACCAAAAAGTTTCCGGAAGAATCGAATTTTTGTATTCTTTTATTACCCGAATCCGCGACCAATTCATTTCCTGAACTATCGATAGCAACTCCTACGGGGCCGGCAAATAAACCATTACTCGCTCCGGAACCACCCCAAGTTCTAATCTGACCACCACTAGAACTCATTTCTTCTATAAATTGGCTTTCTGAAAAATAAAGGTCATCCGAAGAATTAACAGCCACAAAATTAAGTGAATTAGGTAGTGATCCTCCTAATTCATTCATATAAGTTCCGCCTGTTGTGAACTGATAAATACGGCCATTATTGGCGTAATAAGTTCCATCCATTACGTACAAATCAGAATAAGGACCAATCGCGATACCCCAAATATATTTATCGAATCCGCCCCCTGTCCAACCAGGCCCTATTTGAGATAAAAATGTTCCGCTTGAGTTAAATTTTTGAACACGTTGATTTAAAGCATCTACAACGTAAAGGTTATTTGAACTATCAACAGCCAAACCTTGAGGAGCACTGAATTGGCTATTACCGGTTCCCGGCCCGCCTAACGTACCGACGAAATTTCCGCTGGTATCGAACTTTTGTATCCGGTTGTTGCCTGAATCAGCCACATATACGGTACCCAAACCGTCAACAGCTATTCCAGTAGGACCAGAAAGTTGACCGGTCCCTGTTCCAGTACCTCCGAATGAAAGTTTAAAGGGATATACAAACGTTGATGTTGGCGTAAAGGTATTGGTGGGGGTAAAAGTATATGTTGGTGTGAACGTATAAGTTGGGGTTGGTGTACTGACACAATAAATCGCGATAAATACTATTTGATCGGAAGTTTGGGTCCACCCAGTACTCGGTAAACTCGCAGGGAAACTTCCGAAGGTATAAAGCCGATAATCAACCGTTCCACCGCCTGAACTATAGTTTAAATTTGTCCCATTTTGGGTTTGCACCGCGATCCAATAATTCCCTGGTTGGAGCGAAAGAGGCGTGGTGAGGGCTAAATTATTAACACCCGTCACCGCCGATTGAGAATTGGTATTTCCCAGTAATGAACAAGGTACACCCGAACAATCACTGTAAACCGCCATTTCCACATTACCAGTAGCATTCGTTAACGAAGTTTTTAAGGCCGTGATTACCCCGGCGCCAGTCAACGTGAAACTTTCGGTTATCAAATATCCCGAAGGATAACCCGATAGGGCCCCCGAAATATTTCCCATCGTCGAGGGAAAGGGGCAACCAAACCAAGTGCCCGTTGGAGTCGGTAGGTTAGTACTTGTATATGTAAAGGTCGGTGTGCAGGTGGGTGAGGTCCCGACCCAACAGGCTTGTGTAAAGGTAGGAGTAGGCGCGGGTGGATTTTTAGAGGGGGCCGAAGGACTATTACTCCCGCAAGCACTAATGAATGCCGTGATAACCACAGAAAGGAAAAGAAGCATAAAAATAACGTGACGTTTCATAAAAAAACCTCCAAAACAGCATATTTTTTAAATGTTAAACCTATTACAAACATCTCAATATGAGTAAAATCACAAACCTTCACTCAATAAAGGTTATTTCATTAAATGCTTTCTATAAGGGGTATTTGTCATTCTTTTTGAGAACATCAAAGCTAACCTCCTCTAAATTCCACAGAAATCATTCGAAACTAGACTGGTATTAATGGATACCTCCTCGCTGTCATTGATTATTTTTCTCTCAACTTCAGGAAAGCCCACTTGCAACATTTCCTTAAGGTGATGTCGCCGCGATGGTGCTAGGGCCGGCGGCAACCGCCACAAATGTCCCATTCCCATAAGCCACTGACGTCCAAGGACGTGTACTGGGAAGGTTGGGGGCGGACCAGTTGATGCCATCCGGTGATGTCACAGCCACCCCGCTATTGATACCAACCGCTACAAACACCCCATCGCCGTAGGTAACGGATAACCAGTTTTGAGAACTGGGAAGGGTTTGGGGCGTCCAGGTGCTTCCATCCGGCGATGTCGCCGCGACCGCGCTACCATTGGCGATAGCCACAAATGTCCCATTCCCATAAGCCAGTAACTGCCAATACTGCGAGCTTGGGAGGTTTTGGGGCGTCCAGGTGGCCCCATCCGGCGATGTGGCCGCCGCCTGGCCGTAAGCGGTCGCCAAGAACTCCCCATTCCCGTAAGTCACCGCGTACCAGTACTGCGAGCTTGGGAGGGTTTGAGGCGTCCAAGTGATGCCATCCGGCGATGTCGCCGCCGCCGCGCTGGGACCATCCGCGACGATCACAAACACCCCATTCCCATAAGCCACTGACGTCCAATAATTTGAACTGGGAAGGGTTTGGGGCGTCCAGGTGATCCCGTCCGGCGATGTCAGCGCTACCGCGCAATTAAAACCAACAAGCATAAAAACCCCGTTCCCGTAGGTCATGGACCGCCAGCTTTGTGAACTGGGGAGGGTGCGGGGCGTCCAAGTGATGCCATCCGGCGATGTCGCCGCGACCGCGCTACCATTGGCGATAGCCACAAATGTCCCATTCCCATAGGTCACTAGCTCCCAGTTCTCGGAGGTGGGGAGGGTTTGGGGCGTCCAGGACGAACCGGGGATGGGTGTGTTGGTGGGTGTATTCGTAAAGGTTGAAGAAATGGTCGAGGTATTGGTGGGTGTGTCGGTTGTCGTGTTCGAGGGAGTGGACGTGATTGTCGCTGTCAACGTGTCAGTGGGCGTAAAGGTGATGGTTGGGGTATTGGTTGATGTCGGACTATTGCTGGGGGTCAGGGACGCTGTCGGGCTGTCCGTGTTGACGGGGGTAAAGGTTGTCGTTGGGGTAGCGGTGGAGGTAGATGTGGCGGAAAAAGTGGCCGTATTCAATGGGGTGTTGGTGGGCGTTCGGGTCAAAGAAAAGGTCGCGGTAAATACAGGTGTCTGTGTGGGCGTAAAGGACGACGTGAGGGTGTTGGTTGGGTTGCTGTTACCACCCGGGGAGGTGGGGTTGTCGGTTTTGCCCCCGCAGGAAAAAGAGGTAAGGATCAAGGATGCGGCCAACAATGGGGGCAGGACCAGGATGAGAAATTTTCTCACGGAGAGCCTCGTGTAATGTCATTCGGTGTGTTCCCCCAAGACGAATGGGAAAATGACCCGCTCCCCTGCTGGTCTATTTGATACCTATTTCTAAAAGAGTCAATGTTGGATTTATCGGAAGGACCAATTAGAAGCTAGATGTCTTGTCCACGGAGGGACCCCAGGTAGTAGACCTCCCTATAGCAGAGTTTCAGAAACCGAAACACGCTATAGGGCACAGCACTACAGGGTTTACCCTAAAGTGTGCCCAACGGGCTCTACTTTAGGGCACAGCCGTCATGGACAATATTTTTTACTTGAAAAGCCCTTTTAATGTGTCCATAGCCGCGACGAGTGAGCGCGAGCCTTCATCAAAAGGATAAAACCCGTACTGGATGTAAAACCCCTCAGCTTTTTTATTCTTTGCGTCTACGATCATATACTTTGCCGCGACGGATTGAACAGCTACGACAGACCGGCGAATGGCATCCATCAATAACATCTCCCCCAATCCAGTTCCCTGCCATTTTCGGTCAACGGCAAGACGGGCCAATCGGACAGCGGGAACCGGATATTTGGGAAGGTTTTTGCGGTGAGATTCCGGAAGGGACCGTAATTCCACCTGAGCCATGCTCAACGTGTGGTAACCCGCCGCGATCGGTTCTCCTTCGACGGGAACAAGAACATAAGTACTGCCCAAACCCTTGCGATGGTTCTGACCGGCGAATTTCCTTAAATAATCATTAAGCTCGGGGATCCCGCAATCAAACGATCGGAGTTCGGGTTTTTGGATGATCGAAATGAACCGCCATTGGGGCTTTGCCATTAGGACTGGAGTTAGGATATTTCTTTTTGGTAGCGCCGGGCCGCCGCCTTAAGTTTCTCGTTGGGCGCGAGAGGGTTATCCAAGAGACGCAGGAATAAATTCAAGTCCTTGGGGGACGGACTATAGGTTTTGTAAACAGCCGCGTTTTCATGGGCCGCGTGGATGGATTTTGTCACGAGATAAGAACTCAGGCTCAAACCCTGCGCTTGGGCGGCTTTTTCTAACAATCGCTTATCCTGGGGTCTTACCCTCAGTTCGATGCGTTCTTCTTTGGTTTTAAGAGCTTTCGTCATGGCCATACCTCTGTTCCAAATATACCATATTGTACGGAACATTACCGTACATACTTATTGTCCACTCTAGGTCCCCAGATTGGTCAACTTATAATTTGGCCTGAGTAAGCGAAGCGCATCGAAGGGGTCCCCGTCGTGGACAATATGAAAACAACCCAACCTTCCAATAGCGGATGTTCCCTTATTTTTGTTTGACGCCTAAAAGATCCAATGCTATCGATGCTTTTTTAGCCTCCGTCCAATCTCCGCTTTTGCTGGCAAGGGTATACCAACGGATCGCTTCCGCTTTATTTACGGGCACCCCAACACCTTTCTCGTATATTTCGGCCAATTCGTTTTGTGACTTTGCGTCACCCTGGTTGGCGGCCTTCTGATACCACTGGAAGGCTAATCCTTGATCCTGCGAGAACCCGCCCATCCCCACCTGATAGCACTGCGCGATTCCCCGCTGGGCGGCCGCATCCCCTTTTTCGGCCCTTTCAATGAAAGCGTATTGGCCTTGGGTGAATATAAGCAAGAAAAAAAAGATCAAACAAAGGATAGCGCCCGTTACCCAGGCCCATCGGTATCGCGTGACCTTTTCCTCGACGATCACCACCGTTCCAGCGAGAAAATCATGCAGGGCCCGGCGGCGGTCATTGGTCAACAACACAAGGATTTCGCTAAAGGTCCAGAACATCATTAAGTTCTTGAATTTATCTGACATGAATTTAAAGGTGTCCGGCGGCAGAACACTGTCGCCAAGGATCTTTAAATTGAGGTCAAGAATTCCGAAAGCGACCAGAAACACTTTCGTCAAGTAACCTAGGCTTTGTAGGATATCCAGCAAGTTCCTTAAAAATATATGCCTCCAACCGATGGGCTGATAATCTGCCGTAACCACTTTGATCCCCATCGCCATCTTGCCCGGGGATTGCCCCCATCGTTTGAGCATATAAAGGGTAAGAACGGTCATGGAAAGCACGAACCACATATTGGAATTTTCACTAAAGGCGTATTTTTTATTCACAAGGAACATCAGGTCGATCAGGGCAAAGGTCAATCCTGAATCCACGATCAAACTACCTGTCCGTATCCAGAAGCCAGCGTATTTATACTGGCGTACCTCCAGGTGATAGGTCTCGTAGTCTATCTCGGTGTTGATCGCGTAGACCAACCCGGCCAGGACCAGGAAAAGACCGGACCAAAAACCTACCGTTAGAGTGACCAACATTGAGGATAAGAAAATCAAAACGATTATCAAATCGGCGTTAGAATTGATTTTTGATGATCTCTCAGGCATATGACCTCGTTTTAATACTAGAATTCAATAAGTCTGATTTTAATCTTCATCAGAATCGACGACATCATTTAAATCTAATTTGTGGCAACAACCTTGAAAATTACGAAATTTTCCTTGTCCACTACACCTCACCGTCGTGGACAAGTAAACCAAGCGCCCTCAAGTGTGATCGGTTAGCCTGGCCCTTTTGTACCCGACAAGGCCTCTTTCGCCGCCTTCAGCAACTCCTGCGGGTCCACCCGGACCTTGATGTCCGGGTTGTAATAAACGAAGTGAATGAGCCCCCGGGTATCCACCACATACGCCGCCGGAACGGGCAATTCGTGGAGGGAATTCCCCGTGGCTTTCTCCAGATCGACCCCGAATCCCTTCATCTTGTCCAATGTTTGGGCGTCCAACCTGTAGGCTAGGCCGAACTGGCGAGTCACTTCCATTTTACGGTCGGAAAGCAGGGTGTATTGTATTCCATGTTTCTCAAGGCTTTCACGCAGGCTCTCGGGCTTATCCGGGGTGATGGCCAAGACCTGGTACCCCATCTTCCTCAGGTCGGGCTCGACCTTCACCAATTGACCCATTTGGAGGTTGCAATAGGGGCACCAGCCTCCCCGGTAAAAAATGAGGACGCTGGGTTTTCGGGAAACGAGGGTTTGCAGGTCCACCTTTTTCCCCTCAAGGGTCGTCAGCTCGCCGTTGGGAATGCTTTGTCCCTTCCCCAGGGGCTGAACTTCCTTCGGGTTGTCGTAAAGGGGCTTACCCATGGATCCGGCCATCGATGTTTCAACCATGGCCAGGCCTCCCAGAAAAATTAAGATCCAAAAAAAAGTCGAACGGTTCCACACTTGCCACCTCCGTGAATTTAAGAACTCTTATTTAAATATCAAAACCAATGGGTTCGAACTGCCCACGACGGGTCCCCCTGTACCAACCCCGGAAGGAGAGCTCTTCGACCACCCTTCAGGGCATGGACTTCGTCACCACGCAGCAGAACTTCGCACGCTGCATGACACGGCAGTACAGGGTTTACCCTAAAGTGTGCCCAACTTGCTCTACTTTAGGGCACAGCCATCATGGACAATCTTAACTCTTCCGAGATTTAATTATCCGCGCGAGGCTTAAAACCGCTGGGTGAACGCTAAGCCTGGTTGATGCGTGTTGGGCAGCATCATCAGGGACAAGCCGTTATCATGTTGGACCTGATAGTTGTAACGGTTGACGGCGTTGTAGCGGTCGTTCCCCGCGTCGCTTTCCAGGATAAAGCCCACGACACACGCGACGGTTCCCGCGCCCCAGATGGCAACGGCCAGCCCGACGTCGGTATTGGCGGGGACCGTGATGGTGTCCCCGTATTGATCCGTGGTGGTCGTGGTATTGCCGATATTGGCCATCTGGATGACGAAATCGGTAAGACCCGCGGCCCAAACCACCGCCCCACCCCATAACAGCGGTTGTCCCCAAGCGTCATTGTTTTCGGCCGAGTGGATCAATTGGCTGGCCTGGGGGTCCCCCAACGGGTCGATCACTTTCTCGAATTGGCGGTAGCTTTGGAGCGGCAGCCCGTCGTAATAAAAGCCGTTCGAGGAGTACTTTCCCCAGCCAAATGTCTGGATCTCGATCGGAAGGAATTTGGTCTTAGGAGTGGTAGTCGCGGTATCGTCCTGCGCCTGGCAAACTCCCGCGGACGCCATGATCACTAATAAAATCCAAGCCAATGTACGCATACCATCCTCCCTTGATATTCGACTTTTATTAAGTAACCAAGCTTTGAGCGTTACGCCACCAAGCAACTCTTTCTTTTAGACGCTCCAAACCATTCAAAGGGCTTCTTCATTATGTTGGGTTTTAGAATTATTTTCTTTGTCCACGACGGGTCCCCAGATTAGACAACTTATAATTAGCCCTGAGCCCGTCGAAGGGGTCCCTATCATGGACAAGTTAGCCGGTTCATCTTCCCCGGGTTTTCACCAATTTCATCACCGTCCCCAGTTTTCTCTTCAAATTGAAATTATGGGGGTCCCTCTTTTGCAAATAAGCGAGGATCTTAGCGGCGTCGGCATAAAGACCCCGGCCGATCAATTGATCGGCGACTTCGATGGTCATCGCTCTTGCCTGGGGCGTCTTCTTCGGGGCGCCGCTTCCCTTTTCCAAACGCGTCAATAACGTCTTGACCCTTTGATTGCCCGGGTCTTTCTTGAGCATCATGCGAAGGACTTGGAGGGTCTTGGCTTTTTTATCGGTGGAGGGTTTCCCGGGAACGTGTCGGGAGGATGCCGCCGCGAAAGCGACGACCGCCCTGACTGAATCCATCGATAAAGCGGGATGGGTCTTGATGATCTTTTCAGGAGAATCGCCCGCGGCCAACTGGCGAAGGACCGTGTCCAAGGGGATATTCGTTCCCTTGATGATGGGTACCCCGTTCAGGATCTTGGGATCGCGGATAATGTAATCGCTGAACTTCATATGGTCACCCTTTATTTTAATAAGGGTTCGTGGTCCAACAGCCCGTTAATCGGCCCCGGCCTTCTTTTCCACGGGTTCCTTGTTCCACAGGTCATCATGCCCGAAATATCTGCCGACTCGTTCGAATTTATCGTTCTTCCATTGATAAATGTCATAGCGCTGGATCTCAGGCTTTTCGGATCCGTCATACACTTTCATCTCGATGAGTTTGTCCTTCAGATCGGCCGGATATTGGCTGAGGGCTTTCGAATCGACGATCTCCATCCAGCTGTCCCGATTGAGGTCAAAGGCGGCCCAACCCCCATGGTATCCGGCCAAACTGACCAGCGGCTGTAAGGTACCGTTCTTTTGAAGCCGGTAAAGACGGTCCGAGTGGTTGCCTTGAACGCAGGCTGATTCGCGGGTCATGATCAAGGTCGGCGCTTGAGGGCCAAGTTGAACCAGCCCAATATCGCTGCATAAGATCAGTTCCAACAGGGGCTTCAAGCCCGAGGGCTGAAGAAGGAAAAGGACCGTGTCATGGTTCATTTCGGAGATCCTGTACTTGGCGCAAACGATGGTCTGACCCTCCACCATCGCTTCATATAAAAGATCGAGTTTGGCGGGCGGCGCCACCTCGGGAAGCCCTAATTTTACCCCGTCCCCCAGGGAAAGCTTTTTGTCCCAATGCCGAACGGGAAAAGGATGGCTTTGGCGCAGGTATAGTTCAGGGACGTTTTTCAGCCAGGCGGGAAGCTTTTCGTTTTGCGTCTTGATCCACTCTTGGACAACTTGCGCCTGTGTCGTCTGGCCGCGGGCGGGTAACACGGAAAGAATGAATGAGCCAAAGAGCAGGGCCAGGATGAATACCGTTCTTTGGGCCGACCTTTTTCGGGGCGTGAGGAAGTTTTTCGGCATTGAACGATAGGGTGGCGGCTGAAATATCTCTCATCCTCATAAGTTTCCCCTGTTTGTTTTTTAACGGCAATAAAAAGGGCCCGGCGATCCGTCAAAATCGCCGACCATCAACTTCGTTGGACATTATAAACCAAAGAGACAAATAAACCCTGTTTTCCCTGAAACCCAAGGAAAGTTCATTTGTTCGTAAACTTTCCCCGTCCTTCAACTTATTTACAAAACCACACTGGGGGGTTACATTGAACGGCGGTCCTGAAAGACCAAAACGACAAAGGAACCTCAAGTGCCTGAACAGACTTCCAAATTGAAGTGGGTCTCGGTCTATCTGGCCCTTTGCGTCCTGCCCCTTTTCGTCTATTTCCTGCCCATCCTTCCCGCTTTTACCGCCCATAAGTCGGTCACCAGCCTGTTCATCTACATCCCGGACCTTTGCCTGCTGTTGACCGCCTTGCTGGGCTGGCAGATCAAGCAGACCCGCATCTTCTGGGCCGCCCTGTCGGTCCTGGGCCTCTACCACTACCTTCTCCACCCTTCTTCCCTCACCCCCACCGACAACGCCCGTCTGGTGGCCTTCCCCATCCTGACCGTGGGCCTGCCCCTTTATTTCTCCATCCTCTTCACCATCAAGGAAAGCAAACTGGCCAGCGACCACACGGTGAGCCGGCTTCTGCTTGCCTTCTTCCCCCTGATCCTGTTGGTGGCCCTCTACGGTTGGGCGCCCGACATCCCCCCTAAGATCCTTTATTGGAGCGTCCTATCCAACAAGGCCTCGGGCTGGCCGGAATTTTGCGCCCTCTCCTTCGCCCTGCTCGGCCTGGTGGCTTATAAGCTGGAAGACCCCAAGATCAAATCGTTCCTGACCGCCTTCCTTATTGGGATGGTCCCTCTTTACCTGGGCCTCTATGTGGGACTGGTTCCCAACCCCTTAAGGAGCCAAGCGGAGATCAGTTTCCACATCATCTTTTCCTATTCCCTTCTTTCCATCGTGTTCCTCCACGCCATCCTCCACATGTACTGGCGCCGGGTCTACCAGGACGCCCTGACCACCATCCCCAACCGTCAGGCCCTGGACGACCATCTGCACACCCTGGCCGGGCATTTCGTCCTGGCGATGGTGGACATCGACCACTTCAAGAAATTCAACGACTCCTACGGCCACGCGGAGGGCGACAACGTGCTGAGGATGGTGGCCCAGCACCTGCAATCCCACCTTGGCCAGAAGGTCTACCGTTACGGGGGCGAGGAATTTTGCGTGGTTTTCGAGGAGGCGGGCCTGAAGGAAGCGGAAAAGATGATGGATGAGGCCAGGGCCCAATTGGAAAAGCGGGATTTCGTCATCAGGACCCACCGCCGGCGCACGGGCGAGGAAAAAGAGGGCAAGGGCAAGGATATGCTGGATTCAAAAGTGAGGATCACCATCAGCGTGGGGGTGGCGCAGGCCGACAAGAAGGCGGCGCATTTTCACGAGGTCATCAAGAACGCCGACCAGGCCCTTTATAAGGCCAAATCCAAGGGCCGCAACCGGGTAGTCGTTAACTGACCGACGAACGGCATTGAACCACCATGCCGACCTTCCAATAGATAATTAATGAGGTCGGTATAGTACCGATTTCTATATTGATTCATTTGGAAAATCGGCACAAGGGCACCAAGACACCAAGACACCCAAAAACTCTTAATGGTTAAACATAAAGGCATTTCTAAAATTGCCCATTTGCTGTTCTGACATCAAAACCAAATATTTTTCTTTGATTAAATGTATTCTTGGTGAACTTGGTGCCCTTGTGCCGATTTCCCAATTAATTAAATATAGGAAATCGGTACTATACCGACCTCTTTAAAATATTTTTAATAGAAGGTCGGCATGGTGGTAATAAAGCCTTAAGCTTTTTGCAGGAACCAAGAAAGTCGACTTGGTGGTTAAACAGCCGTGGTTAGCACTTGTTGAGTTCGAGGCTGTACTTCTCCGTCTCCTCATCGAACGCCACCGGATATTTGGCCGTGAAGCAGGCCGTGCAATGGCCCTGCGGGGTCCCTTCCACCGCTTTCATCATGCCGGCCACCGATAGATAGGACAGGCTGTCCACCCTCAGGTAATTCTTCGTCTCTTCCAAGGTATGGGTCGCGGCGATCAGTTCCTTCCGGCTGGGGAAATCCATCCCGTAAAAGCAGGGCGAGATGATGGGGGGAGAGGTGATGCGCAGGTGGATCTCCTTGGCCCCGGCGATGCGCAGCATCTTCACGATCTTGCGCATGGTGGTTCCCCGCACGATGGAGTCGTCGATGAGGATGACCCTCTTGCCGTTGATGGATTCCTTGACCGGGTTGTATTTCAGCCTGGCCCCGAAGTCGCGGATGGACTGGTCCGGTTCGATGAAGGTGCGGCCGATGTAATGGTTGCGGATGAGCCCCAGCTCGTAGGGGATTCTGGATTCTTCCGAATACCCGGTCGCCGCCATGTTGGACGAGTCGGGCACGGGGACCACCACATCCCCTTCCACGAAGGCCTCCTGGGCCAGGATATGGCCGAGGCGCTTGCGGACCTTCTGGACGCTGGTGTTGAAGATGCGGGAATCGGGGCGCGAGAAATAGATGTACTCGAAGATGCACATGGAGTGGGTGGTTCTCGAAGGGCTTGATGGAGACCAGCCCGTTCTCATTGATGAGCACGATCTCGCCCGGTTCCACGTCCCGGACGTACTTGGCGTCGATGATGTCGAAGGCGCAGGTCTCGCTGGCCAGGACCCAGGAGTCGTCCAGCTTGCCCAGGGCGAGCGGACGGAACCCGTTCGGGTCCCTCATGCCCAGCATGCCGTCGTCGGACAGGATCAGGAGCGAGTAGGCGCCCCGGACGTATTTGAGGGACTCGATCAGGCTCTCGATGAGGGTGTGGCTGTTGTTGCGGGCCAAAAGATGCACGATGACTTCCGAGTCGACGGTGGAGACGAAGATGGAACCCCGGGCCTCCAGCTCGTCGCGGATGCGGCGGGCGTTGACCAGGTTGCCGTTATGGGCGATGGCGATGCTTCCCCGGGAATACTCGACCGCGATGGGCTGGGCGTTGCGGATTTGCGAGGAGCCGGTGGTGGAATAGCGGACGTGCCCGATGGCGGTCTTGCCCGGCAGTTCCCGGAACACGCTCTCGGTGAAGATATCGGCGACCAGGCCCATGCGCTTGTGGTTGAAGAGATGTCCGTTATCCATGGTGCAGATACCGGCCGATTCCTGGCCCCGGTGCTGGAGCGAATGGAGGCCCAGATAGGTCAGCTTGGCCGCCTCGGCGTGGCCGTAGATCCCGAAAACTCCGCACTGGTCGTGGGGCTTGTCATCATCGAGAAAATGGGCCAAGGAAAGTCCTTTTTACGTCTGTTACGACATCATCTTTTCTATGGCGGTGAAAAACAAGTCCCCCGCCGTGGAAACAGGGATATGGATCTCTTCGCCGATGATGAGTGTATCACCGCCGACCACCCCGAGCTTCTCGAAAGGCACACCCAGTCGTTTCGCCAGGCTTTCCAGCTTTTCCGCGTCCGAGGGCTTGCAGGAAACGATGGCCCGGGATTGTGTCTCCCCGAAGAGCCGTCCATCCACCCGCCCCTTGCCAGGCAAGGAGGACTTCACACCCTTGTTCTTCGCCTCATGGGTCGCGCCCGTGAAACAGCACTCCGCCAGCGCGATGGCGAAACCGCCGTCCGAGCAGTCATGGGCGCTTTGAAAGGATCTTGTACCGGCCGCCTCAACGAGGACCTTATGGAGGGCCAGTTCCACTTTCAAGTCCAGCCGGGGACAGGCCCCCGTCTTTTTCCCGTGGATCACCTGCAGGTAACGGCTTCCCCCGATGGTGTTCCCGATCTCGCCCAACAGATAGACCTGGTCCCCGTCGTTCTTGAACCACTGGGTGACCCTGGTCTCCACGTCCTGGAAAAGACCCATCATGCCCACGATGGGCGAAGGGTCGATGGGGCCGGTCGGGTTCTCGTTGTACAGGGAGACGTTCCCGCCCGTGATGGGGATGTTGAAGGCCCGGCAGGCGTCGCCGATGCCGGCGATGGCGCGGTCGAGGTAATAGAACACCTCGGGTTTTTCGGGGCTTCCGAAATTGAGGCAGTCGGTCATGCCGATGGGCTGGGCGCCCGAGCAGGCGATGTTGCGGGCGCTCTCGGCCACCACGATCTTGGCCCCCTCGTAGGGGTCCAGGGCGCAATAAGAGCCGATGCCGTCGATGGTCATGGCCAATCCCAGCTTGGTCCCCTTGACCCGGATGACGGCCGCGTCCGAGCCCGGACGGATGAGGGTGTTGGAACGGACCATGTGGTCGTACTGGTGATAGACCCAGCGTTTGCTGGCGAGGGTGGGGTCGACGAGGAGTTTCATCAGGACCGCCTGGTGGTCGGGCGCCACGGGAACGGTGGACTCTCAACTCCCGGTGCTTCTTCAGGATGGCCGGTTCGGACTTGGCCGGATGATAGACCGGCGCCTCGGTAAGGGACTCGGCGGGAACATCCACCACCACCTTGCCGTTCTCTTTCACCACCATGCGCCCCGTGTCCGTCACGAAGCCGATGGTGGCGGCGTGCAGGTCCCACTTGGCTAGGATGTCGTGGACCTTCTGCTCACAGCCTGGCTTGGCGACCAGGAGCATGCGCTCCTGGGATTCGGAAAGCAGGATCTCGTAGGGGGTCATGCCCTTCTCGCGCTTGGGGACCTTGGCCACATCGATCTCGATGCCAGCTCCGCCCCGGCTGGCCATCTCGCAGGTCGAGCAGGTGAGGCCGGCGGCGCCCATGTCCTGGATGCCCACCAGCAGTTCCCCGTGGATCAATTCCAGCGTGGCTTCCATCAAGAGTTTTTCCATGAAGGGATCGGCGACCTGGACGGCGCTGCGTTTTTCGGTGGACTCATCCGTGATCTCGGTGGAGGCGAAGGTGGCCCCGTGGATGCCGTCCCGGCCCGTGGTGGCGCCGATGTAGATGACGGGGTTGTTGACGCCGGTGGCCCGGCCCCGGATGATCTGCTCATGGCGCACCAGCCCGACGGACATGGCGTTCACCAGGCAATTCTCGCTGTAGCTTTCGTCGAATACCACTTCCCCCGCGACCGTGGGGATGCCCATGCAATTGCCGTAATCGGCGATACCGCGCACCACCCCGGTAAAGAGGCGCTTCACCTTGGGGTCGGTCAAGGGGCCGAACCGGAGGGAGTTCAGGGAGGCGATGGGACGGGAGCCCATGGTGAAGATGTCGCGCAGGATGCCGCCCACGCCTGTCGCCGCGCCCTGGTAGGGCTCGATGGCGGAAGGATGGTTGTGGGACTCGACCTTGAAGGCCACCGCCCAACCCTCGCCGATATCCATGATGCCGGCGTTCTCGCCCGGCCCTTGCAGGACCGTGGGGCCCTTGGTGGGGAGCGTCTTGAGGAGGGCCCGGGAGTGCTTGTACCCGCAATGCTCGCTCCACATGACCGAATAGACCCCCAGCTCGGTCAGGTTGGGCTTACGGCCCAGGATGGTACAGATGCGGTCGTATTCGTCGGGTTTGAGGCCGTGTTCCTTGATGATCTTCGGCGTGATCTCGATCTCGGCTGTGGTCATCGGGCGGCTCCCGCGAAGGATTGGATGATGGACTTCCAGATATATTGGCCGTCATGGCTCCCGATCATGTCCTCGCCCGAGCGGTCGGGGTGGGGCATAAGGCCGAATACGTTGCGCTTCTCGTTGCAGATGCCCGCGATATTCTCCAGCGAGCCGTTGGGGTTGGATCCGGGGGTGACCTGGCCGGTCTCGTCGCAGTAGCGGACCACCACCTGGTTGTTCGCCTTGAGTTTCTTCATGCCCTCGGAGTCGATGAAATAGCTCCCTTCCCCGTGGGCGATGGGCAGTTTCAACACCTGCCCCTTTTGGCAGGCGCCGGTGAAGGGGGTATCGGTCCTTTCGACCAGGTTGTAGACGTTGCGGCAGGAGAACTGCAGGCTCTTGTTGCGGATGAGGGCGCCGGGCAATAGGCCCGCCTCGCAGAGGATCTGGAAACCGTTGCAGATGCCGATGACCAGCCCGCCCTTCTTGGCGAACTCGTCGACCGACTTCATGACGGGGGAAAAGCGGGCGATGGCGCCGGTGCGCAGGTAATCGCCGTAGGAGAAGCCCCCCGGCACCACCACGCAATCGGGCTTTCTCAGGTCGGTCTCTTTATGCCAGACCATCTCCACGTCCTGGCCCATGACGTCCTTGATGACCCACTCGCAATCGTGATCGCAGTTGGAACCCGGGAATACGGTGACGGAGAACCTCACTTTTTCTCCACCGTGAAGCGATAGGACTCGATATTGGGGTTGGCCAGCAGTTTGTCGCAGATCTCGTCGGTCAATTTCTTCACCTCAGCCTCGGACAGGGCCCCGTCGATCTCCATCTCGGTGAATTTGCCCATCCGGACGCTCTCCACGCTCTTGTAGCCCATGGAGTTCAGGGCCCTTTGGACGGTGGCGCCCTGGGGGTCCATGACGGAAGGTTTGAGGGTCACGAAAACATTCACATGCCAGGCCATAAAAGCTCCTTACCTTACTTTTTCTAAAGTATGCCAGCGCGCTTCAGGATGAAATCCACGTTCTTCAAATGGTGCGACAGGTCGAAGCATTTCTCCAGCTCGGCGGAGGACAGGCGGTCGGTGACTTCCGGCTCCTGTTGGATCAAATGCTTGAAATTCAGCTCGTTCTTCCAGGCGTTCAGGGCGTTGCGTTGGACGATGGCGTAGGCCTTCTCCCGGGTCAAACCCTTGTTCACCAGCGCCAGGAGCACCTTCTGGGAGGAGACCAGGCCCCGGGTCAATTGGATGTTCTTCTTCATGCGGTCCGGATAGACGTTGAGGTTCTCCATCACGTCGGTGAACTTGTGGAGCATATAGTTCAGCAGGATGGTGGCGTCCGGCAGGATGACGCGCTCGGCGGAGGAGTGGGTGATGTCCCGCTCGTGCCACAGGGCCACGTTCTCCTGGGCGCTGATGGCGTATCCCCTCATGACCCTGGCCAACCCGGCCACCCTCTCGGCGGTCAGGGGGTTGCGCTTGTGGGGCATGGCGGAGGAACCCTTCTGGCCCTCGGCGAAATATTCCTCGGCTTCCAGGATCTCGGTGCGTTGGAGGTTGCGGATCTCGGTCGCGAATTTTTCCAGGGAGGAGGCGATGACCGCCAGGACCGAGAGGAAAAAGGCGTGACGGTCCCTCTGCAGGGTCTGGGTGGAGACGGGGGCGGGCTTGAGCCCCAGGAGCTTGCAGACCTGCTGTTCGACCCGGGGGTCGATGTTGGCGAAGGTGCCGACCGCGCCGGAGACCTTTCCGACGGCGATCTGTTCCCCGGCCAGCTTCAGCCGCTCGATCTGGCGGCTGACCTCGTCATACCAGAGGGCCATCTTCAGGCCGAAGGTGACGGGCTCGGCGTGGACCCCGTGGGTCCGGCCGATCATGATGGAGTTGCGGTGCTTCAGGGCCTGCTTTTTGAGGACTTTGCGCAGGTCGACCAGCTGTTCCATCAGGATGGCCGCCGCGGCGGTCAACTGGATGGCCTGGGCGGTGTCCACCACGTCGGTGGAGGTCAGCCCCAGATGGATGAACCGGGAGGAGGGGCCGACATTCTCGGCCACCGAGGTCAGGAAGGAGATCAGGTCGTGGTTGGTCTTGCGCTCGATGGCCTCGATGCGTTTGACGGAGAATTTGGCTTTTTTCTTGATGACGGCCAGGTCTTTTTTCGGGATCTTTCCCAGTTTGGCCCAGGCTTCGCAGGCCGCGACCTCCACCTTCAGCCAGGACTCGTACTTGGCCTGTTCGGACCAAATGTTCCCCATCGCCGGTAAGGTGTATCGAGAGATCAAGAAAAGCCCTCCAGGAAAAATGAATTCCACGCCGGTCGGGATGCCCCGGCCGGAAAACGAGAAGAACATAACGATTCAAAGCGTGAGCGAGGGAAAGGAGGAGAAATGTGGACACAGTATAAAAGACTTTGAAAATTCTACCAACTAAAAACGGTCAGGACAAAAGGACGGTCAAACCGCCACGACCTCGACCACTTCCGGGATCTGTTCCATCATCAAGCGCTCGACGCCGCGTTTGAGGGTCATCATGGAGCTGGGACAGGAATGACAGGCGCCCTGGAGACGGACCCGGACCACTCCCTCGGGAGTCACGTCCACCAACTCGATGTTGCCGCCGTCCGCCACCAGGATCGGACGGATCTCGCTCAGGACTGCCTCGATCTTTTCCCTCATAAACCTCTCCTTTGATATGAACCCATCTTATCAGGGTTTTTGTCCCGTCCTCAAGCCCGGTCGTTCCCTCTCACGGCTGGATGGCGATGGTTTTCCAGAGGGAAACGGTCGCGGACAGGCAGCGGACCGCCTCTTCCGATACGCTCAGCGTGCTTCCCCCCAGGCCGCAGGCGGTCGAGAAGAAGGACCTTCCCTGGAGGACCTCGCGGGCCAGGCCTTTTTTCGCCAGCTCTTCCGACGCCCAAACCCATTTGTCCACCAACTCGGCCGGGTCGGCGAAATTCCCATGGGTCATGGAAGTGGGGACCAGCCCCCAGACCAGGTTCCCGCCCTTGCGGAGGTATTCCTTCAGACCGGAAGGGTCCTGCAACAGGTCGTCTAAATATTGGAAAGCGTCGAAATGGAAGAATTCCACCGGGGTCTGGTAAGCCCATGTCCAGGGACCGGGACCGCAGCAATGGATGCCCGTCAGGGCTTCCTCCTCCTGCAGGGGCTCCAGGATGGTCCGGAACATGCCCTGGATGTCATCCCAGCCCAAGCCGTATTCTTCCGGCTTGAATTTCCCGTTCAAGGAAGGCTCGTCGAGGAACAGGACCACCGGCTTGCCCAGGACGGACAGTTCCTTCAATTGCCACCGGCAATGCATCAGTAAATACTCCGTGAGGACTTCCATCGCTCCCCGGGAGGATAAAAGGGGTTTGCCGTTATCATCCTGCAGGGAAAGCGCCAGGCTGACCGGCCCCAGGGTCTGGCCCTTGACGGCCTGGACATTGGCGAAGAATTTTCGGTTGGCCGGATCCAGGAACGCGAAAAAGCCGGCGGCCTCATCGGCCTTGAAGGCGGCCCTTTCCAGGCGGTTCTCCTGGTTCTCGGTCCTGAGTACCTCGTGGGCCTCGGAAAGGTCCTCGGGAGAAAGGGCGAAAACGACCAGCCCGGCCGGGATGTGGTGATGCCGGGAAGGCCGGAAAGGCTTTGCACGTGGACCAGTTCTTTGGGGGAGCGTTTGGGGAGCTGGGGCCAAGCCGGCACCTCGGCGAATCCCTGCAGCTGCGCCCGGATGGCCGCCTGGGGATCGACCATCGGCAATGAGCCCACCGCCATCCTGGCCCCTTCCCTCAATCCATCCATGCTTGATCCTTCCAGGGCCACTCGGCGAAATCCTTGAAGGTATGCCGGGCCGTCAGGTCAAGATGGAGCGGCGTCACCGAGATGAAATGTTCCCTCACCTTGGACACGTCCGAATCGGGGGTTTCCAGGTCCGGCAGGCTGGGGCTGTTGAGGACATACCGGTAATGGCCCTCCATCTCATGGTGGGGTTCCAGGTCGTCGATATGGCGGAACTGCCCTTGATGGGTCATGGCCGCGCCCTTGATGGCGTCCATCGTGAGCGGGGGCACATTGACGTTGAAAAGGATGTTGGAGGCCATCCCCCGTTCCCCGATCCATTCCACCATTTTGCGGGCGAACTTGGCGCTGGCGGTGAAATCCTGGTAGTCGTGGCTGGTCAGTGAGATGGCCACCGCCGGGATGCCCAGCAGGACCGCCTCGGCCGTGGCCGCGACCGTGCCCGAATAGAGGATGAGGGACCCGTAATTGGCGCCCTGGTTGATGCCCGAGAGGACCAGGTCCGGTTTCCAGGGCAGGAGCTTGAGGACCGCGGTACGCACGCAGTCCGCCGGCGTGCTGGAAATGGCGAAAGCCTGGGACGCGCCAGGCCAGTCGACCGATTGGACCTTGAAGGGGGTATGCAGGGAGATGGAATGGCCCGCGGCGCTTTTCTGCTTGTCCGGGGCCGAGAGGGCAATCTCGCCCAGGTCCCGGACGGCCTCAAAAAGCGCCCGGAGCCCGGGCGCCTGGATGCCGTCATCATTGGTGAGGAGGATTTTCATGCGCCCTAGGATAGGACATCAGGGGCGCTGGGACAATGACCTTGATCCCGAATTTCAGGCCAGGTTAGAAAAGATCCCCCAGGTTGAAATGCAGCACCCCGCCCGGAGGGGCGGCCGCGGCGGACAGATGGGACGCGACCGGCCAGCCGTAATCCAGCCGGATGGCCATGACCGTTCCTGGGATGGTCAGGCGGAAACCCAGCCCGGACCCGAATTGCACTTGGGATTCGTCCAGGTTCCAGACGTTGCTCCAGGAATCGCCCGCGTCGAAGAAGACCACGAAGCGGAGGGGCCCGGCGATGGCGTGTTTCAACTCCGTGTTGGAAACGAACAGGGCGTTCCCTCCCGCCACCGGTCCCACGCTGCGCTCGTTGTAACCGCGGATGGTGTCGGTGCCGCCGGCGTAGAACTTCTCGTAGATCGGAACGTCCGTGTAGCCCCGTCCGGCGAACCAGTAACCCTGGGCCGCGCCGAAGCGGACATGCTCTCCCAGGACGAAACCCTGGGGAAGGGCGATGAAATGGCTGGTGTCCTCGATCTCCTTGATGAAGTTGGTGTCCATGCCCAGGGGACCGCCCGCGAACTCGATGGAGAACTGATGCTTCCATCCCGAGGTCGGGTCGAAATAGTTGTCCCGGCTGTCATAGACGATGCGGGGCGTGATACTGGACGTGGTGCTGTTGGAGGATTGGATGTACTGGGCGGTCCCGGGGATGTTGTAATAGGGACCCACGTCGTAGATCCGGACCCTTTCCAACAGGTAAGCCCCGAAGATGCTCCAGTAACGGTCCAAACGCCTTCCCACCGTGATGGTACCCCCCAGCCGTTCCTCGGTATAGAACTGGGTCGACCCATAGGTCGGGTCCGCCACGGCGTTCGTGTAGATCTGGGTCGTGTAGAAAACATCCAACCCGAAAGAGGTGCGGGTATTGAAAAGCCAGGGTTCGGTGAAACCGATATCGAAGCTGGTCTGGGAACCGCCGAATTGGACGTTCAGGCTGGCCCTCTGGCCTTTCCCGAACAGGTTGTCCTCGGAAAGCTTGACGTTGCCCACGAAGCCATCCACCGAGCTGTAACCGCCGCCCAGGCTGATGGAGCCGGTCCGTCTTTCCTTGACCCGGAAGATCAGGACTTCCTTGCCAGGCGTGTCGCCCGGTTCGACCTCCGGATTGACCTCGTCGAAGAACCCCAGGTTGTAAAGATTCTGGGCGGATAAACGGATCTTGTCCGCCTCGAACTTATCCCCCGCGTTGATGACCAACTCCCGGCGGATGACATAGTCCCGGGTCTTGTAGTTCCCGACGATCTTGACATCCTGGACATAGGCCACCTGGCCCTCGGTGATCTCGAAAGTGATATCGGTCTTTTTCAACTCGTCGTCATAGGTGATGGTGGGGACGATATTGGAATAGATATAACCCTTATCGGCGTAGAGGGTCTTCATCTTCTTTTCGCCGTCATCCAGGTCGTTCTTATGGAGGATGTCGCCTTTTTTCAGGCCCAAGGCCTTGTTCAAGTCGTCATCATCGAAGACCACGTTGCCGTGGAATTGGGCCGTTCCCATCGTGTATTGGGACCCTTCCTTGACGGTCAGGAATATATAGACCTTCTTCCTCTCCTCGACCACTTTCTCGGCGTGGCTCAACACCACGGCCTTGAGATAGCCCTCGTTATGATAAAAGTCCTCGATCTGCTTGATCCCGTCCGCGATCAGGTCCGGCTTGTACTTATCGCCCTCATGATTGTCCTTCATCTGGTTGGCCACTTTTTTCCCGCTGAAAACCTCCGCGCCCTTCACGATCACCCCGCCCACCTTGATCTCCGAACCCTCGGTGATCTGGAAGGTCAGGGTCTCCTTGTTGGTCTCCGGGTCCAGCTGGTCCTTGGCCGATACCATGACCGAGGAGTAACCCTCGTCCAGGTATAATTTCTTGATGATCTCGATATCGCCGTTCACCTTGGATTGATCGAAGGCCGTTTCCGGGGCGGTCTTGATCTCCTCCAGGAACTTTTTGGAATCCCACTTCTTGTTCCCGGCGAAAATGATCTTGCTGATGAGGGGTCTTTCCTCCACCGTGAAGGTCACGACGATCTCGCCCAGCTTGTCGGCCGGGGTGACCGTCACCTTGACGTTCTTGAAGCTTCCGGTCGCGAAAAGATTATGGATGTCCATCCGGGCGCGGCGAAGGGAGAACAGGTCCCCTTCCTTTTCCACCAAGTGGCCGAAAATGACCAGGGTCGAGACGTTCTTGTTCCCCTCGATCTTGACCGCGGCGATCTTTCCCAGTTCGGGGTCGACCTGGGCGAAAGCCGAAGCCGTCATCAGGCAGCACCAGAAAAAAAGCCAAAGGATGGCGCGTTTGTTGAAGAAAAAAGACAAAAGGATCCCTCCGAATGAATGTGTTCACCAGCCCAAAAGAGGCGGTTTCCTGGCGAGCAAAGGGGCGTATTCTAGCATGGTCAAAGTTAAATCGGCAATTGATTAACCAACATTGTTTGGACGTTTGAGGGGCTTGAAACGGGCATTGGGAGGAAAGAAACAACGCCGAAACACTATCCTGAGTTTTAAGCCGTTATCACTCGGTCGCGGTGGAAACTTTGCGCTCGTCGACGACCTCATTGCCGTTGGGATCCCTCGCCACGAGCTGGATCCGATAATCCGATTCGGGTTTCAACCCATCGACCGCCATCTGATGGTCGTAGGTATAGTCGTCCGTCTCGTCCTTCGTCTTGGCCTCATTCCCATCCGCGTCCAGTATCCGGACCTTGGCCTTGGTGATCTTATCCGTCTCCCAAACGATCTGGACCTTGTCGAAACCAAGCACCCAGACGTCGAAGCGCATGATACGGGGCCGGGTCGTATCCCCCGGTTTCGCCCCCTTGATATCCGGCAAGGAGGTGTGAAAGGCGATCTCCGCCTTGGTCTCCTGTTGTCCGTCATCCCGTTCGCCGGTCATGGCGTTGACCGAAAGGTCCTTGGTGAAATCATACTTGAGCCCCAATTGCCCTTGGATCCCCGCCTGATCGGTCACCAGGTTGTGATTGAGCCCCACATTGGTCTGGATGGACAGGTTCTGGTTCAAATATTTGCTCAGCTGCAATTGAAAGATGGGAGCGGCCGCGGCCAGGGTGTTCCCGGTGTTCTCCGGGACGATCTGGTTATAACCAGGACCCGTTGTCACGCCTGAGTTGTTCCCGCCCAGGAGATAGGAAGCGGCGTTGCTCTTGACGTCCAATTCCACCCCCCCGAAAGCCTGGAGGACCGGCCGCAAGCTGGTATTGACGTAATTCGACGCGACCCTATTCAGGGCGTCCTCCGCGGCCTGGGTGGCCACCCCGCCCAAGTCCTGGTATTTCTGTTCCAATACCGTCTTGGAATAACCGGTCATGTCCCGGCCGAACATGATGTAGGACAGAAGCATGTTCTGCTGGATCTCCTTGTCCGTCGTGCTGAAGCGGGGATTGGAATCCAGGGTGAAGCCGATATTGCCGAACGTCCCTTTGAAATCCACCCAAATATCCATGTCGGTCGTCCGGATCCCGGCCGTCGTCACGATCTGAACGTCCTTCAATTTATCCGTGGCCCGTCCCCTCATGGTCGGCAAAGCTCCGATGGGGATATACAGGGACGCCTCTTCCAACTTGAACTCATGCCCCAGGTAACGCAGCCACCCTTGCTTGGAGCCGAGGGATTCCCCATGGCTCTTGATCCCGGCTTCCTCCGGCGTCTTGTCCGCGTCCCGTCCCTCGATCTTGATCTCCGCGCCCGGATCCACCTTGAGTTCCAGATAATTGGTGTTGAACTCGTTGGAGTACCAGCAATTCTTCCCGGACCGAAGGGTCAGATCGAACCGGACCCCGGCCAACTCCTTGTAATCGATGGCTTGGCCGTGCTCATCCACGGCCGCGATGGCCGGGAAAGTATAATGCCCCGAATCCAAAAGGGCGGTCCCGATGACCTTCGGCTCGGACATGGGTCCCTCGATCCGCAAGGGCACATCGGGGGTTTGGCCGTAGAAATAGATCTCGCCCCATTCCCCCTTGCGCATGATGCAGGGGACATTGAGCCAAAGGCCGTGGTCGCCGACCGTGATGACCTGAACGTCGATATATTTGGGGATGAAATTTTCCAACACCATCTTGGTCTGGTCGATGGGGGGCGACGTGATGAAGACCCGGCCCTGGCCGATCCTGCCGTTCAAGTCCTGGATGACCAGCTTGTTATCCCTCACCTTGATCCGGCCACTGATATCCTCGATGGATTGGGCCACCATGCTGGGCACCATCTGGCATTCTTTCAGGTCCAGGTCCATGGTCAAGACCGGGTCGTCCATCGTCCCGCCCACATGGGCGTTGAAATCCATGGAGCCCGAGGCTTTCTTGGCCAGGCCCGCCAGCAGGATCAAGCTGAAATCGCCCTTGTCCATCGTCGCGTTGATGTCCATTTCCTCATTGCGGACCTTGACCAGGCCCGGCGCCGAGAGGGCGAAGGGTGTTTTGCCGTAGACCTGGAAACTGTAAACGCCCCTCCGGCTGATCTCCAAGGGGGTCGACTTGTTCCCCAGATAAAGGGTGTTGTCCCGGGATTTAAGGTTCCCGTCCAACAGATCGAAATTCAGGTCGCCGACCTTTCCATTGGCCACGGAAAAGGAAGCGGTCAGGATGGGATCGTTCAGATTGCCGTCAAAGATGACGTGGTAATTGCCTGTCCCGCTGACCGGGAAATCGGAGAAGAACCATTTCCCCACTTCCTCGATGGGGATCTTCCCCGCGTCCGAGGTCAAGTGGCTCTGGCCGTCCAGGTCCAATGTCCCGTCGACCGAGAAAGTCCCGGTGGAATGGAGCAGTTGGATATTGTTGAAGATGATCTTCCGGTCCTGGGAAAGGTCCAACTGGCCGACCAGTTGGGGTTGGTCGTTGTCCAGCGGGGTCAATTTGATCACTTTCTTGTCGATCCTCGCGGCCAGGACGAAAGGGGTGGATTTTTTGGGGTCCGTTCCGGATTCCAGGAAGGACAATTGGCCCTCGAAGGTGGGCCGGTCATCCTTGGGTTCCAAGGACAACTTGCCCGCCAGCCGGATCTGGCTGGACATATTGAAGATGCCCGCGATCGGCAGGTTCTGGGTGGTCCCGGAAAGGTCGATCGAATAGAGCCCTGGGTCGTTGGGATCCAGGATCACGGTCCCCTTGTCGATATCGATCCGACCTTTGGCAAGGGTGACCCGGTTCTTGTCCAGGCTGATCTTCCCCCCGCCCATGGAAAAATGGAGTTCCGCGGTGGGCACGATATTATTGTCGAAACGCAGATTCTCCCCCGTCATGGAAAAAGCGACTTCAGGGCCCGTCCAGGTCCCGGAGATCGCCAGGTTGCCCTCCACATCGCCGCCCACCCGGTGATTTTCGGTCGAGACATTCAAGAGGGACAGGATGTTCAGCAATTTTTCCCCATGGACCGGGCCGTTCAGGTCTATCTTGCAACCCGGGTCCCATATGGCCGAGGGGGATTCCAGCGTCCCCTCCAAGGAATACCTCGCCTTATCCTTTTCCAGGACCAGGGAGGGGGAAATTTTCTTTTTGTCCCCTGAGAATTTCAGTTCCAGCTTATCGAAATTGTATTTTTCGATCTTGCCATCGGCCACCAGGATGTCCCCCGATAAGGGAAGGCTGTCGAAGGTTCCCTTCTCCAGTTTAACCTGGCCCGAAACGGTCCCTGAAACCTTGGCGGTCGGCGGGAGGAATTGGGCCAGTTCGGGCATCTCGTACAAAAGGACGGGTTCGATCTTGAGATCGGCCTGGACCTGGGCGGCGGGCTGGGAAAAATCAAGGACCGCCGAACCGGAGAGGGTTTTTCCCATCCTCAATTTTCCGTGAAGGACCGAGTCCTTGCAGGACGCGTTCATGAAGAAATCGTTGAAATGATAGAACTTCTTTTTAGGGTCGCCGATACCGATGGCGTCAGAGGAAAAGGTCCCCTCCCAATTCTTCCACCAGGGGTCGCCTGTTTTCGCTTTCCAATCGAAATCACCGTTGAGAAAGGGACCTTTACCCAGCTGGAAATCCTTGGCGGCGAAACGCAGTTCCATGACCCCGGGATTGGACCGGCTATCCCAGGACCCTGTGGCTAAAAGGGAGTTCTTCCCCTGGAGGATCTTGAGCTTTCGGATTCTGCAGTTTTCCCTGGTCCAGGTTCAAAAGACCCTCGACCTCATCCGCCCACCAATCCCCGACCTTCAGCGAGGTCACCAACCCGTCCCCCTCCACGACCGGATTGTCCCGTACCCCGGTGCAATGGATGCGGCCGGTGAACCAGCCCAGGAAAGGCTGGGGAGGGTTATTCCATCCGCTCAAGGCCGCCACGTCCCCGATCTCCACACCCTGGGCTTGGACCTTCAGGTCTTGGGGCGCGTCCGGCCCGGAAAAATTCAAATAACCGGAAACATTGAGGATGTCCCCGACTTCCAGCCTTTTGAAATCAAGTTTGCCGTCGTTCCAGGTCAACTCCCCGGTCATGGGTTTAGGGGGTAACTTGCCCAAGCCCAGTTTGTCCGAGGAGAAGGACAGACCGGCGACCAGGTCCTTCCGGGTGCCGGACAGGAAACCGTCCAGTTTGATCGAACCGGACACATCGGGGAACTGGTCGTTGAAGACCGGAAGATCCTGGAGGGAGATGTTCTTTCCGGAGAATTTGATGTCGATCGGCTGGTCCATGCCCTTGGGCCAGGAGCCGCCCCCGCTCAGGGACATTTTTTTCGTCACGCCCTTCTTGGTCACCAGGAGCTCCAGCTGGTCCATTTGCCAGGAGTCCGCTTTTTCGGTGAAATGGCTCGTTAACTTGGCTTTGCCGTTGATGGTGGAAACGACGCTCAAACCGCCCTGGTTGAACTCGATATTGTTCTTCATCGAGTACTGGAACGCCGTGTTGCGCAAGGTCCGGGTCAGGTCCATGGAATTGGTGATGGAATAGGTGGGGTTCATGACCGTACCGCTGATCCGGACCTGGGCTTCCCCCTGGCCTTCCATGCTTTGGATACCGAAAGCGGCGGCCAGTTGCTTCGCGTCCAGCCCGGTCAGGTCGGCCTGGAAAGAGATGGGCGCGTCTTCCTGACCGCTGAGGCGCATGTTCCCTTGGGCCGTGAATTGGCCCTTGTAGAGCTTTCCCGCGACCTCCTGGAGATCCAATTGGCCCTCCGAGTAGGTGCCCCTCACCGTGAGGGAATCCATTTGAAGGTTCGCCACATGGGACAGGCCCAACTCCGCCTCGCCCGCGATGAGCGGATGTTGGAAGGAACCGGCGACCATCAGGGACGCCCTTCCATTGCCGTCGCTGTTGAGGTTCTTGAGCTTGAGGATATCCCTCAGCAGGCTGGACAGATAAAGGTTATCCGTGCGGGTCTGGACGGACAGGGCCCGGTTGTCGAATGGAAGCATCCCCGAGGCGGTCCACTTGGTCTCACCCACGTTCAGTACGACCTCCCCGGGAACATTGATCTCGGTCGGCCGAACGAATGCCCGGCCATTGACATGGGAGAAGACCACCCCGATCGGTCCGGGGGCCACGACCGAGGCGTCATGGATATCGGTCTTGGCGTCGAACCAGAGGCCCCGCCCGGGTTGGAACACGATCGGGCTTTCGGCGGTCAGGGTACCCGCGGTCAACTGCCAACCGGCCAGGTCCTTCATGACCGCGCCCGTCTCGGTCAAGGGCCATTGGTCCAAGGAAGCGCGGCCGGAGATCTTGAGGGTATCCAGATGGAGGCTTCCGTTGAAATTCAACTCACCCTGGCTCAGGGGGTCGGCAGGATGGGCCTGGAATACCAAGGACCATCCCGTGCCATCCACGGAGGAAGCCTCGAAATTCACCTGCGTGAGCAGGCCTTGGGGTTTCTTGCCGGCCTGGATGAAGAAGGCTCCTTGTTTGACGAAAACCTTGGGGGCCGGCTTCATCGAGGAGGGGATCTTGAATGGCGCCGATGGATTCGACGGAACTTGGGTCTGGGAAACTGGCTGGGCGGCGGATGATTCGGGCTCGAGCCGGACCAGGGTCACGTTAGGGCGGATCAGGGCGAGGCTCTGGAAACAGCTTTCCAGGTCCTTTTTTTTGAACAGGAGGTCGAATAAACGGAGGTTGACCGCCACCTGGTCGATCCGAAGTTGGGTGGTCCAGGGATGGCCCGGCAGATCGGCCGAGACATGGTTCAGGATCACGTCCCCGGTCAAACCGCCCCGGACGGTCTGGATGGAAACAGGGGCCTGGAGAACCTTGGTCAGTTCCCTTTCGACCAGCGGACGCAGCTGGTTGTCCACCAGGCGGTTGAAGAGGAAGTAGACCCCTCCCAACCCGGCCAGGACCGCCAGGGTCACCCGAAGCCATTTGATCCCCCGCGGCTTCGTGCCCATCGGAGAACCTCGATTCAAACGGAGGCTGGGGACGCGGGTAAGTTATCCTTGACCGAAAATACCAGTTTGTCCCCGGCAGATTTGAGCAACAGATGCTGCTTTTCCTTCACGTTGCCCCGGAGCAATTCCTCGGCGACGGCGTCCTCCACGTATTTCTGGATGGTCCGTTTCATCTGCCTGGCTCCGTAGACCTTGTCGTAACCCTTCTCGATGAGGAAATCCCGGGCCGACTGCTCCAGTTCCATGGTGATGCTCTTCTCTTTCAAGCGGGTCTGGACCTCGGTGAGCTGGATATCCACGATCTTCTCGATGTGCTCCCGGTCCAGGGGATGGAAGATGATGATGTCATCGACCCGGTTAAGGAACTCGGGGTTGAAAGCCCGCTTCAACTCGGCGTGGATTCTTCCCCTTCATGCTGTCGAAAGGCATCTCGCTGCCGCTGGAGTGGAACCCCAGGTTTTTCTCGGCCCCGATCTCGCGCGCTCCCAGGTTGCTGGTCATGATGACCACCGTGTTGCGGAAGTCCACCACCCGCCCCATGGAATCGGTCAAACGGCCGTCTTCCAGGATCTGGAGCATGACGTTGAATATCTCCGGATGGGCCTTCTCGATCTCGTCGAACAGGACCACGCTGTAAGGTTTGCGGCGGACCTTCTCGGTCAACTGCCCGCCCTCGTCATGGCCCACGTAGCCCGGGGGAGCCCCGGCCAGGCGGGAGACGTTGAATTTTTCCATGTACTCGCTCATGTCGAAACGGATAAGAGCGTCCTCATCGTCGAACAGGAACTGGGCCAAGACCCTGGCCAACTCGGTCTTCCCGACGCCCGTGGGCCCCATGAACATGAAGCTTCCGATGGGTTTCTTGGGATTCCCGATCCCGGCCCGGCTGCGGCGGATGGCCTTGGAGAGGGACTCGATGGCCTCGTCCTGTCCCACGATGCGCTTGTGGAGCTCTTCCTCCATACGCAGGAGCTTCTCGCTTTCCTTCTCGCCCAGTTTGATCATGGGGATGCCGGTCCATTTGGAGGCGACGTAGGCGATATCTTCCCAGGTCACCAGGGCCTCTTCCTTGGACTTCATGTTCTCCCACTTCTCTTTTTCTTCCTGGAGCTTCTGGCGCATCTTCTTCATCTTGTCGCGCAGGTCGGCCGCGCGCTCGAACTCCTGGGTCTTGATGGCCTCTTCCTTTTCCTGCTTGATCCTTTCCACATCCTTTTCCAGGGTGCGGATCTCGGGAGGCATGGTGGTGATGCGCAGGCGGGTGCGACTGCCCGCCTCGTCGATCAGGTCGATGGCCTTGTCCGGCATGAATCGGCCGGAGATGTAGCGGTGGGACAGTTGGGCGGCGGCCTCGACGGCGTCGTCGGTGATCCGGACCCGGTGATGGGCCTCGTAACGGTCCCGAAGTCCCTTGATGATCTGGATGGTCTCGTCCACCGAGGGCTCGTCCACCATGATCATCTGGAACCGGCGCTCCAGGGCGCCGTCCTTCTCGATATATTTGCGGTACTCATTGAGGGTCGTGGCCCCGATGCATTGCAGTTCCCCGCGGGCCAGGGCGGGTTTGAGCATATTGGAAGCGTCGATGGCTCCCTCGGCCGCGCCGGCGCCGACCAGGGTATGTAATTCGTCGATGAAAAGGATGACCTTGCCCGATTGGCGGATCTCGTTGATGACGGCTTTCAGGCGTTCCTCGAACTCACCGCGGTACTTGGTCCCGGCCACCAGGGCGGCCAGGTCCAGGGTCACGATCCGGCGATCCAGGAGAAGCTCAGGGACATTGCCTTCTTTTATCCTTTGGGCCAATCCTTCGGCGATGGCGGTCTTGCCCACGCCAGGCTCCCCGATGAGGACCGGATTGTTCTTGGTGCGCCGAGAAAGGATCTGGATGACCCGTTCGATCTCGTCCTCCCGGCCGATGACCGGGTCCAGCTTTCCGTCCCTGGCCATTTGGGTCAGGTCCCGGCCGAAGGTGTCCAGGGCGGGGGTTTTGGATTTCTTCACTTGCTTGGAGAACTTCGGGAAGGTACCGCCCAGAAGGTTGATGACCATGTCCCGGGATTTTTCGTAGGAAACGCCCAAATTTTCCAGGGCGCGCGCCGCGACCCCTTCCCCTTCCTGGATGAGGCCCAGAAGGAGATGTTCGGTGCCGATATAGTTATGCCCTAATTTCTGTGATTCTTCCGCGGCCAGTTCCAACACTTTCTTGGCCGATGGGGTGAACTGGGGATCGCCGATGGTCAAGGTATCGGATGAGGGGGTGGTCAGGTTCTCGACCTCGATGCGGACCGATTCCAGGTCCACGCCCAGGGATTCCAGGACCGCGACCGCCACTCCGCCGCCCTCCCGGATAAGACCTAATAGGAGATGTTCGGTCCCGATGAAGTTATGGTTCAGCCTGCGGGCCTCTTCCTTAGCCAGGGGATTAATGACCTTTTTAGCCCGTTCCGTGAATCTCTCAAACATGGATTTCTCCTTGAATTGTAAGCCTTTCAACCTATTTCAGCTTAAGTGGGTTGATAAATCAATGTAATGTCGCCGGTTTTGAGGGAGGAGGTTGTCTTTAAAGGGCTTCCACGCCCTTCAGGTTCATACCTAATAATCTCGCCCTTTCCATCAGTTCCTGCTCGGGATTCAATTCCCTCGCCGCGATCTTCGCCAGATGGGCCGGTTGGATCAAGATGAGAAGACTGTTCAACTTTGGCAAGTCGATACCGGTCAATATTTTCTGCTCCACCCCCACCCGTAAGGCCGAAAGGCCGTCCAGGGATTCCTGCAAGGAGACCATTTTGGCGTTTTTCAAGGTCCCCAGGGTCCGGCAGATCCGGTCCTGGACCTTGACGCCTTCCTGGGCGAATACCGCCTTCTGGGTCTGACTCTCCACCTCTACCATTTGACGCGCGACTCTTTCCACATGATCCACTATTTCCAGGCCTTTTTTGCCCAGGGAGGAGTGGTTGGAGATCTGGAAAAAGGCGCTGGCGATCTGGGTCGTCTCGCCCTGGAAACCCCTGACCGACAGCCCCACCTGGACGACCCCCCCGAGTATCTGGGCGATTCGGTTGGTGTAGACCAGCGAAGGAAGGTGGACCATGACACTGGCCCTCATGCCCAGACCGATGTTGGTCGGACAGGCGGTCAGGTATCCCAGCTTGCCGTCCTTGGCGTAGGACAGGCGGGAAGCCAGGGACTGATCGATCCGGGTAATGTCTTGATAGGCCTCCTTGAGGCTCAAGCCCGTGCGGAAGATCTGGAGCCGGAGATGGTCCTCCTCGTTGACCAGGATACTGAGCCCGGTCCGGTCATCGAAGGCCACCGCCCTTTCCCCCAGGCTGGCGGCGTGTTCGGCCGAGATGATCTGATGCTCGGTCAGGAATTGGCGGTCCAGGGAGGTGATCTCGTTCAAGCGGATGAATTTCAATTTCTCGGTCTCGGGCTGGCCGGAGACCACCCGTTGCACCGCTTCCAATACCTCTTTTTGCTCGTTCGAGCTGGCGTGGTGCGGGAATTTCCGGCCGTCCAGGTTCCGGGCGAACCGGATGCGGCTCGAAACGATGACCTCGTCAAACGGGCCCTTCCGGCAGAACCATTCCTGGTTGGAAGTCAATAGTTCCTCAAAGGCCATGGGGCGGCTCCATATTCTTGATCTCATCCCTCAGCCGGGCCGCTTCCTCGAACTTTTCCTTCTTGATAGCTTCCTTCAATTGTTTTCGCAAGACCTCGACCTGTGGGTTGCCGGTGGCGGGGGAATTGGCGGTCGGTCCCTCCTCGGCGGTCTGTGTTTTTTCCTCCACATGGAACACATTGCCGTGGATGTTCGAGATCAGGGGTTCCAGTACATTCTGGAACGACTCGTAACACTTGGTGCATCCCAGCCTCCCATTCTGTCGGAAGGTGGAAAGCTGGTACCCGCATTGAGGACATTGGATCTGCACATCGTTGGGTTGGTTCACGCCCAGCTCGGAAGGGACCTCCTGAATATTAGCCTCGCCCCAAGGGACAAAATGGTGGATCAAGTCCGACAGGGCGGCGAAGGGATGGAATACCGAGGAGTTCCAAATGTTATAGGACTTGGTCTGTTCCTGGGCGCAGTTCTCGCACAAGTGGGACTGAGTCGTCTCGTTCCCGACGGTTTGTGAGAAAAACACGGTCGCTGGACGCAACCCGCACTTCTGGCAGATCATTGAAGACCTCTCGCTTTAATTACCCGATAAGATGACTAAATAGCCGTTCTATTCTAAATCCAAAGAACCAAATAAATCCTGAAAACCGCAACCCTTTAACCGCGTTTTTTGGTGACTTGTCCCGCGTTCAAGGTCAACACATGGTCCGCCCTTTTGGCCAATGGCTCGAAATGGGTCACCACGATCAGGGTACGGCCTTCCTTCTGGCATATCTCCCAGAGAACATCATGGATGCCCTCGGCGGTCTTGCTGTCCAGGTTGCCCGTCGGTTCGTCCGCCAGGATGATCTCCGGCTCGTTCATCAGGGCCCGGCAGACCGCGACCCTCTGTTGTTCCCCGCCCGAAAGTTCCCCGGGGGTATGGTTCATCCGTTCCGCCAGACCCACATGGCTCAAGAGCTTCACCGCTCTTAACCGGCACTCGTCGAATTCCCTGCGCGCGATACGGCCGGGAAGGATGACATTCTCCAGGGCGGTCAGTTCGGGCATGAGATAATGGAATTGGAATACGAACCCGAAAACCTTGTTCCGGAAATGGGCCAGTTCCTCGCCCGGCATTTCATAAAGGGATTTCCCCTTGCACAGGACCCGTCCCGCCGATGGGCTGCTCAACCCACCCAACAGGGTCAGGAGTGTGCTCTTGCCCGAGCCCGAGGCCCCGAGAATGACCGTGATGTCCCCCGCGTCCAGGGAAAAGTTGACGTCCCGAAGGGCCTTGATGTCCTGGCCTTCCAGGTGATAGGTCTTGGTCGCGTTCTCAATTCTTATAATTTCCAAAATACACCCCTCTCACCACAGAGACACATTCCGACTTCTCGCGTTGATTTCAAGGGTGTCGGTATAGTCCCATGTATCCTTTTTAGAATTATGGGAACATGGAACAGAGGCACAGCTTTTATTTTTGAATTGCTCATACTTTTAACTGTGTCCCTGTGCCTCTGTGGTGAATTTTTCATTTCATCCGAACCGGATGGCGTCCACCGGCTCCAGTTTGGCGGCCTGCCGCGCCGGATAGAGGGTGGCGATGAAACACAAGATCACCGACATGATGGGGATGATCAGGTAGCAGATGAAGGGGTCGACCTTGACCGGCAGTCGGTCGATGTAATAGACCATTCCCCCGCCCGGCATGGGGATGGGGACCTTGGCGATGATCTCACAAAGGACGAACCCTCCGAACAGGCCCAGCAGGATGCCGATGGTCCCGATGAACATGCCGTCGAAGATGAAGATGCGGGTAACGCTTTGGTCGGTGGCTCCCATGGCCTTCAGGATGCCGATCTCCTTGGTCTTCTCGATGACCAGCATGGTCAAGGGATTGACGATGTTCAGGGCCGCCACCAACACGATCAGGGAAAGGATGATACCCATCACGAATTTCTCGGTCTGAAGGGCGACGAACAGGTTATGGTTCATCTGGAGCCAATCCTGAACGAAATAACGGCTGTCGAATTTGTCCCGGATGGCCTTGGCCACTTCCGGGGCCCGGTCCACGTTGTCCACCTTCACGGCGACCCCCGTGACATTCCCGTTCAGCTTGTACATCTTCTGCCCGTTCTCCAGGGAGACATAGGTATAGGCCGAGTCATAGTCGTACATGCCGGTGGATAGCAGGCCCACCACCTGGAACTTGATGTTCAAGGGCATCATCCCCAAAGGCGTCGGCTGAAGGATGGGAAGGAAAAGGATCAGGTCGTCCCCCACCGTCACTTGCAGGCGCCGGGCCAATTCCGCGCCCAGGAAGATCCTCTCGCCCCGGCCCGATCCATCCCCCGCGGGTTTGACCAGGTCGGTCGCCTTGGCGCTCCAAAGGTATTTGTTCAGGTCGGCGATGGCTTGCGGAGCCTGGGGATCGACCCCCCAGACCATGACCCCCAGCGACCTTTCCTTGGAACGGGCCAAAGCCTGGCCTTCCACATAGGGTCCCACCGATTTCACATGGTCCATTTTCGCCACGATCTGGGTGATCTGGTCGTAATTGGAGAGGGGCTGGTTGCGGTACCCGGAGATGATGATATGGGCGTTCAATCCCACGATCTTGGATTTCAGGTCCTCATCGAAACCGTTCATGACCGAAAGCACGACATTCAGTGCCATGACCCCGATGGCCACCCCGAACACCGATAGCCAGGTCAGGATGGAAATGGCTTTGCGCGTGCGTTTGGAACGCAGGTAGCGAAGGCCCAGGAATATTTCGAATGCGGTGTTCAAGCGTTGGGCCCTTTATTCAAAGATCATCTTCTCTTCACCGGCGTCATGACGAAGGAGGGGGAACAGGATGACATCCCGGATCGAGGCGCTGTTGGTCAGGAGCATCAACAGCCGGTCGATGCCGATCCCCACCCCGCCCGCCGGAGGCATGCCGTAGGAAAGGGCCAGGATATAGTCCTCGTCCAGGAACATGCCTTCCTCGTCGCCGGCCTTGCGCAGCTCCACCTGTTTCTCGAAACGGCGCCGTTGGTCGATCGGGTCGTTCAACTCGGAAAAGCCATTGGCGATCTCCCGGCCCAACACGAAAAGCTCGAAACGCTCAGCGAATTCCGGTTTATCAGGATTCGCCTTGGAGAGAGGGGATACTTCCACAGGGAACTCGGTGATGAAGGTGGGTTGGATGAGTTTCCCTTCCACCAATTCCCCGAACAACAGATAAGCCACCTCAGCCTTAGAGAGGCTGTCGATATGTTTGACCACGGCCGAGGTGCCCTTCAACCGGCGTTTGAGTTCCTCGATATCCGTCTTTTCGTAATCTACCCCGCCGATCTCCTTGAGGGCTTGCAAGAGGGGCAGGCGTTTATAGGGCGGGGTGAAATCCAGTTCCACGTCCCCGATGGTGATCTTTTCCCCCAAACCCGCGGCCTTGGCCGATTCGGCAACCAGGTTCTCGGTCAGGGTCATCACCGTCTCATGATTGCCGTAGGCCTGGTAGGCTTCCAGCATGGTGAATTCGGGGTTGTGCTTGACGCTGATGCCCTCGTTGCGGAAGTTCCGGTTGATCTCATAGACCCGCTCGAAACCCCCGACTACCAGGCGTTTCAAATAAAGTTCCGGGGCGACCCTCATGAAGAGGTCCATGTCCAGGGCGTTATGGTGGGTGGTGAAGGGCTTGGCGGCCGCGCCACCCGGGATGGGATGCATCATCGGGGTTTCCACTTCCAGGAAACCTTGGCCGTCCATATAACGGCGGATGGCGCCGACGACCTTGGAACGGACCTCGAAGGTCTTGCGGACGTCCTGGTTGACGATCAGGTCCACATAACGATGGCGGTAACGGGCTTCCACGTCGCTCAACCCGTGCCACTTCTCGGGAAGCTGGTGGAGCGACTTGCAGAGGACCTCGAAGGAATGGACGTGGACGCTCACCTCGCCCGTCTTGGTCTTGAAGGGAAACCCCTGGATGCCCACGATGTCTCCCAGGTCGAGAAGTTTGAAGACCTCATAGGCCTTCTCCCCTACCCCGTCCTTCCGGAAATAGACCTGGATCTTGCCCCGCGCGTCCTGGATATGGGCGAAACTGCTCTTGCCCATGTCCCGGATGGTCATCAGCCGACCCGCGATGGAAACCTTGTCGTTCTCCACATGCTCGCCGGGCTGGAGGCCCTGGTATTTATCCAGGATGTCCTTGGAATGGTGGGAGACCTGGAACGCCGCAGCCGGATAAGGGTTGATGCCCTTTTCCTTCAAGGCCTTGAGTTTTTCCAACCGGACTTTGATGAATTCATTGAGTTCAGCCATGGTTTCTTTCCTTTTCCCCTCGACTCCCATCGGGAGCGCGAAATGACGAGCCTCGATTTTACTTCGCCTCTCGATGACCGTGTGGATTATCGGTCAATCGATCAATTTGGCCTTCAAGGCCTCCTCGATGAACTTATCCAGGTCCCCGTTCATCACATCGGCGATCTGCGCCGTTTCAGTGTTGGTCCGGTGGTCCTTCACCATTTGATAGGGCTGGAAGACGTAGGACCGGATTCTGGCTTCCCCACTCGATCTTCTTCTTGGACCCCGCCACCCGGGCCATCTCCTCGTCATGCAGGTCCTGGTAGTACTGGAAGAGCTTGGCCTTCAACATCCTCAAGGCCTGTTCCTTGTTCTGCAATTGGGAGCGCTGGGTCTGGCAGGCCACGATGAGGCCGGTGGGGATGTGGGTCAGACGGACTGCCGTCTCCACCTTGTTGACGTTCTGCCCGCCCTTGCCTCCCGACCGGAAGGTGTCCAGCTTGATATCGTCCCATCTCATCTCGAACTCGACGTCCTCGACCTCGGGCATGACATCCACTGATGAAAAGGAAGTGTGACGGCGCTTGTTGGCGTCGAAGGGGGAGATGCGGACCAGGCGGTGGACGCCCTTTTCCACCTTCAGGAAGCCGTAGGCCCAGGGCCCTTTGACATGGAGGGAAACGGATTTGAGGCCCGCTTCTTCCGCGGCCTGGTAGTCCAGGGTATCGACCTCATAACCTTTGGATTCCATCCAGCGCAGGTACATGCGCAGCAGCATCTCGGCCCAATCCTGGCTTTCCGTACCCCCGGCGCCGGGATGGATGGAGAAATAGGCGTTGTTGAAATCGTACTTGCCCGTGAAATTCCGTTTGAGCTCGAAATTACGGTAATCGGCCTCGAATTTCTTGAAGCTTTGCTGGAGCTCGGCGATGAGCGACTCGTCGTGCTGTTCCTTGAGGAGTTCGTGATAGGCCAGAAGGTCGTGGTATTGCTTCTCGAAGTCCTGGATGAGCGCCAGGGTGTCCTTGAGCCGGGAAAGCCGGCCCGTGACCTCTTGGGCGGTTTTAGGTTCGTTCCAGAAGTTGGGCTGCGCCGACTGTTCTTCGAGTCTTTCTATTTCCCGCTTGGTTTGAGCGGGGTCAAAGATGATCCCTCACTTCGGTAAACTTTCTCTCCAGAGACTTGACGTCCAATTCGAACAACGCCAATCTCACCACCACCTTTCGGTTATTCATTGCGTCCATAGGAACGCTGCCTTTTCGGAAGGGACAGCATATATTCGGGTACCCCTAAAATCATCAAAAAACCGTCTTACTTCGACCAGGGTGTGTTTGTCGAATGGCCGGGGACTTCGGCGGTGTTCTGTTGACAGTCCCCTGGCGCTACTCTAAACTTCATTGAAATCGCCGGTTTTACGTCGAAAAAATCCCGATACGGACATCCCATGCTCATTTCCTATAACTGGTTGAAGAGTTTTATTTCCCTGAAGGAGCCGGTCGAGACGGTCTTGAACCGTTTGATCCACGCCGGCGTCGCGGTCGAGAACATCAAACCATACGGCGCCCATATCACCAAGGTCGTTGTCGCCGAGCTTTTGGAGGTCGCCAAACATCCCCAAGCGGACCGGTTATCCTTGACCAAGGTTTCCACCGGCAAGGAAACCTTCAAGGTCGTCTGCGGGGCCAAGAATATCGCGCCCGGTCAAAAAGTCCCCTTGGCGGTGGTCGGCGCTGTCCTTCCCGGGAATTTCGAGATCAAGGCCGCCAAGATACGGGGCGAGGAATCCTTCGGCATGCTCTGCTCCGCCAAGGAGCTCGGCCTGGCCGAGGAGGCCGAGGGCATCCTGATACTTCCTCCCGACGCGCCGGTAGGCGAGGACTTTTGCGCCTACATGGGCCTACCGGACACCCTGTTCGACCTGGAGATCACCCCCAACCGGGCCGACCTCTTGAGCCACCTGGGCGTGGCCCGCGAGATAGGCGCCATCCTGAACCGAAAGGTCCAGGAGCCCAAAGCTGGAAAAGTACAAGAAGGCAAGTTGCCGACCGCCAAACTGGCCCGCGTTACGGTGAAAGCGCCGGACCTGTGCCAACTCTATACCTGTCGGGTCATCGAAGGGGTCAAGATCGGGCCCTCCCCCCGCTGGTTGGTCCAGACCCTGGAACGCCTGGGGCAAAGGTCCATCAACAACGTGGTGGATATCACGAACTATGTCCTTCAAGAAATGGGCCAACCCCTTCACGCCTTCGACCTGAACCAGGTCAAAGGGGCCCACATCATCGTACGCAAGGCTGAGAAGGGCGAGAAGATCCCCCTTTTGGATAACACCGAACGCGAACTGGACGCCGATAACCTGGTCATTGCCGACGCCGAGCGCCCGATCGCCCTGGCGGGTATCATGGGCGGGGGTAATTCCCAGGTCACGGATAAGACCATCAATATCCTCCTGGAGTCAGCCCTTTTCCTGCCCGGGTCGGTCCGCCGGACATCCCGCCGTCTGGGGATCTCCACCGACTCTTCCTACCGTTTCGAGCGGGGTGTGGACCCCAATGGCGTGGTCGCCGCCTTGAACCGGGCCGCGTCCTTGATCGTCGAGTTGGCTGGAGGTTCCCTGGCCAAAGGGGTACTGTCCCATCCCGCCAAGACTTTCAAGGCCCAGGAGATCAAATTCCGTCCTTCCCGCGCCAATACCATCCTGGGAACCCAGAATCCCCACCAAGGACCAACTGGCCATCCTGAAAAACCTGGGGTGTACCGTCAAAGGGACCTCCTCTTCCAAGACCCTTTCGGTCAAGGTTCCCAGCGCCAGGCTGGACCTGACCCGGGAGATCGACCTGATCGAGGAAGTCGCCCGCTTGTCCGGCTATGACCGCATCCCTGTCGTCAGTCCCAACATACCCTCAGGCCTTTCCCCCATCGATTCCAAGATTCCTTTCGAGCAAGAGGTCCGTTTCCTGTTCCATCAGAAGGGCTTGTTCGAGGCGATCAATTCCACTTTCCTACCGCCGAACTACGCCGATAAACTCAAGCTTCCCCAGGACCATCCCTTGAGGAACGCCATGGTCCTGCTCAATCCCATCGCCGAGGACCAGAAGGTCCTGCGTCCCAGCCTGCTCACTTCCCTTTTGGTCAACGTCCAATTGAACCTGGCCCACCAGCAGGAACAGGTCGGGCTTTATGAGCTCAACAAGATATTCCTGCCGTCCGGGAAGGGTCAGCCCACGGAGAAATTCAGGGCCACCGCCGTCCTGGCCAACCTTTCCGTCGGACAAGCCTGGTACCAGGCCGAACGCAAGACCGACTATTACGATATCAAGGGTTTGGCCGAGGACCTCCTGGCCCACTGCCGGTTCGAAGGCGTTGTTTGGGAATTTGGGAAGCTGGCCATGCCCTATCTGGCCTCTGAAAGTTTCTCTGTCAAGGACAAGACAGGCGCTCTATTGCTTTGGGGCGGTTCCCTTCACCCCAAAGTGCTGAAGGAATATGAACTGTCCGTCCCCTGCCAGGCCCTGGAACTCGACCTGACTCAATGGGGTCTTACCACCGCGCCCCGGGCCCTTTATTCACCCTTACCCCGATTCCCCGAGGCATGGAGAGACATTGCCTTGGTAGTCCCGGATGGTGTAACATCAAGCCAGGTTTTGGCCTCTATCGAGGGACTATCGATAGCCGATCTAAAAGGCGTGACCCTTTTCGACCAATACCGGGGGAATAATGTGAAGGCCGGGTGCCGCAGCCTGGCTTACCGTCTCCGTTTCCAGAATGTCGAACGGACCCTGACCGACGGCGAAGTGACCGAAAAAGTCTCTAAAATCGTAGCTTATCTGAAGGAGAAATTCTCGATTGAACTCCGATGAGCTCTTCCCCACTGAATCAGTCCCATCCCCCCAATGGCTAGGTTTGGAAAAACGCATCAACCGCATGTTGGAAAGCATCGTTCAGCTGCGTAACGCCAACGCCCAATTGATGAAAGAGAATGTCCTGCTGAAGAACCAAATGAAGGGCCAGGATGCCGCCCCCCGGACCGAATCCAACGGGGAGGTTGAAAAGCTCAAACAGCAATATGAGGAAGCCCTAAAGGACCTTCAACAGGTCAAAGCCAACCTTCAACGCCTGGAAACCCTTGCCAAGGACCTGAAGTTGGAAGAAACCTCTTCGGAAGAAGGCCAGGCATGAGCGAAAAGAAATCCGTGACGGTCAATATCTACGGCAACGAATACACCCTCAAGGGTGAGGCGGATCCCAACTACATCGCGGAGCTGGCCAAGTTCGTCGATTCCAAGATGACCGAGATCGGCAAGAAATCCTCGGCTCCCGCCGCCAAAGTCGCCATCCTGGCCTCCATGAACATCGCCGACGAGCTCCACCGGCTGGAAAAAACCAAGGCGGAGAACCTCAAGCTCATCGAGACCCTGGAAAAGAACCTGCTGGAAATGAAGCGTTCCTCCGACGGCTCCTTGAAGCACACCCTGGAGATCAAGGAACAGGTCGATCGGTTCAAAGCCGAGGCCGGGGAATATCTCAAATTGGCCGACGCGGCCAAGGAAGAACAGCAAAAGGTCGTCAAGGAGCTGGAGAACGCCCATCGCAAGAACGAGGAACTCTCCAAGGAAACCGATCGGTTGAAAAAGGAACTCGAGGAGCAAAAGGCCAAACTGGATAAGCTCCAGGAAACTCTGAACGAGGAAAAAAAGAACACCGAGGAAGCCAAGACCGAGGTCAACGACATGAAGGTCGAGCTGGGGGAGACCAAGGCCGAGTTGGCCAAGGCGAAGGAAGATTTGTTGAAGGCTCCCACTCCCGTGGTGGATGATTCCAAACCCTCCGAACCGGGGATCACCTTTTTGCCCACGGACGAGAAACTCCAGGCCATTTTCCGCAAGATCGACGCCATCCTAGAATAATCAGCGGACCAACCAGACCCTTTGAAACCACCGATGAACATAGAAAATTTTTCGTTCATCATTTTCATCGGTGTCGATTAGGAGGCTGGATTGTTTAATTACTCGATCGCGACCGACTTGGCGTCCCAGATCTCGTCACAGTATTCCCGGATGGTCCTGTCGCTGGAGAATTTCCCCATGCGGGCCACGTTCATAATGGCCATCTGGGTCCATTTCTCCTGGTCACGGTACAGTTTGGACACCCTCTCTTGGCATTCCAGATAAGCGTCGAAGTCGGCGAAAAGAAGGTACTCGTCGACGTTCATCAACGAATCCACCAGGGGTTGGAAAAGACCGGGGTTTTCCGGTGAGAAAAAACCGCTGGAGATCAGGTCGATGACCCCCCTCAATTCGGTCGAGCGCTCGTAATATTCCCTGGGCCGATAGCCTTCCCGTTTCAGCTTGGCCACTTCCTCGGCCTTGAGGCCGAAAATGAAGATGTTCTCGTCGCCCACTTCTTCCTGGATCTCGATATTGGCGCCGTCCAAGGTCCCGATGGTCAATGCCCCGTTCAGGGCGAACTTCATGTTCCCCGTACCGGAGGCTTCCTTGCCGGCGGTCGAGATCTGCTCGGACAGGTCGGTGGCGGGAATGATCTTTTCCGCCAAGGACACCCGGTAATTGGGTAGGAACACTACCATCAGCTTGCCCTTGATCTGGGGATCCTGATTGACCACGTCCGCGATGGAATTGATGAACTTGATGATGAGCTTGGCCGATACGTAACCCGGCGCGGCTTTGCCCCCGAACATGATGGTCCTCGGCACGAAGTCTCCCTGGGGGTTCTCCTTGATGCGCCGATAGAGCGCGATGGCGTGGAGGGCGTCCAATAACTGGCGTTTGTACTCATGGATGCGTTTCACCTGGACATCGAAAAGGGATTCAGGATCCAAGGCCAAGCGCTGGTCCGCGGCTATCAAATCGGCGAGTTTTTCCTTGTTCTTCAGTTTCACGGCCCTCCATTGAGCCCTGAACTTCTTGTCCCCCGCGAACTTCTCCAATTTTTTCAGCTGGTTCAGGTCGGTGACCCATTTGTCCCCGATGACCGAAGTGATGAGCTCGGAAAGACCGGGATTACATTTTCTCAACCAACGGCGCTGGGTAATGCCGTTGGTTTTGTTGTTGAACCTATCGGGGAAAAGCTCATAAAAGTCAGGAACCACAGAACTTTTCAACAATTCGGTATGAAGGGCTGAAACGCCGTTCACCGAGTGGCTGCCGATGATGGCCAGATGGGCCATCCGGATGTGGGGATCATGACCCTCCTCGAAGATGGACACCCGCCTCAAACGCTCCACGTCCCCGGGATAGCGGTTGGCCACTTCCCGGAGGAATCGGGCATTGACTTCCTGGATGATCTGCAAATGGCGGGGGAAAAGCTTCCCGAACAGGTTTAGGGGCCATTTTTCGAGGGCTTCCGGCAGAAGGGTATGGTTGGTATAGGCGAAAAGGGCCTTGGTGATATCCCAAGCGTTCTCCCATTCCAGCCCTTCCTCATCCAGCAAGACCCGCATCATCTCAGCGATGGCGATGGTCGGATGGGTATCGTTCAATTGGATGGCCGCCACATCGGGAAGGGACTTGAAATCCGTATGCTCCCTTTTGAAGCGGCGCAGGATGTCCTGGATGGAGGCGGAGACGAAGAAATACTGCTGTTTCAAACGCAGTTCCCGTCCCTCTGGGCTGTTGTCGTTGGGATAAAGGACTTTCGAGATGGTTTCGGTCTCGGTTTTCTTCGAGGTGGCCGCGAAATAGTTGCCTTTGTTGAAAAAGTCCAGGTCGAACTCATCGGTCGCCTTGGCGGACCATAGCCTCAAGTTGTTGACCGTCTTGTTGCCGTACCCCGGCACAGGCGTGTCATAGGCGGTGGCCAATACGTCTTCTGTATCGACCCATTCGAACACCAATTTGCCCTTGCGATTGACCCGTTGGGCCACATGGCCCCCGAACCTGATGCGGTAAGTGTACTCGGGGCGCGCGATCTCCCAGGGATGTTCCTTGGAAAGCCACTCGTCCGGTTCTTCCACCTGGAAACCGCGCACGATCTTCTGACGGAAGATGCCGTAATCGTAACGGATACCGTAACCGTAAGCCGGAATTTCCAGGGTGGCGAGGGAATCCATGAAGCAGGCGGCCAGACGTCCCAACCCGCCATTCCCTAACCCCGCGTCGACCTCATCCTGGCGAAGATCCTCCAGTTTCAAACTCAGCTCATCCAGGGCTTTGTTGACCGAATCCTCGACCTGCAGGTTGAGGATGGAATTGCCTAAAGTGCGGCCGATCAGGAATTCCAGTGAGAAATAATAGACCCTTTTGACTTTCTGGGCGCGATAGGCCTTCTGGGTCGCGACCCAATTCTCCACCAGCCGGTCCCGGA
>CAWHOE010000006.1:0-332196 GCA_963830915.1 candidate division FCPU426 bacterium
ATGGATGGCTTCCATTTCCACTGGAGCGATCTGGACCGTTATTACCATTCCTGGACGCCCTTGAACGTCATCACCCTGATCTTTCCCTGGTTCTTCGGAAAGGTCCAATTCGACCGAATGGGCGATGATTACTGGTGGCAATATCAATTCATCGAGATGCAGGTCGCCTTTTCGATCGTCGGACTATTCTTCATCCTCTTGTTCCTTTCCCATGACGGGGCCTGGCGCCGATGGCTGGGAACGACCGCATTATTCGCGTGTCTGATGGCGCTGGGAAAATTTTTCATCGTTTATCCCTTGCTCCAAAGACTTCCTGTCTTTTCATTTTTTCGGGACCCAGCCCGATACTGGATCCTGGGAACCTGGGCCCTGGGACTGGGGGCAGCTTACGCTTGGGATATGTGGTTCGGCGGGGATGGTCTTTACCAGATCGGCCGAAAATGGACGCTTCGCCTGGCCGGTATCATCCTTGGTTCCTTAGCCCTGGGCTGGTTTTTCCTGACCCTCGGCAGGTCGCTCCTGACTAGTGCCGCTTACTGGGTCATCCAGCATTGGTTGATCGGCGATCCCGCCCATCCCCAAACCCTCTCATTCTATTTGGACCGTCTCCCGCAAAAGATGGCCGATCTTTCCCACAATCTCGATCCTTTCCAATATAAGGTCGCCTTGCCCGTGATATTCCTGACTTGTGTTTCCTTGACCGTCTGGTATCGAAAGATTTGGAACCTAACATTCCAAAAAACGCTCCTTCTGGGCTTGGTCCTTGCCGATCTTTTATTCTTTCGTATGCCTCTGGGCCAATCCTTTTATGACCCAGCCTCCCTGGGTTTCCCCCAGACAACGGCCGCCTTGAACCGGTCACTCCCTTTGATTTCCCAAACGACCTCCCCCCTGCCGAAACAATATGTGGAAATGTCGATCCCGAACATGAACCTGATCTTGGATCGGGCAACTCTTCCTTTCGACGCCAATCCGCCTCTTGGCCGCTATGATCGGATCCTTTCCGATCTGGGCTGGTTCTCCTGGGTCTATAAGGACCGAGATCCCTTGGGATTCACTCACCACGTGAAAGAAATGCGGGCCCTGGGTCTGGATCAGATCGTCTCGGACAGTCCTTTACCCATCCCGAAGCCTTTCACCCCCGGCCTGAAGGGCGGTCCCTACATCTATAACTTGGCTCCCGTACTGCCCCAAGCCAGCGTGATGGATCGTTATCGTGTCCTGCCCTGGCCCGATTCGATGAAGGGCATGGAGGAGGATTCCTTCGACCCGATCAAGGAAGCTATTCTGGAAACAGCGCCCCCTTTCCCTTCCGCTTCCCTGAAAATCCTTCGTACCGTTCGGCCCCAGGTCAGTCTCTGGAGCGATGACCGGGTCGATCTTTCGGTCCAATCACCTCGGGACTGTCTTTTGGTCCTTCAAAAGACTTTCTTGCCGGGTTGGACCGCCCGGGTGAATGGACGCGCCTTGGCCCCCTTGCGATGCGACATGGTCCTGATGGCCCTTCCCCTCCCTGCCGGACAGGACCAGGTGGAATTGATCTATCAGCCTCCTTCCTTGAGACTGGGTTTCTTCTTGGTCCTGCTTTTCTCGGCTTTTTTCATCACCCTATTATTAAGGCGCCTCCCGTCTTGAGCCTAAGGCCCGCCCAGCCTTACAATGCCTCCCTGTTCGCTATCCGTCCCCCATTCCCTCACTGAAAGGCAGACCCATGAAAAAGATCGACCTGAAACATCGCTCCAACATGATGACCCAGGGGGACAAAAGGGCCCCTAACCGCGCCATGCTTCGGGCGGTCGGATTCCAAGACGAGGATTTCAAGAAACCTATCATCGGCATCGCCTCGGCCTGGAGCGAGGTCACCCCCTGCAACATCCATATCAACGAGCTGGCCGAAAGGGTCAAAGGCGGAGTCCAATCGGCCTCGGGGTTCGGCCAGATCTTCGGGACCATCACGGTCGCGGACGGCATCGCCATGGGCCACGAGGGTATGAAGTTCTCCCTGGTCTCCCGCGAGGTCATCGCCGATTCGGTGGAGGTGGTCTCCTCGGCCGAGCGCTTCGACGGCCTGGTGGCCATTGGGGGCTGCGACAAAAACATGCCGGGCTGTCTGATGGCCATGGGGCGTTTGAACATCCCCGCGGTTTTCGTTTACGGCGGCACCATCCTGCCGGGCAAATGCGACGGCAAGGACATCGACATCGTCTCGGTGTTCGAAGCGGTCGGCAAATACTCCGCCGGACAGATCGACAAGTCCAAGCTCGATGAGATCGAGAAGAACGCCTGCCCCGGCCCCGGTTCCTGCGGCGGTATGTACACGGCCAACACCATGGCCTCGGCCATCGAGGCCCTCGGCATGGCCCTTCCCCACGACTCCTGTCAACCCGCGGTGGGCGAGCCCAAACGGCTCCTGTGCGACCGCGCCGGGCAAGCGGTGGTGGAACTGATCAAGAAGGATATCCGGCCCAAGGACATCATGACCAAGAAGGCCTTCGAGAACGCCATCACGGTGGTCATGGCCTTGGGCGGCTCCACCAACGCGGTGCTTCACCTGATCGCCATCGCCAAGTCCATCGGGGTCAAGCTCACCCTGGACGATTTCGACCGTATCGGGGACAAGGTTCCCCACCTGGCGGACCTGAAACCCAGCGGCAAGTACGTGGCGGCTGACCTGGACCGGATCGGCGGGATACCAGCGGTCATGAAGATGCTGTTCGACGCCAAGATGATCCATGGCGATTGTATGACCGTGACCGGAAGGACCGTGGCCCAGAACCTCAAACTGGCCGCTCCCCTTTCCAAGAACCAGCCCATCATCCATTCCCTGGAAAGACCCCTTTACCCGACCGGGCCCATGGTCATCATGAAAGGCAACCTGGCCCCGGAAGGGGCGGTCGCCAAGATCTCGGGGTTGAAAGTGGTCGTTCACAAGGGTCCCGCCAAGGTCTATGACGGGGAAGAAGCCGCTTTCGCGGCCATCGAGAAGCGTCAGATCAAGGCTGGGGACGTGGTGGTCATCCGTTACGAGGGGCCACGAGGGGGTCCGGGCATGAGGGAAATGCTGGCCATTACTTCCGCCCTGGTGGGCCAGGGTCTGGGCGAAAAGGTGGGATTATTGACGGACGGCCGTTTTTCTGGCGGGACCCATGGCTTGGTCGTGGGTCACGTCGCTCCCGAGGCCCAGACGGGGGGGCCCATCGGCCTGATCAAGAATGGCGACCTGATCACTATCGACGCCAATAAGAAAAAACTGGAATTGCATGTTTCTTCGGCCGAACTGAAGAAACGCAAGAAAGCCTGGAAACCCCATAAGAACCCCTATCCTAAGGGGGTCCTGGCGAAATACGCTTATTTGGTCTCTTCCGCTAGTGAGGGTGCGGTAACCGACGAGTTTTAGACCTAAATTTTTAAACAAAAAAACCGTCCCTGAGAACAGGGGCGGCTTTTTGATTGGGGCAAAAAAAATCGGGTGGACTCGAAAGCCCACCCGATCATTAAAGTTTCAGACCCGAAGGCCTGAAACCATCACTGACTTGGCGCCTAAATTACTTGGCGGCCGGAGTCGTGGCGGCAGCCGGAGCAGCAGCGGCAGCGGCGGCCTTGGCCTTCTTGGCCTTCTTGGCTTTCTTAGCCTTCTTCACCTTCGCAGGCGCAGCGGCAGCAGCCGGGGTAGCGGCAGGAGCAGCAGCCTCATCAGCCAAGACCACTCCAGTGGCTCCCATGAACAACACGGTCATCAAAGCAACGATAAAACGCTTCATTAAAACCCTCCTTGAATTAAAAATAGCGGATTCACCGCTATTTTCTAAAACACCCACCGGCTCCCGGCAAATGAATGCCAGACCGATTAAAGCCGGTATTCTAAGCACAGTTTTCTGATAATTCAACTTTTTTCAGAGTACCGTTATTACTGATATTGAGGTTTTTAAGCCTTTTTCCCTGACAAAGATTGCCAGGCGAGGCAGGCGGCCCCAACAACTCCCATATTGTCACCTAGTTTCGCCATTTTGAACTTGATCCCCTTGAGATGGGATTTGAAGCAACGCTGATTCAATTCGCGCATCATGGGTTTGAGCAATAGGTCTCCCGCGGCCGAAACCCCGCCGCTGAAGATGATGACTTCAGGGTTCAACAGATGGATGGCGGTGGTCAATCCGACCCCGAGCATCTCACCCGCCTTTTGATAGACCTTCAAGGCCCTTCGGTCGCCCTTTTCGGCCATGACCTGGAATGTATGCGCCTCCAATTTTGCGCCGGGAGGAGGTTTAAGACCCGCCTCCTGGGCCATCCGGACGATCCCGGTGGCCGATACATATTGTTCCAAGATGCCGCTGTTGCCATAAGGCGCCTTGGGACCTTTAGGGTCCACCACGATATGACCGATATGGTTGCTTACGCCCCAGGCTCCCTCGAATATCTTTCCATTGAGGATCAGTCCTCCTCCCACTCCCGTACCCAGGGTCAGACAGAGGACCACATCAACTCCTTTGCCTGCCCCGACCCAGGTTTCCCCGAGCGCGGCCAGGTTGGCGTCATTCTCAAGCGCGACTTTTTTATGGAGCTTTTTATGGAGGAAATCCACGATCTTGACGTTATGCCAGTTCAAGTTCGGGGTATAGATGATCACGCCCTTTTTGGGATCGAGGGGTCCAGGTGATCCCACACCGACCGCCAAATGGGACGCCCAGGGCAGTCCGCTATTGACGCTGGCCGCATGGACGCTTTCGGCGATCCGAAGCATGACGCCCTTCGCGCCCAGATTCTTCAGCGTAGGTCTTTTATCCTTGCCCAGGACCTTGCCTTTTTGGTCGACCACCGCCGAGACGATATTGGTCCCTCCCAGATCCACGCCGATGACTGATTTCAATCTTGTTCCTCCAAGGATAGGTTTTGATGGGCGCAACTTTTTTATTATCTAAAATAACCTACTTGAGGAAAACGAAAATCAGCGGGATTTTGACGATAGTTGGAAGGCCCGATAATCGATCCAGGGGAATAGGTTGTCCCTTTTCCCTAAATCTCCCAACATTTCCTTGTTTATCCTGCGGGTCTTTATTTGGTCATAAAGGTTATCAAACCTCTCCAGGTGGGTCCGGACCCGCCCCTGCGCGTAAGCCTTAAAATGGCCGGTTTTCATCATGAAAGCCCAGTCGCTGGCCTGGGCCAGAAGAAGTTCCCGAGCGGCCTGATCCAGGGCCGATCGCATGGTTCCCCGGGCCGAGGGAAAAAGAACCGTCAATTCCATCATCTTGTCGCAAGCCTTGGTCAAGAGGGGATAGATCCAGTCATTGGTCTCATTGAGCCAGAAATTCGAATAGCCGCCAAAGCCCCAGGATGAGGTACTGGGTTCGACTGTTTGAAGTTCTGGCTGAAGGTCTAGGACCTGGGAAGGGGTCTTGAATTGGATGGCCAAGTTTTCCTGATGATTGATCTCGAACAGGCTCTTGAGGAATTCGGGACCCTCGTACCACCAATGGCCGAACAACTCGGCGTCGTACATGCAAACGATGGAGGGCAGCCGGTCCATGCTTTTCCCGATGCCATCCATTTGCCTTTGGCGCTTGAACAGGAAATCCCTCGCGTGTTCCTTTACCTTGGCCAGGGCCTTCTCCGGCTGATAGGGTTCCTTGGGGGCTTCCCCGCCCGTCACCCGGTAATATTTCAACCCCGTGAAACGCCGGACGCCCTCGGGCCGAACGTAGGGCAAAAGGTATTCCTCTCCCAGGTCCCAGCCCACGTCCCGGTAGAATTCCCGGTAATCAGGGTCGCCCGGATATCCTTCCTTGGAACTCCAAACTTCCTTGGAGCTTTCGGCGTCCCTAGCGAAGACCGATATGCCCGAGGCGCATCGGACTGGGGCAAAACTGCCGAACTTGGCCTGGGGACGGCTGTGGAGCAGACCGTGTGTATCCAAAAGGAAATACCGAAGGCCATGGTCTTTCAGGACCTGGTCCAGACCGGGGATGAACCCGCATTCGGGAAGCCAGAAACCCTCGGGCCCGCTCCCGAACACTTCCCTGTACGCCTTCAGGGCGACTTCCATCTGGGCATTCACGGCCGACTGCCGAACCGAGAGGAGGGGTAAATAACCATGGGTCGCCGCGCAGGCCATGATCTCCAGGTTCCCCGTTCTTTTCAGCTTCTTCAGGCCCCGGGTGATGTCCCGTTGATACTCCTTTTCGAATTTCTTCCGAAAATGTCCCAGCTTGGTCCGGTACATCTGAACGACCGGTTGGAAGTCGGGCAATGGCGCGACCCTTTCCCATTCCTTCTCGCAGAGTTCCGAAAGATCGTCCATATACCTCAAGGTTCTCTCTTGAAGCAACGTGTCTTGCCACATGGCCAAAAGGGTCGGAGAGATCGACAGGGTAGCTTTGTACGGTATTTTTTTTCGGGTCAGGTCCTCGAACACATCCAACAGTGGCAGGTAGGTCTCCAGGACGGCCTCAAAGAGCCATTGCTCCTCGAGGAAATACTCATGTTCGGGGTGGCGGACAAAGGGCAGGTGGCAATGCAGGACGAACGAAAGATGGCCGGCAGAAGTTGGATTCAAGGACGACCCAGCCTTGCTTTTTGTTCCTTCAGAAATGCGAAGCCGCGTGACGTCCCAGGTTGAATTTTTTCCTCTCGCCTAACTTTCCCTTGGGGGGAAAAGAAGCGGAGAAAACCTTTTTCTCTGGCTCAAAAGCCTCTTCGATGATCTCCTCGGAGAAGTACTCCTGGATACCCGGAGGTGGCTCCCATTGGGGGTCGGCGGCGGAAACAGCCGGGGATTGCCACTGGATGCCGGTCTGGATGGGGTTGGATCGGGCGATCGGGACGAAACGGCCCGACAGGGTCTTTTGGCCGATCTCGATGAAATAACTGCCGCCCTTCTCGACCAGGTCCACATAGCGGTTCATCTCGCCCGGCTCGACCTTCACTTCGTACAAAAGCTCCGATTTGCCGCCCTCCACCGTGCGGAATACCCTTAGGACCATGGAACTGCCGTGGTACTCGTCCATCAATTCCCTTTTGACCTCTTCCATCCTTTCGGGGGTGACTTCCCAGTAGGTGAAGATGCACTGGGGGTCCCGGACGAAGGCGATCATTTGGGTCTGTCCGAAGCGGGGCATCTTGACCAGTTTGCTGTTCAAGGTCTTAGGCAGCTTGGCGGTGGGGACCGTGGTTTTTTCAGCCTTGGTTGAGCGGGTCTTGGGGGCGGCGCTCCTTTTCACTCGCGGGGTCGCGCTCTTGGCGCGGGTCTTCTTTTCGCCGGAGGCCTTGGGAGCGGCGGCCTTCTTGGCCTTAGGCTTCTTTTCGGTTTCTTCTTTTTTCTTGCGTGGCATAAGGTACCTCGAGCGATATGGATAACCTAACTATGCTCTATCATTTATCCGTAATAAGCAAGAACGTATATGATTCAAGTCACAGGATGGTTAATTGTTGAGGATATCAAAACGTTTTCGGGTTCTCGTTCGGTCAACAGACCCTCCACATCCTCGACCCAGGTTCCACGGGCGGGGTTTTCCCTGGAAGAATGGTTTAGAAGGGGATCAATACCCGAAGTTATCCGCGTAGATCGTGCCAGGAGAGGAAAATACGGCGCTTCCTGAACCGGCGATCTGTAGACCGGTTTCATATATTTTTGTCAGGTCGGGCGGTGTGGCGGTCACATAGCCAGGAGCGGCCGTATCAAAAACCACTTGGATCCAGCGATCGGCCGACAAATTTACCAACGTCGCGTTCGCGTAATTATAGGATGTGTCCTTGATGAAAAGTTGCGCCCCAATTTTGTTCGGGGAGGTCACGATGCCTGATTTCCAATATACCCACATCGAAAGCGATCGATTGGTCAGATCGATCACTGTGACCGGTCCGTTGAAGGTGGTATGGACGGAATAGGCCGTCAAGGGATAGGTCACCCCGCCGCTGGCGACCTGGTAAGGAACTGGTATTTCCAACGAGTAATTTCCCCCGAATACGGTCTGGCTCTCCACGGACAAGGCCGGAGCCACGAGCAAGGGGAAAGGGCTGGAATAATCGAAGACCCAGTTCCCGACCGTGCCGTCCTCGAAGGTGCTGAATAAAGTCGGCGGATTGTACAGAGGGCTCAAGGGAGCGGTGGATGTCTTGCCGCATCCCCCGAGAAAGGGCAGTCCCAGAAGGGCCAAGACCCCGATCGCTAACCTGAATTTATTTTCCATTATTTTCCCTCCGCTAACGCGTTGGCTTCCAAGGCGAAGATATTGCACAGTTCCGTCTGTTCCGAGGTGAACTCGTTCCCGTCACCCTTGAACCCAGGCTCGCTGATCATCCAGTAATTGGTCCCGTTGCCCCCGGCCTTGTAAAAGGTCTGGACCATGTCGTAGACCCACACAGGCTTGTCGTATTTGGGTTTGTTCCCGCTGATGCCGAACTCCTCCATGACGACCGGCTTCTTCAACAGGGCGTGGCAGTCCCTCACATAGGCCTCGATGACCGCCTTGGTGGTGGTCCAGTTCCAAAGATAGTTGTCGTCCGCGGGGTAAAGATGGTACACCGCGAAGTCGATGGAAGGTCCCTGGTGGACCGATATGAAATCGCTCCCCGAGTACTGGGTTCCGTTCTCCGCCCTCAATCCTTCCGAGCCTGTCGTGACCAGCTGGTGGATGCCCTGGGTCTTCAGGAAACCCGCCATCTCCTCGGCCCAGGCCGCCAGCACCCGTCCCGTGGGGTCCCGCTCGTACCTCGGCTCGTTCATCAGGTCCCAGGCCATAATGGTCGGGTCGTCCTTGTAGGCGGTCTTGGTCACCGTGTTCACCCGGTTCACCAGCATGGCCATATAGTCCTTGAATGCCTTCTTGATCTCCGGCTTGTCGAAGAAATCGTTCTTTTCATGGGACCCGAAATACTGCACCCACATGGGAGCGCCGCCGAAATCGGTCCAGTTGTTGGAAAGGCACAGGATCAGCCGCAAGTGATGTTTGGAAGCGTCAGCCACCAGCCGGTCCAGGTCCTGAAGGTTCTCCTCCACATATTGGCCCGGGCCCAGCACGAAATAACGACGCTTCTCCCAATCAGGGAAGGTCTTCTTGTTGGTTTCGCCGTAAGCCCAGGTCCGGATGACGGTCAGGCCCAGTTTCTCCGCCGTCCCCAGCACATATTCCACTGTCTTGGGCTCGGCGTAATGAAGTTCGTAACTGTTGGTCCCCACATACCGGAAGATCTTGTCGCCGTCGTAGAAATTCGTACCTTTGACCGTGATGAAGTTATTGGACCTCTTGTTGGAATCCGCCAAGACCGGGACCAACTCGGGGGCCGTGAAGGACATTCGGTTGGAAAGGGTCGCCTTGCCTGTCCCATCCACCGCCTTCACCTGGTAGGCGTAGGACTCCCCGGCCCTTAAGTGTTCCAGCACGATGGATTGTTCCGCCTTGGCGTCCTGGGTCAGGACCGTCTCCTGGCTCAACACACCCTTGGGTCCGTAATGCACCGAAACCTTGGCGGGGCTGTTGAGGGACGCCGATATCCTCACCGAGGCTTCCTGGATCAGCGTGGGCTTGCCCTCGGGCGCGGCTTTCACGTCCTTGAACATCTCCCCCGGCAGGCTGGCCGGCTGGCCCGATAGGGAGGCCAGGACGGTCTTCAGGGAATCGGCCTCGCCCGTCTTGTCCAACAGGTCGGGCAGGGTCACCACTCCGCCCGCCGAGCCCTTGGCCCAGGCCGAGGCGTATTGGGATTCGCTCAAGCCCGCCACCGGCTTGCCGGCTTGTTGGGCCACTTGGATGGGGTAAGGGACTTTCTGTCCCGGCACGGCCCGCAACAGGATCAGGTCGATCCCCGGATCTCCCGCGCATTGGGCCGCGGCGATCCCAGGCGACTGGGCCCAGAGGGTCAAGGCGACGAACTGTCCCGGCGCCAAGGACTTGACCTGGGCGGACATGATGCTGACCCACCGGTTGAACTGGTCTCCCTCGTCGCCCTTGTTCGTCGGTGAATCCATCAGGTCCCAGGCCAGGATGGCCGGTTCCTGGTTATAAGCCACACCCGTCACCGTATTCTTACGTGTTAAGAGGGCTTTCACGAAATCTTGATAGTAACCTTTGCATTTATAGTCGAAGAAGAACACGTTGGGATTGCCGCTTCCCGCCCAGGCGGCGTACTCGGCCTTGCCGCCATCCGGCGATTGGTCCGCGGATAAGCTCAGGACCAGTTTCAAGCCGTCCGCTTTCGCCAGGGCCACCATCTGGTCCACCTTGGCCAATTCAGCCTCATCGTATTGGCTCGGTCCCTTCTGCAGGGCCGTCCCGGTGAGCGAGAAGGCGTTGGTCTTGACCACCGAGGCCCCGGAAAGTTTCACCTGGTCGAAAAAGGCCTTCAAGGCCTGGGAGGACTGGTGGAACAACCCCCGTTTTTCCACGCCGGTGAGGATGAAAGGCTTGCCGTCCCGTGTCAGGAACAGTCCCTGGACGCTGATCCCGTTGGAGACCGCCGCGACCGGGGTGGGAGTGGCCGCCGCCTTCTTTTTTTTCTTGGCCAGGGCCAGCCCCGGCGTCAACAACACCGCCGCCAGGATGATCAATAAGGCTTTTCTATATTGGATGATTCTCATGAACCCAACCTTTTCGCGTAATGGTCCTGCCCTGAGCCGCTCACCGGCCCCGGATAGGCTGTTAGAACTTACCGTTCACCCCGAAGCTGAACATATTCACGGTCTGCAGATTGTTGTCATCCTCCCAGTAATTGGCGAAGCAAGGCACACCGTAGGTCATATAGGCTTCCACCGCGTTGCCCACCAGCCTCTTGTCCAGGTTCAGGTAGATATTGGTGAATTGCCCCGTCCAGCTCCCGTCCTGGGTGAGGTACTTGATGTTGGCGGTCAGCCAGGTGTCGCCCCAGAACCTAAGTTTGAACCCGCCCTCGTTGGTCCACTGCTCCCAGTAGTCCGTGAAGTTGTAGCGGAAGGTGTAGTTCAGGAAGAACTGCGGCGAGATCCGGTACAACAGGTCCTGGTTGATGGTCTGGATCAGGGCGTGGGTGCTGAGCGCCGGGTTGGCCAGGGCCGGGTCGCCCGCGTTATTCCCCTCATCGAACCAGTGGATCCAGGTCTGGAAGAACAGCGCCGACTTGTACGTGTTGTTCTTGATGATGAGCCTAAGGTCCGTATTGTTGTAGGTGTCGATGGCCGGGTCATGGAAGTAGCCGAAGTACTGCAATTCGGCGGTGGTGTTCTCCAGGAAATCGGCCCACATCTTGTCCGTGTTCATCAGGGACTTGATGGGCTGGAAGGTATCCACCTGCCAGACCAGGTCGCCCATGTATTTGCTGTATCCGCCGCTGCCCGCCGTGGAATAGGGCGCGAAGAAGCCCATGTCCTCCTGCAGGAAACTGCCGTCCAGCTTGAAGGCGCCCAGGGTGAAGCCGGCGTAGAAATAGTAGGCGTTGTTGTTCGGGGAGGTGGTCCCGTAGGACAGTCCCGTATATTCGTCATAGGCGCTCTGGGCCACCTCGGCCTGGAAGTTCAAGTGGGCCTGGGGTATCTCGGCCTTCAGGTCCGCCTCGTAGGTCTTGATATCCGACTCAACGTTCGCAGAGAAGGGATTGGACCCGACCGTGTTCCCGTTGCGCTCGTCGACCAACCCGACGCCGACAGTGGCTTCTTTCATGATGTCCTGCCGCAACCTGGCCACGTAGCCGGCGGTGTTGCCCAGGGTGTTGGGCGTATCGGCGTAGTTCTCGAAACCGGCCACCTGCAGGATGGTACTGCGCCAGTGGACGCTGTCCTGGATGCCGAATTCCTGGCTTCCCAGTTGGGTCCCGGTGAAGAGTTGAAGCGGGTCATCCGTGCTGTTCAGGGGCACTCCGGTGGAAAGGGTCAGTTGGTTCACCGAGCCCCTCACATCCAGTTGGGCCTTGGTGAACTCCGCCGTGGCCGAGGAGGCGTTGACCGGCTGGGTCACCTTGCCGCCCAGGACCAATTGGACGTCGTCGCTGGGGTTGATCTTGACCTGCAGTTCCTCGCTCAGGATGCCGTCCGTCTTGGTGGGCGACGAGGTGTTCCCGGACAGCTGGATGTTGTCCAGGTAGATCGTCCCGCGTCCCGGGGGAGCGGTGATCTTGAAATTCAGGTAATCCACATGGGCCTTGTTGCGCAGGGTGTCCCAGTATTTCCAGTCCGTATGGGACGACTTGAAATTATTCCCGATCAGCTGGATGGCCAGACCCTTGTTCCAGCCTGAGTTGATCGTGACCGATTGGGACTCTTCCCATTCATTGGTGGCGGTCGTCTGGAAAGCCACATCCATGGTGACAGGTCCGTTCGGGTTATAGACGTCGAAGGTCATTCGGTTATAAGGCGTGAGGTTCTGGAACGCCCCCGGAACGGTGTATTGGAAAGCGGGGATACCGCCTCCATAGACGGTGTAATCGAACTTGAGCGAATGGGCCCCGTCCGTAGCGTAATTGGTGGAGATGGAAGCCACCCCGGTGCTGGATTGGGCTCCCGTTCCCTTGTAGTTCTCGAAACTCTCCATCAGGGTATATTGGGATAGTTCGCCGGTAAGGATCGTCTTGGAAGTCGCACCCACGACCTGGCCCGCTCCCGTGGCGCCGATCGCGCCCAAGGGGTCGCGCTCGATCGTCCGTAAATTGGTCAGGAGGACCGACCCCGTGGCCGCCCGGTTGGGGAACACCTGGAAGATGGCCTCCCGGATGTCGTCCTGGGGCGTCAGGTATTCGGTCGCCGCCCAGTTGCTGTTCTGGGATTTCATCTGGGGCACGCTCAGGTCGATGAACAGGCCCTTGTTCCAGCCCGGCATCAGTTTCACCCGGGGCGTCTCGTACCAATCCATGGTCGGACCGGTCTTGAAGGCCATGTCCATTTCCATCGGGTAATTTTCCGGGTTATAGACGTCGAACTTCACTCCCAGCACGCTCGTCCAGTCCAGGTTCTGCGTCTTGGTGAAATCCGCGGTCTGGGAAGGCGACTGGGTCTGGTACTGCATCTCGATGGCGTTCAAACCCTGGAACCTGGTGTAAAAGAGCCCGAGAGCGAAGGAATTGTCGTTGGCCGACAGGTCCGCCGCCCATCCACCCGCGGTGGATGTGAGCGAATCCCAGACCACCGACCGGCCGTTCACCACGTGGGGCACGAATTTCTTCAGGCTATCCATGGCCGCTGAGGACATGCCGGTCACGCGGACGTTATCCATATAGATGGTTCCCTTGCCCGGCGAGTGGGAATAGAAGCCGATGTAGAGCTTCTTCAACTTGGCCAGGGGCATGGGCAGCTGGCTGTATTTCCATTCGGAAAGGGCGTTCTTGTAGTTCTTGGTCTTGAGGTTGAAGGTCACGTCCCGGTTCCATCCCGGCTTCAGGTCGAAAGCCTTGGACTCGAACCATTGGTAATTGTCCCCCAGGGTCAGGGCCACGTCGGCCTGCAGGAGCATCTTGTTGGGGTTGTAGATATCCACCTTGACGGCCGAGGAGCCGTCTAGGTTCATGTCACCCTCGAAACCGAAGAAAGCCGATTTGTCCCCCGTCCCCATGTCGAAGTCACCCCGGAGCATATGGGTCCCCTCGGTGGCGCTCTTGGTGGCGATGATGGTGGCGGCGGTGGCGGCCGAATCAGCCGTGTCCGCTCCCCAGGTCGTGGTCCCCTTCTCGAAGCCTTCCAGCAAAGTGTCCGTGCCGGTGATGGGCGCCATGGGCGGGAAAGCGTCGTCCAGGTTTTTCTTCAAACCCACCGGGTCCATGGTGATGAACCGAACGTTATCCACGGCGAAGAAAGAGGAAATGATCTGGTGAGGCAGGAAGGTCAGGCTCATCTTTCGGATCTGGCTCATCGGGAAGACATAGGAGTTATTGCGCCATCCGGTGGCCTCGCATTTGTAGGTTTGGCTTCGCAGAGGGAAGGTCACGTCGCGGTTCCAGCCCGGTTTCAGGGTCTGGGGGGTGGATTCGAAATATACATACCCAGGCCCGGTGGAGAAGCAAAGCTCCACTTCCACCTCATCGGGCAATGGGTTGTAAACGTCGAACCGGCAGCCAGTGGTCTTGGTCAGGTCCAGGTCGCCTTCCAAAGTGAAGGGGGCTTTATCGTCGGGATTAGTGTTCACATAGGACATCTTGGCCAGGTGGGTGCCCTGGGTGGTCTGGGCGGCGATGACCTGAACGTCCGAAGCGGAGGAACCGCTGTAGGTCTCAGCTTTGAAGAGCGGGTTGCCGTCCTCGAATCCGGAGATCAGGACCTCGGTTCCGACCGCCTGGTCCTCGGGCTTCACGCTGGAAACCTTGTTGGGGTTGGCGCCGGTCAGACGGATATTGTCTATATAGAGGTAACCCTCTCCCTTTTGGGCGGAATCGAACACGAAAGCCACTTCCCGGATATCGGCCAGCGAGGCCATGTGGATGATGGGATCGTCCGGCGCGGTATTCTCGGTGGATTGCTTGACCCGGAAGGTGACGTTCTTGTTCCAGCCCGGGTTGACCTTCAAATGGCCCGATTGGTACCAGGTCCAGTTGTCGCCCTGCTTGAAGACCAGGGAGCCGTCGAAGGAAAGGGTGGAGGAGTTATAGATGTCCAAGGTGATGGCCGTGCAACCTGTGAAATCCCCGGCCTGGTCCGTGGAAAATGCCGCTCGGCCGCCATTGGCCGGGAAATCGAAATGACCGCGGAAGCTGTATTTGCCGTTGGAGGGAAAATCGGGGGCGATGATGCCTCCGCTCATGACGCTTCCCGCGAAGTGGGTGTTCCAGTAGCTGAACCCCAACTCAAAATCTTCCCAGAGGAACGTGGTTTGAGGAACCCCTTCCGCCGGGGCGGCAAGGGCGCCCGGGTTGGAAGCGGGAGCTGGAAGGGCGGGGGCCGCGATATCGGGAGGCAGGGGAGGAACATCCTGCGCCCCCAATCGTCCCAAGGGGAATAGTACAACCAAGATACAGAGAGCCGCCGTCTTGAGGATGGGTTTCAAGGCCGACCTTTCTTAAAATATAGTGAACGGCTTATGGATGATCCACACAGCGATGACGCTCGTAAGTCGCGATAAATCCTTTTTGGTTAGTAAAGCCAGCTTTTGATATCGATGGTCGCCGCGGGGAAACTTGTTCCTCCACTGCCTGTTCCAAGTTGTATTCCAATGATTTGCACTTGGGTTGGATCAAAAGTGCCGTTGTACACGTTGTAGCCACTGTAACTGCCCACAGCGGTCGATGTGGAAGGCAGGGTTATGGACAAGGTCACACATCCGGAATCGGTCGCGGTGCTGGAAGAGTTCCAGAGACTCGTGCCATTCTGATAGATACAGGCCCAGGGACTGGTATTTTCCTGGACGAAGACAGCGCCATAAAGCTGGGCCGAGGCGCTGTTCCAACCGCCCGTTACATCCAAGATGATACTAACCGTCTGCCCGCTCATGTTGACCGGGGAGGCCAGGGTATCTTGTACATAGAGAGCCTGATTGACCGCCGTGAACCCGCCGACAACTTCCAGGGCTCCCGTCGAGCCCGAACAACTGGCGTAGGTCGAGTTGAAATTGACACTTGAGGCGCTATTGACCGCCGCAGAACCGGCGCCCGTATTGATCGCCCACCCCGCTATGGCCCCGGCCGAATTGAAGGTGAACCCCAGAGGAGTGGGGGTATTGGTGACGGTGGGAGTGCTGGTGATGGTTGGTGAGTTGGTGAAGGTGGCCGTGTTCCCTCCCGGTGTCCAGGTCGAGGTGGGGGTCGCGGTAGCGGTCGGCGGCAAGGTATTGGTTTTGGTGAATGTGGCTGTGGGAGATTGGGGCGCGGGAGTGAAGGTCGCGGTCGGGACGGCCCAGTCGGGCTGGACCAAACCTTTACTACAGCTGTTCATGAGCAGCGGAACCGCCGCCAAGATCGATGCCATCAACGCCAGATAAAGAATTTTTTTCACAAGAGCCCCCTCACCGAAAATCTTTTGGTTTTATTAAAATGGCGTTGAAAAGGTTAAAGCGTTTTAGTTTTAAAAAAAGATTATCATCCCTTTTTTACACTGTCAAGAAACATCACCCTCAGGGAAAACGACCTATTGCTTATCAGTTTCCGGGCTTGTCGGTGGAGTTTCGATAGACCAATTGGACCGGCACTTCCCGGACCTGCGCCAACTTTTCCTTGTTGTCGATGGCTTCCAGGATGCGCGAGACCGCCAGCTTGCCCATGTACTCCTTGGCCACGCTGATGGTGGTCAGGGGAGGGTCGGTGTAATTGCTCATGGTGATGTTGTCGAAGCCCACCACGCTCAGGTTCTTGGGCACGTCCCGTCCCACCTCATGGGCCGCCCTCAACACGCCCGCCGCCACCTCGTCATTGACGCAGAAAAGAGCGGTCATTTTCTTGTTCTTTTGCAGGGCTTCCTTCGCTTTCTCGTAACCGCCCAGGAAGGTCTGGGTCTGGCAGTCGAACACCAGGTCCTTGTTGTAGGAAAGGTTGTTCTTGATCAAGGCCGTCCTGTATCCGTCCAAACGCTCGGCGATGCTGGGGTGAACACCCGACTTGATGGTGATGAACCCGATGTTCTTGTGGCCCAGTTTGATGAGATGTTCCACCGCGTAGATGGCGCCCAATTTGTTCTCCACCTGGATGGTCTCGATGCCCTTCACCGTCGGGAAAAGGTCGATGCCCACCACCGGGATGCGGCGTTCCTTGATGTCGGTCACCAATCGAGGGTCGCAGCGGCCTATCAACAGCACGCCGTCCACGTTCTTCTCCCGGATGATCTTGGGAAGGTCTTGATAGCCGTTGTAGGTGGATTCCAGATAGGAGAAAAAGAGGTTGAAGCCCTTCTCGATGGTCTCTTTGACGATGCCTTCGATGACAAAGGAATAGAATTGGTTGGAGATGATGCTGTCTTCCATATAGAAGATCACGCCCAGATTCCTGGTGCGCTTCCCCGCCAGGCCGGCGGCCATGGCGCTGGGGTGATAATCCATGTCCCGGGCGATCTTGGTGACCCGTTTCTTGACTTCCTCACTGATGGCCACGTCCGTTCGGTTGTTCAACACGAAGGAAACGGTTGTGATGGAGACGCCGGCTTTTTTAGCCACATCCTTGATCGTTACATGGCCGCCCATGGAATACCCCTTTATTCCTTAATACTAAAACATTTTACTAAAGGAATCGTTAAAATAAAATCGTTTTTTTGAAAAACCGCTCTCATCAAAACGTTGGATAAATCCGGGAGAAAAACCCTTTCAATAATGGCTAATTCCCTATTTGCCATCTTCTTTCATTCATCCGATCCAGCATTTCCTTCGCCTCCGGATCTGGTCCGAGGATGGAAAATTTTCTCCCAACCCGCGGTTTGTTACTTCGAGTAACTTCCCGCCATCCAAAAAGTTCGTCCCAAATCAAACTCGCCCTGGCCGGAAGAACTTTTTTAAAAAAAACTTTTCTTTTTCCAATAGGTGCTTTACACTTGATTCTACTAAAGGGTTTTACTAAAGGGATTTTGCGCCTTTTTTTATTTCCTGGCAAGCCCCTTTTTGACCTCATTCCATTTTCGATAGGCGGAAGATGCTCACTCTCATTGCCGACGTCGACGATACCATCTGCCCCAGCACCCAGCCCGTCTCCAGCGCCATGGCCAAGGAGATCACCCGGGTCGTCCAGGGCGGCTGCAACTTCGCTTTCATCAGCGGCAGCAACATGAACCAGATCACCGACCAGCTCACCCCTTTCCTGAAAGCTCCCCACCATTTGTTGGGCGCCTCCGGGACCCATTACGTGAAGGTGGATTACAAAAACGACAAGCCGGTTTTTACTGAACAATACCGCCTGAGTTTTAGTGCCGAGGAAAGGGCGGAGATCCTGGGCGCTTTCGAGGCCCTCATCAAGAAATACGACATCCGTCCCCTCACCACAAAAGAGGACCAGCTTCAGGACCGAGGCTCTCAGATCACTCTCTCTTCCCTGGGCCGAAACGCTCCCGACGATAAAAAAAGGGCCGATGATCCCAACGGGACCAAGCGCAAGGAATGGGTAGCCTACCTGCGCACCTTGATGGGCGACAAGTATTCCATGCGCATCGGGGGCACCACTTCCATCGACATCACGCCCAAGGGCATCGACAAAGCCTGGGGCATCCGCCGGTTCCTCGAGACCAACAAGTTGAAACCCTCGGAGGCTTTGTTCTTTGGGGACAAGCTGGGGCCTGAAGGCAACGATTATCCGGCGCTTCAGGTGGTGGACTGTATCCAGGTACGGAACCCGGAACACACGTTGGAGATCCTGAGCTGTTGGAAGACAAGCCTGAGGGGTTAAACCCTCGTGGAATACTAATCTGATGAAGGAGCGTTCCTATGCTGCGCGAGAAAAAAGCCTTACTGAAGCGTTATGAGGGCAATCCCATCCTTTCGGGGAAGGATTTCCCCAACGATATCATCTCGGTGTTCAACAGTTCGGTGGTCAAACAGGCCCCGGACAAATACACCATGGTCTGCCGGGTCGAGGACTCGGCCCTGGGACGCTACATGTGGGTGGCCGACAGCAAGGACGGCATCCATTTCAAACCCCGTCCCAAACCCCTGGAGTTCCCCAAGAACGACCCGGTCTACAAGGAATACGTCAACGATACCGTTTCCTACTATGACCCCCGGGTCACCCTGCTGGAGGGCCAGTACTACATCGTGCACGCCGCCCATACCAAGCACAACTGCCAGCTGGGCCTCTTCAAGATCGACGACAAGTTCGAGAAATTGGAGTGGATGGGCCTCATCAGCGAGCCGGACAACCGCAACGGCGTCCTCTTCCCCGAGAAGGTCAACGGACGCTATTGGAGATTGGACCGCCCCAACGTGCCGGGCAATTACGACCTTTGGGTGAGCGCTTCCCCTGACCTGCTCCACTGGGGCGGGCATCGGGCGCTGGTTCGAAAGGAACAGGTCCGTTGGGCCGACGCCAAGATCGGCGGCGGGGCTGTGCCCATCAAGACCAAGGATGGCTGGCTCTGTATCATCCACGGGGTACGCATCCAGTGCACCGACTATGTGTACAGCCTGGGCGTGATGCTGTTGGACCTGAACGACCCCACCAAGCTTCTGGGGATCAGCCAGAGGGCCATTTTGGACCCCCGGGAGAATTACGAGCTTTTAGGACAGGCCTTGAGCGTGGTGTTCACCACCGGCGCCGTGGCCGAACCGGACGGGACCGTGAAGGTCTATTACGGCGGGGCCGATACGGTGCAGTGCCTGGCCACCGGGAATCTGGACGAGTTGGTCTGGTCTTGCAAGAACGAATAGTCTTTTAGTAACAAAAAGGCCGGATTCGAAAGAGTCCGTCCTTTTTTATGACCTGAGTTTTGTTTGATAGTGAATGGTTTGTCCACGACAGATCCCCAGAAAACAAAGACCCTGCCCCAATAAATCATTGATTCATTTTTCCCACCCATTCTACTTGGGAAATAATGATTCCCTAATGACCGAGATCCTTTTTAAGGCTTTACCATCCTTGAACAAGATAACGTAATACTGGCCGGGAAGCGTGTCCTTCCCTCTTTGATCCAGCCCATCCCATTCCAGCCACGCGTCGCTCTGGGCCACGACCCTTTGCTCAAAAATGGCTTCCAATGTATTCCCTACACTATCGACCACTTCCGCCGTATATTCCCCCGGCCCATCGGCGAATGTGACGTAAATATTGGCGGGAGGCGAGGAAAAGGTGACGTTGAGGCTTTTATCGACCGGAGGCAAATGTTCCAGTTTGATCTTTGGTTTGGGTAGCGCTGTTGGTTGAGGAGGTATTCGGGTGGGTGTGGGCCGGTTATTTACCCGGGTCGGAGTCGATGTGAGAGCTTTTACTCGGGCCCTAGGAATAAAGGTTCGGGTAGGGGTGGCCGTGGGAACGATCCTTTTCGGAATGACCTTTTTGAACCAAGGGGTAAATGTGGCGGTAGGTATGGCGGTATAAGTTGGCAATGGCGTATCGGTCGGAAGCGGGGTAGGTGTATCCAGAGGTGTATAAGTGGGAAGAGGAGTATGGGTTGGGCTTGGAGTCGGGGTGTATTGAGGAGTTTTCGTGGGCGTTGGCGTGTTGGATGGAACTGGAGATTTTATGGGGGGACAATGCTCGACACAGGGACCATAAAAGGATATTTGATCAAGGCTATAGGCAAAGGGCCCGGGGTTCAAAGGATAGAATTGGATCCCCAAAACGTCGCTTCCATCCGGATGTTCAGGTAAACCCGTCTCAGTACCCATACTCGGCTTACGAGTCAAACTTTTGAACGGAAATTGATAAAAAGTCCAAACACCGGCTTTAGGGGTAATATCTTGCCCATACCAGTCCCCTTTCACCTGCCCTTCCGTGACAGCCTTGCTGGGAACATCGACCCGGTAAGTATTACCATCCCCTTTCATCCAAAATTGGACCCCGATCAGGCCATGGCATGCCGCGTCGAAAGGAACATCCCAAGCCTTTGTTGAAAGCGGACATTGAAAGATCGCGTAACCATAAGACCCGGTAGTTCCACTGACCCCCGCCGAGGCGCGGCTGTGGTCGGCTCCCGGCCCGTTGTAAGTTACTCCAATATCGCTGTTTAAAGTGACAACAGCCTCTTTGGTTCCCCAAAGATTCGTTCGTTCGGGCGGTACGCCGTTCCTGGCCGGATCCTCAAAGTCATCGATGAGAACCGAGGAGCAGTCCTTCCATCCAGCGTCAGCGGATCGAACGCCGGATGGGACGGTTTGTGGTTTATCGAAGGTGACGGTGAAGTCAAAACGTTTCTCTTCACCGGCCTTCCAGGTCCAGGGTTGACGAGTCGGCTCATTGTGGGTCATGAGAAGGACGAGGTTGGGCCTCCAATAATCCTCGTCGAAAAAAACCGATTGAAGTCCTTCTCCCTTCACCCCTAGGAACAAACCATCATGGATGGCGGAGGGCCCCATCGAAAGGGAAACAGACCCCGACGGACGCTGGAGTCCCTTTTGTACTTTTCCGCTGGTTTGGTCGAACTGGTAGGGCACCCCATTCCATTCTTCGAACGGCAGGCTCACCCTGGCTTGAACGTTGCTGACTTCGAGATCATTCCGAGGCGTCATGATATAGAGGATATGAAGCCCGTTCGGCAGGTTTTCCACGGAGGATTTAAGATCAACCGCTACCCCATTTATCCGGGCGATCCCCTGAATGCCGCCCGTCTCATCCCCGTTAGCGGATTCTTTGAATAGGAATTCATTCGGCCACCCATGCTGATCCACCCACCAACCCGTGTAAATGACCGGATAAACCGTCGCCACTTTTCCATTTTGGTCGGAAATGACCACGTTCCCATTCGTCAGGATCCGAGTGCTTAGGGTTTTCATCACGGGTGATATCCCGGGATCGTTTGTCGCGGCCCAGGATGGGCCGGTCACAACGATAAACATGGCCAACAGGAATAACCAAAACAAGGAATTCAATGACCGTATTCTCAAATTTATTCTTCCTGGTTGAGTTGAATAATAAAAAGGCGTCTAGACGGCAACATCTATTTATTTTTGTCTACTACACCTCCCCATCCCAGACAAGCCTAACCTCACCCCTCATTCTTCAAGGCGGAGGGGGGATTTCTACCGTTGGCCGGGCGACCACCGGGCCGGGATAAAAAGCCGACAGGATCGTTTCTTCCAGAAGGGTGCTTTCCCTCCCGTAAATGGTGTAATCATCCGTTCCTGCCGTCATCACACAAACCAGGTCGGCGTCCGGAACCACATAAATTTCCTGGCCCCCGTAACCATTGGCGTAAAATACCTGGGTGTCTCGGCCCTTCAAGTCCATCGTCTGGACATGCCACAAGTACCCGTATTCATGGCCAAAAGCCTGGCTCCTGGGGCAGTGGACGGTCGTGGAGTCCTTCACCCACTTTTCCGAAACCACCTGCTTCCCTTCCCACTTCCCCTTGTTCAGGTACATCAACCCCAGCTTGGCCATGTCCCGGGGTTTCAACCAAAGACCTGAGTTCACCAGGGGAGCTCCGTGGGGACCCAATATCCATTGACTGCTCGCGATGCCCAACGGCTGGAACAGGAACTTTTGTGAGAAATCCTGTAAACCCATCCCGCTTTTTTGGACGAGATAATTGGCGAGTAGGGTCAGGGTGGTGCCGTTGTAGGACCAATGGGTACCAGGTGGATGGAGGAGCGGCAGGGAAAGGCAAAAGGATATCCAATCTTGGGATTGGGCCATGCCGCTGTAGCAAGGTGTAGCCGAGCCAACGGCAATATCATCGCAGTCCAACCCTGAAGTCATGGAAAGAAGATCCCCTACCGTAATGGCGTTTTTGGCGGGGTCCCACTTCGGGTCCTTTTGGGTTTCGGGATAAAGATCGGCCACTTTTTGATGGATGTCGATCAGGCCTTGGTCTTGGGCAATTCCATAGACGATGGAAAAAACCGATTTGGTGGCGGAATACTGGGGGTTGGGGTCCTGGGGGCCATAACCCCTGAAATATTCCTCCAGCAAAAGGGTTCCATGCTGGATCACCAGCAAGGAGTGCAGCCCCGGGATCTTTCCCTGGAGGATATTCCCCACCCCTTTCACCAACAGATCGAGGTCAACTTTCTGGTTCCGAATGTCCCCCACAGGCCAGCCATCCGAAAGGGTGGCGGGCGCCTGATAACTGTATTGGGTGACAGCGTTCCCTTCCCTGTCCACCCTTGGCAGGGTGTAGTTGAGCCCCCGTTGGAGTTGCAGGGGGTAGGTTTTGCCCTGGATGGTTTCGGTGCCCGTGATCGAGTCCCCTTTCGCGTCCAATTTCAATTCAACGGTGATATGAAGGGTCGGATCTTCTACCACTAACTTTCGCCTTTTTCGAGTGATGGTTCCGGTCAAGGGCTGATGGGTTTCCCCCCCGATCAGGTCGTCATAAAAAAGGGTGAGTTTACCTTTGGCGTCCTTTTCAATATGGAGCGCATAGCGGTTTTGTTGGTTGTCCGTCTCGACGGCCCCATACCAATCCCCCGTAAAATCCTTTGAGAACACAATGAGAGGTAATCCAAGACAGATCAAAAATATCGTTCTAAAAATAAAAGTTTTCGGTTTAAACACATTGCCTCCAACCGTCCATTAGGGCTTTTCATTTTGGCCATAAATACATCCCCAATATTTTATTCCTAAAAGCTTGGGCAAGTCTTGATTTTAAGTGGTTTATATCTTTAACAGGGTGCTGAAAAAGTATTTTTCAGCACCCAGTCGACAGCCATGGGATAGAACGAGCCACTAAAAATATGATTTTTATCCGCTGTGGCTCGTTCGCAATTGGGAAAAAGTCCATTTCTCGGACTTTTTCAACATCCTGTTAAACATCTTTTTAACAGACTCGATAGAATATACGTCTTCTCGTAAACTTTATTAAGGAGGACTAAATGACCACATTGACCGCGACACAAGCCCGTGCCAACCTATTCAACCTTCTGGATCTGGCGGCCTCATCTCACGAACCTATCCTGATCACCGGTCGCCGACAAAACGGGATATTAATCTCGGAGGATGATTTTCGCGCCATGCAAGAAACTCTGCACCTGATAAGCGTTCCCGGCATGAAGGCCTCCCTTCTCAAAGCCAAACATGCCCCTCTTAAAACCTATTCCAAAAAACGGCCATGGTGACCTGGCGGCTTCTTTCAGTAAAAAACTTCCGTTTAAAAAGATTGAAAAATAAACAAAATCTACTCGGGAAGGTTAAGCCTCTCCCACTCCCACCAAATTCTCGCGCAGTTTCGCGATGTCCTTGGAAGGCGCGTCGCCGAAGAACCGGCCATATTCCCGGCTGAACTGGGAAGCGCTGAGATACCCCACCTGGCGGCTGGAGATGCCCGCGTCCATCATGCCGGTGAGCATCAGCCGCCGCGCTTCCTGAAGGCGCAGGACCTTCTGGAACTGCAACGGGCTCATCGAGGTGACCGACTTGAAGTGGGAGTGGAAGGTGGAAAGGCTCATGTTGGCGCGCTTGGCCAGGTCCCCCATCTTGATGGGTTGGGCGTAATTATCCCGCAACCAATTGACCGCTTTCGAAACGCCATGCAGGCCTGAATCCTTCAGGCCGATCTGGGCCACCCGGGGCCCCAGGGGGCTGCGAAGCAGGCGGATCAATATCTCATCCACCACCAGCGAGCCTATGATCTCGGCTTCTTCCGGCTGGGGGATCAATTCCAAAAGCCGAACGGCGGCATTGATGATCTTCGGGTCCGAGTGTCCCACATAGATGGCCCGATGCTCACGCACCGGCGGAATGCCGCGGGGATAAGCCTTCAAGGTGAGCTCAGCGATCTTTTGGGGGTCCAGGTCCACCCGCACCCCCAAAAGCGGCTCGGCCGCGCTAGCCTGGGTCACCTGGATCGTCACGGGCATATCCAGGGAATAGACGATCATTTTAGATGCGTCATACTCAAAAACTTCCTTATCCAGCATGACGGTTTTCGCGCCCTGGGCCACAACGCACAAGCTGGCCTGGGCGAATACATGGAGTTTCTCGGAGTTCATTTTGGACCGGCGAAAAGCGTGGACCCCAGGTATCTTGGTCGCGAAACTACCGTCGTAGGGCGCATACCTCTTGATCAAATCGCCTAAACGGGAGACCTCCCCGGTTGAATTGTCGTTGTTGGATGACTTCATGAACACCCTCCTTCCCAGAACCGCTACTTAATTGTAACGGATAGTTATTTGGAAAACACTTCCTTGGCGACGGTCATAGCGCAGGGCCGGCCGAAATAAAAGGCCAAATAGGTGATGGCCTCCTTTAATTCCTTATGCGTGCCACCATTCTCCACAGTGGCCACCGTAATCAAACTACGGTCCCGCTTGGACAGTTCTTTTCTTGTTTAAAAGTTAATTTTGAACTTTGTCTTTTAAGAGTTCCCCGATCCATTTCGCGACAGCCTCACCCGCCTTCTTGACGCTTCCGCCCCGGACGGCCAGCCCCGGCAGTACCTTGGACCCAGGGCAAGACTTGGTGACATCCGAGACGCTTCGGCCCAACCCGCTCCCCTCATGGGTGCAAAAAGTCATGAGGGTCTTGCCGGAAAAGTCGTTCTCCCTCAGGAAGGTGCCCACGGGCGTCGGGAAGGTGTTCCACCAGTTCGGGAAGCCGATGAAGACGACGTCGTAGGATGAGGCATTCTCCAGCCTGGCCTTGAGTTTCGGCCGGTGGTCGGCCTCCAGTTCTTTCCTGGCCTGCTCAACCACCGCGTTGTAGTTCTTGGGGTACGGTTCAACGCTCACGATCTCGAACAGGTCGCCTCCGACTTGGGCTTGGATCTGCCGGGCGACTTCCCGGGTATTACCCGAGTGGGAGAAATAAGCCACTAGGATTTTCTTATCGTTTGCTGACATGCCGACCCTCCTTTGTTAAGCGTGCGCCATAGATGATGAGAGTTCCAGATAGGCTTCGTTCTGCGCCTGGAGATCAGCGATTTTCTGCTTTACCGCGCCAACCGCGTCAGCACCGGCGACAAAGCGACGAGGCGGTTTATCCTCGCTCGCGATTTTGATAAGCGCGGCGGCTAACTTGGCCGGGTCGTTGATCTGCTTGCCAGCTTGTGTCTTCCACCATCCGAGCAGTTGTTCTCGACGCTCTTTATAATCCTCGATAGAGCGGGAAGAATAAGTTGTGGATTTAACCGAAAGAAGGTCTGTCCTAAAGAATCCCGGATTGACAATAGTTGTGTTGATGCCGAATGGGGCAACTTCCGGTTGCAAACTCTCCATCCAACCCTCCAGGCCAAACTTCGATGCGGCGTACGCGGTACCAAATTCAAAGCCCACGAGACCTGCCAATGAAGAGATAGTGATGATGTAACCTGACCGTTGTTTCCGCATTACGGGTAAGATCGCCCTGGTGACATTCATCGGACCGATGAGGTTGGTTGAAATTTGTTTCTCGATTTCTTCCGTGGACAACTCCTCAAAGTAACCGGCAAAGAAGTTGCCAGCGTTGTTGACCAATACGTCAATACTGCCAAACCGGTCAACAGCCGCCTTCGCGGCCGCCTCTGCGTCTCCAAGTCGTGTGATATCCAACTTCACGACGAGCAGGTTGTCCGACTTGCCGACCGCCTTTTCCACACTATTAGTGTCCCGGCCAGTAGCAACCACCGCGTTGCCTGCGGCCAGGGCCGCTTTGGCGATATCCACACCCATCCCGCGTCCTGCCCCTGTAATGAACCAAACTTTTTTGCTTTTCATAATGTCTCCTTTATCCGAAAAATTCGTTTAAGCACTTGAGGGCATTGAGCGTGCGAGGGTACCCCACATAGGGCAAAAGCTGGGTGATCGTGGCGAGAAGGACTTCTTTCCCATTGCCCACGTTCACATTGCCCTGGATGTGCCCCTTCACTTGCGGTTCACAGCCGCCCATGGAGAGAAGCATGGAGAAAGTGAGCAGTTCCCGGGTCTTCAGGTCCAATCCCTTGCGGGTGTAATGATCCCCGAAGCAGTTGGCGGACAAGAAATCCTGGATATGAACCTGGTCCGCCGGAGCCGAGGAGCGCATCTTGTCGATGTGTGAATCGCCGAAGATGGCCTTCTGGGCGGCCAATCCCTTTGCGAACCGGGTCTCGGGCGTCGTAGTGGATTGCCCTTCCAACGGCAGGGAAACCCCCCGGGTTTTCAAGACGTCGTTGGCGGCGAAGACAAAATCGAAAACTTTCGCCCAACCCACATAGGGCACCGCCTGATACACGATCTCTTTGATCTCCACGGGCGACAAACCAACGTTCAGGGCCGCGCCCATCATGACCTTGAATTGGTTGACCGACTGGCAGGCGATGAGGGAGGCCAGGATCACCCGCATCCGGCTTTTGACCTCCATGGGCCCTTTCGTGAGTACGTCGTCGAAGGCGAAGTTATCGTAATAATCGATGAACTCCGGGTCTGTCTCTTTCAACAACGACTTGTGATTGGGAAACAACTCGTCGTGATTTTTCTGGGCTGCCGCGTTCATGCTCATGGGTCGACTCCTTTATTAATTCGCGTTTACCGTCCCACCAATTTCTGCAGGTTTTCCGGGTACCGGTCGCCCTGCATTTTAAACCGCGAAGCGGCGAGGTCGATGTCTCGGAGCTCGTCAGCCGAAAGCTCGACTACGGCCGCTCCGGCGTTCTCTTCCATGCGCGAGATCTTCGTGGTTCCCGGGATAGGGACGATCCAGGGCTTTTGGGCCAACAGCCAAGCCAGGGCGATCTGGGCTGGCGTCACCTTTTTCTGTTCGGCGACCTTTTTGACCAGATCGACCACGATCAGGTTGGCCTTTCGGGCCTCAGGGGTAAAACGCGGGACGATGTTGCGGAAATCGCCATCCTCGAACTTCGTGTTCTCGTCTATCTTTCCGGTCAGGAACCCCTTCCCCAGGGGGCTGAAGGGTACGAACCCAATGCCCAGTTCCTCCAGGGTCGGCATGATGTCTTTTTCCGGCTCTCTCCAAAAGAGCGAGTACTCGCTTTGGAGGGCCGTGACCGGCTGGACCTTATGGGCCTTGCGGATGGTTTGCGCGCTCGCTTCCGACATGCCGAAGTGCTTCACCTTGCCTTGCTTGATCAGGTCCTTCACCGCCCCGGCCACATCCTCGATCGACACCTCATTGTCCACTCGATGCTGATAGAACAGGTCGATCGCCTCGACCTTTAACCTTTTAAGGGAAGCTTCGGCCACTTCCTTGATATGCTCCGGACGGCTGTCCAGGGGGTTCTCCGCCCTCTCCCCTTTGGGGGTGAATCGGAAACCGAATTTGGTGGCGATAACCACCTTGCCTTTGAAGGGGGCCAAGGCTTCCCCCACCAGTTCTTCGTTCGCGTAGGGCCCATAGGCTTCAGCTGTGTCGAAAAAGGTGATCCCCTTCTCGACTGCCGCTCGCAGGACCGCGATCATTTCCGTCTTATCTCCGGCCTTGCCATACCCAAAGCTCATCCCCATGCAACCAAACCCCATCGCCGAGACTTCCAACCCGCTTTTACCTAATTGGCGCTTTTGCATGCCGACCCTCCTATTTTTCTTTTTATAGAGGTCGGTATAGCACCGATCTCAATTTGTTTTTTATTCACCGGGAATCGGCGCATTGGCTAACTCCTTTTCCCCGTTTTAGTTCCGCTGATGGAGAAATGATAGTATTCGACCTGGCCAAACCCTTGCCTAATCCTATGAATCTTTAACACGATTCGCCGATGTAGGGTCGATTTTGGGAGAAATAAACGAGGAATTTACGTTAGAAAGGTGGGGTATTCCACCGACATTCCCACCGGCATTTTGGACTTTCCGATGGCTTCCGATGGGCGACCGGTGCCCGGCCGGTAGTCGGCCGGGAGCGGATTGACCGGCATATTGTTTACTGGATTCGGGGGAAGAATTTACTGGAAAAATCGAAAGTTTACTGGAAATGACCGGCTTACCAACCCCTATAAGGGGTTGGTACAACCAAAACTCGCCATTCGCCTCGTGGGCTCATGGCAGGTGTGTTTACTGGAATACCTTCCCCATTTACTGGAAACATCTGCCTGTTTACTGGATTTAGCAGATTTGTTTACTGGAAATGAGAATTGTTTACTGGATTTGGGGGAAGAATTTACTGGAAAAGTCGGAAGTTTACTGGAAATGACCGGCTTACCAACCCCTATAAGGGGTTGGTACAACCAAAACTCGCCATTCGCCTCGTGGGCTCATGGCAGGTGTGTTTACTGGAAAACCCTCCCCGTTTACTAGAAAACGGACTTTTCGTTACTGGAGAAATACGGTTTTGGTATATGGCTGTATACGGCCATTTTGGCCGGTAAACACCATGTATTAAGGTGGTAAATGCCCTGTATGAACCCTGTATTAGGTTAGTACATATCGGCGGAATCCTATTGTGCCACCGGCATTGGCACGATGCCAGTAGTGGCACAATAACTTGGCACAATGGCACGATACGTTGGCACGATAACTTGATGGTATTTTCCGTTGATAAAACTTCAATAAAATTAAGCAAAATAAGCTAGTTTTGGGTACCGCTACTATGCCATCCCGGCCTTATCGTGCCACCCAGCCAACTACCGATCGTGCCATGGCACAATGCCGGCAAATCCGTAAGTGGCACGATGGCACGATACGTTGGCACGATCTTGAAATCGGGCCTATTTACCTCGTTGGCCCGACACAACCAAGGCTTGTGCCTCGGTTTGTACCAACTGTCAATCAGTTGGCATTGCCAGGCTTTACCCTTCAACGCCGGATCTTTTAATCTTTGATCCGGCACATCTAATAATATGTCTCGGCTTGTAGCCTCAACATAAGAGCTGGTGGGTGAAGGGTAGGCAAATAGACCTCGGCACAGGTGCCTGCCAATTTATTTACGCGGAGTAAGCGGGTGACCGGCGACTTGCCAATTAATGTCATCGATGACCGGACCCGCTACTCTGAAATGCCTACTTGGCGTAATCCATGGCGTGATAAAGCTTCCCGCTGCCGTCCTTATCCTCCAACAGCACCGGCACCAGGGCCCCCGGCAATACCTTGTCCGGGTCATTGGGCGCCTGCTGGCCCCCCAGATCCGTCCTCAGCCAACCCGGGTCCCGTCCGGTATCTGGCCGGGAGGTAGAGATGGGTGACAATATCCCCAAAGCTAGGGGATATACGAGGAATTATTTGAGACAAGACTGCTAGTTTTCGATTCCATTGTACCGCCTGCAATGTGGTTCGATCGGATTCCGCACTGGACCCTCATATCATAAGAACGGTACATGCCGACCATCCCATATAGGTCAAGAGGGGGTGGGTATAGTACCAAGTGCCACCAACCTAACTACCAATCCAACGATCCTTCATCTGGCTGATTTCCCGTGTTGAATCAGGTTTGAAAACAGAATGTTAAAACAAAGAAAATAATTTTCATTCATTTACCTTGGAGAAAGACGTCAACGGCGTCTTTACCCAAGGTTGCTCGTCAAACCTCACACATTTCATCCAGGCATTCCGAGCGATTTGGTTCATAGAAAAATTTCTAAAAATAAACTGCACCGATTTTGTCTTTTTTAAAAGCAGCGTTTTTCAATTTTTTGTTGTCTAAAAGAGACAACGAAAGTTAAGATGCAATTAGTTCTTCGAAACAGCACGGAATTGAAATTTCCCGTCCAAATCGCTTCCCCCTATTTCAAACATGGGTCATTTTTGAAGAATGCCCAAATCAAAATAAATGCGGATCAGGACTGCGGATTTTTTGTATCCATTTGCGGAACTCTGAAAGCGTTTTCATCCTATTTCAGGAAGGGAGATTTCCAATGAGTAGCCTTTTCAACTTATTTCTCCCGATCCTTTTGGCAGGCATCTCCAGTATTTTTTTCATCGATTTGAAAAAACGATTTATTTCAAACAATTCCCTTTTAACCATGCGATCGGGTGAAAAAATCGGAACGAATCATTCGGTTAATATCCTTCATCCGCTCTCGCTTATTTTTCTATCCTTCTTATTTGGCGCGGCCGCTCCTCGCGCGTCCTGGGCGTGGTGTGGCCTTAGTTCCCCCGCGGTGGATCTGCAGGTCTATTGCGTCAGCCAAGGAGGCACCAACGATAAATGGAATATCAAGTTGGTCAATAATGACAGTGTTCCATTGACCCTGAGCTCCACCAATTTGGTGATCTACATGTGGGTTAACGACAACAACACCGGATCGATAACGACCAATTGGCAAGGGACGAATGGAGCGCTTTATGATTCCACGGGCACTGACATCAACAACGCGGTTGTAGTCACCGACCAAACACCGATCAACGGGGTAACAGTCGTTCCCAATTGTGTAAGTGCTGGTCCCATCACGACCAACCAGATCGCGGAATTACCAGTCTCATTCATCGGTGGTAGCACTGTCATTCCGGTCGGGGGATGGCTGGAAGGCGTCCAGATGAGGGTGAAGGCTGGGAGTGGACTTAATTTCACCAATAACGGGCAATGGTATACCCAAAGCACTGTTGGAAGTTCCTACGCGAGTGTGACGTGGGTAGGGCTTTATGCTGGCACAGAATTGGTATCCGAAACGATCTCGCCAGGACAGGAGGACCCTAACACTGGGATTCCGCCTTGCGGTCCCTGCTCATCCTCCAATACACTTTCGCCAACTAAAACTTTTACACCCGCTTCAACACCGACCCGAACACCAACCGTGAACCAGACAGCTACCGCGGCGGGAACAGCCACGGCCCAGGCTAATGCCACGGCGACCCAACAAGCCAACCAAACGAATACAGAAGTAGTACTCCTGTCCGAAACTCCAACTTTTACCCCAACCCGAACACCTTCCCAAACCCCGAGCCCGACAGTTAACAAAACCGCTACCGCCGCTGGAACAGCCACAGCCCAGGCGAACGCTACCGCCACACAACAAGCCAACCTAACCCAGACCGAAGTAACCCTGTTGTCCCGAACCCCGACTCCGACTTTATCCTTTACACCCACTCTCACCTCAACCCCAACTCTCACTCCCACCGTGAACCAGACGGCTACCGCCGCTGGAACGGCCACGGCCCAAGCGAACGCTACCGCGACCCAACAAGCCAATGCCACAGCTACTCAAAAGGCCAATCTGACCCAGACGGAAGTGACCCTGTTGTCCGAGACGCCGACCTTTACTTCAACCTTTACCCCCACACCGACTTCAACACCGACTCTCACTCCCACCGTGAATCAGACGGCTACCGCCGCTGGAACGGCCACGGCCCAAGCGAACGCTACCGCGACCCAACAAGCCAATGCCACAGCTACTCAAAAGGCCAATCTGACCCAGACGGAAGTGACCCTGTTGTCCGAGACGCCGACCTTTACTTCAACCTTTACCCCCACACCGACTTCAACACCGACTCTCACTCCCACCGTGAATCAGACGGCTACCGCCGCCGGAACAGCCACGGCCCAAGCAAACGCTACCGCGACCCAACAAGCCAACAACACCGCCACGGCTCAGGCCAATGCCACCTCTACAGCCCAAGCTAATGCCACGGCCACTCAACAGGCCAATCTGACCCAAACCGAAGTGACACTGTTGTCTGAGACGCCGACCTTTACTTCAACCTTTACCCCCACACCGACTTCAACACCGACTCTCACTCCCACCGTGAATCAGACGGCTACCGCCGCCGGAACAGCCACGGCCCAAGCAAACGCTACCGCGACCCAACAAGCCAACAACACCGCCACGGCTCAGGCCAACGCCACCTCTACATCCCAAACCAACGCCACAGCCACGCAACAGGCCAACTTGACCCAGACGGAAGTGACCCTGTTGTCCGAGACACCAACCTTTACCTCTACCTTTACACCCACTCTCACTTCAACCCCAACTCTCACTCCCACCGTGAACCAAACGGCTACCGCCGCTGGAACGGCCACGGCCCAAGCGAACGCCACCGCGACCCAACAGGCCAACAACACCGCCACGGCTCAAGCCAACGCTACCTCCACGGCCCAGGCTAACGCCACCGCCACTCAGCAGGCCAACAACACCGCGACCGCTCAAGCGAATGCCACCTCTACGGCTCAAGCTAACGCCACGGCCACTCAACAAGCCAACCTGACCCAGACGGAAGTGACCCTGTTGTCCGAGACGCCGACCTTTACGTCTACCTTTACTCCTACTCCCACTTCAACCCCGACCCTTACTCCGACTGTGAACCAGACGGCTACCGCCGCTGGAACAGCAACAGCCCAAGCGAACGCTACCGCCACCCAGCAGGCCAACAACACAGCCACGGCTCAGGCCAACGCCACCTCCACAGCCCAAGCCAATGCCACAGCCACTCAACAGGCCAACAACACCGCGACCGCGCAAGCTAATGCCACTTCCACAGCTCAAGCAAACGCTACTTCCACTGCCCAGGCGAATGCCACGGCCACCCAACAAGCCAACCTGACCCAGACCGAAGTGACATTGTTGTCTGAGACGCCGACATTTACTTCGACATTTACTCCCACACCCACTTCAACCCCGACTTTCACTCCCACAGTGAACCAAACGGCTACCGCCGCAGGTACAGCCACAGCCCAAGCGAACGCTACCGCGACCCAACAAGCCAACAACACCGCCACGGCTCAGGCCAATGCCACCTCTACAGCCCAAGCTAATTCCACAGCCACTCAACAGGCCAACCTAACCCAGACCGAAGTGACATTGTTGTCTGAGACGCCGACAATTACTTCGACCTTTACTCCCACACCCACTTCAACCCCGACTTTCACTCCCACAGTGAACCAGACGGCTACCGCCGCAGGTACAGCCACAGCCCAAGCGAACGCTACCGCCACACAACAGGCCAACCTAACACAGACGGAAGTGACCCTGTTGTCTGAGACGCCGACATTTACTTCGACCTTTACTCCCACACCCACTTCAACCCCGACTTTCACTCCCACAGTAAACCAGACGGCTACCGCCGCAGGAACAGCCACAGCCCAGGCGAACGCTACCGCGACACAGAAGGCCAATGAAACCGCGACCGCTCAAGCCAACGCCACCTCCACAGCCCAAGCTAATTCCACAGCCACTCAACAGGCCAACCTAACCCAGACCGAAGTGACACTGTTGTCTGAGACGCCAACCTTTACGTCGACCTTTACTCCCACACCCACTTCAACCCCGACTTTCACTCCTACAGCGAACCAGACTGCTACCGCCGCCGGAACGGCCACGGCACAAGCGAACGCTACCGCGACCCAACAAGCCAACAACACCGCAACCGCTCAAGCCAACGCCACCTCCACAGCTCAAGCAAACGCTACTTCCACTGCCCAAGCTAATGCCACAGCCACTCAACAGGCCAACCTAACCCAGACCGAAGTGACCCTTTTGTCCGAGACGCCGACCTTTACTTCAACCTTTACTCCCACTCCCACCTCAACCCCGACTTTCACTCCTACAGCGAACCAGACTGCTACCGCCGCCGGAACGGCCACGGCACAAGCGAACGCTACCGCGACCCAACAAGCCAACAACACCGCAACCGCTCAAGCCAACGCCACCTCCACAGCTCAAGCAAACGCTACTTCCACTGCCCAAGCTAATGCCACAGCCACTCAACAGGCCAACCTAACCCAGACCGAAGTGACCCTTTTGTCCGAGACGCCGACCTTTACTTCAACCTTTACTCCCACTCCCACCTCAACCCCGACTTTCACTCCTACAGCGAACCAGACTGCTACCGCCGCCGGAACGGCCACGGCACAAGCGAACGCTACCGCGACCCAACAAGCCAACAACACCGCAACCGCTCAAGCCAACGCCACCTCCACAGCCCAGGCGAACTCCACGGCCACTCAACAGGCCAACCTAACCCTGACCGAAGTGACACTGTTGTCCGAGACACCGACCTTTACATCAACCTTTACTCCCACTCCCACCTCAACCCCGACTTTCACTCCTACAGCGAACCAGACTGCTACCGCCGCCGGAACGGCCACGGCACAAGCGAACGCTACCGCGACCCAACAAGCCAACAACACCGCAACCGCTCAAGCCAACGCCACCTCCACAGCCCAGGCGAACTCCACGGCCACTCAACAGGCCAACCTAACCCTAACCGAAGTGACACTGTTGTCCGAGACACCAACCTTTACTTCAACCTTTACCCCCACTCCCACATCTACCCCAACACTCACTCCTACAGCAAACCAGACTGCTACCGCCGCAGGAACAGCCACAGCCCAAGCGAATTCCACTGCCACCGAACAAGCCAACGAAACCGCGACAGCGCAAGCTAATGCCACTTCCACAGCTCAAGCAAACGCTACTTCCACTGCCCAAGCCAATGCCACAGCCACCCAACAAGCCAACTTGACCCAAACCGAAGTGACCTTGTTATCGGAAACCCCAACCTATACCCCAAGCTTTACCTTCACCTTTACCCCTACTTTTACACCCACCAGCACGCCCACGAATTTCTCGACGGCACCGGTCTGTCTGTCAATCGTATCGAGTTTTAATTCCCCTAATGCCAACAACATCAACGGAAGCGCTTTGGACTCAAGGAACAACTTATACCTCTCCCAAAGTGACGTGCTGGTTTTCAATTCCGCTGGCCATAAATCAGCGGAATGGGGTTCGTCGCTTAGAACACCTCGGGGATTGACCGTGGACAACGCGGTAAGCCTGGTTTACGTGGTGAACAGTGCCGGCAACCAAGTGGATCTATTCACCTTAGCCGGGGTTTTACAAACCCAATTCTCTGTCGCGTCCAACGGAACCACCTTCAACAACCCTACGGGAATAGCCCTCGACATCAACAGGAATGTTTATGTGGCCGATACCGGCAACAATCAAGTGGCGGTTTTTGGTCCTTATCCCGGCAACAGCCCCCTGACAGTCATCAACGGTTTAAATTCCCCCGAAGGCATTGCCGTGGATGGGTTGGGCGACATCTATGTGGGGGAATCGGGGGTTTCCCAGATCATCCAATTCAACTCTTCCTTCCAGAGCCAATTCAGTTTCAACGCGAACGGAGGGTTAGGTGAACCCTACGAGATGAAGATAGACGGCCAGGGAAATATATGGGTCGGCGACGGACTCAATAATATTTTATGGGTCTTTAACCCGGGCGGGGTTGTGCTGGGTAGTTTCTCCGGCACCGACATCGGAGGAAGCGCCTTTAGTAAGCCCAGAGTTTCAGTGACCGGATCGACCGGTTACGCGCCGAACGGTTTAGGCACCCTGGTTCAGAAATTCAGCGTTATCGCCTGCCCCGCGACTCCAACCCCCACTCCTAATCTGGGGCCGGATATCGCCGCACGTTCGAAAGGACAAACCACTTACACGCCTACGCCGACCCCCACGATCACACCATCCTTCACGGCTACCCCAACTTCGGTTATTGGAAATATGTCAGTGGTGGCCGCGCCAAATATTTCCCGTCATGGGGAACCAATCCGATTCCTGGTGATACTTCCTAAACCCGCCCAGGTTCATTTGACCCTTTTAACCCTTTTAGGAGAGCCGGTCTGCCAAGTTACATCCCAAGGAACTTCCGGCTTGAATACACTCGTATGGAATGTCCGAAACAACATGGATCAGGCGGTTGCAAGCGGGCTCTATCTCTACGCGCTCGAAACGGACGATGGGACTCTAGTGGCGAGGAAGAACTGGAAAGGTGATTGTTTTACATTAGCACGAGGACAAAAGGAGTATTTTCGATTCGCTCCAATTCCGCACAGCATTGGATGACTCGAAAAGGCGTTTTGGCGTCATGAAATTTTATACCAATTGAAGAGAGCCATTCGACAGGCTCACGGCTTAGTAAATCCGCCCTGAGTTTATCGAAGGGTTTCCCGGTCTAAGGAACCGGGTGCCATTACCGTGGTTTCACCCGTCAAATCCGAGGACATTTCCTTGTTTAGTTCCGGCTCGTCCGGGTTAGGGAATGCAACAACATAAAAGGGGGGACATTCAGATGAGTCGTTTACAAAAACTTTTATTTTTCCCCTTCTTATTCCTCCTGCCCTGTTTTTTCCTGTTTGGTGTCGCGCCGCGCGCGGCCTTGAAACCCCTCGCCGCGTCCCTGGACAAAAAAGCCCGGTCCCATATCCTTGATTCCTATGGCAATCTCCCCCTTTGGTTCGAACCCAACGAAGGCCAAGCCGATCCCCAGGTGAAGTTCCTGGCGCGGGGAGGCGGCTATGCCCTCTACCTCACACCTGCCGAGGCGGTATTCGTGATGAATCGGCGTGAATCCAATGGCAAAACGAAATCCAAGAAACTAAAAAGCAACGTTACCCTCTGCCAACCCCATCAACCGGAAGTTTTGCGATTAAGGCTTTCGGGGGGCAATCGCAAGGCCGTTTTCGAGGGCATGGGGAAAATGGAAGGCCTGAGCCATTACTTCATGGGCGCCGATCCCAGCCATTGGCGCATGGGCGTGGCGCAATACTCGAAAATCATGGTGAGAGGCGTTTATCCGGGCATCGACATGGCTTACTACGGAAACCAAAAAAAACTTGAATACGACTTCGTGGTTGCGCCGGGAGCGGACCCTGGGTTGATCACTTTCCACCCCAGGGGATACCAAACGGTTCGGGTGGATAGACAAGGAAATCTGGTTTTCGGAATGGCTCGCGAGAATATGCGTTTCGGGAAGCCGGTGTTGTATCAGGAACAGGAGAGCATCGTAAAGGGTGGATGGAAAACGATCAAAACTCTGGTCGAAGGCCGTTACACGGTCAAGGAGGATGGGCTTATCGGGTTTGAGGTGGGGGCCTATGATAAGTCCCGTTCACTAGTGATCGATCCACCCCTCTTTTATTCGACCTACTTGGGCGGGAGTGGGGACGATAAGGGAAACGCCATCGCGGTGGACAGTTCAGGGAACGCTTATGTGACCGGGCAGACCAACGGAAGTTTCCCCACCAGCAGCGGGGCCTATCAGACAATTTATGGCGGCGGGAGCGATGCCGTTTTCGTGGCAAAACTGAATGCCTCCGGCACTACCCTGCTTTATTCGACCTACCTGGGCGGCAGCGGTGACGATTATGCCAATGGTATCGCGGTGGATGGTTCGGGGAACGTTTACGTGACGGGCCAGACCACTAGTGGAAATTTCCCTACGACCAGCGGCGCCGCGCAAACCCTGTTCGGAGGAAGCACCAATGGTTTTGTGACTAAATTGAACGCGGCGGGAAGTTCATTGCTCTATTCGACTTACCTTGGCGGTGACTCGGACAATTACGCCCAAGCCATAGCGATCGACGGAACGGGGAACGCTTACGTAACAGGCCAAACTACAAGCGGAGATTTCCCAACAACCAGCGGAGCCGCGCAAACGGTCTTTGGCGGGGATCAAAATGTTTTCGTGGTCAAGTTGAACGCTTCAGGAACGGCCCCTGTCTATTCGACCTACCTGGGCGGGAGCGGGGCCGATTACGCCTATGGGATCGCGTTGGATGGTTCGCAGAACGCTTACGTAACAGGATCAACTAATTCCACCGATTTTCCCACGACCAACGGAGCCTATCAGTCGGTTTATGGCGGCGGAAGTGACGCCGTTTTCGTGGCAAAACTAAACTCCTCCGGGACCACCTTTTCCTATTCCACTTACCTGGGAGGGAGCGTGAATGACAATGCCTTTGGGATCGCGGTGGATGGTTCCGGAAACGCTTACATAACCGGGTCTACCAGCGGAAGTTTCCCCACCACCGGCGGGGCTTATCAGGAAACCTTCAACACGAACGCCGCCGATAACGCTTTTGTGGCGGAACTGAATTCCGCCGGAACGATCCTGGTTTATTCGACCTATATAGGTGGAAGCGTCGACGATTATGCCCAAGGCATCGCCGTGGATAGTTCAGGGAACGCTTACGTGACGGGCACGACCGCTTCCACAGATTTCCCCATTACCGGCGACGCCTATCAAACGTCTTACGCGGGAAACGGCTATGCCGTTTTCGTGTCTGAATTGAATTCAGCCGGAAGCACCTTGGTCTATTCAACCTATCTGAGCGGGAGCCCCGCCTCTGCCGCGGATGATCAAGGCAACGGCATCGCGGTGGACTCAGCGGGGGGAATTTACGTAGCGGGGTACACTGGCGGAGGATTCGCCACGACCAGCGGAGCGGCGCAGACGGTTTTTGGCGGGATCGAGGACGCATTTGCGGCTAAGTTATATTCCGCCCCGACTCCCACTCCGACCAACACCGTGACCGCGACCCCTACCTTTACCATGACCAATACCATTACTGAAACCTCTTCCAGTACAGCGACCAATACAGCGACCAACACGTCCACCGAAACTCCGGTCAATACCGCCACCAACACAGGGACAAATACGGAAACCCTAACCGCCACCGATACACCCACAAATTCGGCCACGAATTCCTCGACCAACACCCCAACCTTTACCACGACGAATACCTCGAGCAATACTTTCACCGATACTCCGTCCAATACGGCCACCAATACGGGGACTAATTCAGCAACCCCGACAGCAACCGATTCACCCACCAACACGCCCACAAGCTCCACGACCAACACCCCAACCTTTACCGCGACGAATACCTCGAGCAATACTTTCACCGACACTCCGTCCAATACGGCCACCAATACAGGGACTAATTCAGCAACCCCGACAGCAACCGATTCACCCACCAACACGCCCACAAGCTCCACGACCAACACCCCAACCTTTACCGCGACGAATACCTCGAGCAATACTTTCACCGACACTCCGTCCAATACGGCCACCAATACGGGGACTAATTCAGCAACCCAGACGCCCACCCCCACCCCGACAGTGAACCAGACTGCCACCGCCGCCGGTACGGCTACGGCCCAGATGAACGCCACCGCCACTCAACAGGCCAACCTTACCCAAACAGAAGTGACCCTCTTGTCCGAGACACCGACCTTTACTTCAACCTTTACTCCCACACCCACTTCAACCCCGACTCTCACTTCCACCGTAAACCAAACGGCTACCGCCGCTGGAACAGCCACAGCCCAGGCGAACGCTACTTTCACTGCCCAAGCGAATTCTACAGCCACCGAACAAGCCAATGAAACCGCAACAGCGCAAGCTAATTCCACAGCGACCCAACAGGCCAACCAAACCGCAACAGTCGCAGGAACAGCCACTTCCCAAATGAACGCAACCGCCACCCAACAGGTCAATGACACCGCAACCGCGCAAGCGAATGCCACTTCTACAGCCCAAGCGAACGCTACCGCGACCCAGCAGGCCAACCAGACCCAGACGGAAGTGGCCCTGTTGTCCGAGACACCGACCTTTACGTCAACCTTTACTCCCACTCCCACCTCAACCCCGACTCTCACTGCCACTATGAATCAAACTGCCACTGCCGTTGGAACCGCCACGGCCCAGATGAACGCCACAGCCACTCAACAAGCCAACGAAAGCGCCACAGCCCAGGCCAACGCCACTTCAACAGCTCAAGCTAATGCCACTGCCACCGAACAAGCCAACGGAACCGCAACTGCCCAGGCTAATGCCACAGCCACCCAACAAGCCAACCAGACCCAAACTGAAGTGACGCTCTTGTCCGAAACACCGACAACAACCCCTACTCCCACATTCACCATCACATCCACCGAGACCTTCACCGACACCTCCACCATCACGAATACAGCGACCCAGTCTCCAACGTCCACCACCACAAACTCGCCCACCAGTACGCCATCATGGACCGTCACGAGTACCCAGACGGAAACTTTCACCCCGAATGGAACTCTTGTATTCCAGGAAACGGCGACAGCCCAGGCGAATCAAACGGCAACAGAGGTTTGGATCCAGTCCCAAACGCCGACCTTTACCCCCACGATCACATCCACCGGAGCCTCTACCGCCACCCCAACGGTCGATATCCCCCTGGCCTTAGGAGCGAACGAATTCAAGGACCTCACGGACCCTCCTTTGAGGATCGACTATTGGGTGGAAAACAGCGGGAGTGTCCAGATCCGTATTTATAGCGCCGTGGACCTTTTGGTACGGCATCTCGCCAGTTTAAACCAGGCCGCGGGGGCCTATACGATCTACTGGGACGGCAGGGACGACACGGGAGCTCCCCTGGCCTCGGGGCTTTACCTGGTCGCCGTTTTCGAAAACCAACGGGTGGAAATCAAGAAAGTTCTGGTGTTCAAACAATGATCCATCAACGACACTTATTCCTATCCTTGGAACTCGACCTTCCAAAAGGGCGCTCTATCCTTCGGCACCTGGCTTTTTGGGGACTTTGGGCGGTCTTGTGGTTGCCGGGAGGAACACAGGCCGTCCCCCTGACAACGGGGGCGGATTTCCTTTTGATGACCACCGGCGCCCGGCCGGACGGGATGGGCCAGGCCTTCAGCGCCGTCGCGGATGATATCAACACCCTCTCCTTCAACCCGGCTGGTTTGGGCAATATCCGCCTGCCTGAGATCGGATATGGTTACGAGAGCTTCGCGGCCGGCATCAATTATAACTTTTTAGGAGCGGGCATCCCTTTGGGGGAAATGGGGGTAATGGGCCTGGGCTATATCAGCATGGGGACGGCGCCCTTCAACAGCACGGCCAACCCCTCGGCGCCCTTGGTTTCGGCCCAAGACGAGGCTTTGGTCGCCGGCTGGGGCCGGTCGTTTTACGACCTGCACGTTGGAGCGTCCGTGAAGTACATCATCCGCCAGTTGGACGCGGTCCAGGGGACTGGACTGGCTTTCGACCTGGGCCTAAGGTACCGTCCTATGCCTACCCTGACATTGGCCGCCAGCGCCATGAACCTTGGGGAAGGGATAAGGCTTGCCTCTCTGGAGCCCCTGCCCACAGTGTTGAACACGGGTATCGCCTGGACTCTGATCGAGGAGCCCCTCCACACGCTCACCTTGGCGGTCAATGGGGCTTTTGACTTGGCCACCAATACCCAGCAAGCTGGATTGGGGGCGGAGTATTGGTACCAGGACGAATTCGCCTTGAGGGCCGGTTACCTGGCCAATTCCATCGATACAACGGTCGATCCCGACGGGTTCTCGGCCGGCGCCGGAATACGGGTTTCTTTTTTCCAATTGGACTACGCCTTCCAGCCCTTCAATACACTGGGTATGGTCCACCGGGTCTCGGGCATCTTGCGGTGGGATGGCCCTTGGATCGCGGGCGGTGAACCCAATCCACCGAAATACGTGAACGCGGAGCAGACGGACGATGGCATTATCATCCGCTGGGAGAAACCCCAGGGACCTGCCGACTCTTATGAGATATTGATCCAGCCGCTGGACGGAGGGCCAAAAATCGTTTCCGACCCAGTTCGGAAGCCGCCTTATTGTTTTAAATCGTATAAGCCCGAGACCTTGTACAGGATAGCCGCACGTACCGTGAACGGAGGAAAACGCAGTTTCCCCTCGCCCGACACCTACCTTTTCACCTCTTCCCTTCCACCCTCCCTGGAACGGGAGGTGGAAAGGTCCATCAGCCCAACCTCGATAACCCATGGAGTGCGGGGGCAAGTGGATGCCGTCGGGCTTCACCTATCTTGGAAATCAGTCCCGGGATCATCGGGATACCAGCTGTACCGTCAATCACCCGCCGGCCGTGTTGAGAAGGTCAGCCTGGTTCCCAAGCGTAATAACGAGGTCTGGGTGACCGACACATCCGGGGATGCTGGATGGAAGTGGATCGTTACGACAATCCGGGACGATGGGGAAAAAGTGGTCGGAGCTCTGGTATGGAATCCCCTGCCCGCGGAATTGGACCGGCTCGCGCAACCACCCGCGGTTAAGCTTCACGCCTCACCCGAACTGTCAGACCAGGTTTATTTGGATTGGAGCGTCAAGAAGGGGTACCAACCCGGATATTCGCTCTTTCTCAGCAAGGCTCCGGATTTCGTCTATGAATTTTTCGAAGATTTAAATTCAGATGATCCCACAGTCCTTTTAAAAATGGCCCCCGGTTGGAGCCATCTTTTCTTCCTCGTTGCCCCCAAAATACCCGAGGGAGGGTGGTCTGCCCGTTCCAACCAGGCCATGGTGGAACCCTTGCCTCAAGTGGATCACAAGTGAAGTGGGGCGGATTTGTGAAAAGGACAAACCCGCGACTATGTAATGCTTACTTGGCGTAATCCATGGCGTGATAAAGCTTCCCGCTGCCGTCCTTATCCTCCAACAGCACCGGCACCAGTGCCCCCGGCAATACCTTGTCCGGGTCATTGGGCGCTTGCTGGCCTCCCAGGTCCGTCCTCAGCCAACCCGGGTCCATCAGATTGATCAATACCCCGGTCCCGGCCAGGGTCTTGACCAGGTCGCGTACATAGCGGTCCAAGGCGGCCTTGGAACAGCTATAGGGCATCAGTTCGGGCTGATCGGCGATACCTGACGTCACATTGACCACCCGGCCCCAGCCCCTCTTGACCATCTGGGGGATGAAGGCGTTGCAGATCAACGCGGGAACCGTGGCGTTCACCAAGAAGCTCTGGGTATATTCCTCCGCGGTCCCTGCGTATTTATCCTCGTGGTACTTGGTCATGATGGCGGCGTTGTTGTAAAGGATGTCGATATGGTCGCCCGAGATACGCTTGGCCTCGGCGATCAAACGCTCCACCTGCTTGATATCCGATAGTTCCGCGGCCACCGGGTGGGCCTCGACGCCCTTGGCCTTCAACCCGGCGACCAATTCCTTGGTCCCCTCCAGGTTCCGGCTCTGCAGGATCAATTTACAGCCCTGGTCCGCCAGGGCCTTGGCGACCCGGACACCCACCCCTCGGCTCGCGCCGGTCAATAAAACCCATTTGTTCTTGATGCTGATGGCCATATTCCATCCTTTCTTAGCCTTTATTTATTACTCGACTTTGGCAAGTTCTAAAAGGTACGTCGCCTACAACTATTCCCCACTTCCCCCATGCCTCTTTTGGGAAAAATATCATTGGCATGGGGACGTCCCCATTTTCATTTTTTGATCTCCAAATGAAGAAATGGGGGTGAAAAAGGGGGGGTATTAGGCGTTGCCGATGCGGTTTGAAAAGACTAACTCCCCCTTAATCCCCCTCTTTCAGAGGGGGAAAATAGGACGACTCCAAAAAGAACCTAGTGGTTCAATATTAAGTTTCTTTACTTCTTCTGCTTGCCGCCCGCTTGGCACACAAAAAGCGTGGCGGAAAGCGGCTCCAGGGAATACTCAAAGAGGTCCTTGCGGATCTTCCCTTCCTTGATCTTCTGGATATCCGCCGTCTTGGCGTTGAACCCGTAGCTTGTATAGCTCTTATAGTTCTTCTGGCTCTGCAAGACGAACTTGCCGTGGATGGAGGCCGTCTGGCTCTTGTTCAACACGATCACCCACAGGGTGCCGGGCTTGGCGGGGTCGGTCGCGGCGTAGACGGAGCTCATGGCCACGTCCTCGGTGGAGGCCGAAACCGACGTCCCGCCGAAGGTGGCGTTCTTCCCGTCGTAATTGCGGTAGAGCTTGAAGGCCGCTTTGTTGAAGGGGTTCAGGTCGCCCCAGTAGCTGGCCAGGTACACGCCGTACTTCCCGAAGATACCCAGCACGTCCGCCTGGGCGATACCGCCGGAGATATTGTCCCCCGCGCCGTAATCGTACTCGGTGAAGGAAAGCTTTGTCCCGGGGTAGTCCTTGTCGATCTTTTCCTGGACCCAAGGGATGAGGCGGATAGCCTTGCCCTTCGTGGACCACTTGGTGATCCAGCTCTGTTCCACATAGTCCGGGTCCCACAGACTGCGGGGCGCCTGGACACGGGCCTCGATGGAATCGGGCGTGGTGTCGCCTTCAGTCACGCGGATGCCGTTGCCCTGGGCTTCGGGGTACCAGTGAAGGTCCAGCACATGCACCAACCTCTGGCCGTCCTTCTTTTCCTGTTCCTGTAGCTTTTGCAGGTAATAGTCCAGGTAAGTCCCGTAGGTCTCGTTCATCTGTTTAAAGTCCGGCGATTCCTGAAGGCTGAGGAATTCCTGCCAGCCGTAACAGACCGCCCCGAAGATCATGGCCGAGGGGTCTATCTTGAGGATGGTCTTGGACAGTTTGACCGTCAGGTCCAATATCTCCGGGTAGGTGAGCTTATTGGGATGCAACCGGGGATGCTTGGAAGGCCAAAGGGCCGGCTCATTATCCAGGTCGTAGAACTTGACCCCGCCTTGGGAGGCCGGCTTGTAGGTCTGGACCAGGAAATTGACGAACTCGTCGTCATAGACCACCGGGCTGTCCGGCTTGGGCGCCAGGGTAAAGGGAGCCTTTTTCTCGAATTCCAGCTTGGCCCAACGCTTGCTGGGGGCCGTCTCTTCCTTGGTGACTTCCTTATTCTTATCGGCGGCCACATAACCCGCCATCTGAACGGTGACGAGTGAATCCAACCCCGCCTTCTGGTTATCGTCCACGAAGTGGCGCACATAAGCGGCAGGCTGGTCGGCGTCGGTGTATTTGTTCTCCACGCAAAGCCAATCGTCGCTGTAGTTCTTCCAGTCGGTCCCGGCGTTGGAATAGTTGTTCGTCCAGTTGTAGCCGGTCATGCGGTTGCCGCCCAAGCGGCGGAAGGTGGCGTTCATGCCGGTGGGGTCCACCCGGTTCAGCCCGTAGATATAGGGGCTGATGGCGCCGTTGACCTTGTCGGGCATCACGACGAACTGGAGGTTCTTGGTTTCGGCTACGGTCGACGAGGCGGCAGACGCCACCTCGGTCCCGATCGGTCCGATCAGGATGACCGCCGCTCCCGTCATCTGGGGCGCCAGGTTCATGTGGGTGGTCTTGCTCAGGTCCATCATGTGGCCCGTGATAGCGTCCGGCGGGGTGTAATAGGGGTCCTTATGGAAACTGGCGATGGGCACGGTGACTTCCGACCAGTCGGCGGTGATCGCGGCTTTCGCGATGTACTGGACATGGTAGGCGTCCACCAAGGCGATGACCACATCACCCGGGACGGTGGACTTGGCGGTGAACTTCAAGGCGCTGACCTTCGACAGGTCGGCTGAGACGTTGTGCCAGATACCGCAGTAGTTCCCGTCGCCCTTGACGATGTTGGAGGTCAACTGGATGGCTTTCTCGCCGGACTTTTGTCCCGCCGTGACAGCGTACTCGATCTTGGAACCGTTGGAATCGGCGTAGGTGCCGGTGTTCGTGCTGGGTATCACCCCGGTCCAATCTTCCACCATGGAACCGGAGGCTGTACTGGCGGCGGCCGGCGCGGCGGCAGGAGCGTCGCCCGTCTCGATCTTCCCGATCTGGATGACCGAGTCTCCCTGCATCTGGGGCGCGAAGTTCAGGCTGGTAGTCTTGCTCAGGTCCATGAGGTGGCCCGTGATGGCGTCCGGCGGGGTGTAGTAAGGGTCCTTATGGAAATAGGAAAGGGGTAGGTTCACTTCCGCCCAATCCTTGCCGACCTGCACCTTGGCGATGTACTGGACGTTGTAGGCGTCCTTCACGGCGAGCTGGATGTCGCCCGGGACGGTGGACTTGGCCATGAACTTCAGGGCCCCGGCCTTCGAAAGGTCGGCGGAGATGTTGTGCCAGATGCCGCAATAGGTCCCGTCGCCCTTGGCGACGGTGGAGGTCAATTGGATGGCCTTCTCGCCGTCCTTGGCTCCCGCCACGGCGGCGAATGCGATCTTGGAACCGCTGCTGTCCGCGTAGGTCCCGGTATTCGTGTTGGGCTGTACGTTCGTCCAATCCTCAACCACGCCGGCGAAAACCGCGGGGGCGAAGGATAGAAGGACCGCCAATAGGCAAAGGATCTTCTTCATAACTATTTCTCCTTGATATTGATGTTCCGGATGGGAATTTACGGACAGATCATCCCTGAGACTGCCGGGGCTCGGCTGAATATGATACTAGGTTTATAGTCAGAAAAATAAATTTCACCACAGAGGCACATGCCGACTTTCAATAAAGCTTTTAAAGAGGTCGGTATAGTACCGATTTCATCAAATGTTTATAGCTAATCGGCACAGAGACACAGCTAATCATTCGGAAATTAAATACTCATTAAAAGCTGTGCCTCTGTGGTAAAGCCTGGATTTTTTATAAAGGTCTTATGAAAGCGTTTCCCTTGGGAGTCTTTTTCGACGTTCTAAATGGCTAACCTGCGCTCTTGAACGTGAAATGGTTTTTCGTAATTCTCAATACACCCCGTCATGGGTCAGTGTTTCCCATTCGATATTGAACTGGTTCGCCGTGGCGCCGCTGTTAGCCCGCAAAGTGGTCAGCCATTGGCTGGTATAGGGCATGGACAGACCCAATCGGTTAACGTATTCGTTGTAGCCGATCTCGAAGGTGACCAATACTTGGCCTTGCGGGTTCCAGGTACCAGTACAAGTACCCTCCGCGCTGTTATTGACGAACTGCTCGGCGAGCAATTCGGAGGCCGGTAATAAAGAGGTCTTGTAGTTCGTGTAGAGGGCGGCGGGGCTTCCCTGGTGGTAGTCGATCTCGGCGCATTCCACCGCCGCGTCCAGGGCGAACTGCACATGGTGACCGTTGTCGCGGCAGGTCTCCTGTTCCAACCCGGCGATCCATTCTTGCGGGTTATACCAGAAGGCGTCCGGGAAGGGCGTTCCGTTGCCCGTATCACCCGCGATGGCCGCTGGCTGGGCGTTGCTCGGGTCGTTGTTGGTGGCGCCGCTGATGGTGGGCCAGGCCGAACTGTAGAAGTAGGCCGGCATCCGGGCCTGGTACCGGGCGATGGCGCTGTTCCACTCGGTCTGGTCGTCGCAAAAGACCGCCATGGACATCATGGCGTCGATCTGGGTCAGGTCGATGTTCCCGTTCCCGGTGCACATGTTGTTCAACACGGGATAGAAGGCGTTCTGGAACAAGGCCTTATAGGTGGTGGTGTTGGCGGTCGTCCAATTGGGGCTGGTCCTTAGGAGCTCGCAAGCGTTGGCGAAACAAACCCCGAACCACCCGCCGTCCAACTGGCATTGCCCCGAATAACAGCCGCTGGATTGCAGGCCCTGCATGGTCGCGTAATTGCCCAGGACGTTCATCGCCTTGGTGTAGTAAGTGTTATTACCGGTCAGGTACCAGTAGAGCGCGCAAGCGTAACAAAGCGCCGAATCGGTTTGCATGTTCCCTTCCTGGGTGCAGGCGTTTTCCGTGATCCCGTTGAAGACGACTCCGGAGGAAGCCCCATTAGCCTGTCCCAAAAGGTTGTTCAGCTGTTGGGTCCAGGGCTGGGCATTAGCCGCGATCTTGCCCTTCACGAAGGTCAGCTCGGCGCAGGAGGACCAGGCCCCGGGATGGACGAAAACCGGTCCCTGGATGGCGCAGCCCGATCCGGTGGTGGCGGTGGGGGTAGCGGTTTTGGTGCTTGTGGACGTCGGTGTGCCGGTCGGGGTTCCGCTGGGAGTAAAGGTCCTGGTTGAAGTATTCGACGGGGTGCTGGATGCCGTACTGGTGAACGTTGGCGATGATGTAAAGGTATTGGTCAAAGTATAGGACGGCGTATAAGTCATAGTGGGGGGATTGGGCGTATTGGTGAAGGTCGATGAGAACAGCGGCGTGTTGGTCGCTGTGGGAGGGACCGGCGTATCGGTGAAGGTTGAGGAGAATATCGGGGTGTTGGTTGAAGTCGAGGGCACCGGCGTATCCGTATAGGTCGAGGTGTTGGCTAGAGTGTTGGTCGCCGTGGGAGGCACAGGCGTATCGGTCGGGGTATTGGTAGGACCGGTGGGTGTGTTGGTCGAGGTAGCCGCTTCCATGGTCACTGTAGCGCCGACGACCGGCAATCCGGGGAACAGTAGGGTTTGGCCATTGGTTCCCGCCGCCGAGGTGATGCTGAAGCCATAGGTCCCGGGTGAGGCTACGGCCGTGAAATCCACCTGGGCTGTATAGGTGACAGCTCCTCCGCTCGCGGGAATGGCATCGTTGATATTGAAGATGGCCGAGGACCCGGAGAAGAACACGGTGCTTTCAGCTGTTCCATTCTTGAACAAGGTGGCCGAACTAAGGCCGGAGGCGGATGCCCCGCCCTCGGACAAGGTCAAGCTGGTCAAGGTCGCCGCCGTGGACCCTGGATTGGTCAAGACGATCTGCTCCACTGGAACGTTCGAGGCACCCTGGATCTGGGTCGTGTTACCCGGCGCTCCACTTCCCTGGGAAGTCCCGAAGGATTCTTGCGTCGGCGTGAAAGTGGTGGTCGCCGTAGGGGTAAAGGTCGAGGTGAACAAGGGCGTATTGGTGGCTGTGGGGGGTATGGGTGTCAGGGTGATGGTGTAGGTCCAGGTGAAGGAAGGGGTGTAAGTGGCCGTGGGCGGTACCGGTGTATAGGAGAAAGTCGAAGTGAACTGGGGAGTATTGGTGGACGTGGGAGGAACGGGGGTATCGGTGGGGGTATAGAGTTTATCGGGAGCCATGGGCGAAACAGGGATCGTGATATTGCGACTGCAACCAGCTCCTATGCCCAGGATCAAAAGGGCCATCACGATTTTAGTTATTTGGTACTGGTTCCGATTATCCATAAAAAAAATCCTCCGCGGTTTGTTATGAAGTAAGTGTACCAATTGGTTTTTGGGGCGATTTATTCCAGATAAAAAACGGGCTTATGATGATGAAAGGGCCGGAAGGGGGCAAAAGTCCTGGAAAAAGGGGCTCAATCTACCCTAAGGATGGGTTTCTCCCTGAAAATTCATCCTGTCCCGCCAACGGGCTAGCCTAAAATAGGGACATGGCCAGACCCAAACCATCCTTCGACCCCAAAACCCACATGAAAGCTTTCAGCGTCTTTCATGTCATCTTCAATAGTTATCTGGGGCGCAAGTGTTATTACGTCTCATTGCCGGACTGGACCTGGACGGTCCTGTTCATCCGCAAGCAGAACACCCAGCAGTGGAATTTCGAGGAATATTACGGCCGGACCGCCGAACGCCATTGCCAAAACCTGACCCAGGTCAAGCGCATGACCAAGGAAAAACGCTCCCTGGTCAGCCGTTTCGGGGATTCGGTGGAGTTCTATACGCCGGTCCTGGTCAGGGGCGTCATGAAGGGCTTCATCATTTCCGAGGGTATCCTGGAAAAATACCCGACCCCCGAGAGTTTCCGCCGCTATTGGAAAGGATTGACCAAGACCGAAGGGTCGGACTTGAACTCCGACTTCCTTTACTACGCCCGCACGGTCCTCAGTCAGCCCATCCTGGATAAGGAAGGCATCGCCGCTTATTCCCGCCTTCTGGAACTGGTGGCCCAGTGGATCATCGGACAGGACAGGGCCGGTGTGCTCGGGGAAGCCGAAGAACTGCTCAACGGGGTTTTCTCCCGCCAGATCCCCCACCCCGACTGGGTGAATTGGATGGTCGGGACCGACAAGTTCTTCGCCAAACCAGACAAGGACCTTACCCTTCAATCTTGGGTTCCCCATGAGATCGGCGTCAACCGCATGCCCAACACGGCGGTCGCCTTGATGCCCCAAAAACCCCTATTGCACGCCGGGGCCCTGGACATCCTTTGCCTGACCCGCCGGTTCCAGCACGAGTGTTTCCTGGCCGCCCGGGGAATGGAGGAATCCTACGCCAGCCCTCTGGGCGATTACGGCTGTGTCTTGCTGACCTCCCCCAAGCCTGGCCTGTCCGCCTTCCAGGCCAAGCTGGAGGTCCACGACAAGATCCACAAACTTTGCCGCGAGCTGGGCCAAAAACTCAACGTGAATATCCACGCCGGCATCGGTTCCCTGGTCCCGCCGGGAGGGAGCCTGCCCAAGTCCTACCGTGAGGCGGTCCTGGCGCTCCACAGCGCGGTGGAGGGCGGGAAAGAGATCGTGTCTTCCGACGAGCCTGGGTCCACCCTGGTCAACCCTTCCGAGTCCCAGATGCATACCCTCATCCGCCATCTTTCCGAGGCCCTGGCCCGGTCCTTCCCGGCCCAGCTGGCCCTGGCCCGGGACAACTTCATCCACAAACTGCTCCTGATGAGCTATGGCCCGGAAGTTTCCCGGGCTTACCTTTTGGCGACCCTGCATCTGTTGACCGAACAATTCGAGCACCGCTCCGGATTGAACGCCGCTTCCACGGCGGCGTTATCTTCCGAACTGATGGGGCGTTTGGAGTCGGCCGTCACCCTTCCCGATCTGGTGGCCGCTTTCCGGGAATCGCTGGACGCCTTGCTTCGCTATCAGGACAGCCCCAAGGAAGCCACGGCGGTTTCAGGGATGGAGAACGTGGTGGCGGAGATCGCCAAGAACCCGGGACGACCCTGGCAGCTTGCCAAGCTTTCCAGCCAGATGGGCATGTCGGCCCCGACCTTCTCCAAATGGTTCCAGAAGGTGGCCGGGCTTCCTTTCGGGCCCTATTTGATGAAGGTTCGTTTGGAAAAGGCGGACACGCTGTTGAGGGAAGAGAACATGACGCTGGAGCGCATCGCGCAGGAGTGCGGGTTCAGCTCGGCCAGTTCCTTCATCCAGATCTTCAAGCGGACCAAGGGCGTATCACCCAGGCAATACCACCGCAAGACCGGGAAGGCTTGAGGAACGGCCGATCCAAATCATTTTTGCCACAGATACATGGGATTCATGAGATTTTAAATCGTCATAATCTTAATTCTTTTCTTTGCCCATCCTGTGCATCCCATGCATGCCGACCTTCCATAAATATTTTAATGAGGTCGGTATGGTACCGATTTCAAACCCACTTTATTCCGATCGTTAATCGGCACATCTGTGGCTAAGAAATGGTTTAGGTTTTGTTGTCGCTGTTCCCCCTACATTTTCATGGCTATGACTGGCAGCGGATGAAATGCTCGATGGAACGGTCGTAGGTCTTCTCGGCTTGGGGGCTGAAATAACAGGCCGGCAGTTCCCCGTTGCGCCGATGGTAAGTGACGCAATCGCAGCATTTCCCATGCTTCTCACAGGAATAGGTACAGTTACAGTTCTTCGAGTTGGCCGTCTTGGTGCATTCCATTGTCAGTCCTCCTTTTTAAAAAAGGCCGGGCTTTTGAAAAGCCCAGCCTTACATATCAACTGAAACCCTGCCAATCCTTCCCGATCAGGATCAATAACTATTCTTTTTGATGAACTGAACGACCTCCCTAAAGTCGGCGTGCGCCAGCCCCACGCAAGTATCCGCGGCGCCGTAATAGATATCCAGTTTCATCGTCTTTTCGTCCAGCAGAGCCGCCGTGGGGAACACCACGTTGGGCACGAAACCCACGCATTCATAGGACTCGGTGGGGGCCATTAAATAACGCTTGGTGCGATATTTGACCTTCCAAGGCTCATTCAGGTCCAGGATCGCCCCGCCCATGGAATAGACGAACCCATTGCAGGTCGTATGGACGCCATGGTAGAGGATCACCCATCCTTCCTTGGTTTCGATCGGGGTGGGCCCTGCCCCCACCTTGGTCATTTGCCATCCGTCGGTACGGCCGAACACGAATTGGTGATTCCCCCAATGGATCATGTCCGGGCTGGTGGCGTAGAAGATATCCCCAAAAGGCGTATGGCCGTTATCCGAGGGACGGTGCAGGAGGGCGTATTGGCCCTTGATCTTGCGGGGGAACAGGACCGCGTTTCGGTTGTAGGGCAGGAGAATGGTGGCCTTTTGGGTGAATTTCTTGAAATCCTTGGTTTCGGCCAAACCGATGGAGGGACCCGGCGTGGGGTAATAACACCAGGTGATGTAATAGGTATCCCCGATCTTGGTGATGCGGGGATCGTAACCCGTCCCACAAGGGATATCCTTGGGTACGGCGCCGGTGAGTTTCATCCTTTCCGGCTGGATATCCCAATGGATGGCGTCATCGCTGAAGCCCACATGTAGTTCCTGGAGCATTTCCTGGGTATCCACCCGGAACACCCCGGCGTAGGCCCCTTTGAATTTGACGATCGCGCTGTTCATGATGACGTGGGCGTTGGGAACGGCCGCTGAGGTGATGATCGGATTCCCTTGGTACCGTTTGAATACTGTTTCGTTCGCCATGTAAACCCTCCCGAATTTATTTTTATTACTCTGGAAATAAAGCGAGCTACCGGGGTTTCGACCCCTTTGTCCCCTTTTAAAAAAAAGGCCGGACTTTTTCAAAAGCCCGGCCGATCAGATGTTCAGATCTTTATTTCTTATAGAACTTCGCGTTGACATCCGCGGTCACCTTGGTCAAGGCCGCTTTCGCCGTCTCATCCCCGGTCCAGACCCGGTCCAGGGCGGATTCCACCATGGCCTTCCATTCGGTCACGTTGGGATCGAATGGTTGGAAGTGCCCGCTCTTCACCGAATCCACGAGGAAATTCTTGGATTTCGGGTCCTGCCCATCCAGGAAGGCCGGCGAGTCGGCCAGCGCCTTCATGGCGGGCTGGGTCAAGCCGGTGGCGGCCATGAGCTTCTGGCCCGTGGCGCCGGAGAGATATTTCACCAGTTCGTAGGCCAGATCCGGATTTTTGCAGTTCTTCAGGATGCCGTATCCCGCGGCGCTCATGGGGAAAGCCCGGATGCCCGTGGGCCCGGCCGGGAACTCCACCACGTCCCATCCGAATGTCTTGATCTGGCGCATGGTCGGGACCTTCCAGATACCGCAGTAATACATGGCCACGGTACCGTTCATGAACAGGTCGGAGTTGCCCAACCCTCCCATGGCGGTCATGGCCGAGGGGCTCGGCATGACGCCGTACTTGTTAATGAGGTTCGACCTGAACTGGACACCCTCGATGGCTTTCGGGTCATCCAGCGTACAGCGGGTGGGCTTCTTCTCGTTGTCCACCAGGCTCCCGCCGTTGGCGTAGACCCAGGCGTCCCAGATCACCCAATCGTCGATGAAGCCGTACTGGATCACCTTGCCCGCCGCGTCCTTCTTGGTAAGCTTCATGGCCGTGGCCAGGAATTGCTTGCGGTCCCAATCGTTCTTCGGATAGGCCAACCCGGCCTCGTCGAATTTCTTCTTGTTGTAATAGATCACGTTGATGGGGGCGATATCCCGGGGCAGGACCTCCAGCATCCCGTCCGCGGTGTAATGGTCGATGGCTTCCGGGTAGAAATCCGTCAGTTTGAGGGTGGTATCCTTGTCCACGTAGGGCTTCAGGTCCACGAACACCCCGCGGGTGGAGAAGGCGACCATCTGTTCGGCGTTCACCGCCATCACGTCGGGGGCGATGCCCGCCGAGTACTGGGTGAGGACCTTGGTGATGTATTCGTTATAAGGCACCCGCTGCATCTGCACCTCGACGCCCGGATGGACCTTGTTGAACTCGTTCACGGCGGCCTGGAGGATCTTGGCTTCCTCCACATCGCCCCAGCCGATGCATTTTAGCACCACGCCGGAATCTTTCTTCGCGCAACTGGACATTCCCATCCCAACGGCGAACAGGGCCAGTACCAGGATCAACCGACCGAATCTTGTCATCGTTCCCTCCTCGAAATAGAAAACCGCACGGACCACATTATACCTATACGGCTAAAACGGTTTAAGTTAATTACGGACCCCAACCAACATGAAAAATAAAGGAACCGCTTAACGGACGACCAATAACTTGCCGATGGAACGGCCCGTGTTGGTGTGGACCACCACGTAATAGACGCCGCTGGCCAAGGGTTTCTTCCATTTATCCACCAGGGCGAGCGCGCAATCGGTCCCGCAAGGGATCTGGTAATAGGTGTTCTCCTGGACCTTCCGGAAGGCCGTGGTGAAAACCTGGATCTTCACGTCCGAGAGGCCGTAATAAGCGGGGGGTCTAACCCGGACCGGCACTGTGCCGTCCGCCGGATTGGGATAAACGACAGGAACGCTATAGAGGGGCGCGCTGGGTGTGCTGGTATCGGTCGGGGTCGAGGTCCAGGTGAAGGTATTGGTCACGGAGGGCGTGAAGGTCGGGGTGAAGGTCCAGGTCGGCGTCCAGGTCAGGGTAAATGTCGCGGTCCATGTAAAGGTCGGCGTCCAGGAAGGCGTGAAGGTCTTGGTGGGGGTATTGGTCACGGTGGCGGTGTTGGTCGGGGTGAAGGTATTCGTGGAAGTGGACGAATTGGTGGGCGTCATGGTCAGGGTGGGGGTATCGGTGACCGTGGCGGTGAAGGTCAGGGTGGGCGTATAGGTCAGGGTCGGGGTGTTGGAGGCTGTGGCCGTATCGGTCGAGGTGGCGGTCATGGTGGGAGTAAAGGTCAAGGTCGGGGTCAGGGTTTGGGTGGGCGTGAAGGTCATGGTCGGAGTATCGGTCAGGGTCGGGCTGTTGGTCGGCGTGGGCGAAAGGGTAGGGGTCTTGGTCGGGGTGGCCGTGAAGGTAAAGGTCGGGGTGGAGGTCAGGGTAGGCGTCAGGGTGATGGTCGGGGTGGAGGTCGCCGTGAGAGTATCCGTGAGGGTCGAGGTGTTGGTGGGCGTGAAGGAATTGACCGGGGTATTGGTGGCCGTACTCGTGTCGGTGCTGGTCGGGGTCTTGGTCGAGGTGGACGTACCCGTATTGGTCGGGGACGGACTGTTGGTCGGACTGAGAGTGGGTGTTTGGGTAGGCGTCGAGGTGGCCGAGAAGGCGGAGGTCGGGCTGTTCGTGGGCGTGGAAGTGCCCGTGGGGGTTGGCGTGGCGGTGCTGGTATTGCCGGTGGTGGCCGAGGGTGTATAGGTGGAAGTCGCGGTAAGGGTCGGGGTCCAGGTCGGGAGGTCTCCCCCGACGCAAAGCGAGTCGATATAAAAATCACCCGTATAAGTTCCAGACCAACCGCCGGGAGGCGCGATCTTGACCCCAAGTTCCAGGATATCGGAATGATTATCGCCGGCCATCACGGAAACTGGGTAATTCACGTTGAAGGATAATGTCGTCCATCCACCTTTTTGAAGATTGGTCCAAGGGCCGTTCTCCCAAACCCATCCCGCGCCCGACTTGATATAGAGATAACCTCCGGTCAAACCGCCGGTCGTGGTATTGCCGGGGGCGTCCAGGGGAGCGTAAACATGGGCCGTCAAGGTCTGGCCCACCAGGTCCACATACGAAGCAAGTGGAGAATCGGTTCCCACATTGCCGCCGTTCGTGTCGATGAAACTCACCGCGATCTGCAAAGAACCATTCCCGGCGTAAGCCTTGGTCGTGCTCTGGGTGGCGCCGGTGACCTCTCCATACAAGGTGGTCCAGCCTTGCACATTACCCGTTTGTTCCCAGTTATAACCGCAAGAATCGGCCGGATTGACCGTGGCTGTAGCGGTGGGGGTAGGCGTAGCCGTGGGCAGGATAACCCCCGGAATATTGATGGAATCGATATAAATGGGTCCGGTCGTTCCCACATAGGGCGTCTCATTGAAGACCTGAACACCGAACTTATAGACCGGGGTGACAAAAGCCCCGGCGGTGGAAAGGTCCCAGGTCACCTGGGTCCATACCCCGGGTACCAACGCGGTCACGCTGCTGGTCACGAATATCCAGGAAACACCTTGTTGATAATTCATGAATAATTTGGCCCCGTAATTGGTGGCGGTGGCCGGGACCATGACCCAGGCCGAGGCGATACCGGAGGTGGCGGGCGAGACGTTCATCACGTCGATGGCCGCGGTCGAGAGGGTCACAGCGCTGAAATTGACTGTCAGGGCCGTTCCGCCCGAGCCCAGATAAGCCGCCGGGGGGCCGCTCCAGACCAAAGCCGTTCCTTGGGGTCCGATGGAGGTATCGTTCGCCCATCCCATGGTATTGACCTCGAAATTATAGAGGGAGGGATCGCTGGTGACCGGCGTATTGGTGATGGTGAAGGTCGCGGTAGGGGTATTGGTGGGAGGCAAGCTGGCCAGTGATATCTTGACCGCGATATCGGCGTTTCCCGTGGCGGGAATGGTGGTCGTCAAGGTCCCGCTGTTGGAAGTGACGGTGACCGGAGTGGCCAGGAAGGCCCCGGTCCAGGTGTTGTACCACTGGAGGGCGTAGGACCCGTTGCTCAGGCCCTGGAAAGTGAAGGTCTCGCCATCCACCACGCCGCCGCTATTCTTGTTCTGCACCCAAGCCACGCCAAAATTGGAGGTCTTCAAACCCCAGCCGTAGGAATTGCCGCCGGACGCCGTAACCGTCGCCTGGCTGAGGGCCAGGGTTGAAAAGCTGATCCCGGACACGAAATTGCGGAGATTGAGCGTCTGGGTGAACATCCCAGCGGTCATGTCCGGCCAGGAGGAACCATCGCACCAGGTCAGGGCCGAGATGGCCGCGCCACCGGAGAAGGAACCCCAAAGACCGTTGTGGATGAAGGTAGGCTGGAGGCCTGAATTGTTCGTCCCGAATTCCCCGATGAGATTGGGCTTCACCTGGTTGTTCCACATGGAGACGCTCCAGTTGGCGGTCGTGGAACCGATGCCGATGGCGTCGCCCTCGGAGGCGTAGGTGTGCATGTCCGGCATGTCCACGATGGAATACCCATTGCTCCAGAATTGGTCCCCCGACTGGCTGGCGGCGGTCAAATGGTTGTAAGGATCGTTGGTCTTGAAGTAATTCTGCATGTTCTGCACCCAGGTCTCGCAGGCCGAGGACCCGACCGAACCCCAGGCGTCGATGCTGTTGATCTCCGAGACGAAATCCCAGCACAAGAGGCTTTCGCTGTAACCCCACCGGGCGATCATGTAGCGGTAAGCGTTCTGCTGGTAGGACACCGCCGATGAGTTCGTGCAGAACTGGGTAGAACTGATGATGCTGTCGTAAGGATTGCTTCCCCAAGCCAGCGAGCTTTGCAGGATGTCATGGGGCCAGATGACGAAATCGATGTAGACGCCGTTCGAGTCGGCGGTGCTCAGGATGTTATCCAGCGCGGTGCAGGCGGTCTGGTCGTATTTACCCAGCCCGGAATTCTGGGATTCGATCAACCCATTGGAACCGTAGGTGCTGTTCCAGTAAAGCAGGACGTTCTCCCCGTTGGAGGCCATGGTGGAGAAGCTGGTCAAAGGGGTCCAGGCCCGATCGTGGCCGATCCCGTAGAAAGCGGTGCTGTCGTCCAACTGAAGGTACCGGTTGTTCACCGAGGATTTCTCGACCCAGCCATGCGCCCCGCTGGCGTTCACCGTCAAGGGCCGGGAAGCGGAGGAGATGGGCCCGCCGGTCGAGTCGGTCACCCGGACCACATAGTTATAGACACCCGTCTGTTTGGCGGCGAAACGAATGAGCCACTGACTTCCGTTATAGAAACCATTCACGGTGATGGGGTTTCCAGCCGGAGGTGTGAAGATGGCGTTCAGGTCCACCCCTCCCTGGGCCGGGATGGGATTGTAAGCGTTGGTCGTGGTCACGTTCATCGCGACCGTTACTTCAAACTTAGCGTACTTTCCGACCGGGTTGCTATTCTCCGAAAAAGAGGTAAAGGAAGGGGCGGCCAAAAGGGTTGTCACGCCCAAGAGGTAAAAAGCGGGAAACAAGATTAAACGTTTTAGTTGTTGGGTCGTCATATACCTTCCTTGGGCCTTTGGATCGCGAAATAAGATGTGGTTTTAAGTTCCTGATCGACGTGTCAAAAGCGTTACAGGCCAGTCATTAAATCGTTTTAATAGCTGATATAAACATACCATTATTTTGGGGTTCGTCAAGCCTGCTTTAGGGTTTTTAGGGGTTTAAAAAGGGAGAAAACAAATAAAAAAGGGCTCCCCGAGAGAATTCGGAGAGACCCGTATTTCCTCGATCCGGGCCTTACCAGCCCATGATGGTCCGAATATTGGTGTTTCCGTTGATGTAGGTCCCGGCATTGTCATCCAGGAAGTTCGCGATGATCGTATGGCCCGCGATGGTCGGGTGGGTGTTGTCCCCCACGAATTCCCCGCTGGTCAGCAGGGCCGAGGGCGAGTTGAGCGAGACGTAATAGACCTTGGAGTCCCCGCCCGAATTGGCCTGCGTGACCACATCCTGGATATAGGTGCTGACCGGCGCTCCCATGGTCTCCACCCAGCTGGGGACAGGCTCGGAGCAGAAGATGACCGCGTTCGGGTAATCGGCCCGAAGTTGGGTCACGAAACCCGCGTAGGCCGTCTCCCATTCGCTCTGCGTGGGGATGGGCGTGGTCGAGAAGTCGTTGGTGCCCAGGGCGATATAGACCGCGTCCGCCTGCCAGTTCGAGAAATTCCAGAGGGGCGAGGCGTTATTGAAGTTCGTCCTGGGGAACACATCAGGAAGATGCAGTTGGGTCGGGGGCAAGGCTTCCCCGTAATTCCGATAGAGACCCCACCCTGACTTGGAGATGGTCCGCACCTCGGCGTTCACCATTCGGGCGAACTGTGGCCCATAGGCCATCCATCCGTTCTCGTACATGGACGCTGAGTTGGTCGGGGACATTTCGTCACTGTAGCCGCAGGTGATGGAGTCCCCGATGAACTCGATCTTGTGGGCCGGTCTCGCCGGCGGGGCCGCCAGGGTCGCGCTTGTATCAAGGGTGAACCCCCCGAACGTGCTGGTTCCGATACCTCCCTCGGTCAATCTTTCCAGGAGGACCGAATGGGTTCCGTTCGCCAAACCTGTGGCCAGGCTGATCGCCTCCATATTGTAAGTGGCGGTGAAGGTCGTGGGCGTCCCGCCGTCGATGGAACAGGTAAAGTAATTGTATCCGCTGGCGGAGTCCGACATGCTCACCCCCAGGCTGGTCCCGTTGAAATTAGCCTCGATGTAGCAGTTCCCCCATCCGGCCGTCGGGGCCAGGGGCGCGGTGAAATCCCACCGGCCAAAATAAAGGATGTTGGGATCGTTGGCGTTGCCGGGTGTATAGATGACCGTGGGGGTTATGGTGGGGGAGTTGGTGTAAGTGGCCGTGGGCCCTCCCGGCGTCCAGGTCGGGGTGGGGCTGTTGGTCACGGTCGGGCTCAGCGTGTTCGTCGGCGTGGCCCCGCCGGTGATATTCACCGAGTCGATGTAGATGGTCCCAGTCCAGGAACCGGCGTAGGTACCGGGCGGCGCGAAGGCGACCCCGATGGCGTCCACATTCGTCAGGTCAGGCGTACCGGCCGCTGTAAAGGCCGGATTGGAGGTATCGAAGGTCAAGGTATTCCAGGCGCCGGGCGTGAAATTGACCCAGGCGCTGTTCTGCCATACCCATCCCGTACCGCTCTGGATGTAGATATATCCCCCGCCCAGTCCGGAGACTGGATAATTGGCCGGCACCCAGACGTGGGCCGTGATGGTTTTCCCCGCCAGGTTGGTCACCAGCGGGGACTGGGTCCCTACCGACGTGCCCGTGCTTCCGTTGAAACTCACCCCGACCGCCAGGGAGTGGGTCCCCAGGAACGCCTCGGTCGTGGAATTGGTAATGGATGTCACCTCGCTGTTCAGGGACACCGACCAGCTCATGGTCGTGCCATCCTCGAAAGGATAGGTGCGAGGGTATCCCCTCCCGCGGGGGTATTGGTGAAGGTGAAAGTATAGGTTTTGGTAGGGGTCGAGGTGGCCGCTGGATTGGTATTGGTCGGGGTCATGGAAAAGGTCGAAGTGGCCGTGGAAGTCGAGGTTCCGGTCGAACTATTGGTCGGGGTGGGGGTCAGGGAAGGCGTCACGCCCGGGGGCAAGGTATAGGTCAAGGTGGGCGACAAGGTCACGGTGGGCGTGAAGGATAGGGTAGCCGTGTTGGTAGGCGTTCCCGTGAATGTGAAGGTAAAGGTGGGCGTATTGGAGGGTGTCACACCCGGGGGAAGGGTGTTGGTCACGGTTGGGGAAAGGGTGAAGGTCGGGGTATTGGTGAAGGTATTTGTCGGCCCGGCGGGAATGGTGTTGGTCGGGGTATAAGAGAAGGTGGGGGTATAAGTAACGGTAAAGGTGTAAGTGGAAGTCCCGGTGAACGTGAATGTGCTCGTGTACGGCGGGATGGCCGTAAAAGTGGGTGTGGCCGTGTCGACCGGCGTGATGGTACCCGATTGGGTCGGGGTGCCGTTAAGGGTGGAGGTATTGGTGGGGGTCCAGGTGTAGATCTTGTATTCGGGCACGGTGGGAACGACCGCCATTTGTCGGGAACAACCGACAGACAGGAGAAGGGTGATACCCCCCAGGATCCCGACGCTTGCCATGATCCGCCGTCCCATAGGACGGGAAGCTTTTTTGAATTCCTTCATGACGTTACCTCAAGATGAGAAGTTTACTGATGCCACGGCCGCTGGAAGTGGTCACCACCACATAGTAAATACCATTGGATAATGTCGCGTTCATCTTGTCCTTCAGGTCCAACGGACAATCCGTTCCCGCGGGTACCTGGGAGAACTTGCTTTCCTTGACCTTCCGGAACCCGATCGTGAATATCTGGACCTTCACATCCGATACCCCGTGATAAGCGGGAGGCCGGACCAGGACCGGCACGGTCCCGTCCGCCGGGTTGGGATAAAGAACAGGCACACTTCCCGGAGTGGGGGTATTGGCCGGGGGAGTGCCCGTAGGTGTGTCGGTGATGGTGGGTGTGTCGGTGATCGTCGGGGTATCGGTGATCGTTGGCGTGTTGGTCGGCGTATAGGAAAGCGTGGGCGTGAAGGTGGAGGTGAAGGTATAGGTCGAGGTGAAGGTGTAGGTCCAGGTAGGGGTGTAGGTGGAGGTTTGGGTCCTGGTGAAGGTGTTGGTGCTGGTCCATATCTGGGTATCGGTCATGGTGGCGGTGAAAGTGGGCGTCCCGGAATCGGTTGGGGTCGCTGTCAGGGTCGGGGTGTAGGTTTGGGTCGGCGACAAGGTCGACGTGGCGCTGTTCGTGGGAGTACCCGAGTTGGTCGGGCTATAAGTCATCGTGGGCGTAGCCGAAGGCGTAGCGGTGAGGGACGCCGTAGGCGTCATCGAAACCGTCGCCGTGTTGGTCGGGGTATAGGAATTGACCGGAGTGCTGGTGGATGTGGCTGTGCCCGTGTTCGTGGAGGTCAAGGCAGTCGTCGCCGTGGGGGATGGGGTAGCGGTCGGGCTCAGGGTCCAGGTGGAGGTTGAGCCGGTGGTCGGGGTATTGGTCGGCGTCCCCGTATTGCCTACGTCCACCGAATCGATATAGATATTGCCCATCCATGTCCCTGAGGGGATGAATAAACCGATGCCCAGAGCGACCACGTCGGTCAGGTCCGGCGTGCCGATGGTCGTGACCGGGCTGGCCGTATTGAAGGTGATCGTGGTCCAGGCGCCCGGCGTCAGGGTGAAAAGACCGCCTTGCTGCCAGGCCCATCCCGAACCGCTTTGGATATAGATGTCGGCGCTGCCGCCGGAGGGAAAGTTCGAGGGAACCCAAACCCGGGCCACGATCGTCTTACCCACCAGGTTGGTCACCAGGGGAGACTGGGTCCCGATACCGGTGGCGGTCGTACTGCTGTAATTCAGGCTGACCTGGAGCGAACGCGCCCCCCAGTAGGCTTCGGTCGTGGAATTGGCGACCCCGGTCACCGTGTTGTTCAACGAAACTCCCCATCCCATGGTCGTCCCGTTCTCGAAGGGATAGAGGGTCGGGTCGCTGGAGGTGGCGGTAGGGGTGGGGGTAAAGGTGAAGGTGGCGGTGGCCGTATTGGTGGGGCTGTACCAGGTGCCGGTAGGGGTAGGGGTGGCGGTGAAATTGTTCACACCCGTACCTTGGATATAGATGGTATAGGGGGTTTTAGTGGAGGTGTTTGAGGGGATCTGCAGGATAGCCGTCCGCAGACCCATGGCTCCCGGCAGGAACTGGACCTGGAAAGTGGTGCTGGACCCAGGCGAAAGGACCGTCTGGGAGGGCTGGGTTACGACCGAGTAGTCGGAGGCGTTCGTCCCCAGGAACCTGATGTAGTTATTGGCCCCTCCCGTCAGGGTCAGGGGCGCTCCCGCGGCGGAATCGTTCTGGATGGTGAAGGTTTCGGTAACGGGCTGGGTCAAGCCCACGTTCCCGAAATCGGTCCCGTCGGTAGTCAAGGGCGTCAGGTTCATGTCCTGGATGGTGACACCCTTGCCCATCACGAATATGTTGGAAAAGTCATAGGTCTGGAAGGGCGACGCCAAATAACCCTGGGTGTCCGAAAGATTGGCGATGGGACCCACCGGATCGACGGGATTGTAGTTCCAGGCGTAGCGCACCGAACCGGGACTGGGCACGGAAGGACTGCTCACGACGACCGTGTTGCCCGAGATCGTGGCGGTGGCCCAGACATAATTGGTGGTACCGACCGGGGCGATCTCGAAACAAGTGACCGGTTGGGCGTTGTTCGTGGAAAGTCCCGGGGTCCCGTTGGGGAAGGTGAAATAACAGGTGATCTGCGAGCCGTTGATCTGGTAGTGGTCGTACAGGGGACCAGTTTGGGTGAGAGGCGTGGAAGTCTGGCCGTAAACGACGCGCTGCATCCAGGGAACGAGCCTGGCGGCGAAGTCCTCCTTGTTGGGCGGATGATAGGCGTAAGCCGCGTTGCAATTGTACGCGTTGGGATTATCCCAGAAGTTGATGCTCATGCCCGTGAATGGCATTTTCAGGCAGTCGAACTGGCCCCACCGCACATCACCCCAAGGACTGTTCTGCAGGGGTTGGGAATCATCCGCCCAGGCCGGCTCGGTCAGGTCCGTGCAGCTGTTGTAGGTAGTGAGATTCTGCAACTGGACGACAAAAAAAGGCAGATTGGTATTCCACCACATGCGCCAGTCCCGGATCAGCGTCGCCATCAGGGTTTTGTAATCGGAGGATTGGATGTAGGGCCCCGTGCCCGACCCCAGATTCCCGGCATTGGTCTCCCCCTGGTCCCAGGCGACCGCGCAGATGGTATAGGGCGTGACGGCGTAGATCATTCCGTTGAAGATGCCCGTCGGCCAAAAAGCGGAGGAACTTCCGGAGTAAGGGTGGCCCAGCGCGTTCGCCATCGCCGGTTCGTCCTGCAATCCCTGCAGGCTCACGAATTGCTCACAGCTCTGTCCGCCGTAGGCCGCCTCGATCAAACCGATGGGAATGTTCTCGGTTTGATAAAGGTCCCGGCCGAAATAAAAGGCAAGCCCGGAGAACATGGACATGGCGGCCGCGTTGGCGGGGGCGGGGCTGAACCAGTTGGTGCCAGCCGGGATGTCGGTGATCGGAGTTTGGGAGATGACATCCGGAAGATTGAGCAAGCGCATATTGGGAAAATTAGCCGTAGCGGCGTCCGATCCGCCATTGGGAGTGCAAGCGAAGGTGACCGGCGGGGATCCAGCTTCGATGAACGTCAAGGGATACCACATATTGGATTGACCGGAGCAAAGGTAAACATCCCCGACCACCACATTGGAGACGGAAACGGTGTTGGTTGGGCCTTGCGCCGTCAAAACCTGGCCGCTGGAGTTGGCGGTCATGGAAGCCAATGTCACGGCCCAGGAACCTGAGCTATTGGCCGCGCCCGAAACGGTTTGCCCATTGAAAGTGACCGTAACGGCCTCGCCCGAGTTGCCCGTGCCATAAACACGGACGGGAGTATTGCGTTGAAGGATGGCGTTGTTGTTGAAGATGTTGGCGAAAGCGATGGTGGCGGAGGCTGGATCCGTTATCGAAAAGACTAACAGCCCAAGTAATAAGAGGGTCATCGGCTTGAATAAATGGGACTCTGGTTTGAGCCTTCTGGCCTTGATAGGGTTCATTTCATTTCGATGCATTTCCTGCCCCTTAAGGGAACCTAGGATCGGACTCGGACCATTACTTAAAACGTTTTAACTATAGATTAAATATACCTCTCCTTTATTTTTCCGGAGGGAAAAAACGTTTTTTCTAGCTATTTAAAAAGGGGGAAGCAGGGGTGTTTTCCTGATTTTAGGAGGATTTTCGTATGATCAGCTTGGGCTCATAGACAACGTGTTCTAACTTCTTGCGTTTCCCCTCCAAGGCTTCGATCAAGAGATCGGCGGCCTTCACGCCGATCTCAAACGCGGGCTGATGGACCGTGGTCAGGGGCGGGTCGAAATAGTCCGCTTCCCGGATATCGTCATACCCTACCACCCGGATGTTCTCCGGCACCTTGATCCCCTGTTCCTTGAGGTACTGGATCGCGCCCACCGCGACGATATCCCCCGCGGCGGAAAAGATGCCGTCGACCCTGGGGCGAAGCGCCAATATTTTCTTGGCCAATCCATAGCCTTCCTCATGATGGCGGTAATAGGAGCTGAAAAAGAATTTTCCCCGCAAAGGCAAGCCCGCTTCCTTCAAGGCCTTCTGGCAGCCCGCCACCCGGTCGTTCATATAGGGCGCGCTCCAACCCGCGATGACGGCGACGTTCCTCGCACCCCGGTCGATGAGATGCTGGCCCGCCAGTTTTCCCCCGTTCACGTTATCGATGGTGATGCTATCCGCGTAGGGGCTGAAATATTCCGTCACGACCGCCGGGAATTGGGAATCCCTCAGGAATTTCATGGTCGCCTTGTCGAATCGTTGTCCTTGGAAGATCGCCCCGCCCACGAAATGCCGGATGATGATGTCATCCAGCGTCTTTTTGTTATCGGTCAGCTTCCCCTTCCAGTAGTTCCATTTGTTCAAGTGAAGGGTGTAATCGGTCCCGATCAACCGTTCCTGGATGCCCAGGAAGGTATCAAAAGCGACCAGTGATTCCCGGTCGATCATGGAGAATAGGGCGATGGTGCTGATCTTTTTCCCGGACAGACTGCTGGCCGAAACATTTGGTTTATAACCCAGTGCGTTCGACGCGGCCAGGATCTTTTGGGCTGTTTGTTGGGAATAACCCCGGTTGATGTTTCGCAGTACCAGACTGACGGTGGAGATGGCCACGCCGGCCTTTTCCGCCACATCGAAAATGGTGACCGCTTGGCTTTTTTTTTGATTGTCAGGGACCGAGGGATTCATGGGCGCCTTGATCTTCTTGATTCTGGGAACAATGGTGAAAAACGATCGGGGCCGGATCGACCGAGTCCACCCTTCCCGATCATCTCAGAAGGATGAGCCTCTTCAATTTCTTATCGAAAGGCTCGACCAGGTAAAGGAGATAGACCCCGCTGGCGCAGGGTTGGCCGTACTTGTTCTTCCCGTCCCAGAAGTAGCTCTTCATCACGACGTTCGTGATGGTTTGGGTCGGGTCCAGTTGGGTAATGGCCTCCCCCGCCGAATTGTAGACGCTCAATGAGTAAGGCCCGGGATAGCTGGAATAACCAACGTAAATGGAAACACTCCCGTCGGTCGGGGGGTTGAAGACATTCTTGTTGACGTAGAACTCGTCGAAGGTAGGCAGGGTTGCCGTTGGCGTTGCGCTATTGGTAGGCGTGAAGGTTTGGGTGGGGGTAAATGTTGTCGTAGCCGTATCGGTCAAGGTGGGAGTCAGGGTCGCGGTCGGGGACATGGTGTTGGTATTGGTATTGGTCGGAGTCGCGGTCTGCGTTGGGGAAAGGGTCTCGGTCGGGGTCAAGGTCATGGTGGGCGAAAGGGTCATGGTCGCGGTGTCCGTGATGGTCGGGGAGTTGGTGAAGGTATTGGTGATCAGGGGCGTGTTGGTGGCCGTATCGGTCGAGGTGGAGGTCGGGGTAACGGTGGCCGTATTGGTACCCGTGTCCGTCGGGGACGAGGTGGGCGTGACGGTCGCGGTGGATGTGGCCGTATTGGTGAAAGTGCTCGTAATGATGGAGGTGTTGGTCGCCGTATAGGTTGCCGTGGAGGTCGGGGTCAAGGTGGGAGTTTGGGTGGCCGTCATGGTCGGAGTGTTGGTGGCCGTGTTGGTATCCGTGAAGGTGGGGGTGCCACCCGAGATGGTCACCACGGCGTCCGCTGAGAAAACCTGCCCGCCCAGGGGCACTTCCGTCGCCCAGTTGGTGACCGGGCCGGAGGGCGCGGAACCGCTGACCTGGGCAACCAGGGTGACCGAGACGGTCGTCCCGGCTGTAACCCCGGGCAAGTCCCAGGTAACCGGGTTGGTGGTCACAGCCGCCCCCGGGCTGGAAGAAACATAGGACAGATTGGCCGGTAGAGCGTCGGTCAGGATGACCCCGACCTGGTTGGGGGTCCAGGAGAAGTCCTTATACTCGGGCTGATTGGCGCTGTGGTGCATGTCGAACCCGACCAATCCGGCATTGGGGAGTTGGTCGGTCGTGTCGGAAAGGGTGGCTTTGAGGACGCCGTCCTCGTAGACCATGAAGGTCGCCCCGCCGCGCGAGACCGTGAAAGAATGCCACTCGCTGCCATCGCTTTCGGTGGTCAGAAGGGTCACCGGAACGGAGGCAATGGTGGTGAAGCTGGAGCCGTTGTAATACTGCAGCGCGATGTAGTCACCCGGAAGATTGTAGGCCGCGTAGAACTCCACGCTATAGAACTTCCCCCCCTGGTAACCGAACTCGAACCCGTTGATATCGCCCTTGTTCACGTTGATGGTGGCGGCCATGGTACCGTTCACCCCGCTGGACCCGATGGCGTCCAGGTCGTCGGTGAAGTTGTAATTGGGCTTGATCATCCCGCCCGATTCGGTCCAGATGCTGGCCTGGCCGTACTGGGATATCCATTTGCCCGCCAGGGACCCGGAGGAGAAATTATCCGTAACCGGCGCTCCCCCGCCGGTCGCCTCATAGGTCATGGTATAGGTGACATCGCTACCCGCCGATGCGCTGGTAGGATTGGCGGATTTCGCGAAGGGCGACGCCACCGTGACCGCGGCGTTATTGGAGAGGGTCACCTGGGCGTTGGAAGCGGAAGCCTGGGCGTTGTTGGGAATGACCGATCCAGGCACGGCGGTGACCGGTACCACCGCGCTATAGGTGATCTGGCCCTGCTGACCCCCCGCCAGAGTGCCGATATTCCAGGTCAGAAGATTTCCCGCCTGGGTCGCGGTCGGGTTGGAACTGAGATAGACCATCCCATCCTGAAGGGTGTCGGTCACGACGGTGTTCAAGGCGCTCACATTATCCCCGATACGGAAATTCCGGTACTCCGCCCCGCCCCCATCGTAGAAATAGCCGGCGTATCCGGGGGCCTCCGAATAGTTGGTCGGGTCCGAGCAAGTGAGCTTCAGAACCCCGTCGATATAGACCTGGAAAACGTAATTAGTCACCACCACGGTCTGGGTATGCCAGGCATTCGGGGTGAACCCCGGTAAGGTCGCGTTCCCGCACACCTGAAGCCAGGTGGGGACTGTCTGGATATCCACGTGGTACATGCTGTCGGTGGTGTCATAGTAGACTTTTGACTTATAGCCTTTTCCCGTGCCAGGGTTATAGAGGAATAATAGGGACTCATTCCCCGAACCGCCCGAGCCCAACAGGAAATCCGTGGAATAGGTCGCGTTGGCGATGGGCCCGGTAGCGGTGTACCAGAGGTAATAATAGGGATTGCCCGGGTTCACCAGGTACCCGCTGGTATTGACCCAGGGGGGGTTGGCGTTATCCGTCTGCCAGTTGGGGAAGCTGGTGGCTCCCGTCCCATAATTGTTCTCCCAGCTCTCGAAGACATTGAGGGCTCCCGGAGTGTTGCTGGAATAATCGACCGTATAGACCACAGTGTCGCCCGGGGAGACCACATCCGGGCTGGCCGACTTCGTGATGTCCAGGACCGGGGCCACCACCGAAACCGCCACCGTGTTGGAGTTGAGCGAACCGAACTCGTTGGCCGTCACCGTCGCCTGGTTGTTGATGACCTGACCATTGGTGAAGTTGTCGGTGACCGCCACGTCGAAATAGACCTGTTTCCCGCAGGATTGGAAGGACACGACCGCCCAGACCGCGTCCAGGTTCGAGGTGGAGGTCGCCGTCCCGTAATCATGCTCCATATAAACGTGCAGGCGCTGGATCTTGTCGATGGTCCAGGTATCCAGGGCCGTGATATCCCAGGTGTCGGTGACCGGCCCCGCCTGTCCCTGCCCTCCGGTCAGGGTAACGGAAGCCAACTTGGTGGCGTCGATGCCGTCATCGTTGAACCCGGAAACCGTGCGGTCCCCGTTGGTTCCCGGCGCGAACCAGACGTAATAAAGCTTGAGGGAGGTCAGGGAGCTGATCGAATAGCCATTCAAGGGGGTGATATAGAACCAGTTGCTCTGGGAGGTGGTGAAGCTGTTCACGGTGGAGATAGCGTAGACCCCGTCGACGGACTGGGCCTGGGAATAGGTGCCCCATGCGCCCGCGGTGTCCTCCCAGACCTGGAGGGTGACCGTATTGCTGGAACAGGAAAGGTTTCCCAAATTCCAGGTCAGGGTGTTCCCCACCTGGGACCCGCCCGGGCTGGTGTCCACGATGGTCAAACCGGCCGGAACCACGTCACTGATGACCGTGTTGGTCGTCGAGCTTCCCGGGTTGTCATAGGTTAGGTAATAACGATAGGTATCCAGCACTTGTGGGGATACGTTATTGGCGGACTTCAACAGGGAGGGCGCCGCCCCCAGTAGGGTTGGTATCGCGAGGACACAAGCGCCGAACAATCCTCGAATGAATTTATGGGTTATTCTCGATTTCAACATTTTTTCTTTTCCAGGATTCGGCGGAAAACCGGGCTGCCGACCTACCAAGAATATATTCTGATGCTCTTGACGCTTAAGAACCTCATGAATAAAGGATATCCGTTATTTTTTTGCGGGATTTATTCTAGTCCAAAATCGGGCTTATCCAGAACAAAACCGGCGCAAAACAAGATCGTTTATCATGGGAACGAAAAATGGAAGCGTTACCAGACCTATCATCTTAGCAAGATAAGTCGTTTCAACTTCTTGTCGAAAGGCTCGACCAGGTAAAGGAGATAGACCCCGCTGGCGCAAGGTTGGCCGTACCTGTTCTTCCCGTCCCAGAAATAACTCTTCATCACGACGTTCGTGATGGTTTGGGTCGGGTCCAGTTGAGTGATAGCCTCTCCCGCCGAGTTGTAAACGCACAGCGAGTAAGGCCCGGGATAGCTGGAATAGCCAACGTAAATGGAAACACTCCCATCGGTCGGGGGGTTGAAGACGTTCTTGTTGACGTAGAATTCATCGAATGTGGGAAGAGTCGCGGTCGGGGTTGGGCTATTGGTAGGCGTGAAAGTCTGGGTGGGCGTCAAGGTCGTGGTGGCCGTATCGGTGAGGGTCGGTGTGAGGGTCGCGGTCGCGGTCATGGTATTGGTGTTGGTGTTGGTATTGGTGGGGGTCGAAGTCGGGGATAATGTCTCGGTTGGGGTATAGGTCAGGGTCGGCGAAAGGGTCAGGGTCGCCGTATTGGTGTTCGTGGGGGTATTGGTCGGTGTATCGGTATCGGTGATGGTCGGGGAGTTGGTGAAGGTATTGGTGATCAAAGGGGTATTGGTGGCGCTATTGGTCATGGTGTTGGTGGGCGTCAAGGTGGCGCTGTTGGTGGCCGTATTGGTCGCGGTCAAAGTTGGCGTGACAGTCATGGTATTGGTCGCCGAGTTGGTGGCTGTATTAGTGGGGGTATTAGTCGGCGTAACGGTAAAGGTATCGGTGGCACAGCCCGAAATATTGGTCGTCACGGCGTTGGAAGTGACAGGAGCGGCCATGGATGTGGAATTAATGACCGCCATGTTGGTAATGGGGGCTCCGCAGGCGCCCACCAAACCCCACCAGGAAACCGCTGAGGATTCGCCGCAGGTCGAGCCGACCGTCCAGGAAACGACCCCACCCGACTCGGACCCTCCGGCGCTGCAACCCTGGTAGGTCACGTTAGAGGGTACGTTGTCCGTGATAACAGGGGCGTTCACCCCCTGGGTTGTGAAGATCATCAAGTTGTCGAATTTGACCGGCCCGCGGTTGGCTTGGAAACCTGCGAAACCGGCCGCCGTGGGCGCGCTGGCGCCGGTGTAATTGATATCCCAAGCCCCAGGTTCCAGGCTTCCCTTCGGCCAGACTTTCATCATGACCTGGCCGGCGCAAACCTGGGTCTTGACCGTGTACCAGGTATCCTCCTGCACATCGCCCATGTTCGGAGGGGATTTGAAAGCCACATTGCCTCCGCCAATATCGAAACCCAATACGTCGCTGCTCGCGCTATTTCCACCCTTTTGGCCTGAGATACGGGCCTGGTAAACAGTGGTCACTCCCGCGCTGACCTGGATGTTGAAATTGAACACGGCGTCGAAGTTATTACAGTCCTGGGACGAGACCTGCATATCCATGATATAGACCCCGTAAAGGATCGGGGCCATGGAAGTGTCCTCTAAATAGGGATAGGTGGTGCAGGTCGAGCAGGACTGGTTCTCCTCAAGATAGCCGTTCGTGGCGTCCCATCCGCAACCCGTCGAGGTCCAGGCCGGGGGGATGACATCGTTATCAAAGTTCTCGAAGGTCTCCAAGGCCAAACCGCTGTTGTTGTAGTTCATCACATAGGTGATGGGTGTCCCCGTATCCACTGAGACAGGCGCGCTTTTGGTAATGGTCAACACGGGGACGGAAACCCCGACTGGCGCGTCATTGGACGTGGTATTGACCTCGGTACTCGTGGCGTTAGCCGTATTGTGGAAAACCTGGCCCGCTGTGGCGGAACCACTGACGGTGGCGAGGAAAGAAACGTAGTTGTTCACGGGCGAGGTGATATTCCCGATGTTCCAAGTGAGGTTCTGACCCGCTTGGGTACCGCCGTTAAATACCGATACGATGGTGAAGTTCGGGTCCACCGCGTCCGTGATCACCACATTGTGGACGTTGGACGCGCTGTAATTGATGGTAAAGAGCACCTCGCCCCCTGGACTGGCGGTGGAACCTTCCGCGACTTTGTTGAGCGTGATATAGGGAGCGGGCAAGGGAATGGTGAACGAGGTGTCGTTCTGCTGATCCACCGAGACCGAAGGATTCATGAAGAACGTTGTAGTCCTTCATCCCCACGATGACGTAATAAGTGAAACCGGGAGTCAAGGTGGCGGGAACGGTAACGGTGGTACTGTAGGTGTTGGCGCCCGCTGGAACATTGCTTCCAACAGCGCACCCCCCGGATACTTGGCTAGTGGGGGCGCACCCATCTCCCAGAACGATCCATTGATTGGCGGTTCCCGCGGGCTGGAGGGTGGGGGATGTGCTGATCACGACAAGGGCGTGGGGATTGTTATATTGACTATCCACCGTATAGGTCCATGTGACCGTGATGACCTGACCCGGTAATGGATTGGTGGGACTGATCGTTGGAGGGTTGACCGCGGTCACATTAGCCGCCCAAGCGGATATGTTGCCCATCAATAAGGCCACCATGCTAAAAACGATAAAAGTAATAAAGAATTTCAGTTTCATTGAAATATCGATCCCTCAAAGATCAAAGATGAACGGGAGCCGGTTTTCCCGTTAAATCCTGCCCGTTTAACGTTCATTGAATTTTACACCATAAAAGAAGAAGGTGCAATTTAGTCCGCACCTCAACGCTTCCAATGTTTGTTAATCACCGCAAAATCAATAGTTTGGCAATGCTTCGTCCCGATGAGGTGTGAACCACCACGTAATAAAGCCCGCTGGCCAAAGGCTTATTCGATTTATCCACCAACTCCAGTGGACAATCCGTTCCGGCCGGAACCTGTGAATAGAATTTATCCTGGACCTTTCGAAATGCCAGGGTGAATATCTGCACTTTCACGTCCGAGGTCCCGTAGTAGGAAGGGGGCCGTAATCGGACCGGGACCGTCCCATCCGCTGGATTGGGATAGACCACCGGCAGGCTATAAGGGGGCGGGGTCAAGGTAAGCGTTGGGGTAATGGTAAAGGTCGGACTATAGGTGGCTGTCTGGCTCGAGGTGAATGTCAGGGTGGGGGTGTTTGTGGGAGTGAAGGTGAAAGTGGATGTGGGAGTCCAAGTTTTCGTCGCCGTAGAGGTCGATGTGTAGGTAAGGGTGGCCGTATTGGTGAGGGTGGAAGTATCGGTCAAGGTAGCCGTATTGGTCGGGGTGTAACTCATGGTCGGGGTCGAGGTCAAGGTAGCGGTGGGAGTGACCGTGGGGGTAAGACTGGGTGTGTCGGTGTAGGTCAAAGTGAATGTGTTCGTTGGGGTCCTGGTATCGGTTGAAGTCGCCGTGTTCGTGGGGGTATAGGATGATGTCCAGGTATAAGTGAGCGTTGGGGTATAACTGGGGGTATTGGTATTGGTCAAGGTCGCGGTATTCGTGGGCGTACTGGTATCGGTCAGGGTAGCCGTGTTGGTAGGGGTTGAGGAGGCTGTACAGGTGAAAGTGAGCGTTGGGGTGTTGGAATCGGTCGGAGTATCTGTCAGGGTGGCGGTGTTCGTCGGAGTGGCTGAATCAGTATAGGTGGCGGTATTCGTCGGGGTCGAGGAGAATGTCGGGCTCAAGGTGAACGTGGGTGTATAACTGATCGTGGCAGTATCGGTCGCCGTGTTCGTATCTGTGGAAGTGGCGCTATTGGTCGATGTCGCGGTCGGCGTGTTTGTGGCGGTATCGGTCGGAGTGTCGGTAATCGTGGGAGTCAAAGTCGCCGTAAGGGTCGAAGTGTTGGTGGCGGTGTCCGTAGGGGTATTGGAATTCACCGGGGTGTTGGTGGCCGTGCGAGTGGAAGTAGGTGTCTCCGTACCGGTATTGGTCGATGAATAAGTGGCCGTCATGGAGTTGGTCGGGGTATTGGTGCTTGAGTTGGTCGCGGTGAAAGTGGATGTTTTCGTTGCGGTATTCGTTGCTGAATTGGTCGGTGTATTCGTGGGAGTATTGCTCGCTGTATTGGTGGCCGTATTTGTTGAACCAACCGTGAAGCTATTGGTCGGTGTGTTCGTTTGAGTTTTTGTCGCTGTATTGGTCACGGTGTTGGTAGAGGTATTCGTTGAAACAATCGTGAAGCTATTGGTAGGGGTATTCGTCGGGGTTTTGGTTGGGGTACTAGTGGCCGTATTGGTCCCTGTCAAGGTCAAGGTGAATGTGGGCGATGGGGTTTTTGTGGGTGTATTAGTGGCCGTATTCGTTGCCGTGAAGGTCATGGTTGAGGTGGGCGTAGTGGTAAAGGTGGGAGTATTCCCACAGGAACCAGTCGTAAAGGTCAACGCTCCCCCTATTTTAACCTCATCAATATAGAAATAATCAGTGCTGTTAGGACGGGGGAAGTGGTTATAAACACCGATGTCGATATGCTCCAGAGGAGTTACCGCGTTAGTGGGCAATGGCCAGGAAACCTTATTCCACCCCATATTCAGGGCAATGGTTGTGGCCTGGGTCGTGGTGGTGTAGGCGCCGTCCTGAACCTCGAAACGCATATAACTTTCGCCCGACCCCATTTCCATGGTGGGATCAATATTAAAGGGAAGGTAGATCATGGCCGTAATGGTGGCCGGGTTGGAGAATGTCGCGCCGGCGCTATCGATACCCACATAGGCCCAATCATTATTGAAATTGGCGTTCACCTGCAGGCAGCCGCCCCCGTTGAAAGCCGTGGAATTGGTCCAACTAACCCCGACTACATCCCCCGCGTTCCAGCTGTTCACTCCCCATCCCTGGGCGCTGGAATCGAAATTGTAGGTCGCGTTCCCCGTCGCGGCTGGCAAGAAGTAAGAAAATTTGGGCGAATAAAGACTGACGGCATCGGCGTTATCCACGGCCTTGATCTGCAAATGAGCCGTGGGCGGCACACCGCAAGGCGTCCAACTGAAACTCATAGTGCTGGCTCCCGAAACCACCCCTCCAGGAATGGCTGTATCCGCTCCCCCGTCAGCTGTGTAATAGAGGGTGTAGGTGTGGGAAGCTGAATCCCCTCGGCTGATGAAGGTGATGGGGATGGTGGTCGTGACCGAAGCGCCGTAATCCGGGCTCAGGAATCCCAAGGTATGGGTGCCGTCTGAATTATTGAAGATATTGTTGGTCTCGGTTTGCCAGGTGGACCATGCGGTATAGGCTGTGCCGGACTGGCTTTTAAGTCCCTCTCCCGTGTAATTGTCGTCGAAATACCAGAAGGCCCCGAAAAGTCCGACCCCGTAGGTTTCCAGCCAAGCTCTTTCATGAAAAATATCGGTCAGGGCCGCGGCCTGGGTGGCTTGGGTAAAAATACCCCCATCGGCGTTATTGGAGGACCAGTAGCCGAACAAGAGCGGTTTGCTGAATCGGGCTTTCAAGTATCGGGCGAAGGATAGGGCAAATTCTGCTTCCTCAGGAGCCGGGCAGGCCCAGGGATCCAGGGTGTTCGTATCTCCCGAACCTGACCGGCGGATCTCGTGGAAGTTGATGAAATCAGCATTGGCGATACAGCCGTTGAGGGATGGTTCCAGTTGATAGGCGCTAACGTCATATCCCCAGTCCCCCGGACTGGGCCCGCATTTGACCTTACAGCCCGTGACTGCGTGAAGAGCGGTCATCATGGTGTTGATATGGGTAGCCCAAGTGGTGTCTTTGTAGGAACTACAGGCATTATCTTGGTTATATTCCGGTTCTAAAACCACGTACACCAGGCTCGCGGGCCTGCTCAAGCTGTTCAGCAACGGAACAAGGCAGGTCGAAACCATCGTCTCGGAGTCTTGCCGACTCCCCGACCCAGTCAATAAACAGGGTGAATCACCCACCCAGTACCAAAAAATGACCGGTATTTTGCCCGCGTCGATGACCGCTTGAATATCCGCGGGATGGATCCAATCGTTGCTGGAACTGCCCCCATCATCGGCTGGGAAATGACCGGTCCAGCCACCTGAATAACTGAACCATTGGGCTACAAAATCCGAAGGGACGCCATCGGTCGTCATGATCTGGTTCAGGGGAGCGTAAGTAGTGCCGCCGCTGGGTGGATTGAGTGTGCTGAATTTGTCCCCAGCGCCGACCAAAAAAGTTCCGTTGGCTTGGACGACCCCAACGCTCCCTATTATAAGGATGACACTATATAGAAGGACTCGAGGTATCCGGAGTTTTGAACGCACTGGCATTTTCCCTTTATTTAAAGGCATTCCAATCATTAAATCGTTTTAATGATTTAATGTTAAAATACCACTTTATAAAGCTACGTCAAGGCCCAGATAGCTATATTTTCAATAAAAATATGAATCTCCAATGGTCGTTATCGGTCTTTTGATCACATTTATCGAACGACCAGAAGCTTACAGACTTGTCGCCCGGCGAAACCGCCGCTTTCGTCAGTCAGATCCACAACACCGAAGTATATCCCCGAAGCGACTCCTGTCATGTTCACCTTGGCCGCGTTGCTGTTGGGAGGCCCCTGGGTCGTTTTGCCATCCAATAGTTCCCCAGCCACATCATAGATCCTCACCTTGAGGGTGTAATTATCCGATGAATTCATCACGAATGTCGTTGTCATAGACCCTTGGGTCAGAAGGTTCGGCAGGGCGGTCACTTTTCCATCCGTAAAAGCCTGATCCCCTGCCTTGACAAGCAATCCCCGGCTGACGACCGCCTCGCCGCCTTTCCCATCCTGCCAATGAAGTTCCACCAGATAGTATCCGTTGGACACGATAGCTCCATTGTCGTTCTTTCCGTCCCAAACCAGATCCAACCCACTGTCGGTGGTGATATGCACCTGATTGGAGCCGGTCAAGGTTGGAGTAGCGCTTAGAGTTGGACTGATCACGTTGGTCGAAAGGGTCATGTTTGAAAGGGATAGGTCGCTTGGATCGTCCACGTAAGTCATGAGGGTCCGGACGATCTCGCCAGCGGCGTTATAGATATAGACCTGCGCCTTGGCCAGGGAACGACTGACCGTGACGTTTTGGGTCACGCTGGTCACCACGCCGTAAGGATCCACGTTGTCCACTTTCACGTAGTAAACCCCGTTGGTGACAGGGGTCCCGATCCCGTTGGTCCCGTCCCAGGTCGCGATCTGGGTTCCTTTGTACATGATATATACCTGACCATGAAGACTGGTGATGGTCGGGTTCGCGGATAGGGAGAAGTCTGTGATCGCCTCGGACAATCGCTGCACCCAGATCTCCTTGATCAATTCCCCCGCCTCGTTATAGACCCCCACATGCACCGTGTAAGCCGTCGCCATCGTGACATTGACAAAGGTCGTCTTAGGCGTCAACAAACCGGTGTAAGTCAAGGACGCGTGATTGCTCAATACAGTTCCCTGAGGGACGTATTCGCTTACCTGCGCCTGATAAGTGAAAGTGACAATTCCCGGCGATAAGGAGGGAAAGGTCCAAACTAAGGTCCCCCCAGCTTCCGTGACCGCTGTCCCTCCGGATGGGACCGCCCCGAAACCGACAAAACTTAAATAAGAAGGAAGAACGTCGGTTACGGCCACTGAGGTGGCTGTGTCCGTTGTGTCGTTCAAGGAGATGGTGTAGGTCAGAACATCCCCTCCCTTTGCGACCGGTTCGGATACCGATTTGGCGATATCCATATTGGGTGTTGTGGTGTTGGTAAAGGTCGGCGTCTGGGTCACCGTGGCGGTATTGGTTGGTGTGGTCGTATCCGTGATGGTCATGGTCGAAGTATCGGTTGGCGTATTGGTGGGAGTGGCCGTGATGGTGAAAGTTGCGCTATTGGTGGGTGTATTGGAGGGGGTGAAGGTATCCGTTACCGTGGCGGTATTCGTCAAGGTGGCGGTAAGGGTTGAGGTATCGGTGTTGGTCGGGGTATCGGTAATAGTCGGTGTAGCCGTATTGGTCGGCGTATTGGTGAGTGTATAAGTATAGGTGATCGTTGGACTATTGGTCGGGGTTGCTGTCGAGGTTGAACTATTCGTATTGGTCGGGGTGTCGGTGGATGGTGGTGTAACTGTATTGGTCGGGGTATTGGTCAGCGTATAAGTGTTGGTGACTGTGGGACTATTGGTTGGAGTAGCCGTAGGGGATGGAGTATTCGTGTTGGTCGGGGTATTGGTCATCGTTGGGGTAGCGGTATTCGTTGGCGTATTGGTAGGTGTCGGGGTGGCCGTGTTGGTATTCGTATTGGTGGGGGTATTCGTAGGGGTGTTGGTTGGGGTATTGGTATTGGTCGGCGTGTTGGTAGCCGTATTGGTAGGAGTGATGGTCGAGGTGTTCGTGGGAGTATTGGTGGGTGTATTGGTATAGGTGTTAACAGGGGTTGGGGTCGGGGTAGGACTGGGACAACTTCCGGTCCATTGAAAATAATAGAAATTAGAGTAGGGGCTGTAATTGCACTGTTCATAACCCATCAGATCACCTGAGCAACTCGTGGCCGTGAATGTCGCCGCGGCCGACGCCGAGGCTAACCCAGCCTGGGTCGTGCTGAAATAAACCGTATATTGACAGGTATTGCTGACCGCCACCTGGACCCAAAAAGGGACATTCGGGATCGGAATTTGGCTTCCCACATTCACGCTTTGGGTCGAACCACTGATGGGTGTCCAGATCAATTGGCTGTTAGGGGGATTCCCCGAGAAAACCAGTGAATTTCCCACTCCAGCGGCCCGGTTGTAATTGAACACCAAACCATCACTGGTTTGGTTATAAGTGGTCGTGCTTAATTCTTCCTGCAATGTGCCGGGCCCGCTGGCGACCTGGGCGTTTAGAAGGACCGCGCAACCGCTGGTCCCGCTCATCCCGCCCGCACGGGTCAGATATCCCCCGCTCTGCACCCAGTTCGTGGCCTGGGTGATAGGGTTATCGCCCACGATCCATCCCGGTGGAGGACCGGTGAAGTTACCGGTACCGTGGTTCACCGTGATGGAACATTGAACCGTCGAGTTACAGATGACCTGAGCCCCGAGAACCTGCTGCCAATAAGTCGATTTGGTGGCACCGGTCCCATTCTCCATACCCCATTCCATCTGGGTAGCGCCTGGCGGGAATATGGAGACCGGATAATCGACATTGGGATAATAGTTACGGAGTTTGGCGACCAGATCGGGTCCGACATAGGCGCTCAAGATATAATTAGGCCCGCTCCATAGGGGAGCTCCAGCCGGGAATCCATATGGGTTGATGACATCATTAGCCTGGTTGTCCCCTTGACTACCATTGCCCCCGATGGCGGAAAAGCGAACGATCGGATTGGAAGGACAGCTGATACCCGCGCAGGTCCAATCCATCTGGGAATCAGGCGGCACGGCACCGTAAACCACCATATCATTTTCCTCGATATGCCAGACATTGTTCCCGTCGTTGACCACTACCGCGTTATTCGTCGTCTCGGCCGGATTAGTGTAAAGCAACATGATCGACCAGGACCCACTTGTTCCCCCACAGGAATAACCGGGAATGGAAAAACTGGCCGCATAAGTGGTTTGGCTCGCGTTGACATTCATCGAAGCGAACATACTTGGGCTCAAACTGGCTCTGCCGCTCACCCAAGTATTGTTCGTGATATCGCTGACTGGGGCTCCCGCGGGTGTGAGCGGAAGACCAGCGTTCCCATTGAAATTGGCCGTCCCGCTGATGGGGGGCTGATTGACACTGCCGGCCACAGCTTCAACCCACAGGAAACCCGTCACCGGTTGGGCTCCAGCCGGAAGGGTAACAGTCACCGGGTTTCCACATTGAGCGGTCGCCATAACGTAATCCAGGCCCGTCTCGCTGAAAACCGCTTCCTGCTGCATGGCATAGCTGCCGCCAATTTGCGTGGGCGCGCTGGAATTGCATTCGGATAATTGGGCCTGTGCCCTGGATGGAATAACCAAAAGGGGAAGAAGAAAGAACGCATATATTAAAGAAGGGACTTTTATATTGACGGGGCTGGGACCGGTCCCAAATTGGATTCTTAGATCGTTTGGCCACTGGCTCATTTGCCGGAACACCTTTGTTCGGTATCACAACTTCCAAGAGAATTTGGATCTGGACCTTTGTGGCCCAATTCTTATTCAAAAGACATTATAATTAAAACGTTTTAGTATTTAATATCAAAATTACCACTTTTTAAGGTTTCGTCAAGCCAAAGGAAGATTAAATCTTAAAAGGGATTGAAATGTTCTCACCGTTTTTTGTTACGGGGATTATCGCACGACCAGGAGTTTGCAAGTCTGTCGTCCCGCTTGTCCGCCGCTGGCGTCGGTAAGTTCCACGATCCCGAAGTATATCCCGGAAGCGACCCCGCCCATGTCCACCGTGACGCTATTGCTGTTCAAGTCTCCCCGGGTCACCTTACTGACCAACAACTCACCCGCCATGTCATAGACCCAGACCTTCAGGGTGTAAGCGCTGCTGGAATTCATAACGAAAGTGGTCTTAGTGGAGCCTTTGGTCAACACGTTGGGTTGGGCCGTCACTTTACCATTCGCGAAGGACTGGTTACCCGCCTGTACCAGGATGCCTCGGGTGATGACCACATCGTTACCCTTGCCGTCCTGCCAGTGGATCTCGACCTGGTAATAACCGTTCGAAACGATAGCTCCGTTGTCATTTTTTCCGTCCCAGATCAGGTTCATTCCCGTGTCCGTGGTGATATGCACCAGGTTGGTACTGCCTGTGGTCGGGGTGCCGCTCAAGGTGGGGCTGATCACGCTGGTCGACAGGCTTACGTTCGAGAGCGATATATTGTTCGGGTCATCCACATAGGAGGTCAGCCGGCGCACGATCTCACCCGCCTCGTTGTAGATGTAAACCTGTACCTTCGCCAGCGACCGGCTAACCGTCACCAATTGGGTGATGCTGGTCACCACCCCGAACGGATCCACGTTATCCACCTTCACATAATAATCCCCGTTCGTGACCGGATCATTGGCGTTGTTGGTCCCATCCCAAGTCGCGATCTGGATACCTTTGTACTCGATATAAACCTGGCCGTGCAGGCTGGTGATGGTCGGTGTGGCGAAAATACCGAAGTCCGTGATCGCCTCCGACAACCTCTGCACTGATATCTCCTTGATCAATTCCCCCGCCTCATTGTAGACCCCGATATGCACCGTGTAGGCCGTGGCCATGGTCACGTAAACGAAGGTCGTCTTGGGCGTTGCCAATCCCGCGTACATGAGGGAAGCGTTGTTATTCAACACCGCCCCCTGGGGAACGTAGGCGGCCACCTGTGCCTGATAGGTGAAGCTGTAGATCCCCGGCCCCAGGGACGGGAAATTCCACACCAATTGGTTGCCGGTCACCGGTATGGTGGTTCCACCCGCCGGCACGGCGCCATAACTGACGAACGTCAGGTTAGGGGGCAGCACATCCGTTACCGCCACCGAGTTGGCCGTTCCTGTTGTGTCGTCCAGGGTGATGGTATAGGTCAGGATATCCCCCGCCTTGGCCACCGTTTCCGATACGGTCTTGGCGATATTCACATTGGGCGTCGGCGTGAAGGTAAAGGTGGGGGTATAAGTCGCCGTTGGGGTGTAGGTACTGGTCGGGGTCCATGTCGAGGTCGCCGTGTTGGTGTTGGTAGGCGTATTGGTCCGGGTATTGGTGTTGGTAGCGGTAGGGGTCACCGTCGCGGTCTGGCTATTGGTGTAGGTGTTGGTAACTGTCGCTGTGTTCGTATCCGTAAAGGTTGGGGTGACCGTATTGGTATTGGTAGGCGTGGGAGTCGCTGTCCTGGTGTTGGTCGGTGTTGCCGTATTGGTGACGGTCGCAGTATTGGTGGAGGTATTGAGAGTAGTGTTGGTGAATGTATTGGTCACAGTAGCGGTATTTGTATTGGTGGCAGTTGGGGTCACCGTATTGGTATCAGTCGGGGTGGGTGTCGGGGTCTTGGTGTTGGTATTGGTGGCCGTATTGGTCGGGGTAGGCGTATTGGTTACAGTCGGGGTATTGGTGTAAGTATTGACCGGGGTAAGGGTATAGGTGTTGGTATTGGTGGGAGTGTTGGTCAAGGTAGCTGTTGGGGTATTGGTGTTTGTGTTGGTGGGAGTTGGAGTTGGGGTAACCGTGTTAGTGTTTGTCGGGGTATTGGTCACGGTATCCGTATTGGTCGGCGTAGAGGTCGGAGTTTTGGTATTGGTATTGGTAGGTGTGTTGGTAGGAGTGGGTGTATTGGTTGGCGTGGCGGTATTGGTGTTGGTCGGGGTATTGGTAAATGTATTGGTCGGTGGCACGGTACCAGTAGGGGTATTGGTCGGGGTGTTGGTCACAGTATTCGTGTTGGTAGGTGTATTGGTCGGCGTATTAGTGGGAGTCACAGTTTTGGTGTTGGTATTGGTAGGCGTATTTGTGGGTGTCGGGGTTGGGGTGTTCGTATTGGTATTAGTGGGAGTGGCGGTTGGGGTTGGCGTGTTGGTATTGGTTGGGGTATTGGTGGGGGTAGGAGTTGGCGTGTTGGTGTTGGTGTTGGTAGGAGTCGGTGTAGGGGTTTTCGTGTTCGTATTAGTGGGCGTATTAGTCGGTGTTGGGGTTGGTGTATTCGTATTGGTGTTGGTTGGGGTGGGAGTGGGCGTTGGCGTGTTCGTATTGGTTGGAGTATTCGTGGGTGTCGGGGTATTGGTATTCGTGTTGGTATTAGTGGGGGTTACTGTCGGGGTATTAGTAGGAGTATTGGTCGGTGTGTTGGTATTCGTGGGGGTGTTCGTCGGAGTCCGCGTGGGTGTATTCGTTGGAGTATTGGTATTTGTAGGGGTATTAGTGGGAGTATTGGTAGGAGTGTTGGTTGGGGTATTGGTGGGAGTAGGGGTAACCACATTGCAAACACCCGTGAACTGGAAAGATTGGTAACTTGCGATTTGGGAATTATAAGCAGTAAAACCCATATAACCAGCGCAACCACCACCAGTGTAAGTGGCTAACGTAGGGAAAGGGCCAGCGGAGCTAGTGCCCAAACCAACTGTATAATTGCAGGAACTATCGACGATCACTTGGACATAAACCGGACAAGCGCAAAGTGTGGTCGCGTTCGAAAGTGGCGTGGAAGTGACTGTAACGGGAATGCCTGAAGTGTAGTGAACGAAATTGATCATACTCCCATGATTGGAACACCCATCATTATAAAAATCGATACCGTAGCCATTGCCCGTAGTAGGATCCATTCCCAGGACAATCCCGTTGTAAAGCGAACCGTTCCCTCCCCCCCCCATACACATGGAAACCAAAAGGGTACCAGGCGCCGCCGGTACGGTGTTATTCAATAAATAATTATAGGTCGGGGCCACACCGCTCCCGTTCTGGTAATAAAGGGACCCGCCGCTTTCCACCCAATTACCCTCGCCCCACGGCACCTGGCCGATCTCCCAGCCTGAAGGAGGTGCTGGCAGGCTTTGATTGAAGACATTGGTCACGGAACATTGCGAAACCGGATTGCATTGGTACTGGGCCACCAACGCCTGTTGCCAAAAACTGGCCTTGGCGTTCTGGATGTTCATGAAAAATCCCCACTCCATGCTAGTGGCCCCGCTCTGGAAATTACCTAGATTGTAGGTACGGTCGTGATCCCCTGGAATGCCCTTCCCTCCGCAATTAAGAACACCAGGAGGACCACTCCATAAGGTCGGAGTGCCATTCTGGGTGCCGCCAGAATTGGTCGTGACCCCGCCTGATCCATATTGCTCGATCTGGTCCTCATCCCCATCAATGGAACCGTCGTTACAGTTGTTCCTGCCTCCTACGGCCGAGAATTTCAGGTTGGAACTGGAACAAGACATACCCAAACAGTTCCAGTTCAACTGAGAGTCTGGTGGAGCCACTCCGTTACCCGGGATGATCTGGTTATTTTCTTCCACATGCCAGGCGTTATTTCCGTCCGAGATCACCACCGCGTTATTACTGGTCTGGGATGGGTCGATGTAAAGCACCATGACTGATTGACCGGCACAGCCGCCCACTTCACTCGTGGAAATGGTGTCGCTGTTTGCGCCGGCCGTAAACCATCCGGGACTCAAGCTATATCTCATGTCGTACATGATGTTTTGGAAAACGGTCCAAGTAACGGGTGGTCCGACCTCAACTCCAGCCGGGGATGCGTTGCCGGAAAAGTTGATGGCGCTATAATTAGGTCCGCCCGAATTACCGCCGATGTCATATTCCACGTACGCAAATGCCGTCACAGGTATAGCTCCCGGAGGCAAAGTATAGGTCAGGGGTTGTCCGCATTCTCCACCCGCGACTATGTAATCCAACCCCACACCCTCAGCGACCAAATTATTTTCTTGGCTTTGGGAATAACCAGGCGAAGGACTACCAGCCGGACAGGTCGTCCAGGAAACTTGAGCTAGGGACAAAGTGGGTAAAAGGAACACGCAAAGAAACAAAAAGAGTTTTTTACTCTGGTCAAATGTACCAAAGTAGCAATTGGTTAAAATCGTTTTAAGGTTAAGACAACTATTTGTCATTTCATTCATCCGCGTTTTTTATCTATTAAAAACTGTTTAATCGTTAAAGTTTTGTCGGTTTTGTAGGCTGGCAGGCCTGTGTGGTCAATTAAATTTTAACACTCCTGACAGTAAAAAATACACTCAATTTCAAGTATTTAACGTTAATAAACGTCGTTTAACCTTAACTATTTCACCCTTCAAATAGCAGGCTTTCCAATGGTTTCCCCGTGATATGATTCAAGCTCAAAACCAAAAGGACCCCTTATCCCCATGAAATTCTTGAAATGGACCGTTTCCTGGCGTTTTTCCTTTCAAATCTTGCCTATGCCGATTATGGCTGTCATTTCGTTTTGAACTCCCGGTTGGAAACCCCCTTGAACGCCGCTGGAAAAAAGATCGCTATCCGTTTTACCTGCCGCCAGGATATGTCGTTGATCGGTGTCTCATTTTATTGTGAACAAGCTGTGATCCCGCCCGCCTACCAGGTTGAATTGCGGGAGGACATCAAAGGGATGCCTTCCACGGTCATCCTGGAATCCGCCAGCGTGACCCCCAAAGGAGGTTGCTGGAATACGGTTCCTTTCAACAACCTTTCCCTTTTTCCCGATAAGGTTTATCACATCGTCATTGAGCAGGACGCCACCCGGGGCGGACAGCATTTGGTCGGCATCATCGACTCCCAACATTTCGCCTCGATCGCTTATGGGGACCATCTCAATCCCTTCGATCCCACCGATGAGAAACCCGATCCCCAACTCAATGTCATGACCTTTGACGGCGAGTCTTGGCAAACCCTGGACCGTCAACCCCTTTACGCTTTGCATGGGGCCGGTTCCAAGTACCAGGGTAATCCTTACGACAGTTTCGATGAGCTACCCATCCACGGGAACGGGACCCCTCAAGACCGCTCCGATGATGTGCTTCGGGGAGCGGCCCTGCATCCCCACAGCGGCCTCTCGGCGAAAGGTTTCGCGGTCCGCCTGCGCAAACAGGGCCGGCCTACCGCTCCCCTTAATTACCGCGTCTATGTCATCAACTTCCTTCAGCATAAAACGACCCTGGCTTTCACCGGTCAAGCCCTCCAACCCGACCAAGTCACCGAATCCTTCCAGTGGGTGACCATCGGCATCCATAAAGAAGACCACGCCCAATCCTTCCCGCCCGAATGCCGTTATGTGGTTTTCCAGACTGATTCGGGCCGGCCTGTTTCTCAAGCCCCCGGCTGTGAGGATTGTTATGTCCTGTCCGAGGTCGGTAATTCGGGGGGACTCGCCGAGGCCGCCGACATGAGCTTTGACAGTGGGGCCCATCGTTCCCGTGAGACCTTTTCTGTCGATGGGGGAACCACCTGGATTGATCGATTCGAGAGGGACGCCAACGTGGTCATCATTGGGGACTTGGGAGCGACCGGTGAATCCCCGGCCTTGGGCGATATCCCAACTCCCGAACCCTGGTACCGGGACTTGTTGCCATGAACCAGATCAAGAAACTCAGGATCAACTTGAAATATTTTTTCCTTCTCCTGATTTTTATTCCCTCCTACTTCCCGCTTTTCGGCGAACAGATCATGGATAGTGTGGACCCTTTATCCGTAGATATATTCACGGCTCATGAAAGATTACGGAACGGTTTTCCCAAGGACGCCTTGGAAGCGCAGCAGAATGCCGTCAAGGCCCAGGAATATCGGGATGGTTCCACCCATCCATCTGCGGCTCCCCTTTTGAACAATTTGGCGACTTTGGACCGATGCCTGGCGCGTTACACCGACGCCGAATCCGCTTTGAAATGGGCCTTGGCCATCCGAGAAAAAGCCTATGGCCCGGATGATCCCTTGGTGGCCCAATCCCTGCACCAACTTTCTTCCCTTTATCTGGATTGGGGCCATTGGGAAGAGAGTGAATTTTATGAAAAAAGGGCTCTTTCTATCCTTCGTGAAAACCTGTCCCATCGATCCCTATTCAGCGGATGGATTCCCGACCTGAAAAAGTTATTGAAACCATTGACACCAAAATCAAAAACGACGGGGGAAGTTTCAACCGATCCTCTCCCTCTTTCCCAAGCGTTCCGTCTCATGGGAGAGGTAGAGATGAGACAGGAAAGATATAGTGAGTCTCTTATGGATCTCAAAAGAAGCCTTGAAGCGGAAACTAAAGAACTGAATCCCTCCCAGGCCGATCATATTCATACTTTGGATCTGATGGCCTCCGTCTATCTGTCCCTCAAAAATACCATCGACGCCCGTTCCTGCCTGGAAGATGCTTTGAAAATAGCCCAAGCCCATTTCAAGAGCAATGCGGTGGAAGTGGGCGATGGATGGGAACGATTGGGTGCCTTTGATCTGTCCCAACACCACCCCGAGAAATCCAAGCCCTCCCTCAATTCGGCCTTAGCCATTTATGGGAGTAACGTTGGGTCCTATTTCGGTTATTCAGCCCTTCCCTATGTTCAAAAGCTGGCGGAGGCCGATCTGCTCCAGGGTCAATATCTAGCGGCCCAGGACCTATTGAAAAAATACCTGGAAACGGCCAAACAAGTCTATGGGACCGTTCACCCGTCAGTAGTGGTGGGATTATTCGATCTTTCCCAAGCGGAGGATGGTTTGGGCCAAAAGGAAGATGCGCAGAAGTCCCTCCAACAAGCCCTGGAGATCGCTCACTCCCTTTACCGGGACGACTATTTCCTCGTTCAAAAGATCCAGAAAAGGATCCAGCCATGATCGGTTCGAATACGGGAAATCATGGCTGAGCCTACCCCGGCCCCTTCCCTTCCGAATGACACCCGTTTCTTCCTGTTAAACAACCCATGGCTTTATCCCCTCCTGGCCTGTTTCGTCGTTCTGATACTTTTTTCCCTTCGGAAAATCACCTCTTACGACCTGGGATTCCATCTCAAGACAGGCCAATGGATCCTCCAGCACTTCGCCTATCCACAAAAGGACACTTATACTTACACCCAGACAGACCGGGACTATCTGGACTCTAACGGCCTGTTCCAGATCCTGTTATTCTTTCTCTTCAAGACCTTCGGTTACTCCGCCCTGACCCTACTTAACACCTGCCTGATAGGCTTGGTCTTTTGGCTGTTACTGTCCCGTCTCAAGATGACCCAAACACCGTCTTGGGTCCTTCCGACGCTATTCTTGACGGCCATCCTGACGATGGAAAGACGGTTCCTGGTCCGGCCCGAGATATTCTCATGGCTTTATTTGAGCGGCACCCTGTGGATCCTGGAAAATCGTTTCCGACGCATGCGCAACCTGCTCTTCTTACTGCCCCTCATCCAGTTCTTTTGGGTCAATACGGAAGGACTTTTTATGCTGGGCTGGGCGGTCATGGCGGCCTATTGGATAAGCGGCCGGGTCCACGAGAAAAGATTCGATCCCCTGTTGAGCCGTTATTTCCTACTATCAGTGGCCGCGGACCTGCTCAACCCCTATGGGATCCGCGGCTTCCTTTTCCCCTTCCGGCTATTGACCCGCCTTCAGGGATCGAACCTCTTCAAACAAGTGATCGGTGAATTCCGTACACCCTGGCAGTCCTTGACCGCGAACCAGGCTTTCGATTCCGAGATCCATCTCTATCTCTTTTTCGTCCTCTCCCTATTAACGGTCTTTCTCATCGCCATGACGTTTCGACAAAGAAAATTTCACGAATTCCTTTTATTAGCCGTTTTTTTGGCCTTGGCCTGCGCGGCCATCCGGAATATCCCCCTGTTCATCCTCATCGCCATTCCCATCCTGTCTGCGTGTCTAGCGGATTGGAAAACGATCCACGGCCCAGTCTGGCTATCCGGTCTCAAATTGGCGGTCTTCCTTTTTCTTCTTATCTGTCTTTTAGGGACGCGGGTCGCCACCAACGCTTACTACATTACCGACCGCAGGAATGAGCGGATCGGTTGGGGGGTGGATGACCAAACCCTTCCTGTCAAAGCCGCCCAATACCTGGTCCAGAACCACTTGGATGGAAAAATGCTGAACGACCTGAATACCGGTGGATGGCTGGATTGGCAGGCGCCCCAGCCGACTTTCATCGATGGACGTCTGGAAGTTCCGGATGATTCCTTTTACCGTCAAACCATGGAGACTTTCAAACCAGGCGGGCTCATCCCCCTGCTGGCTATCACCCAAGCCGAGCTGGTGGTGATGGAATACAACACCGCCATGTCCTGGGCGGACCAGTTGAACCGAACAAACAACTGGCGGTTGATCTATTTGGACGAATGTACGGCCATCTATGCCCGCGAGGATTACGCCCCTCAGATCCCCATACTCTCTTTGACCGGGCTCTTGAGAAGCCGCCAGATCGCAGATCAGGACGATGCAACGGTCGAGGCCCAATTGCGGGGTCTCCCCTTGTCCAGGTTCGATTCTTGGCTGAATGGCTTTTACCAATCCCAGACCTACCAGATGGGGGATTTCAGCATGGGACTTTTCGCCCTAAGGACGAAAAATTACCAGGCCGCGAGGGACCTGTTCATGGAAGGTTTACGGGGAACGACCGGTGTCTATGGGGAAGTTTTCTTCAATTTGGCGGTTGCCAACCTGCGGTTGCAAAATTTCAGTTTGGGAAAATTGTGCCTGGACGATACCTTAGCGATAGATCCGCAGAATTCCTCGGCATTACAGATGAAAAAAAGCTTGAACCTGTAAAACGCGAAGACGAAATCGGGGCATCTTGTTGAACCCTTTTACCGAATCTTCAACCTCAATTATTTCAACAAAATGACCTTCCTGAATTTACGATCGTAAGGTTCAGTCAGGCAGAAGATATAGACCCCATCCGCGCAAAGCTCTTGATGATTGTTCTTCCCATCCCAAGCCTGTGGCGACTCATCGATGACATTCTCAACGATCTTTGTCTCAACAATGGTCCGGACCAATTCGCCCGCCGTGTTATAGACCTTCAAGGAATACTCCCCCGGGAATTGACAGTAATGGACATAAAAGGAGACCGATTCGCTGTTCGGGTTGAAGATGTTCTTGCTAACATTAAAAGTGTCGCAGTTTTCCCAAGGGGTCCAAGTGAAGGTCGGAGTGTAGGTAAAGGTAAATGTCGGCGTGTAGTTCGGGGTAAAGGTATGGGTAAAGGATGGGGTTGGGGTGAAAGTCGACGTCCAGGTCTTGGTGCTAGTGGCCGTATTCGTGAATGTTCTTGTGGATGTGCTGGTGGAACTGGCGGTGGCGGTATTGGTGTTCGTGGCTGTATTGGTCGGAGTGTGCGTGTTGGTCACCGTGAAGCTGTTGGTGGGGGTGAATGTGAATGTCGATGTGATCACGGGAGTGTTGGTTGCCGTAGAGGTCGAGGTCCTGGAATTGGTCGCGGTATAGGTCGGGGTGGTGGTATCGGTATTGGTGTAGGTAGGTGAGTTGATATAGGTCTGGGTGTTGGTCGCGGTGAAACTGGGCGTGGCGCTATTGGTGGCCGTCTGGGTATCGGTGATCGTCACGGTATAAGTCGAAGTGGAAGAAGGGGTTTTCGTGAAGGAATTCGTGGGCGTGGGTGTGTTGTTGTAGGTCTGGGTATTGGTAGCGGTGAAACTGGGGGTGGCGCTGTTGGAAGGCGTGGTTGTATTGGTGAAGGTGGCGGTCACGGTGATCGTGTTGGTGTTGGTCGGGGTCTTGGTCAGGGTACTGGTGGCCGAATTGGTAGCGGTATTGGTGAAAGTGTTGGTGATGATCGGCGTATTCGTGTCGGTTGAGGTCGGGGTGGAAGTTAAAGTTTTGGTGGAAGTATTCGTCGGGGTATTGGTGAGGATGGGGGTATTGGTGGCGGTCGGTGTGACGGTCAGGGTATAGGTCGATGTCGGTGTAGAAGTGTAAGTTTTAGTGTTTGTATTGGTGGGAGAAGGTGTCGGACTGAATGTCAGGGTCAATGTGAACGTATTGGTTGGAGTCTTTGTATCGGTCGGCGTAAATGTATTGGTCGGGGTATTGATGGGGGTATAGGTATCGGTCATGGTCGGCGTAGGAGTATCGGTCTTGGTGGCTGTGTTCGTCGCTGTAAAGGTCAGTGTATTGGTGTTGGTCGCGGTGTAAGTGTCAGTAGGAGTATTGGTCGTAGGCGGCGTGGGAGTGTTCGTTTTGGTGTTCGTTGGCGTGAATGTGAAAGTATTGGTCGGGGTAAAGGTGAAGGTAAAGGTCGGGGTGGGCGGGCAAAGGATGGAAACCGAGATGGAATTGGAAGTCGCGCTGTAGGTACCGTCGGTGATACTGGCGCTGTTGTTATAAATGGAACAGGCCTGGGTGCCCTGGATGTAATAATTCTCATTGGCCACCGTCACGGCATAACAGTAATTGGTGCTGGTCAGGACGTCCTTTCCTCTCATCCCTTTCATGAAAACGACCGTCACACCTGTCGTCGCGCTCCAATCCACCACTACGCCATCCGAATCTGGCGGTGAGCCAATGCCTTTGTTGTGATTCAGGATGCCAGTGGGCTGGAACGCGCTATTGGGGTAAAAGGACGCGTCGCCATCGAGGATAGTGACCGGGGTCAAATCCGGTCCGCCACTGTTACAAACGTTGAGAACGTAAGTGACTTCTTGGGGCCCACCCGTGGGAAAAGGTCCCGGTTGTCCACCCAGCCAGGATTTGTTAATGGCAAAGCTCGGCGGTCCGGGAGGTGTCACCGTGACCAAACTGACGTCCTGACGAAAATAAAGATCGTCGCAATCGGTGCTGGAGTTGGCGTTAGCGGCGTAGGACAGAACTGGAATGATGGCACCGGTCGCCGTATCGTACAATTGCTTGCTCCAGATAGCCCCACCGGTGAAATCCGCCGGCACTCCCTGGACCGGAGCGACCCAAGTTCCGCTAGGTACATAACCCTGGTCATACCAATTGGTGCCCGTTCCTGGAGGTTCTACTGAGGTCGTGCATGCGGGTGCCGCGCCAGGGTCCGTCTGTCTCCAAAGTTTGGTGTTAGTACCATCGCTCTGGATATAAGCGTGCTGCCCACTGTTACAGGTGATATCGATATCCCAACTGCCCCAGACCTCGTTTTGTTGGGCGTTCATAACCTCAGCGGCAACGGATACGTCGTTGTTGTTAGCGGTAATAGCGTTGAGAATTGTAGGATTAGTGACTGTTATGCAAACCGGACTACAAACACCCCAGGCGGTCCCTCCACAGGCGGAAGGGGTACATCCGGTATTGGCGCATAGCACGTGGGAAAATCGGAAATCATTCCCGGTCCCAACCATGGTCCCGTCGATATAGATGGTCTCATAATCATCCGCCACTCCGCACACCTGAACGGATGTCGCGGTACATGCGGAAAAAGCTTTCTCAGGAAAAGAACATGCCAGGGCAAAGAGAATCATCAATGGGCTCAAAAACGACCGAAGATATCTATTGTTGAGACTCTTCTTCATGATCTTCTTTATCCTCATCCTCAAAAGGGGGTTCTTTGAAAAATTGCGACAAATATCATCAAAAGCCTTGAACGAAAATCGTTTTTAGCTTTTTAGTAAAAGTTAGTAAAAAGTTCTTCGCCTATAGTTTACCTCGATTTATTCAATTGAAATAAAGGGATTGAATGAAAACCATATAAAAGAGGTTAAAAGTTAACACAGCGGGATTCTCGTGAAACCGATACGTTAAACCTGAAAGTTGTCCAGAAATTCTTTTCTTAAAACGGGAAATATTATTCTCATGCCTTAATTTTCATGAACCGCTTCTTTTGCTTTCATGTCGGCATCGATAACAAATTCGAACAAGGTCAGCGTTTTCTGTTTTGCGGATGGTTTGAAATTGATAACGAAAATGGAGTTATTGAAGAGTGGGGTGGTTTATGAGCAGGAAGGACTGATAGAAGAGACGTCGTAGGATCAGCTCAGCTTTTTGGTTTTAGTATGTTTCCCGTTGGGCGCGTGATAATGGAGCACCTTTACATCCTGGACCGTCACCAGACAATGTTTCGGTAACATGGGTTCCACCACATTGACCGCTTTCAGGACTTGCTTGGCGGTATCGACCACTTCGATCATGATCGGCAATTCTTCCGTAAGCTCGATCAATCGGGCCGAATGGATACGGGAAGCGGACCCAAAACCCTCGATCCCTTTGAATACCGTTGCCCCCGCCAGACCCATCTTCAGGAATTTTTCAATGATGGCCCGATATAAAAGTTGGTTTTCCCATTTCAGGTCCTCATCCAAATAGATCCTCAGAACCTTGGTTTTCCCAATGATTTTCATGGTTTCTCCTCCTTATATCACTTTCGCCAAGATCACACCCGCCCAGGTCGCGGCCAAACAGCCGAACAGGGTCAAACCGACATTGGCCAGGGCCAGTTTCATATTGCCTTCCTGGATGTAGCGGAAAGTTTCCCAACTGAACGTGGAATAGGTCGTGAAGGACGCGCACCAACCCACCGCGATCAGATAACGCAGGTTGGGGGTGAAGAAACCGCGGTCCAGATGCATGGCCAGGAAAAATCCCAGGACAAAGGAACCGATCAAATTGATGAACAAGGTACCGTAGACGAAATGAGTGCCCAATTTATCGGCCGTCCAAAGCCCCAGCCAATAGCGGCAAAAGGCTCCCAAGATGGCCCCGACCGCGATGACGATGTACTTATCCATGTTTCCCTTACCCAAGCGCTCGATGAACGAACCAGAAGATTAAAACATAACCAAATGATTTTTCAAATCGATAATGTGCCAAGTAGTCGGTCAAGGATCCGGATAAAGACATGGAAATTAGGATGGAAAACAATAAAATACATCCAATCTTGCTCCTGTACCAAAAGGATACGCATGCCTCACGTTACTTGTTTCCAACATATCGATTGTGAAGGCCCTGGTCTGATCGCGGACGTTCTCAAGTCCAAAGGCATCGGGTTACGGATCATCAAGACCTATAAGGGTGAACCCATCCCTGAAAATTTGGGCGACGGCCTAGTAGTCCTGGGTGGGCCCATGGCCGTCTACGAGCGGGAAATACTGCCCTGGATGGTCGCCGAATTGGGGGCTATGCAAAAGTGTCTGGACCGCTCCATTCCCTGTTTGGGTATATGCCTAGGCGCCCAAATGTTGGCCCATGTGGGCGGAGGAAGGGTCTACAAGGGAGACCGCCAAGAGATCGGCTGGTATCCCATCAACCTTTCCGAGGATGGAAGATTGGATAATCTTCTTCAGGGTTTTCCGATGGAAATGACCGCCTTCCACTGGCATGGGGATACTTTCACCCTTCCCGCCGACGCGGTCAGGCTGGCCGGCAGCGCTTACTACCCCAACCAGATCTTCCGGCTTGGTCAAAAGGCCTATGGTTTTCAATGTCACCTGGAAATAACAGAATCGATGATCAAGGATTGGATGGCGGCCTACGCGTCCGAATTGAAACCCAACGGCGGGCCCATCCAGCTTGAGTGGTTGGAAAAGGACCTTCATCGCAACGCCCAAACCTTGGAAGGCCTGGCTGAAAAGGTTTCTCCCGCTTCGCGGCCTTGCTATAACCGATCCCCTTACCATCTGAAGATGGGGTTATCCGGTTTTTTCTTCCTGCTCGTTATCTTAATATCAGGGTTTTCACGATGTGTTGTTTGACCATCCCTCGACAATGGGTCTCGATCACCGCGTAATAAAGTCCATTGGAGACCAGTTTTCGGTAATCATCCCTCAAGTCCCAAGGAAGTTCGACCTCGATCTCCCCATGACAGGCATGGACCTGTTTGCAGACCCGTCTGAAAGCGGTGGTATAGATGGAAATATCGATTTCGTCATAGGGTCCACCTCCCACATTGAAAAGGATCGGTTCTCCATGGGACGGGTTGGGATGAGGGCAAGGATGGCAAACCCTTTCCGGGGTGGATGTCGAGGTTTGAGTGGCCGTGCATGTGGGAGTAGAAGTCGCCGTTTGGGTGGGTGTCGGGGTAATAGTGGCCGTAGATGTCAGGGTATTGGTCACAGTCGCCGTATTCGTCTCCGTCACCGTGGCGGTCAAGGTGGGGGTGGCGGTAGGGGTCAACGTTGGGGTCGAAGTCATGGTGGCGGTTGTCGTTGGGGTAGGCGTGGATGTATTCGTCGGGGTCACCGAGAAGGTGCTCGTGGGTGAAGGCGTCCAATAACCATCCAGATTACAAATACAGTTGGCCGGATTCCCCGGGGTCACCGCGTCGAAACAGAATATCCTTCCGTCCCTACAGGCCACGAACAGGTTCCCATCCGCTTCCGCCCAATCCACAAAGGTGTATTCCACCCCATGGTGGTACTGCCATTCGATGGCACCCGTCTGACCATCCAACCCGTAATAATCCCCATGGCAAGCCGAAATATATACCTTCCCGCAAACAACGAAGGGGGTGTTGCGGGCGAAATTACCGGCCAACTTGGTGCACCATACCTTGGCGCCGGTATACATGTTCACGCCCCATATCCTCCAGGAATCCCCCGGCACGATCAGAACCGACCCACATATGGCCAGGTTGCCGTCAGTTGTACCTGTAAAAGCCGTGTTCCAAACCAGGCTTCCGTCTGTTCGGTTGCGGCATTCCAATTCCCCGCCGAACCCAAGGGAATAAACATAACTATCGGTCAACAATACTCCGTTCTGCTTCCACGAATTCTCGTGGATATGCCATAGACAGGTCCCATCGGAAGACTTCAGGCAGAAAAATTCTCCCGTGCGGGTCGTGAAATAAAGGGCGCCGTTATCGTACGCGGGGGTACAGACCCCGTCCCGAAAGGCGTATCCCAGATATGTGGAGAAATTGAACCTCCAGAGGACAGCGTGGGTATCCGGATCCAGACAGGCCATACCCGCCCCACCATTGCCCACGAACAACTTGCCCTCGGCGTAAACAGGCGAACAGAACTGCCCCACACCCGCCGCGTCATTCTCGTAGAAATACCAGAGCACCTGGCCGGTCAGAGTGGAAAGACAGATCGTGCTTCCATCCATGCGGCAAACATAGAGGACATTTCGATCCGGGTCATAGGTGGGCGTGTAATAAAGTTCCACATCCGGGCAGGGCCACACCCACAGGGGATTGCCGGTGGCGCGGTCCACGCAGCGGATCCCGTGCACGAAACATTGGATGACCCGATCCGCCAGGACGATGGGGCCCCCGGCCGGCACGGTCAGGTCATTGCAAGCCGCCGATACCCATTTCACTTGAAGCGGATTGGTGATCGAACTGGGGGAGAGATTATGGTTTTCCCGCCTTAAATCTCCGCCGTTCATCGGATAGATCGTGGTTCCGGAGGCTTGGAAGGCCCAACCGACCAGGATGGCGCATAAAAGGGATCTTTTCATGGACACGCCTCCGTGACGGGCGAACTGAAGGTGAGGGGCATCCCGACCGCCGTGAACGGCGGTTGGTTTTCGATAGGGAAAGCGGAAGGATCATTGGCGTCACCCCGCAAAATTTGGTTCAAGGTGACGTTTTCCGGAAGCAGGCCGACGGTCAGGTTCTGGACCTGGATCACCAAAGTGGTCCAATCCACCCCATACTTGGCGCAGATCTTCATCCCAGCCCAGGGTGATACGCAAGTTGATGATGTCGCTTGGATGGCACCCGCACTTGGTCGTGAGGTAAATGATGATGTAAGTAATCTCAGGTGACAGATTCAACTGTCGGGCCTCGTCCACGATCCCCACCGAACAGCCGAGGGCGGTCGCTACCTGGAGGTCTGTATTCGCGTAAGTCATCGCCGGAGTACAGGTCGGCGTAGGGATAAAGGGTGAGGGTGTGGGAGTTGGCGTGAAAGTGTCGATAGGTGTGGGGGTTAGTGTAGGAGAAAAAGTATTGGTCGGAGTCGAGGTCGAGGTTGGGCTCAAGGTGGAGGTAATGGTGGGCGTAATTGTCGGTGTTGAGGTCCAAGTCGGAGGATTAATACAGTTGGTCAAAATATAATTGATCATTGTCGGGGTGGGTGACGGGGTGTAGTTTGCCACTGGAGTGGCGTTTAGGTTGCAGACGCAGTTACTGGGATTACCCGGTGTAATTGATTTGAAGCAAAGCATCACCCCCGAGCGGTTACCAACAAATAATTGTCCGTCCGCTTCGGCCCAACCTACAAAAGTGACGTCCACTCCGTGATGAAGTCTCCATTCGATCTGGCCGGTCTGGCCGTCCAGGCTGTAATAATCCCCGTGGCAGGCGGAGATATATACTTTTCCACAAGCCACAAAGGCGCTGTTCAAAGCGAAATTGCCGGTCAGAAGTGTGCACCAGATCTTCGCGCCGGTGAATCGGTTGAGTCCCCAGACACGCCAGGAATCCCCCGGCACAATGAGAATGTCGCCACACAATGCCATGTTGCCGCTGGTGTTCCCAATGATGGTGTGGGTGTCAGCTGTCCAAACCAGGGTCCCGTCAGTCCGGCTACGACATTCCACCTGGCTCAATACACCAAGGCTGTAAATATATTCATCGGAAAGAAGCAGGCTATTATGACGGATCAAGTTTTGTTTTACATGCCACTGAACTGTACCATTCACGGCGTTTAGACAAAATAGATCTCCGTTCATAGTACCAAGATAAATGAAACCATTGTCATAAGCCGGTGTGCAGGTGGCGTCCTGGAACGGCTGGCCAAAGTAGGTACTGAAATCTAAATGCCAGATTACGTTCCTGGTATCCGGGTCTAGGCACAAAAAGCCGAATCCGCCATTGCCCACAAAGAGTTTTCCATTAGCATAAAGAGGGCAGGAATATTGCTCGAGATAATCCGCGGATTGATGATTGTAAGTCCAGATCACATTCCCTGTCTGAATGTCCAGGGCCAATGTATCTCCATTGTAGCAGCCAACATAAAGTAGGTTACGGTCGCCGTCTAAAGTCGGTGCGTTCCATATGGATGTCTGGTTATTACATACCCAGGTCCAGAGTATTTTCCCAGTTGACCGGTCATAACAGCGGATCCCATTGGAGTAAGCCTGAACCACTCGGTCGGCGAGAATCACCGGATTGCTAACAGGATCACCAATATTCATGGAGGAAGGCATCATCCACTGAACCGTGACTGGATTTTGAAGAGGGCTGGGATTCAAGCTGTGCCCTTCCCGGCGCAGATCCCCACACTCCATGGGATAAAGGTTCCCCGCAGTGGCGGGTATTGGGACGCTCAACAACATCAGGAGGATCATGGAATGTTTCAGGGACATACGGGAATTACCTCCGTAACAGGTTGAGCGTAGACAAGGGTATCCGGCATGGGAGCGAGGTAAGTTATTGGAAACTGATTAGGGTCATTGGCCGCCGCCCGCATGATCATATTGGGCGTATCAATCTCGGGAAGAAGGGTGTTGATACGCGTTTGAAGGTCTGCGGCGAAAGCAGCCCAATCCAACCCATAGTGGGCGCAAATCTCGTCCCAGCTCATGGTCAACCGCAATTGCATGATATCCGAGGGCTGACACCCGCAAGTGGCGCCGATCCTCATGATGATGTAGGAAGTCGTGGCATCTAGATTAAGCTGTCGGCAGGCCTCGACGAAAGTGATAGTGCACCCGAACACCGAAGAACAAGCCGCCGCGGTATTCCTATAAATGATGGTCACCGCTATGGTAGGGACCGCCGTGTAAGTATCGGTTGGCGAGAAGGTGGCTGTCGGGAAAGCGTAGGTGGAAGTGATGGTAGGACTGATCGTAGGGGTATCCGTGGACGTCTCGGTCAAAGCTGTAAAGGTTGGCGTAGAGGTATAAGTCGGTATGACGTAAGTGATGGTTGTTGTGGGATTGGGCGTCGGTGAATCCGTTGGATTGGGCGTGTAAGTTGGATAGGTGCCAGTGGGGACTGCCGTGTAAGTCGGATAAGCATACGTTACGGTCGGAGTGGCTGTGGGTGTGTTGGTCGATGTTTTCGTCATCGTTCGGGTGGCGGTATTCGTCGGCGTGCAGGTAGAAGTATTCGTCGCGGTGTTGGTGGCTGTCATGGTGATCGTGGTGACAGGCCCTGAAGGGGTAGGAGTCCAGGTGAAAGTGGCTGTAGGCGCGGCCCAGGCGGGGAGGGCGCACCCAGCAATGATGGATAGAACTCCTGATATTAACCATAAATTCAGAAAAAAGATCCGCTTCATCATAACCCCGCTTCTTCATAAACCCAAAAGATAGACTGCGTTACCTATAGACGGCGATCGATGGAATTAGTTCAAAAATATTTTTATTTTTTTCGACTATTTCCATTCGTTAAGATTCAAATAAAAAGACCTGTCCCAACTGATCGAACACTCTTAATGCTTAGGCAGATTCCATGCCAAAACATAAATCAGTTTTTTTATTGGTTTTTTATCGCTGTGACAAAAAATAAAACCATGTCGATTACGTTTAAAATTTGTCTTTCTAGCGCAAACTGTCAAAAACGGACTCAACCAAGGACGTCAACCCAAACCGTTTTGACGACTTTTCGTAAAAGGACAACGCTCAAATAAGCCGTTAAAGAACTTTCTTTTTTGTTGTGGGCTTTTCCCAAAAACATGATGATGTGGAAAACAAAGGAGCCTCTTTGTCCCGTCGCAATTGGTTCTTGTCACTATTCTTCTTCTTTTCCGGATTCTGCGGACTGGTCTACCAGACCGTCTGGATGCGCCTGGCTTACGCGCACTTTGGCATCACGACCCCGGTACTTTCCGTCGTTATTTCGGTATTCATGTTGGGACTTGCCCTGGGAAGCTGGCTGGGCGGTTTGACGGTCGGACCCCTGACCCATCGCCTCAAATTTTCAGCCCTCATTTTTTACGCCTTGGCCGAGGCATTCATCGGCATCGGGGCTTTGGCCGCGCCCGCCTTAATGACCTGGGGCGACCGCCTGCTTTTGACCATGGGTGAGACCAACTCCACCGGTTATCTTTTCTTTTCCGCCTTGGTCCTGCTCATTTCCCTGCTTCCCTGGTGTGTTTGCATGGGCGCGACCTTTCCCTTGGTCATGAGGTTCGTCAAGGAAGTGGATAAATTCCAGAACGAAAGTTTCAGCTTCTTATATATGGCCAACGTATTGGGCGCGGTCTCTGGGACCCTGGCCACCGCCTTCCTGCTGGTGGAACTCCTGGGTTTCCATGGGACTTTGGTGTTGGCCTGCGTCGTTAATTTCCTCATCGCCTTATCCGCGCTGGTCTGGGGTTTTCGGGTCAAACCGATCAATGCCAAAGAACAGCGCCCGGTCATCAACAGAACGGGACGTGTCACTTCCATTGTCCCGGCCTTCCTTTTCATGACAGGCTTCACATCCATGGGAATGGAAGTGGCCTGGGTTCGGGATTTCACGCCAGTGATGGGCAACGAGATCTACGCCTTCTCCAAGCTACTGGCGACCTACCTGATCGCCACCTGGGTCGGGTCATGGTTGTACCGCAAACATCTGGCAAACCATAAAGTCCTTTCCATCGGTTGGTTGACCGCCCTGCTCTCCGTCTTCCCTTTCCTGCCGGTACTCTTGAATGACCCCACCCACTACCATTCCAACTTCCTGGCCCTGGCCAGCCTGGTCCCCTTCTGCGCGGCGCTCGGTTACGCCACTCCACGGTTCATCGACCAATGGTCCGAGGGGGACGCGAAAAAAGGAGGCCGTATCTACGCTTGGAACATCCTTGGATGCATCCTCGGCCCCTTGTTCGTGTCTTACCTAATGCTTCCTTACATTGGGGCTAAAGAAGCCCTGCTGTTCCTGGCGCTTCCCTTCATCGTTTTTCATTTCATTTTGGAATCGGGAAGGAACATCACTACCAAATCCTGGATCGCCGGTGTCGCCAGCCTCACTTGCCTGCTCTTGGGATTTTTCGCCTGCGGAAGCTATGAGGAAGGTTGGAACCTGGCCAAGTGGGACCGTTACCAATTGCGCCGAGATCATACCGCCACCGTTCTCTCTTACCAAACAGGTCTCAATAAAGGACTTTTCATCAACGGTATCGGTGTGGCTTACCTGACCTCGGTCACCAAGGTCATGGCCCATCTGCCCCTGGCGCTCTGTCCCCACCCTCCCAAATCCTGTCTGGTCATTTGCTTTGGGATGGGTACGACCTTCCGGTCCCTCACCAGTTGGGGCATTGACACCACGGCGGTTGAACTGGTACCCAGCGTCAAGGAAGCCTTCCCTTTCAATTTTTCGGACGCTTACCGAGTGCTGGCCAGGCCCAACGCGCGAGTAGTCATCGATGACGGACGACGCTTCCTTCAAAGGACCCGCCAAAAGTTCGATGTCATCACCCTGGACCCTGCTCCCCCGGTCGAGGCGGCAGGCTCCAGCCTGCTCTATTCGGATGGCTTCTATACCGCGGTCAAGAACCGCCTGGCGGACGGCGGCATCGTCCAACAATGGATCCCCGGCGGGGAGCCTCCCATCCAACAAGCCTTCGCCCGTTCCTTCGTGAACGCCTTCCCCTACGTCATCGCCCTTCATTCGTTCGAGGATTGGGGCACTCACCTGATCGGTTCCATGACGCCCATCGACCTGCCGACGACCAAGGTACTCGCGTCCCGAATCCCCAAACCTGCCCAGGCGGACTTGAACGAATGGATGGCTTCCAAGGACACGGAAAATTTCCTGAAACTTATCCTCTCCAAACAGGTATCGGTCCAGTCCCTTTTGAACCAAGACGAACGTATCGCCATCACCGACGACCACCCCTTCAATGAGTATTACGCCCTGCGCCGGACCTTCCCCGCTATCTTCAAATACTGACCCCCCTGTTCTTTTGGCCGGGTCCTTCATAAGTTTGTTGATTACCTATCAACTCTTAACGGAGAAAAACTATGAGATTCGACGTCAAAAAGATAACCAACCGAGAGGTCTATAACCTCATCAACGGCCTGGTCGCTCCCCGCCCCATCGCCCTTGTCACTAGCCTTAGCGCTGATGGGCTGGTCAACGCCGCCCCCTTCAGCGCTTTTAATTACCTTTGCATCGACCCTCCCATCCTGGGCCTGGGCATCGCCGTCAAACAGGGCGGGGACGGGCTGAAGGACACGGCCCGAAACATCGAAAAGACCGGGGAGTTCGTGGTCAACGTGGTGACCGAGGACATCGGGAAGCAAATGAACATCTGCGGGGTGGATTTCCCGCCGGGGGTTAGTGAGCTGGAAATGGCGGGATTCACCACCGAGGAATCCCTGGTCGTGAAGGTACCTAGAATCAAGGAAGCCCATGCCTCCCTGGAATGCCGGCTTTTTGAGACCCTAAAACCGGGCAAATCCCGGATCATCCTGGGAGAGGTGGTGGCCTTCTTTATAGAGGACCGGTTCATCGACCCCAAGGGCCCCTATGTCCTGGCCCAGGACCTGCATGCCCTTGGCCGTATGAACGGCTTGGATAAATACGTCCATACCCGGGACGCTTTCCTGGATATCAAACGGCTGAATTACGACCAGTGGCAGAAGGGCGAGAGGGGCTAAGGGACCTGCCAATAGGGTTCCTTTCGGATGGTTTTCGATGGGACAGCCCCGACCTTTCCGAGGCTCGGAAATACCTCTTCCGATGGGTGGCTTGGCCTTTCCGATGGCTTCCGATGGGTGACCCGACCTTTCCGAGGCTCGGAAACACCCCTTCCGATGGGTGGCTTGGCCTTTCCGATGGCTTCCGATGGACAGCCCGACCTTTCCGAGGCTCGGAAACACCCCTTCCGATGGGTGGCTTAGCCTTTCCGATGGCTTCCGATGGACAGCCCGACCTTTCCGAGGCTCGGAAACACCCCTTCCGATGGGTGGCTTAGCCTTTCCGATGGCTTCCGATGGACAGCCCGACCTTTCCGAGGCTCGGAAACACCCCTTCCGATGGGTGGCTTAGCCTTTCCGATGGCTTCCGATGGACAGCCCGACCTTTCCGAGGCTCGGAAACACCCCTTCCGATGGGTGGCTTAGCCTTTCCGATGGCTTCCGATTGAAGAGGGATATGTTGAGTTACCCGAAGACCCTTTCGAACCTAATCAACCCAATTTCCAGCTTTTTCGTTAAACGCAGGCCTTACTTAAATAAGCTACGAAAGGTATAAGTTTTCAAAAGATAACGTCAAGATTTTCGTCAAAGGGTCGTTAAAGAAGGATAACAGGGGTAAACTTAATACATATTTTGACCTGACTTTTTTAAGGAGTTTTACGAAATGAAAAAAACGTTATTAGTCCTAAGCGGTACCCTACTTATCCTGGGCCACTTGGCCTGTAGCCATTCCATCACTAGCCCAACTCCCGCTACACCTTTGGGCATCGCGGTCGCTTCAGCTACCACCACGCCAGTCGCTCTTATTTCAGCCACCCCCACTGCCACCCTGGGAAATTGCGGGGTAACCGGCGTCACGCCAGCCCAGGCGGACAACATGCTGGCCGGGAACCTCTATAGTTATTTCCAGACCCAATCGGGCAATGTTTTCTATTCCCCATTCAGTATTTTTGCCGCTATGTCCATGGCCCAGGAAGGGGCCAACGGTACAACAGGCTGCCAGATGCAAACCGCCTTGAATTTGAACAGCTCCGCCTCGGTCCGGCAAGCGGCCATGCAGTCATTCATCAACGGGATCAATAGCCCCACCAAACAATTCACCCTCAACGTCGCGGATAATCTGTGGGTCCAGCAGGGGTTCAATGTCCTTTCCAGCTATGTCAATGACCTTCAAACCTACTATTCGGCCGGGGTCACCAACGTGGATTTTGTCGGTAACCCAGCCGCCGCCCTGCAAACGATCGACGGCGCCGTATCCCAGGAAACCGCCGGTTATATCCCCCAACTCCTGACCCCTGCGAATATAACGCCCAAAACTCGGGTGGTCCTGACGAACGCCATCTATTTCAAGGCAAGCTGGCAGTACCAATTCCCGGTCACCAATACGACCCTGCAAAATTTCTATCTGGATTCTGGAACGAGCGAGTCCGTCAGCATGATGAACTTCACCGTTTCCCTTCCAATCGGCTCCTTCAACGGGGCGGCCAGTGTCATCGCGATCCCCTACGCGGGCTTCGACGCTTCCATGTATGTTTTCCTTCCCCCGCAGGAAGGGATCACCGCCCTGGGGAACTTGATGACCGGCGCGAACATCAGTTCCTGGTTGACGGCCAACGCGGCGTCCATGGGTGCCAGTACCATGGCCAATGTAAGCCTGTCATTGCCGAAATTCACCTTTTCCACCAACTATGACCTGACCGCTCCCCTGGCTAACCTGGGGATGCCATTGGCCTTCAACCCGTATCTGGCCAACTTCTCCGGGATCGACGGAAGCTACGACCTGTCCATTTCGGATGTCGTCCATCAGGCTTATGTGGATGTGAGCGAGGTGGGTACGACCGCCGCCGCCGCGACCGGCGTGGTCGGGTGTTCAGATTGTGAGGCCGTCATGATGCCGATCATCATTCCCTTCAACGTCAACAGGCCCTTCATCTTCATGATCGTGGATAACGTCACGAACGCTGTCCTGTTCATGGGCCGGGTGACTAATCCCATTTAATTTCTACAACCGCTAGCAACTAAAACAATAGAACCCGGCTTGTTATCAAGTCGGGTTCTTTTATTTAGTCATCCTCGGAAACGGCTAAATCACAGGTTTGCTTATTTCGGTCCTTCGATCTGTTTGATATCAGGCGGGAGCTTTTCCGGGACCTTGGGTTCCACGCGGGCCAACCCCTTTTCGGTCGGGTCGGTGATCCTCAATCTGATCACGTTCAATTCATCCAGATTCGCCTGGAGGGTCCGGCAAAGGGGCTCGTTCGACCGTAGTTTCAAGGACTCCTTGTGGGCTTCGGACAAAGGGTTTTGGCTGTCCATCTCTTGGAAGAATTTCTGGGACTCTTCGGGCCCCAACCCGATGGCGATACCCTGAACGGCCTGCCTTTGCCATTCCCCTATTTTCAGGTAAAAGTCCTCATCCTCGGCCTGATTGAATAGGCTCGAACCCTCCCGAATCATGTGGTCCAGGTAGGCTTTGAAAAAAGCGGCCGAGGTTTGGTCGAACACTTCCTTGCGCTTCAGGGAATATTCAATGGAAGCGACCCAAAGCAGGATGACCCAGCCCATCACCCAAACGGTCCAAGGAGATAGATCCATAAGGGTGGTCGGTGAGGTGAAACTCAAAACAATTGGGGTGAGCACGAGAAGCAAGAAAAGCGCGAGAAGGGCCCGGTTCTTCAGGGTTAACCGGATCATCTCCAACCGGACTTTGAGCCATTGGGTCATGGGGGATTGTTACTTGTATTCGGCGTATTGGGCTTGTATCTCGACCTGGGCGCTGACACCAGAAAGGATGTAGGACAGGACGTACCGATGCCGCTGATCCCCCCACAGTTCCTTTTTGACTTGGGTTTCGTCGGTGGAAGCCGGGTCATGCTCGACGATGACCTTATCCGTGGAAATATTCTTGCCGTCCAGGACAACCGACCAATCGATGGTCCAAAAGATGGTACGGTGCTTCTTATTTTCTTTCGAGGCCGGCACGACTGTCCCTTCAGCCGACTTAACGGTGAAGGAAAGGGCCGCCTTATGGGCAGTCCGAACGCCCGCGTTGTCATAGGTGGCGTAATCGGTCGAATTGGAGAAGGTCTGCTCGTTTTTCCCATGCTTCTCGAAACTGGAGTTCCCCTCCAAGCCCGGCATGCCGAAATACTCGAATTGGGGGCGAATGATGTTCCTTCCCCTGGTGACTGTAATGGGCGAGTAATAGCGGGTGACATAACTGACGTCGTAATAGATCAAGTGACTGCCCGGCTCCATCTTGGTGAGACATTTGCGAAGGTGGTCCTCCGGAACACCCTCGAACTGAAGACGGGTCGTATGGTCCAACATGACATCCGTCGTGTCGGTACGGACTCCCAGGTCCTCGAAGGTCACGGAAGTGAATTTGAACGCCAGGAAACCCAGGACCGCCAGGGCGCCGGCCAGCACCAGGGCTAACGCCGGCATGAATCGGGGCCAGTTGGTTTGTTTGCGGGCTCCCTGGGGCGCCTGGGGTTTGACGCTATGGGGACGATAGGCCTCGAATATCTCCAGGGACTCGTCGATGCCTTTTACTTTGTACTTCCCGTGGGAAACCCAGGCCGCGTCCCCGCCGCTACCCGAAAGCCATCCCTTGGCTGAGTCGAAAACACTGTAGGTCAGGTAAACATGCCCGCCCCCCGCCAATCCTTCCACCCGTGAGGCCCGGTTCACGTGACGGCCGAAGACATCCATACTCATCTTGTCTTCCACCGTCACCTGGCCCATGTGGAGCCCGATGCGCACCAGGATGGGTGGGCGTTCGGGATTGGCGGCGTTGTATTTTCGAAGCCCTTCCTGTATCTCCAAGGCCCTTGCGACCGCCGTGGAAGGCTCTGAAAACACGGCCATCACCGCGTCGCCGATGTGCTTGATGACCCTTCCCGCCCCGTCCCTTTCGATGACCGGGACAAGGATGGTGTCATGGGTTTGGCGGACTTCGTTGGAAAAGGCATCCCCCCGCTCTTCCGTAAGCTTGGTGAAGCCCTGGATGTCGGTGAACATGATGGTAAGGACCGAGGTGTTCCGGCTCTGACGGAACCGGTCAACTAGGGTAAGTTCTGTCTCGTCTATCCGTAAATCGGGTGATGGGTCGTTCATGGCATTTATACTCTCACCGTAAATAATACGAAACCAGCAAAAAATTCAGGCCCCCACCTGGGGGCCTGGGGAAAAACATCCGGAATTTACTCCCGATCCATCAATGGACCTGGGTCAGGTAAAGGTGGGTACCATCCGGGTCTTTGAAGAAAGCCAGGTAGTTGATCTCATTCTCCTGGTAATGGAATTCGATCCCCTTGGCTTCCAATTCTTTGGAAGTTTTCTTGATGTCCTGCACCTCGAACCCGATGGAGATGTGATTTTCCTTCGGCGCCGGATGGGCCCCCGGCCTTTTGGGATGCAACCCGATCGTTAAGCCTTTCGTGGTCATTTCCGCCCAACTATCCCCGTAACGCAGGTCCTCATAGAGCCCCAGAAGGTCGTTGTAAAATTCCACCGACCTGTCGAGATCTTCCACCATGATGGTGACATAAGCTTTTTTGTATTCGGGCATCAGGTTCTCCAGAATTTCGTTCTAAACTCTAACTTGGAATCTGTAGACTAGGTTCCTTGTTTTCCCAAATCTGCCATAACAGACATAATATTAAATACCGCCTTAGAAAAAACCAAACCCAGAATAAAACTGGTGTTCTTCGATAATCTTTTTCTTCCTCCAAAATATTTTTCCTTTTACGTATCCGCAGTACTTTAATACCAATAAAATTCACGGAGAGCATGCACCTTACATATTTCTGCATAAAATTTCTTCAATTCTTCTCTTATGGATAAATCGTTTGTCTTTGTTGCGGAACTAAATAATTTATCCCAATCCAATGCAATTCCCCCTTCTTTCCAAAAATCAAATAGTTTTATTATTATCGGCAGAAGCTTTTCTGGGTATTTTTCCGCAATAACATCTATTACCTCAAATGCGTGGGAAAACATAATATTTACAGATAATTGTTGTTTATTAACTCCGTTTTCAAATTCACACTTCTTTAATATTTCCTCGTACCAACGTATACAGGTAATAGGTTGGTTTTTTATGTGTTCTGAAATTATTAACTGTACCTTGCCAACTATTTCAGATGCATATGGGCCATTTATCAATTTATCAATCCAAGGCGTTAGTTTTTCAAATTCTTGTGGTTGTTCCCGAAGAAGCGTCCATATATGCCATGCCAAATATTTCCGGCGAGGATTTCCAATAGGGCTATTATCATTCAATGCATTTATTAATTTATCTTTAAATATGTCCGGATTAAATTTTAAACCCAATAAATCCTTATAATGGTTTTGTCTATAAATCGCAAAATACAAAAGTAAAAAAGAAGCATCTTCCACATTTTCAGTAACTTCTAATGCATCAAGTGCTTCCTCTGTCGATAAGTCATTGTAATAAGAAAAAACATCCGAAAGCCTATCAGCAATTGAATAACATTGTTTTTTCGTTTTAACTAACTGGACCAACTCAAATACCATTTCATGGAAAATTTTATATTCACCCTGGTATTCTCTTTTATTAAAACCACTCAGCCAAGAACGTCTTGCAGCTATTTCTATTAAAGGTAAAGTTGCTTCGTATTTGATATAAAGATTTTTATGACTTAATAATTTTTTCGTATAAATCAACGCCTGTGAAATATATTCCTTTTTTAAAGCTAGTTTCTGAACAGCCCAAGCAAGATTACCCAATACCGTAATTATTGGTTGAGACCTACGATCACCGTTTTCTATTTCGCGATGAATTTTAGAAACAACATCTTCACCTGAGGTTATTTCAGAAGGATCCGGGTCATTTATAAATTTTTTAACAAGCCATAAAACATCGTCCATTTTATTTTTTTCATATAGACGCTCACTAAAAGCAACGATTGACTCACGGTCTTCAGAAGATGGAAATACTTTGAATGGTTCTTCGTATTCGATTAGAGTTTTAATATCATTAAACAATTCTTCTCTCTTCGTTTCATCGAATTCCCTAGGATGAAAACGAATCATTTTTAATGAGTCTATAATTGAATCACGGGAATTATTCATGGATTTGCAACCTTTGAACCCGAGCACGACCTTCAACTAAAAACTCATCCAATTTTTGTCCATAAAGAAATTTAATATTCCTTATTCCAATATTAATGGCATTAATATATTCACGAGCATGAGAATTCATTTCTCCTGTTGTAATAATATAAATTGCGTCTAAGTGAGTATCCGTTTCGCCTATTCTGAATCTATGGCCAAACGCAATCGCAATTTGTCCAATTATTTCTTTAACAGAACCAGTGGCACCCGAACCAGAAGCTGTAATATCCCCAACTTTTAGTTGTATGCCACAATTACTTATTGTTTTAAAAGTTGTATTTTCATCTTGAAAAAGAATATCTATTCCAAATTCTATCGAGCCACAATTGTCCATAACATTCGAAATGCCATGAGTAACATTTAGAATTGATATAAGTTCTCTTCTTAATTCATCTTCCGTCAAATGACTCTCCTATACATTTTCCATAACCTGATAAAAATTAAACCACTTTTGAAGATCAATTGGTTTTTAAAAAAAGCCCCGCCCCCTTTAAGGGAACAGGGCTTTTACAGCCTAAATTAGCCTCTCCCCGGTCAAGGGGAGTGGGTGTTTCCTCAGATCAACCCATTCGACTCACTGCGTTCGCTCAGGGTCAATATCAACTACAACCTGAGGTCGAACCACAATTTAGGCATTTATAGCAAGCCGCGTTGCGAACCATGATGGTCCCGCATTCGGGGCAAGGCGGGGCGTCCGATTGGGTCACGAACACGCCCTTCTCTCGCTTTTCCGAATCCGAAACACCTTCCGGAGCCTTCACCGGGGCCGGAGCCGCGGCCGTAGCGACCTTGGCTGTTGGTCCATGTGAATGCTGGGAATGCTTGGCCGGGGAAGCGCTGTTGAGGGTAGCGTCCCTCTCCACGCCTTCCGCCAATTCCGCCGCGCCCCTCTCCCCCGCGGGCAGGAACTTCAAGGCCAGCCAGCGGAAGATATAGTCGGTGATGGACTTGGCGAAACGGACTTCCGGGTTGTTGGTGATACCCGACGGCTCGTAACGGCTGTGGGAGAACTTGTTCACCAGGACCTTCAATGGCACCCCGTATTGCAGGGCCAACGAAATGGTCGTGGCGAAGGAATCCATAAGTCCCGAGACCGTCGAGCCTTCCTTGGACATCACGATGAAGAGCTCGCCCGGCGTCCCATCCTCGAACTTGCCCACGGTGATGTAACCCTCGTGGCCCGCGATGGAGAACTTGTGAGTGATGGCTTCCCTTTCATCCGGCAGGCGGCGGCGGACCGGCTTGCCCACCTTGGCCTTGCCCCCCTCAGTGGAGGTAGACAGGGGTTGGGACCTCTTGCATCCGTCCCGGTAGATGGCGACAGCCTTGAGCCCCAACTTCCAGGACTCGATATAGGCCTGGGCGATATCCTCCACCGTGGCCTCATGCGGCAGGTTGACGGTCTTGGAGATGGCGCCCGACAGGAACGGCTGGACCGCGCCCATCATGCGGATGTGGCCCATATAGTGGATGGACCGGCTTCCGTTCATGGGTTTGAAGGCGCAGTCGAACACCGGTAGGTGGTCGGCTTTCAGGTGCGGGGCCCCCTCGATGGTGTCGTGGGCCTCGATATAGGCCAGGATATCCTTCACCTGGCTTTCCGTGTATTTCAGGTTGGTCAGGGCTTCGGGGACGGTCTGGTTGACGATCTTGATGACCCCTCCGCCTACCAGCTTCTTGTACTTGACCAGGGCGATATCCGGCTCCACACCCGTGGTGTCGCAATCCATCATGAACCCGATGGTCCCGGTCGGGGCCAGAACGGTCACCTGACCGTTACGGAAACCCCACTCTTTGCCCATGTCCTGCACTTCTTTCCAGACGGTCTGGGCGGCCAGGTACAGGTCCTCGGTCACGCCGTCGTGCTTGATCTTGGCGGCCTCGGCCTGGTGCATGCGCATGACATTGAGCATGGGATGCTCGTTACGGTTGTAGCCCTGGAATGGGCCCACTTCCTTGGATATCTTGGAAGACATCAGGTTGGCCTCCCCGTGCATCAGGGCGGTCACCGCCGCGGCGTAATTGCGGCCCGCGTCGCCGTCGTAAGGCAGCCCCCGGGACATCAACAGGGCTCCCAGGTTGGCGTAGCCTAACCCTAAGGGGCGGTAGTCGTGCGAGTTGCGCTCGATGGGCTTGGTCGGGTAGCTGGCGTTATCCACCGTGATCTCCTGGGCCAGGATGGTGACATCCACGGCGTGCCGGAAGGACTCGATGTCGAACTCGCTTTCCGAATTGCGGAACTTCATCAGGTTCAGGGACGCCAGATTGCAGGCTGAATCGTCCAGGTACATGTACTCCGAGCAGGGATTGCTGGAGTTGATCCTCGCCGTGTTGGACGAGGTATGCCACTTGTTGATGGTGGTGTCGTACTGCATGCCCGGGTCGCCGCAGATCCAGGTGGACTCGGCGATCATGCGCATCAGGTCCTTGGCCTTGTAGGTATCCATGGGCTTGCCGTCTTTACGCGCCTTGGTGGTCCAGGTTCCGTCGTTCAACGAAGCTTGCATGAACTCGTCGGTCACGCGCACCGAGTGGTTGGCGTTCTGGAACTGGACCGAGTCATAGGCCCCGCCGGGGACGTTGAAGCCGCCTTCGTAACCCGCGTCGATCAGGGCCCAGGCTTTCTTTTCTTCCTCAGCCTTGCACTTGATGAAATCGGCGATGTCCGGATGGTCGGAGTCCAGGATGACCATCTTGGCCGCGCGCCGGGTGCGCCCGCCCGACTTGATGACGCCCGCGAAACTGTCGTAACCCTTCATGAAGGAAACTGGGCCGGAGGCCGTGCCGCCGCCGGAAAGTTTTTCCCGGCCGGAACGCAGGGCCGAGAAGTTGGTGCCAGTTCCCGAGCCATACTTGAAGAGCATGCCTTCGGTCTTGGCTAGGTCGAGGATGGATTCCATGCTGTCGGAGACGCTGTTGATGAAGCAGGCCGAGCACTGGGGACGGGGCTCGATGCCCACGTTGAACCAGACCGGTGAGTTGAAGGCCATCTTCTGGGTCACCAGGAGGTGGAGAAGTTCAGAGTGGAACACGTCCGCGTCGTCGTCGGAGGCGAAGTAACCCATGTCCTTGCCCCATTCGTAAATGGTATCGGCCACGCGGCTGATCAATTGCTTGACGCTGCGTTCACGCTGTTCGGTGCCCATCACGCCATGGAAATATTTGGAGACCACGATATTGGTTGCCGTCTGAGACCAGGTCTTGGGGACCTCCACATCTTTCTGTTCGAAGATCACTTTGCCCTTCTCATCGGTGATATTGGCGGAGCGCAGTTCCCATTCGACCTCGTCGAAGGGATGGACGCCTTTCTTGGAAAAGTGGCGCTTGATCTTCAATCCGCCTTCGCGGGTGAAGGTATTGGGTCTGACGAATACTTCCTGGTTTGCTTTGGACTGGGTAGGCTTAGCTGACATGCATCCTCCTCAAGATATTAAAAAAATGGCCAAGATTTTCTTCCTGAGGTTAACCCCTGGTTAACTCAGCTGAAGGAACTTGGGTTGTTGTGGGTGTTGAACGGAATGGTTTGGAGCAGGCCGTCTGAGTGGCTTGAAACTAGACTGGTCCTTTTTTCCAAATGGCCATTGTAGGGAAAGTGGGCTATGCAGTGGTTTACGCGCGACATTCGTCTATCCCGGCTTAAATCCCCCTTTTTTGGCGTTTGCTGTCTTTTATAGCTCGGGATGAACAGCGGGTTTGCCAGCCCGCTAAAAAAACCGATCAAAAGACTTCTTATAACCACCAAAAAATTCGGCCAACTTGGCTATCCCCTCTTTGAATATTGAGGCCAAAAAGGGCAAAAATCGTTATTTTCACACCATATTTAGTCGACCGTCACTATATATACCACCAGCCTTTGTGTTGTCAAAGGAAATATAACCACTTTTTCCAGTATGAAAAAGACTATTTTTGGCCTTTTTAAAGGTTTTTTGAGGTCCCCAGGTGCCCCTTTTTTTGTTCAAAAAGTCCTTTGGTCACAATAAGGGCATTCTATTTGGAGTTTTCACGTTTAGAAAAGCGTTCCAATTTGAGAGTGGTGAAATGTTGGTATCTTTTGTGAAACCTAAAGGTAAATGAGCCACCGATGCGCGAAGTCTCCTATCAGGAATTCTAATGGCCATCGGTGGCTAAAACATGATTTGTTTTGATGCGGTCTATCGCTGTTCCGTCAGACCCCTTTGGCTTTCAACTGAGCCGCCAGTTCCTCGTAACCCTTTTTCCCCAGCAGAGCGAACATGTTCTTCTTGTACGCTTCCACACCGGGCTGATCGAAAGGATTGACGCCCAACAAGGTTCCCGAGATTCCGCAACCCATCTCGAAGAAATAAAAAAGATATCCCAGGGTATATTCGGAGATGTTGTCCAGGGTCAGACGGATCACCGGTAAGCCCCCGTCCCGATGAGCCACGGCCGTTCCCTTGAAGGCCTGCTCGTTGACCCAAGAAAGTTTCTTGCCCGCCAGGAAATTCAATCCTTCCCGGTCGTCCTTATCCTTGGGGATGATGACATCCTTCTCTTCTTTCTTCACCCAGATCATGGTCTCCAAAAGGGTGCGGCGTCCTTCCTGCAGGTATTGGCCCATGCTGTGAAGATCGGTGGTCAGGTCCACGCTGGCTGGGAAGATGCCCTTTCCTTCTTTGCCTTCCGATTCCCCGTACAGTTGTTTCCACCACTCGCTGACGAAGTGCAGTTCGGGCTTGAAGTTGGCCATGACCTCGGTGGTATTCCCTTTCTGATATAGAAGGAACCGGGCGGCGGCGTATTGGGCCGACAGATTCTTGGAAAGATCCGTGGACTGGCAATCCTTGGCCGCGTCCTGGGCGCCCTTCAGGAGTTTGCCGATATCAAAACCGGCGATGGCGATGGGCAATAACCCTACCGGGGTCAGGACCGAGAACCGGCCTCCCACATCGTCCGGAATGACGAAGGTTTGGTACCCTTCGGCGTCCGCCATTCCCTTCAACGCTCCCCTGGCCTGATCGGTCACCGCCACGATGCGTTTGCGGGCCTTCTTCTTGCCCGCGCCGTTCTCCAACCATGATTTTAGGATGCGGAAAGCCACGGCCGGTTCGGTGGTGGTGCCAGATTTAGAGATGACGCAGATCCCGGTCTTTTTGGGGTTCAGGTCTTTGATCAATTTATCGAACGAGGTGGGCGACAGATGGTGCCCCGCATAATGGATCCGGGTCGAGCCGCCCAGCGCCTCGATGGCGGCCTTGGTCCCCAGGTAGGAACCGCCGATGCCCACGCATACCACGTCGTCGCATTTATCGAAGGGTTTGACCGCCTTTTTCAGGGCCGGGAGCTGTTTGGCCGCTTCGAAGGGAAGTGTGATCCAGCCCAGGAAATCCGAACCCCGCCCTGTCTTTTCCAGAAGGGATTTCAAGGCCGAAAGCACCTGGGGTTCCAGCGCTTTGATGTCCTGTTCTGTCACGAATTCCGACAGATAAGCCATATCCAACGAGATGGGTTGAGGCATGTAACGCTCCTTGAACTTAAGTTTGAAGTAACCAGATGACAATCGACAGTTCATTCAACCTATTCATTTAATAATGGTTGGCTGTCGACGGTGGGCTGTGGACTGCCAACTGTTTTTATTAGCGGATCTTGAATTTTTCCACCATGGACTTCAATTCTTCCGCCATCGCGGAAAGTTCCTTGAAGGTCGCGTTGACCTGTTCCATAGAGGCGGTCTGCTCCTCGGTGGAGGCCGACACTTCCTCGGTGGAAGCCGCGGACTGTTCCGAGACGGCGTTGATGTCCTGGATGCTGTTGACGATCTTGGTGTACCGCTGGTTCTGCAGGGCCACCAGGGCGGAAATGCTCTTGCTGAACTGCTCCACGTTCTCGATGACCTCGACGATCTCGTCCAGGGATTTTTCCATCTGACGAATGCCGTTCTTGCTGACCTCCGCCTCCTTGGCGCTCTTTTCCATGGAATCCACCGCCACCTGGGTCTCGTCCTGGATCTGCTGGATGAGGTTCCCGATCTCCTCCGTGGCTTTCCCGACCCGGTCCGCTAACGATCGTATCTCTTCCGCCACGACCGCGAAACCTTTTCCGTGCTCGCCGGCGCGGGCGGCCTCGATGGCGGCGTTAAGGGACAACAGGTTGGTCTGTTCCGAGATACCCGAGATGATCTCCACGACCCGGCCGATCTCCTTGCCCTTCACCCCCAGGTGATGGATGCCTTCCGAGTTCTTCAGGATGGTCTCGTTGAGGCTGGCCATGCGATCGATCGTGCCGCGGGCCATCTTGCCCCCGGCCTGGGCGGTCAGGGTGGCTTTGTCCACGGCGCTGGAGGTTTCCAGGGACTTGCGTTCCATTTCCTTCATGGTGTCCTGCATTTCCTGCATCAGGTGATGGACGTCGGCGATCTTGGCGGCCTGGTCCTCCGCGCCCTTGGCGATCTGCTGGATGGTCGAGGACACGTCCTCGCTCATGGCCGAGACCTCGGCGGTGGAGACGGTCATGCTCTGGACCTGCTCGGACAGATGCTGGGAATGCTCCATGATACGAAGCACCATCGCCCTGATCTTGCCCATGAAAGAATTGAACCAATGGGCCATGTCCCCGATCTCGTCGTGGGTCTGGACCTTGATCTGGAAGCTCAGGTCCGCGTCGCCCTGGGAAAGGGCCTTCAGTTCGTTCTTGATGGCTTGGATCGGCCTCACCACGAAGAAGTGCAGCAGGGGTGTCAGGGCCAGGGTCACGATCAGGGCGATCAAAGCCGCCATGCCGCTTCCCTTCAAGATGGACTCGCGGGTCTGTTCGTCCACATTAATGAGGGGTATCTCCACATTCACCCCGCCCATCAGTTTGTTGGACGAGTCCTTCACCGGCACCAGGTAGCGAAGCACGTCGCCCTGTGGGGTCTTGAGGGTTTCCAGCCAGTAATTATGATGGGCTTGGGTCCATTGGAGCCTTTGCCTGGCGTCCCCCAAATGGCTGGAATATCCGGCCAGGGATTGGGTATGGACGAGGATCTTTCCTTCCGGGTCGAAGAGGGTGAGGGAATTGACATGGAACTGGTCGGAAACATCCCCCAAAACCGAGCCTAGTTCCTCGAATCGGCTCTTTCGAATACAGAGGGAAAACTCGCTTTGAAGGGAGTTACAAACCAGGTTCAAGGCCTCGACCTGGCGATTCACCAGGGTGTTTTTCTGGCGGGCAATGGAGGCGTAACTGATGATCCCCTCGATGATGAAGATGGATAGGGAGAGGACCAGCGCGATTCGGAAGCTCAGTTTACGGAATAGCAAGATCAAGACCTTTCGGGCCGCCTGATGATAATGAAGGTTCTATTCTAGACGAAAAACCAGCCCTAAACCATGAGCCAATAGCTGGCAAAAACAACCAAATACATTGAACCACAGAGACACGGAGGCACAGCTTTTATTCATTCTTTTTTGATCTTTAATCTTTAGCTGTGTCTCCGTGGTGAAAAAATGTTTTCTAAAGGTGATGAGGCTTTACATCGTCCCCCTCTAGGAAAGACGAGATCATCTGGAGGCCCTGGGTGATGGAAGGCATGTCCTGGGCCAATTGCCTGGCCTGTTCGCCCGTGTTGGCCCGCCCAAAGCTGAACCTCAAACCTTCCTTGGCTTGTTTGGGATTCCGTCCCATGGCCAGCAGCACATGGGAAGGGGGCGCTGAGCCGGCCGCGCAGGCCGCGCCGGAGGAGACCGCGTAACCCTTGCCATCCAGGCTGTGCACCAAGGTTTCCCCCTCGATGCCGGGAAGGGTGATGTTCAGGATGCCGGGCACCCTTTTCTCCGGGTCTTCCGGCCCGTTCACTTTCAGGTCCGGGTAAGCTTCTTTCATTTTTTCCAGGAACACCTGGGCCATGACCCGTAACCGGCCAGGCTCGATGGTATCCGCGCAAATCTTTCTCGCCGCTTCGGCCATTCCCACGATACCCGCCACGTTCTCAGTCCCGCCCCGACGGTCCCGCTCCTGGCCTCCTCCCTGGATCAGGGGAACCAATTCGGTCCCCTTACGTTGGTAAACGAACCCCACGCCCTTGGGTCCGTAGATCTTGTGTCCCGAGACCGTGAGGAAATCGATATTGTATTTCTGAACGTCGATGGGGATCTTTCCGTAGGCCTGTACGGCGTCCGTGTGGAAGAGGATATTCCTTTCACGGGCGATCAATCCTATCTCGCCGAAAGGCTGGATGGTGCCGACCTCGTTGTTCGCCGCCATGATGGAGATCAACCCTGTCTCGCCGGGCCGTATGGCCTTTTGAATGTCCCTGGGATCGACCAAGCCTTCCGCGTTGACCGGTACCGCCGTTACCGAGTAGCCATGGTTGGTCAAGTAATCCGTGCATTCCAGCACACAGCTGTGTTCCACGGCCGAGATGATGATGTGCCGGGCCTTGCCGTGAAAGGAGAATGCCGCGCCCTTGTGCACCATGTTCACGCCTTCGGTTCCTCCGCTAGTGAAGACGATCTCTTTGGGATCGGCGTTGAGGGTCTGGGCTATCTTTTCCCGGGCCCGCTCGATGGCCCCTCGGGCTTCCCGGCCTAGCGCGTGAAGGCTGGAAGGATTTCCATATTCTTCTTTCAAGAAAGGCATCATGGCCTCGAGGACTTTCTCATCCAGAGGGGTTGTGGCGGCGTGATCGAGATAGATCATGGGTTTCCTTGTTTCGGTTCTTATCGAGGGGCTAGTTTATCATTTTCCATTCAGGGAACTAGCAGGACTTTTCCTATATTCCTGCGTTCTTCCACGAATCGGAAGGCTTCCGCGGCTTCGGAGAATCGAAAAGTTCGGTCCACGATGGGTTTGATCCGTCCCTGCCCCGCGTCCTCCAATATCTCCTCCATCCAACCCCGGACCTTTTCCGGCTCGTGCCAAAGGTGTCCCAGATTCACGCCGAAAACCCCCCGGTTCTGGTTCATCAAAGCAACGGGGTTGAAGAGGGGTATTCGGACGGCCAGACCCAAAAGCGATAGGATCTTTCCCGCTTTCCCTTCCGAGGCGCTGGAGACACCGAACATTCCCAGACGTCCAGTGGAGCGTAATAAGCGGTAATTCTTTTTCCAGTTGGCTCCGCCGACCGGGTCCAGGATCAGGTCCACTCCTTTCCCGCCTGTCAGGTCCAGTACCTGTTTTTCCCAATCCTTCTTTCGATAATCGATTGGATGTTGAAGGCCCTGTTTCTTGAGGAATTCATGCTTGCCCGAACTGGCCGTACCCATGGTCACGGCTCCGACGCCCCGAGCGTATTGCAGGGCGGCCAAACCCACCCCTCCTCCCACGTTATGGATGAGGATGGTCTCTCCCTTGTTCAAGGAACCCATGACCTTCACTAATTGATAAGCCGTCAGGTAATTGACCGGAAGGGCAGCCCCTTCTTCCAGGGTCAGGCTTTCGGGAGTCTCGAATATCTGGTTGACGGAAAGATTGACCTTCTCCGAATAGCCTCCGAACCGAGTGAACGCGATGACTTCCTTCCCTATCCAGCTTGGAGGAACGCCCGGGCCCAACTCCTCCACAACGCCTGATATCTCATAACCCACCACGCAGGGTGGTTTGGGCGCGTCCGGATAAAGACCTTTCATAGCCATCAAGTCGGCGAAATTGAACCCCGCCGCCCTGACACCCACTGTCACCTCATTCTCACGGAGCGGGGGTAAGGAGACATCGCGAACTTCCAATACTTCCGGCCCGCCATAGCGGGTGATCCAGATTTGTTTCATTTTTCTTTCATCCTTAAAATTCTATTTGAACCACCAAGGACACCAAGTTCACCAATTTAGACAAAAAGAATATTTTTCTCTAAATCATTTTTCAGAATTCTTGGTGCCCTTGGTGAAATTGGTGGTCAAATTGTTGTAGACGTTTTGGAGAAGCCAACCAGCGACAAACCATTGGATATCGCCCAGCAACATGTAATTGAGCCCCATGGATAACAATGACGCATCCGAATAACCGATGGATGTTAAAAAACGGTTAAGGAATGGTTCCAGGTTCATCGCCAGGGTCAAAGGCATTCCTAGGATGAAGGCCCCGATCCAGTGCCATTCGGCCTCAGCCCCCGTGGCCGAGTAAACACTGACCGCCCCAGCAAAGACCACAGCTGAATAACCCAACGCGAGGGCCAATCCAAAACTCTTGAATTTCATCCTCCAAAGGACAACGGAGAAAACGATGGAGCAAAAAATGAAGAGCCCAGCCCAGAAGATCATGAACATTGATGGTTTCCAGTAAGAAAAGTGGTGTTGTCAGTTCATATTATTGTGCGGCAAAATCCTGAGGTCCGACTGATTGAACAACCATTTCGCTTTCCCCACCCCAAGAAATCGTTTTAAACCCATAATAATGTTTTGGATGATTTTTAATCCACGTAATGAAACCAACAAATATTTTTGTTTCTTTTACAGGATGAAATCTTTTTTTAAACGTTTTTCCATCTTTTGAATCATAAACACAATAACCCATTGCCTTATCAACTTTATTCCACGTCAAATAAGCTTTTCCATTAGAAGTCAAGATTTTAAATTTATCTGGTGGGTTAAGAATAATAACCCCGGAAAAATCCTTTGTCATAGGAAGGGGGGTCAGTTTACCTTCCGATATTTTCTGATTTGTTTCTAACTCTTCTTCGTTGCCCCTAGATTCCTTATCTGCATTTTCCCATTGATCATCTGTCCAAGTTGGAACCGGAGTAAAATTCGTGCTTTGAGCCATCGCGACTTCAGATAATAAAACTCCTACCGATATAAAAAGAAGGGGTATCCAAACCCCCGAAAGAGAGTTCTTTAATTTATCGCGGGACTGATTTATGAAAAGTTTTTTGATCTCTGGCATACGGACACCTTCATACATCAATGCATCTTCAATAATTCTAAGCGAAGAATGATTCTTAATCCTAAATTAATAAATCCTCAGTTTTTGCTATATTCCAGGGCTTCTTCCAACACTTCTTCGGGCAAACCCCATTCCTTATAACCTTGCTTGACCTGCATCAAATAGCCCAGATTGGGTTGACCTAACGGAGGATTTTCTTGGGCCAGCCGATAACTAGCGGCGTTCACCTTTTCCCCGTTGTCCTTCTCAACGACCACCTCGAGCTTCTGATAGGTCCCCTTCTCGCAGGCCTCACACCGGTCCAGATATTGGATCATGACCTCTTCCAACTCATAAAGGTAACCGGGAACGAAAAGGGCGGGATCGGGAACCAGATTGGCCACTGGGCCTTTTCGTTCGGAGGAATGGCCCATGAAGGCCAGGCGGTAACCCTTGAGGATGGCGCGGGTGACGGGGCGGTTGCCCATGATGCGCCGCTCCATTTGAGCCCTCAGCAAACTACTTCCGTAGGCGAAATAAAGCGGCATCAAAACCACCCGAAAAAAATATTAGCCACAGATTCATGGGATTCACGCAGATGGCAAAAAGAAAATAATTCCAAACCATTTTTTTGTTTATCCATTTGCATCCCATGCATCCGTGGCAAATTTTCTTTGCCTTACATCTGTGGTTACAAACAAATTTTTAAAATCAGTGGCAAAGACTTTATTCTTTTGTTGCGCCGTTTGGATTGAGGGAATCCATATTCGGCCCCATTAAGGTCGCGTTGGTGGAAACCTGGCTGGCGATGGTGATATGGAGCGGCGCGCCGCTCTGGCAGAGGTGGAAGATGGCCACCCTGGGCTCAAGTCGATTGCCCACTCCCAATACCGCCTGTTCCCCTTCCCGGTCCAGTTGGAAGGTCTTGGTGAAAACGCATTCTGGCAAGGGCGCCCAAGGAGGATCGTTCGGCCCCACTTCCGCCTGAAGGGTGGCGTGCTCATTGTCCTTCCGGTTTGCGGCTGTCAGATAGATCTTCCAGTACCAGTTCTGGGGCACCTTCATCTGGAAATACCGGCACTCGTTGGCGGCCATCACCAGGTTGTAGGTCTTGAAAGGATCCAATACCGCCGGGTTATCCTGTGTGCCGGTCAAGCCATCCCGCAATTTGATATCAGGGACATTCTCCAGGCCCATGTCCCTGGCGACCTCGCCGCATGAAACCAAACCCATGCTCAGTATTAGAAGGAATAAAAATTGCAGTCTCATAAAAACACCTCTAAAAATAACCTTTTTTTGTTTTCAATTAAAAAGTCTTTCTTGGTGCCCTTGGTGGTAAAAATTATGTTTTGCCTAAAGTTTTTTCAACTCCGCCTTCGGAAAATAATGAAGCACGATCTCATCGGCGGTCTTGCCCGCCTTGGCCAATCCATAGGCTCCCACCTGGCACATCCCCACTCCGTGGCCCCAACCGCCGCCATACACGATGAACTCCTCGGGCCAGCCCTTCAGATCATATTGGGGTTCGATCCATATCAGGTTACTCCGGATACCGCCCAGGAAACTACGGATGAGATCGCCTTTTAATTCCTTGCTTCCCCGTTCGCCTTCCACTATTAGACGATCAGCCCACCCCGCCGTGGACCGGTGAAGGACCCTCATTCTGCGGATTTTTCCGATATTGCCGGCCTTTTTTTCGATATCCTCGGCCAGGATCAGCCTGGCCCATCGGAAATTCTGGTATCCCCGCAACTCGAAAACCCTGCAATAGGATTCCCGGTCTTCCTTGACCCATTTCTCCATTTTGTAAGGAGAAAGGGGGAAGTCCATGTCCGTATTATAACGCTCGTCGTAATCCTTGACCCCCACGACCGGCGCGGCGTATCCCCAGGCTTCCTGATAATCCTGGGTATGGCCCCCGCATTGGGCGGAGAAGGCCACCGGCATGACCATCGATCCATGCTTGAGGATGATCCCAGCCGTCTCATTGACCGCCTGGTTGGTGCGATCCGTCTCCGCCCTCAGGCCCCGATAGACCTCGCAATGCACGCTGTCGCAGACATCGAAACCCTCCGCGTTATGACGGCCTAGCTTGGACAACACATAGGTCCTCGCCACGATGGCCTGGGCCTTCAAGGCCTCCGCCGGCCAGCTGGAAAGCATTTCGGAGGGGAGAACCCCCGCGGTGTAGGCCTCCAACGAGACCAGGTTGATGGCGTTGAACCCCGCCCCGGAACGGGGGCTGAACTCCAGTTCGCCCCTGTAACACCGGTCCTCTTCCTTGGCGAAAAAGTAGCCCGTATTCGAGGGAACGGCGTGGACCAACAGAGGCTTCAGGGGGTCCAGGGGCCTGACCCGGATACGCTGGTCGAAGGTCAATATCTTTTGGTTGCGCCCGTCCTTCAAGGCCCATATCTCCTTGTGTTTGGGCGAGAACTTCGCCGGGATGGAGATGACCTGATAATCCTGTCCGCCTTGAAGGATGGTCAGGGGCGTTTGGGCCGCGGTCATCACCTCCATGGCGCTGGTCCCGCGGAACAACAAATGGGCCAGCCCGGTGAAAATACCCACTCGGATGGTGACACTGGAGGGCGCGATGGATGTCTCGGCCGGGGGGACCCACTTGGCCCATTGCCTCAGCCTTTCGTCTTTCCGCTTTTGCGCCTCTTCCGGCGCTTTTTGCGCGACTTGGCCGGCTTCTTTGCGGATGTTCGGATCATCCGGCTCGATGGCGATGGCCTGCTCGTACTTGGCCAGGGATTGGCGGTATTCCTTTTTCTGCGCCAGGAGCTTGGCGATGTAGCGGTAGGCTTTCTTGTAGCTCGCGTCCAGCTTGACCGCCTTGACATAGGAAGCCAGGGCCCGGTCCGTATCGCCCAATCGTCGTGAGACCTCTCCCAACTGCCAGAATCCCAGGGCGAAGTCGGACCGGCGGTCCGTCAGGCTGATGAAAAATTTCTGGGCATCCTTCAGGGCGTCCTGCGGGGTGGCCTGGGTGCGGACCGTCTTCCATTGGGATTGGATCAATCTTAAACGGCCCAGACCCCAGAGAATATCCGGGTCGTCCGGATGGGCATGAAAAAGTTGGGTGAGGCTTCCCTCGGCGTCGGTGAAATTTCCCATCTGCTCCAGGGCGATTCCCAGGGACACTCTCGTTTTCCAATCGTCCTTTTTGGAAAGATAAGCCTGATAGGCCGCCACCGCTCCCGTGTAATCCCCTTCGCTCTTGCGCAGGTCCGCCAATTCCAGCCAGAGATCGATCTCGGACGGATTCATTTCCAGTTCCTGGGTCAGAGCTTCCTGGATCTCATCGGTTTTTCCCTCAGCGAACCATTGGCCGATCTTTTCCTGGAGGGTCGTCGTTCTGCCCAGCGAAGCGGACAGAAGGATTAAAGGAATAAATAATAGATTGAGCAGTCTCTTTTTCAAACCCATTGACCTTTGATAAGGATGGCTTACCGTCGACAGATAATTTTAGGGGACTTCCCGGATGGAGGGAAAATAAAAAGCCCCCTATCGCTCGCGCGCTAGAGGGCTGGGCAGGGGTGTCGTTTATTTCTTGGCCAGTTCCAAGCGTTTGGGGGCCAACACCGACTCGTCCCGGGAATACCAATAACCGGTATTGTCGATGACCTCCAGATTGGGGACATACCTTTTCTTCAAGTAATCCAGCAATTTGACCAGGGTGATATGGGTCGCCGGTTCGCTGTTCTTCAAGGTCGTGCTGGTATGGACCTGATGCAGGAGTTGTCTGGGAACGGAAGGCACTCCGCGGACCGCGATGGTTTCGGTGTCTTCTCATAATAGATATGGGAGAGATAACCATCTTTATCGAAGGTCAATTGAAGGGGAGTGATGTTCTTGCTCAGGGTGATCCGAATGCCTTTCAGGTGCAAACGAACACCCGGCATCTCGCCTTCCTGGGTGAAGACGTTGTCCACCATCTCATGGGTCCAGCCGCTGACAAAGGCGATCTCCCGGAATTCTTCCTGGATATCCCGGATGGCATCCTGGCTTTTGATCTTCCCGAAATAATGGATCGTGCTAGCCATTCCCCCTCCTTCCCCAACGGATTGAACCAACCTACCTGGTCACGAAAATGGGCATTTCCAATTGGCCGTTCTTGGCGACCACCGGCTCTACCTCGCCGGGTAATTCTCTAAAAACCTTTTTAAGATTCTTGCCGGCCTTGAACGAAACCTTCTTGTAGGATGGAAGGTCGATGGAAAGGTTCCTGCTCATGTCCCGGCCCTTTTTGCCTGAAACCATCTTGGTTTGCAATACTCCCAGGTCGCGGATTCTCGATCCGTTGACCTTGGACCAGCCCCTCTTCTAAGGTCGAAACGATCTTAGAAACAATGACTTTAGCGTCTGGAAGGGCAAGTTTTGTGGCCTTCGCAACTTCGCGTACTATATCTTGTAGGACTACCTTCATAAGTTGATTATATGAGCCACTTTTCAACAAAGTCAATGTTTTACAAGGATATTTAACGGATTTAACAAATACTCACAGTTCAAAAGTTTTCCATTTCCCTTCTGTGAAAGTTTTATACCTGACCCCTCTTTTCGTCCCGATTTCCAACTCGATCGCTCCCTCTTGAGCCGTGGATAGGATTTCCGCTTGAGGCACCTGGGTTTTATAGATTCCATGGTCCTCTGGATGATCCATCCAATCGCTCAAGACCACCATCTGTGGTTTGAACCCGCCAGCGCAAAGATCTTGGGCCCCGCTTTCCCTTCCATGGTGCGGAGCCAGCAGACAATCCACCTTGGGAAAGGGCCGGTGTTTTTTCAAGAGCTCCTTTACACCTTCCCGTTCCAGGTCCCCCGGCAGGAGCATGGAAAACTTCTTTTCGCCAACCGGAAAGGATAGCCAGCAGACCATGGAACGGTTGTTGTCCGGGTGGATCTTGGGATGAAAGGAACCCGCCGGATGGAGGACAAAAAGACTTAATGGTTCCCAGTCATCGGGACGATCGCCGGCTTGGAGTTGTTTCAAGGGGATTTTTTTCTCCTCGAGTAGTTCCTTGAACCTTTCATAGATGCGGGAATCGGAAATGGCTCCCTCGCCCTCAAAAGCTTCCCGGACCGGATAAGCCGAGACCAGATTCACCAACCCGCCAACATGATCCTCATCCGGATGGCTGTTGAAGATAGCGTCCACCCGACGGATGCCCAAGTGCCGAAGGTAGGCCACCAGGATGTTGTATCGGTCCAAGCCGTGGTTCTCTTTGCCTCCATCAAAGACCAGGACCTTGCCATCCGGCGTGCGGGCAACCATCGCGTTGCCATGTCCGACTGAAAGAATGGTCACCCGCAAAGGCTGGACCCCGGCCCAGGCCTGGATCCATCCGGCGATGGACAGGACAAGGAAAAATCCCCAGGCGAATCGGCTTGTCCTTCGGCATCCCTTCATGAATCTCTCCCGGTTCAACCATCTTTCGGATGGTTTTCCCGGTTCGGGCGAGGGCCAATAGGCCCAGAAGGAAAATAGGAGCAGCGCATGGAAAGCCAACACCCAAGACTCGGGCGGGGATCCCACGATGAAATTGGCCCCGGGCAATCCGGCCAACTTGTCGGAAAGCTGGCTGAGCAGTCTTAAGGGCACATCACAACCAGCCGCGAAAACGTCCCCCAGGAAGGGGTTCATATAGGAACCGGCGACGGCGACCAAACCCGCCGCCACGGAAAAGAGGGCCAGAGGAACGATCAACAGGTTGGCCAACAGTGAATAGGGCGAGAGCTGGTTGAAGCTGTGGATCAGCAGGCACCAGACGCTCAACTGGGCGGCCGCGGTGGTGGCCAGCAATAACGCCGCGGGTTTCCAGAGGCGTTCCAGTTTTTCCAGGAATCTCCCGGCAAGGACCATCAAACCAGCCGTAGCCAGGAAAGATATCTGGAAGGAAAGGTCTTCCAGGACGAAGGGGTCCACCATCACCAACAAAGCGGCGGTGGCCAAGAGCAGGGTCCCGCCGTGGACCTTTCTTTCGACCAGGACAGCCAAAAGCGCCAGGGCGGAAAAAAGCCCGGCCCGGCAGACCGGGGGATGGGCCCCCGTCATGAAGACGAAGAAACCAAGCCCCGCCAGGGTCAGCATGGCCGCGGCCTTGCGCGGCATTTGGACCGCTCGAAAGAAAAGAAAGAGGATGCCCGCGATGAAAGCCGTGATCATGCCGGAGACGGCCAGGATATGGACCGTACCTGTTTCCATGAAGGATTCCACCAGTTCCCCCGGCAAGGGACCCCGGACCCCCAGAAGGATGCCGTCCAGCAGGGCGTTCTGGGGGAAAGCCAGCAGGCGATAGATACTGTCCTCCACGCCCCGTTTCAATCCGTAGGACCACCGCCGAAAGGCCCAGCCCTTGACAGGTGCCTGGTCCAGTTTCTTCCATCTACCTGGTTGAAGGTACATCACGGCGGGGATCCCTTTGGTTTTCAGGTAATGGGCGTAATCGAATTGACCTGGATTCATGGCCCCAGGGGGAGCGAGGATCTTTCCCTCCACCTCGACGGTGTCTCCATAGGAAAGGATGGGCGTTGCCGATTCAGGCGACAAGCGGAAGGAACATCGGACCTTAATCGGCCCATTCTCCTTAGGGTCATCCATCACGCAAACGGCGCGCACTTCCCGGACGAACGGCTGGTAAAAACCTCCCGATCTTCCGGTGGTATGACCGCCAGGGAAACGTTCGAAAAGCACTTCCGGGTCTTCCCCGATCCAAAGATGGAATTGACCTGTGACAGGCCGGTTGAAACGGGCTTTTTGTTCTTCGAAGGAATTTTGGGTCCATTGCGCCCGGAAGTAACCCAAGATCAAGGCCAAGCAAAAAAGAAGGACCGGTCGGAGAAGATAAGGGTAACTTCCCCTCATAAGGAAGGCGGCCAAGAGAACCAGGGACACTAGGAAAGATAGGAAAAGGGGCTGCGTCAAAAGCCCCCCCAGGGTCCCGGCCAGGAATCCCACACAGACCGTGATGAACATCGTCATGGGGTTCGGCCGTCCTTCATCTCAAAAGTTCGGGCACCTGGTTCTTGAAGGTCAGGAGTCCGAAACCCGAGACATCGAGGGATCTCATGTCCCTGGCTGGCACCACTTCCACCTTGAGATAGTAATCTCCCTTGGGGTGTTTGGCGGTGAAGGCCTGGTACCAGAAGACCCTCTTGGGCCTGACGATCTGGCCGTCGGTGCGGGTTCCTCCCTGGATGATCTTGTAATTGAATAATTGGGGCTTGCCGTATTCAGTGTAAATTTTCTGGATGACCTTCTCGACGTCAGGAGTTCCGTTCACCATCAGGCCGAAACCCGCGTCCAGCCTGACATAAAGGTCTTTCGCGTTATCCTTCAGCAGGTCCTGGGCCACCGCGTCCGCGATCTCTCTGGCCTTGTTGGGATCGATATCCACGCTTTGGGGCGGGGTCGTGTCCCAACAGGAAGATAGAAGGGCCGCCAGAATGACAGCCGCGAGGAATCGGAAGTTCATGGGTGTACTCCTTAACTTTCGTTCAATTCAAATAGGAGAGCGGAAGGGTGATCTCCTTGGCGATCCGGTCCCTCGTCGAGTAGGTGGCCATGATCCTGAGTACCAGGTCGTAATCGGCCTTAGCGACCGTAGGGTCGGGGTCCCACTCCAGGGTTTGGGGTCCGATCTCCATGTCCTGAGCGTTCACCAGACTTTTCACCACATCGCCCTTCTTGGTCCTCACCTCGGCTGTCACGTAAGCCCGCTCGGTCAGGGAAAAGGTGATCTTGAACCCGGCCTGGATCCTTTCGGTGTGGAGGTTCACCGCGTCCGCCCCGTTCCAAAAATACTGGACCGTGTTCTTTTCCGCCACGATGACCTGGCCGAACTGATGGTTGAAGGCGATGCCCCTGGGCTCGTTGAATTGGAAATCATCGTCCCCAAAGCTCCCGAAAGTGGCGATATACCGCAAGTCCTTGTCGAACTTGCGCAGGCAGGATTTCAAGTTGTCCGTAACCACCACGTTCCCGTAATAATCGAAGGCGCACCCCCAGAGCTTGACCGGCTGGTCGGGCATGTCCTCGGCCCGAATGACGGAAAGGGGATCCCCCTCCAGAGTGAAAGTTTGGAGTCGAGTCCCTTGTCGGTCGATGACCGCCAGGCGGTCGGCGTATTTGCCCTGCTTGTAAAAGGTCCAGACCTCGTTGGTGTCGATGACCGCCACCGCGCTCGGGGCGGTCAACTCCGGGGTCTTCAACACGTGGCATCGTCCCTTCCCGTCCATCACCTGGATGCGGTTATTCCCCGTGTCGGCGATGTACAAACGGTTGGACGAGTCATAGGCCACCCCCATGGGGGCGATGAATTGTCCTGGTTTGGAACCCATTTTCCCCACCGTCTTTACCCAGGTCAGCCTCATACCGTCGTGTTTGAGCAAGGCGATCCGGTTGTTGCCCGTGTCGGCCACCGCCACTTCCCCATCGGGATTAATGGCCGCGCCGGTCGGAGCCATGAATTGTTTGGGGCCCTTGCCTGGGGACCCGAACCGGTCCAATTCCTTCAGGCCCACATTGTAGACGATCTCACCCGCCCCCGAGTTCACACCGATGCAGGTGATGACCACGTCGTTCTGGGGCGCCTTGGGGTCGTGGTCGGTTTTCAGAAGGGCGCAGGCCACGCCTTTCGGGTCGTCGAAGGAACAGCCCGGGACCATCAGGGACAACATGGTCTGGGTCCCCCGATGGATGTTGAAGGGAAGGAATCCGTCGGTCGGATAGACATAGGTGGAAGGGACATCCTTGAGGACTTCCAAGCTCACCGCGAAAGCCAACCCGGCCAACGATAATAGGAACGCGATCAAAAAATAACGAATGTTCTTTTTCATTCCAACCCCCAGATTGGTAAAAACTTCAGTCTTATGGTTTCAGCTTTTTCTTAACGACCTGGATCTCTTGCTCGTTATGGGAAAGGAACTTCCCTTTCCTGTCCCAGATGCGGATCTGGATCTCATAGGTTCCTGGGACGGCCTTTTCCGGTATGACGAATCCCTTGATGTGGGCGAACCTTTCCTTGGTATCGAACGGCCTGGCCACGCAATCGGCCTCCACATCGCACTTCCGGACTTCCCGGAATAGGGTCTTGCCCTTCGGGTTCACCACCCTGGCCTCCACTTTCAAACCCTTGAAGCCGTGCGGAAAATCATTGACCAGGATGAGCCCTTTGAGGAACGAGTCCCCCCAATTCAGGATATCGCCCGGGTTGTATTGGGTCACATAGGTCTTCCAGAGTGGCAGCAGCGGTTGGGAAGCGGTCTGGAGGGCCTGATAACCCAGCTTGGGTTTTCGGAAATAATCCACCACACTCCAGGTGATGGAAGGCCAGCAGTCCACGAACATGAAATGGAAATAACCGTTCATGGGTTTGTACTTCCGGCCCCGGATGCTTTGGATATATTCCTTCACCAGCCAGGCCTGGTATTTCTGGCTGTTATGGGAGAACTCCCCGATGGACTTGCCCATGTCGATCTTTGCCACGTTGAAGGTCTGGTGGAATTGGAAATCCCGAAAGGCCCATTCCTTCCAATCGGGCGGCCAGAGCTGTTTGGGCGTGAACATTTTCTTGAGGGTGGAGACTTCCGGCAGGGCCTGGGCCCCGAACTCGGAATAAAAACGCGCGTCCGGCCCGATACCGCCCGGCGCGTCCTTCAAAGCCGAGTCGTCCCAATACCAGCCCGGATAAGGGTGGTAATGGAAGTCGCTGGCCGCGTCCACGTGCCGGCTGTCGTCCTCTTCCCGGACCGCCCGTTCCAGGACCGGGTCCAGTTCCTGGCGGTTGATGGAAGGCTCATTGTGGCAGCACCAGACGAAGATGGAAGGGTGGTTGTAGAACTGCCGCACCATATCCTTGATCTGACGGCAGGCGTTGCGGGTGAAGGCGTCGGTGGACTGGTAGCTCCACTGCAGGGCGAAATCCTGCCAGACGAAAATGCCCGCCTCATCGCAAGCCACGTAGAATTCCTCGCGGTTAACATGGGCGTGCACCCTCACCCCGTTCAGGTTGGCGTCCAGCATCAGGCGGACGTCCTTGCGGGCCATCTCCCGGCCGTATTCGGAAAGATACTGGGTGGGGATGATGTTGGTGGCCCGGGGGAAGAATTTCCGGCCGTTCAAAAGGAACTCCCATTGGGGCGTGACCTTGATCTCCCGGATGCCGAAGCGCGTCTCCCCCTTCTCCACGACCTGGCGGTTGGAGGATCGGCGGATGGTCACGAAGGCCCGGTACAGGTTCGGCTCGCCCTGGTCCCAGGTCCACCAGAGCTTGGGTTTCTCGATGGTCTGGCTGATGTGGGCCTCGGTCTGGCCCCTTTGCAAATGGATGTTCTTTTGGGTGAAGTGGCTGGAGGAAAACCCGTCGCCCTTCAGGTCTACCCGGATATCGTACTCGTCGGCCTCGGCCACGTTGAGTAATACCAGCTTGTAGTTCACTACCGCCTGGCCGCTGGGCAAAAGCACGGAGGAGACCTGGATCCTTTTCAGGTAGATCCGGTCCACGACCACCAGCTCCACGCCGTTCCAGAGCCCGCCGGTGTTATGGTCCTGGCCCCGGTTCTCGTCCCAGCTTCCCGGCCTGGCGTCGTGATGGTTGAAGATACCTTTGATCAGATGCTTGTCATGGGGCCAAACCTTCCGGTTCTCCTTGGGGGATTCCACCCAAACCTTGAGATGGTTCTCACCTTGAAGGGCGGAGGCCGCCATGAACTCGAAGGTCTGGAAATAGCCCTCGTGCATCCCCAGCACATGGCCGTTCAACTCGGCCTTAAGGAAATAATCCGCTCCTTTGAAACGCAGGAAGGCCGTCTGGCCTTTCTGAAGGGTCGGCGCCAGGAAATCCCGTTCATAAAGGGCTTTGCCCGCGAAATCCTCGCCTTGCAGGTACCAGTTGGAAGGCACCTCAATGGTACGGGTCTTGGCATTCCTTACGGGGATGGAGCTTTTGTCCAGGGTCGAGAGGGTCTGACGGGTGAACTTCCATTTGCCGTCCAGGGAGAGGGATTGGGTCACGGAATTTTCCTTTCATTTGGGGTGGCCGGTTGTCCGGCCAGTGGCGCCCGAGGCGCTTCGAATATCTTGCGGTAAGCCGTCACCGCCAGGCCGAAGACCAGCAAGAAGAAGATGAAACCCAGGACCTTTTTTTCCTGGGAGGTTAGCAGGATCACGGTCGGCCTTTTCCATGATAAGGTTCGGCTTTCCAATGACTCGGAAAGCCTCTGGAAGCCGCTCATTATATCGAAAAGAAGGGTGGATTGAGGCGTTTCTTGGCCTCTTGTCCAGAAGGATAAAAAGGGTTTTAATGGGCAACTCGAACGGCCCGATCCGACCGTCTATATAAGGAGCTTTCTATTCCTGGGAAACCCATGACTGACCAAGAGATCATCCAACAAATCCTATCGGGCCAGACCGAGGCCTATGGCGAATTGATACGCCAGTATAATAAGAAGGTCGTGGGCTATTGCTTGTCCATGCTCTCCAACCAAACGGAGGCCCAGGAAGCGGCCCAGGATATCTTCGTGAAGGCGTACCATTCCCTGCGTAAATTCAAAGGAAACTCCTCCTTTTCCACTTGGCTCTACCGAATCACCACCAACCATTGCCTGGATATCCTGCGCAAGCGGACTAGACGCAAAACCGTCTCCCTGGACGCCCTGGTGGAAGCGGAGGGGGACCATATCGAAAGGTTGTTCGCGGTCGAATCCACCGCCGCCTCTCCCCTGGAGAACCGGGACCTGATCCAAAAGATCCTGGCCACTTTGCCCGAGGATTACCGGACCATCCTGACCCTCCGGGAAGCCGATGGTCTGGAATACCAGGAAATCGCCGATGTTATGGACTGTTCCCTGGACGCGGTGAAGGGTCGTTTGTCGAGGGCCCGGAAGCAATTACAGGAACATTTACGGCACTTTCTTAAAAGAACTGACGTCTATACTATCGAAGGAGAAAAACCATGAGGCATGAGGAAATAAAGGAAAAGCTCTTCGCCCTTTACGACGGCCCCTTGACCGAAAAGGAAAGGGTCCTGTTAGAGGGTCATTTACCCGTTTGCGCCGAATGCCGTCAGTCCATCGGCGAATGGAAGACCCTGTCCCGAACCCTTTTCGCCCGGCCCACTCCCTCGGAAGCCTCAGAAGACATCTTCGTCTCGAGGATCATAGCCCGCTTGGAACCCTCCCCGGCGGGCTTCATGGTCCCTTTCTGGGAAAAACCCCTGGGTTGGTTGGTGCCTCTCGTGGGCTCGGCCGCCATAGCGGCTTGGGTTTTCTTCTCGGTCCTGCCGAGCATGAACGGACTTTCGTCCTCCCCCACCATCGAGACGGCTTTCTCGTCCGACACCTCTTATTCTTCTTCCTCGACCGAAAGCGGGGTCATGTTCGCTTCCTATTCACCTTCCACTTACGACATCGCGCCCTAAAGGAGACAGAAAATGAAGCCCTGGCTTAAGACAACTTTTATTTTTCTCATCGGTTTTTTCCTGGGGGTGGCCGCCACCGGGCTGATCTTCCCCCGCGTTTTCCATCCCCATCATCCGCCGGGAGCGGCTGACGCCGACCGCATCCTGAAGCGCCTCAGTTCCGAGCTGGGGTTGACCGCCGACCAAAAGGAAAAGGTCTCCGCTCTCTTGAAACAAGAACTCCCCAAGGCGGATGCCTTGCGGGCTGACGGAGACGCCAAGTTCAAGGCCCTGCGGGAATCCTTCAACACCCAGTTGCGCGCCATCCTTAATCCGGAACAGATCAAGAAACATGACGCCCTCATGGCCAAGTGGGCCAAACGGGACAAGGAGCCGAACTGCGGCCCTGTTCTGATGGGCACTCCCGATCCCGTGAAAACGGTCACCGAAAAGTAACTCGACAATCTCTCATTTAACGATTCAAGGCTTTAGGACTCAAGCTCTTAAAGCCTTTTTGTATAGTGAGGTTTTTACATCGGTCAGGATTGAATCCGATCCAACAATGACCATAATGTCTTTGAATTATTAGCCGTTGGGCATGAACTTACTTTCTTTTTATTAAGGAGATACTCATTTGACTCGCCATTCCATTTTCCCGATCTTCTCCGCCGGACTTTTGGTCGTCATTCTCTCGGGTTGCGCCGAAGCCCCAGTCAAAGTGGGCGAAGGTAAGATCGAGCCGACCTTGCGTCAGGTGACAGGCTTGTCGGAGAACGCGGCCGATGCCGCGGCCCAGAAAGCCCAGATGAACTTATGGGATGTATACGCCTTGGCGGTCAAACGCACTGAGACCCTTGCATCCGGCGCGGAGAACGTGGAACAGGCCAAGGCCCAGAACCGACAAGCAATCGGAGCCTGGCTTCCCCAGATCTATTTGAGCGACACCTTTTCCAGGCAATCCAGCGACTATATCGTAGGCGCTCCCTTGACCACTCCTCCTCTCGATAATTCCTTGTCTCTCTCGGGGGCGGAAACGCTCCTGGGGGGACTGAATCAGGTAGCCGCGATACAAGGAGCGGGAGCCAATATCGACCTCCAGAACTACAACCTTCAAAACCAGTCCCGACTGCTCTTACTCAACACCGCCAACGCTTTTTACAACGTTTTGGCCCTGGAAGAGTCGGTGCAGGCCCTGCAGGCCTCCCAGGAACTGAACGAGAAAACCCTCGAGGTTGAAAAACAATGGCAGAGGATGGGTCGCTCCCGCACCGCGGATGTTTCTAACACCCAGGCCCAGCTGATGCAGATCCTGGCCGACCTGGAAAGCGATAAGAACCAGCTGGTCCAGGCGAGGGAAACCCTGGCCACCCTGGCCAATATCAAACCGGACCAGGCCCTGGTCTCGGAGGAATCCTACGCCACCCCCACCTTCTCCCAGGATCAGGCCGAATCCAAGGTCGAGGAAAGACCCGACGTGAAAGCGGCCATCTCCAATGTGGCTCTCGCTGACGCTTCCCTTTTACAAGCCCACGGAGAACACCTACCGACCCTGGCGGTTCAAGGAACCTATTACCTTCAACGAGACGGAGGTAGCTCGACCCCTGACTGGAACGCCCAACTGGTGGCTTCTCTCCCCCTCTTTGAGGGCGGTCAGATCATCGCCCAGGAGGACCAGGCTGCCTCCAAAAAACGGCAAGCGGAGATGCAGTTGTCCCTGACCCACCGGTCCGCCCTGGACGACATCCGGGAAGCCTACAAAAGCTTGTTGGAATCCATGGGCGAAACGGACGCTTATCAGAAGGCGGAGCAAGCCTATGAGCAGGCTTATCAGGACGTCATGCATGACTACAAACTGAACCTGACCACCAACCTGGAGTTGTTGCAGACCATGACGTCGCTGGAGAACACGAAGATCAGTTATATCAAGGCCAAGTACCAAACCCTATACGATCAGGTTTGGCTGGGCGTGGCCACGGGCGCTTTGCCCAAAACGGTTGAAAAATAATTTTGAGTTCTAAGTGTTAAGTTTTGAGTTAATGAATTTTTCCAAGGAATTGGTTTTTGGAAATTTCGTCGCAACTCAAAACTAAGAACTCATAACTCAGAACTGGAGTTGAAAATGACTTTATCCGACATCTCCATACGCAACCCGGTGTTCGCCTGGATGCTCATGGCGGCCTTCATCATCTTCGGGCTCATCTGCTGGGCCAGGATGGGCGTTTCGAACCTTCCGGACGTGGACTTCCCGGTCGTGAACGTTTCCATCACCCTGCCGAACGCTTCCCCCGAGGTCGTGGAATCGGACGTGGCCGACCCGGTCGAGCAGGCCGTTTTGGGCGCCCAGGGCGTCATCGATGTGCAGACCACCTGCACCCAGGGCAACGCCAATATCACTGTTTTCCTGGATCTGACCCGCAATGTGGACGCGGCGGTCCAGGACGTCCAGACCCTGGTCTTCCAGGCCGAGAAACAACTGCCCACCAATATCTTCCCGCCTGTCATCCGCAAGCAGAACCCCAACGCCTCGCCCATCCTATGGCTGGCGGTCACGGCCGACCCGCCCCTGACCCTGCGCGACATGATGCTTTATTCCCGCGACCACATCCAGGACAAGTTCACCAGCCTCAACGGCGTTGCCAATGTCTTTTTGGGCGGCTTCCTGAATCGTGAGATCAACCTTTGGATCGACAACAACAAGCTCAATGCCCGGCAATTGACGGCCAGCGACATCATCAACACCATCCTGCACCAGCATCAGGAAACACCGGCCGGCGCCATGGAAACCTCCAATACCCAGTACGACATCCGGGTCATGGGCGAGGCTTATACCGTCCCTGATTTCGCCAATCTGCCCATCCTTACTCGCGGCGGTTCGCCTAATTACACCCTCACTCGCTTGAAGGACGTCGCCACCATCGAGGACGGGGTTGTGACCCCCATCACCCGCCTTTCCCGTTTCGACAGCGTACCTGCCGTGGGATTAGGCATCGTCATGCAGGACGGTTTCAACGCCGTGGATGTAGGCAACGCGGCAAAGGCCCGCATGGAAGAAGTCAAGAAACTATTGCCCAAGGGTTACCATATTTCCCTCAATTTCGACACCACCAAGTTCATTCTGGATAACGTTCACGAATTGGAATTGACCATCCTTCTGGCCACCTTCCTGACCGCCGGGGTCTGCTTTCTCTTCCTGGGTAGCTTCTCCTCCACCGTGAACATCTTCCTGGCCATCCCCACGTCCCTTTTCGGCACCTTCATGGTCATCAGTTTCTTCGGTTTCAACCTGAACACCTTCACGCTCATGGCCCTTTCCTTATCGATCGGTGTGGTGGTCGATGACGCCATCATGGTGCTGGAAAATATCGTCCGACATCAGGAAAGGGGCGAGGACCAGGTCGAGGCCGCCCTGATAGGGGCCCGGGAGATCACCTTCGCCGCCATGGCCACCTCCATCGCCATCGTGGCCATCTTTCTTCCCATCGCTTTCATGCAAGGCATCATCGGGAAGTTCTTTTTCCAGTTCGGGGTCACCCTCTCGGGCGCGGTCCTGATCTCCCTCTTGGAAGCCATCACCTTGACCCCCATGCGTTGTTCCGAATTCGTGCACGCCGCCGACGAACATGGCCGTTTCAACCAGTTTGTGAATGGTCAATTCGCTATGATCACCAAAGCCTATACGAACACACTGAAATGGAGCCTGGACCACCGCTGGACGGTCGTGTTGGTATCCGGCGCGATCTTTATTTCTTCCTTCGGCATGCTGAAACTCATCAAGATGGATTTCAACCCAGCGACCGACCAGAGCGCTTTCATTGTCAACATGAAATTGCCGGTCGATTACTCCCTGGAACGCACCGACCAGATCGTCCGCCAATGCGAGGACATCCTCAAGCAAAAGGGCGAGGTCAAGCATCTTTACTCAGCCATCGGGGGATTCGGCGGCACCACCCCCAACCAGGGCATCTTCTTCCTGACCATGAAGGACCCGGCGGACCGTCCCAAGGCGGACCTTGCGGATAAATTCGCTCCCGTAGGCCCCCTTGGCTTCATCACCAAGATCTGGCGCAAGACCACGCCTCAGGTGCTGACCGAGTTCGAGTTCATGGCCGTGGTTCGGAAGGCCCTCTCCAAGGTTTCCCCCGACCTTCAGGTTTTCTGCTTGGACCTGTCCCAAAGGGGTATGTCCACCGGCAAAGGTTACGCGGTGGAATTGATGGTCACGGGACCCGATTGGGACACCTTGGCTGATTGTGTGGTGAAGATACGCAAGGCCTTTCGGGCCAGTCCCAAACTGGCCAACGTGGACGATAACTTCCTGGATGGTCAGCCTGAGATCCGGGTCATCCCGGACCGGGTCAAGGCGGCCCAAATGGGCGTCAATATGGACGACCTGGGCAACGTCATCGGGGCCACCATCGGCGGTTATCAGTTCCAGGGGACCTATTTCCATGAGGGCGGCCATGACAACCCCATCGCCATCCGGGTACCCATCGATCAGCGCAAAGGCATCAACTCGATCAACAGCATTTATGTGCGCAACAACCGCGGTGAGGTGTTACCCATATCCGCCGTCGCCAAGCTGACCCAGGTGCCTTCCTACCAACAGATCTTCCGGGACAACCGACAACGGGCGGTCTACTTCACCGCCGGGGCCGGTACAGGAACTTCCCAACAGGAAGCGGTCCAGGAGGCGGTCAACATATGCAAGAGCATCCTTCCCCAGGGTTATAACGTCCAATTGACCGGCTCGGCCCAGGCCAACGCCGACTCCATGAAACAGTTGATGTTCGTTATGTTCATGGGGATCCTGGTGGCCTACATGGTCCTGGCCAGCCAGTTCAATAGCTTCCTCCACCCCATCATCATCCTGATGGCCCTGCCCTTCTCGGTGACCGGCGCCTTCTTCTCGCTGTGGTTCTTCGGCCAAAGCTTGGGGATCTACAGCATCATCGGTATCATCCTGTTGATGGGACTGGTGAAGAAGAATTCCATCATGCTGGTGGACTTCACCAATCAGCGCCGCCGTAAAGGGATGAACGTGCATGATGCCCTGATGGACGCCTGCCCGGTGCGTTTGAGGCCTATCCTGATGACTTCCTCGGCGACGGTCGCGGGGGCCTTGCCAGCCGCCCTGGCCTGGGGGCCTGGCGCCGAACTCCGGCAGCCCATGTCGCTGGCCATCATCGGGGGTATCATTTTCTCGACGATGTTGACCCTGGTCGTGGTGCCCTGCGCCTACAGCCTTATGTCGAATCTGGAACGCCGCAAGGCCCATCACGCGGCGGGCATCGGCCAAGGCCATCATGCCCCGCACCCCAAGTCGGCCAGGCCGGCTAAAAAGAAATAAACGTTCAATAAAAAAAGGCCCTGTCCCTGAAGAGGAGCGGGGCCTTTTTTATTTGCGCGCTATTTCCAGCAAAGAGTTCTTTTTTTATTCCTTCTTGTGGTTTTTCTTCTCCAGGATAAGGTTCAAATATTCCTCCCCGTTCGCTTTGTTGTGGTCCATTGTCCAATCATCGCAGTATTTGCAGGCGAGGGTTTCCAACCCTACCTTGGCCAACGATCGCTTGTATCCATCGGCCTTGTCCTTCAAACCCAAGCGGACGCTTATGTCGTAACAATTAGCCAGAGCGCAAAAATCACCCGGATGGGACCCCTGGTATCCCTCGAAGAAAGCCAGTGACTGGGTAAGTTGGGTGTCGGTGGAATGAGCCATGTCACAAGCCTGGACATGATCCAGAAAGTCGTCGTTTTGCTCGACGAACCCCTTCCCATTCCATTCATAGGGCCGGCCGTAATAGATGCCGCATTCATCGCAATCGCTCACCAGGGCCCGTTGATAATCCACGATATGGACCTTGCCCCCTTGTTGGGCCACCCTGGGTCCCAATCCATAACCCACGATGGTGGTCATCTTGGAGAAAACCCCGTTCTTTTGAAGGACATAAATGGACGTCATTTGTTTGTCGCCCGTGGATGAATAAAGGGCCAGTTGGTCCACTTTCGCTCCCGTGAGATCCGTCCCTTCGAAACCCTCGTACTTCTTCCCTTCCACGACCTCCACTTGGATGAGCTTCCATTCTTCCTTATCCAGATGGAAATAAGCGAAACCGGCGCCAGCGTCCTCCACCAGCTGTTTCTCGTTGTTGTAGACCAAACCCTTGTCCCGGTAACCGGACAACCCGACGATGACATCGGTCTGGGGAATCCCGGTAAAATCATGATAGGCGATGCCTGAGACGTTCCAGAAGAATTCCCGGTCCTTGGGATATTTTCGGTTAAGTTCGTCGATCATCTTGGAAAGGCTTATCTTCCCCTGGGCCACCAGGTTGGCCGCTGTGTCGTCCACCGCCCGCGCGGGACTGGTTCCCAACCCCAAGAGGATCATCAAGGCGGCAAGAATAAGACTGACTCGTTTCATGAACGCTCCTAAAAGTTGGTTGGCGACAAACGGGATGATATTTAGACGCTTCAAGAACGGGAATGGGCCATTCCTTGGGGCAAAAAGGCACACGACCCTTGCTGGCTTTTCATGTCCATTTCCCCTACCCACAGGGTAATATAAATACATTCTTTTTCCAACTTGATGGGAGGGAACCGCTGAACACTCGCACCCTGACCGCCATCCGGAGCCGTTATCCCCTGGCGCTTTTCCTTTTCCTTTACTTTTTGTTCGCCATCCTGACCTATCAGGATTATGGGTCGACCTTCGACGAGTCAGGGGTCTATACGAGGGGAGTCCTGCTGTTCCATTCCCTCACCCACGCCGATTGGACCAGGCTGGACCACAAGACCGTCCCGGACGATGGCCTGGTGGTTTATGACCATCTCTACAGTTGCCTGCTCTATTGTCTCAACTCTTCCTGCGACCTGGACCAATACCATCTGCTGAACCTTCTGTTCGGGGCACTGGTCTTCATCGCCATGTTCGAAGTGCTTTTATGGCGCTACCCAAAACCATGGCTTTGCCTATTGGGTCCCATCTTCCTCTTTTTCATCCCCCGTTTCATGGGCGACCTCCCGGCCAACCCTAAGGACATGCCCTTCGCGGTCTTTTATTTCCTCGCCCTGGCCGCCATCCTTTACTACCACGGCCATCCCAAAACCTCCTGGTTCCGGCAAGGCCTGGTCCTGGGGTTATTCTTCGGCCTAGCGGTCTGTTCCCGTCTATTAGGCCTTTCCTTGTTCCTGATCTACCCACTCTTCGTCCTGCATTTCTATTGGCATGGGGTCAAACACCGGGGCTTGAAAACTTTCAAACCTTTCGCCCAAAGGAACGGCATGATATGGTGCACGGCCTTGGCCGTGACGACCCTTCTAGTCCTGGCCACATGGCCCTATTTGCGCGTCGACACCATCAGCCGTTTGACCGACCTATTGATCCTTTCCCGCCACTTTGCCTGGGTCAACCCGGTCCTTTTCATGGGGCGGGAGATCCTCAGCACCCAGCTTCCCTGGACCTATCTTTTCGTCTGGGTCCTGATCACCACTCCCCTTTTCATCCTGTCCTTCCTGGCCCTTTCCCTGACCCGCTTGCGGAAAACCTTCCAGAATCCCCTCTGGGTCCTCTTGGCCTCGACCCTGTCGATCCATTTCTTCCTTTACCTGACCCTTCGTCCAGTCCTTTACGACGGATTGAGGCACTATCTTTTCCTGCTCCCCATCCTGTCCGCCTGGGCCGCCATGACCGCCATCGAGTTCTTCACCGACAAGAAACCCCTCCTCCCCAAAAGAGTGGCGGGGGTTTTGGTGGCCTTGAACCTTTTATGGGTGATCGGCCAGATGGTCCTCCTCCATCCTTATGAATACATCTATTTCAATGAGACGGTGGGAGGCGTTAAGGGAACGGAAGGAAGGTTCGATAACGACTATTGGGGCGCCAGTTATAAGGAAGCCATGGTTTGGCTGAAGGGCAACGCTCCGACCGAAGGGACAGTGAAGGTCACCTGCAGCGGGAATCCTTACCAGTTGCTCGACTGCCTCGCGCCCAATATGAAATGGACCGACGAACTGAATGACGCCGACTACTACCTTTCCACGACCAGGGACAATAAGGATAAATTGGCCGGTTCCGCCCCTGTGGTCCATGTGGTCCAACGGGAGGGCATTCCCCTTTGTTATGTGTTCAAGTTGAAATGAAAGGACCCGGAACCAAAGGATGAAAGCCATCCACAAGAAACTGCCTGCTTCCGTGAAAAACCTGGAAAAACAAATGAGGTTCCTGGCGGAGATCGAAAAACTTAAGATCATTTATCGCTGGAACAGCGTCCTGAATGGGACCCGCCGGGAAAACAGCGCCGAGCACTCCTGGCATCTGGCGGTGATGGCCATGCTCCTCCAGGAACATTCGGACTTGAAGAACATCCATGTCGCCAGGGTCATGAAGATGCTGCTCATTCACGACATCGTCGAGATCGACGCGGGCGACACTTTTCTTTACAGCAAAAAGGGGAACACCGTGAAAGCGGGCAAGGAATCGGCCGCCGCCAAAAGGATATTCGGCCTGCTCCCGGCCAAGCAAAAGAAGGAATTCCTGGGATTGTGGAAGGAGTTCGAGAAAAGGGAGACGCCCGACGCGCTCTTCGCGGCCGCGCTCGACGGGTTACAGCCTGTATTGAACCGTTATTTGACCGGACACAAATGGAACAAGTTATCCAAGATCACGTCATCCCAGGTGCTGGAAAAAAAGGAATATATCGGCCAAACATCCAAGCGGTTGTGGGAATACACGAAGGACTTGATCGCTCTCTCCGAAAAAGCCGGTTACTATATAAAACCCCGTAACCGGGACCGTTAAGCCGGGCTTTCAAAGGTCCCGGTTCAACTCGTTCATCGCCGCGTCCGCGCCACTCAGGATGAAGGTCTCGATCCCGGCGACCGAGCGCTTGATGGCTTCCTCGATCTTGGGTTTCTCTTCCGGCGTGAAAGTGGAAAGCACATGGTCCGCGCCCTGCCCCGGGACTGGCGGTTTATCGATACCCAACCGCAGGCGGGGGAATTCCGAACTGCCCAGGTGGGCGATGATGGAATCCAATCCGTGGTGCCCGCCCGAACCCCCAAAAGGTTTCAAACGGATTTTCCCGACCGGCAGGTCCAGGTCGTCCGAGACCACCAGCAGATGGTCCAGGGGGATCTGACGGTAGCGCAGGAAGGGCCCGACCGCCTTGCCCGACTCGTTCATGAAGGTCTGGGGGAACAAGAGGAAGATCTCCCGCCCCTCGAACGGGAAGCTGCCCTGAATGGCCTGGTCTTTCTCGCGCAATTTGACGTTGTGTTTGAGGACCAGGGCTTCCGCCACCCGAAAACCCACGTTATGACGGGTAAAGCGGTAATTCTCGCCGGGGTTCCCCAGGCCAGCCACGATCCAGGTTTCTAGTGCCATGACTAAATCCCTCACAAGACCCTAGGCGCTTCTCATTTAGAAAACCTAAGGAAAGACAAAACCTGAGATCACCAGGTCGCCAAACGCCCCAATTGGGGCGGCTCCTCGTGATGACAAAAAAACATGAAATAAAAACGCGGAAGGAGGCTTTCGCCCGCCTTCCGCGTCAAGAACGACCCGTCCCTCCAAAAGGGACTTATTTCTTTTCGGCAGGCTTCTTCTCGGCGGCCTTGCCAGCGGGCGCCTTGGCGTCGGCCTTGGCCTCTCCCTCGCCCTCTTCGCCCTTCTTGGCGGTGAGGACTTCGGGCTCGGCGCCAGCGGCGGCCGCGCCTTCCGCGGGAACAGCGGCGACAGCCTTGACCTCTTCGGCCATCTGCTGGGCCACGGAAACGATGACGCTACCCGCGCCCTGGACGACCTTCACGCCCTCGGGCAATTTCAGGTCCGAAACGTGGAGCGAGTCGCCGACGTTCAAGTGGGCGCAATCGACCTGGATGGCGTCCGGGATCTGGGCCGGCAAGCACTGGACCTCGACCGAACGCAGGAGTGTCTGCAGGACCCCTCCCAGCTTCACGCCCTCGCAGATGTCCCCGTTGACGATGTGGATGGGGATCTTGATGCGGAGCTTCTCTTCCATCTTCACCTTATGGAAATCGGCGTGCATGATCGTGCTGTTGATCTTGTGGTACTGGACTTCCTTGATGACGGCCAGGACCGGTTCGCCCTTGGCGCCCTCGATGTTCAGGTTGAAGAAGATGTTCTCGCCCCGGTTGGATTGGAGGATCTGGGTCAGTTCCTTTTGCGAGACCTCGATGGATTGGTTCGCGTCCTTGTGTCCGTAGATCTCGGCCGGGACCACACCCTGGTTCCTCATGCGACGGATGCGGCGGCTTCCACGGTCTGCTCGTATCTTGGCGGCTAATGGTACCTTTTTCATTTCTGCTCGGCTCCTTCTCAGGACGTGACCGCGAAGACTCAGCCGTCACGAAACCCAAGTTCTTGTGTTTTTGGATTTATGGGATCACAAATCGTTGAACAACGAACTGATGGACTCTTCGTTGTGGATACGTTGGATCGCTTCCCCTAACAGCGGGGCCACCGGCAGAACCTTGATCTTGTCGATCCGCTTCTCCGGAGGAAGAGGAATAGTATCCGTAATGACGACTTCTTTCAAGACCGATTTTTGCAGCTTTTCCACGGCGTTTCCCGACAAAATCGCGTGGGTACAGCAAGCGTAGATATCCTTGGCCCCGAACTTCACCAGGGCGTTGACCGCCTCCACCAGGGAGCCGGCCGTGGCGATCATATCATCGGGGAGGATGACCGTGCGGCCCTTGACCTCGCCGATCAGGTTCATGGCTTCCACCTCGGTGGGACCGGTACGGCGCTTGTCCACGATGGCCAGGTCGGCGTTCAAGCCCTTGGCGTAGGCCCGGGCCATCTTGATGCCGCCCACGTCGGGGGACACCACCGTGACGTCCTTCAAGCCCTTCTGGCGGAAATAAGAGGAAATGACCGGATAGGCGTAGAGATGGTCCACCGGGATGTCGAAAAAGCCCTGGATCTGCTGGGCGTGCAGGTCCATGGTCAGGATGCGGTCCGCCCCGGCCTCGGTGATGATGTTGGCCAAAAGCTTGGCGGTGATGGGAACCCGAGGCTGGTCCTTGCGGTCCTGGCGGGCGTACCCGTAATAGGGGAGGACGGCCGTGATGCGGCGGGCGCTGGCCCGGCGAAAGGCGTCCAGCATGATGAGCAGTTCCATGACGTTGTCGTTCACGGGGGGGCAGGTGGGTTGGATGAGGAAAATATCCTTGCCGCGGACATCCTCGTTGATCTTGACGCGGATCTCACCCTCGGAGAAACGGCTGACCAAAATATCGCCCAACGGCGTCTTTAAGGCCTCGGAAATACTCTTCGCCAAGTCGGTATTGGATGTTCCCGCGAAGATCTTAAACCCGTTCGAACCCACGCCCCTCGGACTCATGGCAGCTCCTTAAATGTGGTGAATGAAGGCAGGATTTTACCACCAAGGCCCAACCCTACCAAGAAAAACAAAGAACCCGATTCATCAGGAAATGTCCATATTGTCGATGTCTATTTGGATGGAGAAAGAGGTCGGCCCTTTTTCTTCATGGGCCGCGCCGGTACTCCCGCGACCTTCGTCCCGGCCGGAACATCTTTGGTGACCACCGCGCCAGCGCCCACGACCGCCCCGGCCCCGATCCTGACCGGCGCCACCAGGGTGGAATTGCTTCCCAGGAAAACATCGTTCCCGATATGGGAGGTGTGCTTGTTCTTCCCATCGAAGTTAGCGAACACGCAGCCCGCCCCCACGTTCACGTTCTTTCCCAGCACCGCGTCGCCCACATAGGAGAAATGTCCTACCTTGCTCCCCGGGCCGATGTTGGCATTCTTCAATTCGGTATTGGTCCCCACATGCACACCCTTGGCCAGCACGCTCCCGCCCCTCACGTGGGCGAAAGGACCGGCGTCGCATCCGTCCTTCATCTCGCATTCCATGATCCGGGAGGACCGAATGACAACATCCTTCCCGATCACGGAGGAATGGATGACGCTTCCTGACTCGATCCGGCAGCCCTCGCCCAGAGTGGTCTTGCCGGACAGCTTGACGTTGCCATCGATGACCGAGTCCCGGCCGATGGAAACCATCGCTCCGATCTCGACCGTCATTGGGTTCAGGAAGGTCACGCCTTCCCTTTGCATTTCCTCGATCCGCCTGGCGTGGAGGGTCTTGTGGGCGTGGGTGAGCTGTTGGCGGTCGTTGATGCCAAGTACTTCCGTGCGGTCCGGAACCATGAGGGCGTGGATCTTTTCCCCCCGGCCCAGCAGGTCATGGATGGTGTCGGTCAGGTAATACTCGCCCTTGGAGTTGTTGGGTTTCAAGCGTTTGAGGGCCTCTACCAGGGCCGGCGCCTTGAATAGGTAGACCCCGGCGTTGATCTCATTGACCCGCCGCTCTTCCTCGGTGGCGTCCTTCTCTTCCACGATCCTCAGCACTTCCCCCTCGGGCCCCCGCAGGATTCGGCCGTAGCCGAAGGGTTCCTCCACCCGGGCCGTCAGCAGGGTGACCGCGCCCCCCTTGAGCAGGTGGAACTGGCGCAGGGCCTGGACTGTCTGGGGGCGGATAAGACAGGCGTCCGCGCAAAGGATGAGCACGTTGCCTTTGAAGCCTTTGAGGAAGGGGATGACCTGGGCGACCGCGTGGCCCGTCCCCAGCCGTTGTTTCTGGACGACCGGGACGGCCCTCTTACCTAGATGGGCCTTGACCAGGTCCGCGCCGGACCCGACCACCGCGTAGACCTTGGCGGGACCGAGGACCTCGGCGTTCTCCAGGACGTAATCGATCATGGGTTGGCCGGCCACCTGATGGAGCACTTTGGGGATCTTGGAATTCATGCGGGTGCCTTCGCCCGCCGCCAGCAGGATCGCGATCAAGGGTGATGCCATGGAATCCTCCGATCGATTCGTGGGTTGAACAGTCCTCTATGATAATCCAGAAAACAGATAGGAAGCCCAGAAATAAGGAACGGAAATTTTAGCCACCGATTAACACTGATAAACGACAAAAAGGTAAAACAAAAAAATTTAATATTCTTAATTTTAATCGGTGTTTATCTGTGTTAATCGGTGGCTAGATTAGAAGTAATAAATCAGGAATCTTCGCGGCGCGTTTCACCGGTTTTTTCCTCAACCGATAGACGCCGCCGAACTCGTTGGCCACCAATAGGTCCGTGTATCTTTGGATGAAATCGTCCAGTCTGGCCCATTCAGCCGGGTTAAGCCGGTAAAAAAGGTAATCCCGGTTGATCCTCGCCCCCTCGGTGGAACAAACCACCAGGTCGTCGACCCCCATTTTTTTCAGGCCCCATCGGATACCATCCCCATCCTTTTCTTCCTTGGCCAGCTTGACCAGGACCTGCTCGTCGAAAACGCTGTTGGCGATGAAGGGCTGGCGGTAATAAAGACCCCTGGCGTCACCCGCGATCAGTAACTGGTCGTCCTGGGACAGGAGCTTGGCGCAATCCTCGGTCAAACTGTAATAGGTATAGGTCAGGGGGGAAAAACTCAGGTATTCGGAATGGAGCTGGACACCCTCCCATATCTTCTGGCTTTGGTAATAATCCGTGCTCAGTCGCCCGAGGGAAAGCAGGCTCAAAGCGCAAAAGGCCACAACCACCCAGGTCCAGGCCAGGGTGAAGGGTTTGCGGGGCAGGTCCGCCGCCGCCAAACCCATCGCGACAAGCCCGACCACGAAGGCGGGCAAGACCAGCCTCAACTGATGGGACACCAGAAAACTGAGGATCAAGTAGAACAGGCAGAGCCACAAAAGCTTTTTCGTCGCTGGCTTGAACTTGCCGAACCAAAAAAGCAGGGGCAGGAAACAAAAAAGAATGGGCGCGATGGTCTTATCCAGGTCTCTTGTCAGGATGAGGCCCAGCCATTTCCAATAACCTTCTCCCCCGCCCCATACCGCCACATGGTCGGTCATCAATTCTTTTAGGTTCTCGCTCGGAAGGGACCTGCCATGGAAAAAACCGGAGAGATAGGGATAGACCGGATCACCTGCGAAGGCGAAGTTCTTGATCAGCCAGGGCGCGGCCGAGGCCAGGATCAATATCTTGACCAGCCCTCCCCCGACCAGCCAGCGTTTGGTCCATCCCTTGCTGGTCCAGTTCATGCCATAGACCCATAGCCCGACGAAGAGGCCCAGGACCGCCGTGTATTTCACCGTCAAGGCCGCCCCTCCCATCAAACCCGCCGCTACCGCCCATCGCCAATCGGTCTTTTGCTTGTCCCATCGGCTAAGGGAATAGAAGAACAAAAGGAGGAACAAGGAAAGCAGAAGGTCCACCTGGGCGGTCCAGGCCGTACCCGGGATCATGGGAAGGCCGATGATGAGCCCAACGGTCAAGTATCCGTATGGAAGACCCGCTTCCGAGGCCACCCAACCCGCCGCCGCCAACCCCAGGACTCCTTCCGAAAGGACGTCCATGATCTTGGCCCCTTCCCCACCCTGGAAATAAAACCCGTTCATGAGGAACATTTCCCCGCCGAAAGGATAGTGGGCGTAAAGGTTGGTGGAAAGATCGGTGATGCCGTGGTGGAACTGCCAGAAACTCAAGGCCGCCAGGTGGTAGCAGAGGGTGTCGAAATAGGCGGCAGGCACAGCCCCCTGGGACAGGGACAGGATCAGGCCGGCTATCGCCAGAAGGGTCAAAAGTTTAAGCGGGATGCCTTGGGGTGGGGTCCAGCCCAGCGGCGGCTTGTCCAGGATGAGGTCGAAAAAATCCAAGAGCGCGAAACCCAGGGCGACCAGCCCCACGAAAAAGGGCAAGGGGTCGATCCACAACCCCAACAATCCCGTACCCAACCAGAGGTTGTTGAACAACACCATGCCTAAGGCCATATCCGCCGACATCCGCAAGGCCCGGTTGTCCATCCGCAGTCCCAGCCAAAGACGAAGCCTGCGTCCCCACATCCAAAGGGTCAAAAGGGCGAAAAAGCAGAAAAATAACGCCTTGAAGAATTCCATGGCGTTGGATTTGAACCTGAAAAAGGTCGCTTGACGCAGGTCCGACAGGATGGTTCGGACAAAAGAAAAGTCCGTGACCGATGACCAGGAAAAATAATGGAGGAACAGACCGCAGGCCCAGAGGATGAATACAGCCAGGAAAATCTTTTCAATGGTGGAGAAGAGGGGAACTTTGCTTTTCATGCGACCATTCTATCGAAGGCTTCGCGCGAATGGCCTTTTTTCCCTTTTCACATAGGTCTTCATGTGTCCATCCCATCCCCGCGCTTGAAGATGCCGTCCAGCGAGACAGGGGCCCTTCCCGTCGCCTTCAGGTCGCCCAGCCAGACCTTGACCGCCGTTTCCTGGGCCAGGGTTCCCTCGTCCAGGGTGCTGACGTAGACCGGCGCGGAGGGACAATAATAAAGGATATAGGGGTCGCCGAAAGCCGTGATGATCACAGGTTTTCCCAGGGTGATCAGGCCGTTCATGAACAACCGTAAGGCGTTATGGTTGGGGATGAGGGTGCCGATGCCCCAGCTGGGGGCCACGATGAAGTTGTAGAAAACGTAGTCGACTTCCGGGACCTTTCGCAGGATATCCAAGACATCCTCGAACGACTGCCGGGAGGTAACGTTGAAAGACTGCACGATCGCGCCCCTTTTCTCGAGAAGTTTTTGGATATTCTCGCCTAAAGGGACTTGACCCTGGTTCTGCATGACGCTTCCTTCCGGGCTGAAGGTGTTGAGGATCATCACTTTCTTACCCTTGATGTCCCTCACCGGCAGAACCTTCCCTCGGTTACGCAGGACCGTGATGGCCTTTTCCAATATCTTTCGGGAAAGATCCTCGTGGGTGTCGGCGAATAGTCTGTGCCTAACATCGGGTAGGGAGGGCAATCCCCCGTCCTTTTCCAGACCCAGCTTAGCCTTGGCCGTCAGGATATTCCGCACAGCCTGGTCCACCCTTTTGGCCGACAGGCGGCCATCCTTGAGGGCCTTCAACAAGGCGTCGTAATCCTTCTCGAAATCCCAGGGGCTGAAGATCAAAAGCATGTCCGCGCCAGCCTGGATCACCTTGACCGCCGCCTCTTCCCGAGAAAATTGGGTGGTCACCCCTCCCATGTTCATGGCGTCGCTCACCACCAGGCCCTTGAACCCCATTTCCTTGCGCAACAGTTTGGTCAGGACTTCCGAGGAAAGGGACGAGGGAACGGGCCTTCCCGTTTCCGGGTGTTTCTCTTTCGTCAGCGCCGGCACTTCCAGGTGGGCGGCCATGATGGCGGCCAGCTTCGCCTTGGCGAAGGCGTCCCGGTAGGGTTTGAGCCAGGTCTTTTTGAACTCCGCCTTGGATTGGGTCAGGATGGCCGCGCAGATATGCTGGTCCATCTCGCCCCCGCCGTTGCCGGGGAAATGCTTTCCGCAGGCCAGCACGCCGTTGTCCTGGATGCCTTTGATATAGGGGATGGCCAGGGCGCTGATGGCCTTGGGGTTGTCCGAGTAAGCGCGGATATTGATGTCCGGGCAATGGGGGTTGGTGTTCACGTCCAGCACCGGGCTGGCGGTCATGCGGATGCCCACCGCCTTGGCCTGAAGGGCGGTGATGCGGCCCAACTCGTATTCCATCTTCTGGTCGCCGACCCAGCCGCGGGTCATGGGCCGGGGGAACCTGGTTCCCTCTTTCAGGACCGCCCCGGTGCCGTTCTCGAAGTCTGCCGCGATCAGCAGGGGTACCTTGGCGTCGGATTGGAGGGCCGTGACGTAATCGGCGATCTCATCCTGCCCGCCGCTGAGGAAGAAACCTCCCCCCGCGTGGCATTTGTTGACCCTCTCCCTGGTACCGGGGAAATTATCCCGGTTGGCGGCGATGAAGCCGATCATCAACAGCTGTCCGACCTTTTCTTCGGGGGTCATGTCGGACAGGGTATGTTCGATCCAGAGCTCGTCCATCGTTCCTCCAGGGAAATAGTGTGACCATATTACTCCGCGGGTTAAACGGAGACCAAAGAACTTTTAAAGGGTTTTTGGCGAATTTGAATAATCTGCCTGGAAAATAATTCAGGACCATGGATAAAAACTATCCTTTTCCTGCTGAGATTTAAGGGGGATCTGAACACAAGGATTTGATTTGTCGCTCGAATACAGACTTTCGACCGTAATGGTGGCCTGCCGGAGATTACTCGCCTTGAAGAACATAAAGAAAGAACTCCAGCCTGAACCCCTGCACACTGTTTGAAAAACAAAAAAGACCCCAACGGGGAGGAACCATTGGGGCCGTAATAGCTAATCAGTTGTATTTTTCCTATACCCAAGTCATATCCCACCCCCTTTCGAATTCGACTTCGATCAGCCTTTAGGTGATGTGTTTTTGCTCGTTTGAGCGGACTTGAATAGTTTCATGAGAGAAGCTTCCACTTCGTCGAAAAACCCCTTGCCCGACTTTCCAGATTCGGTTTTGCCCTTGATGACATCCAGTTCCCCATAAAGGTCCTTGAAATCACTGGCCGTGCCGTACCCTAGGGCCTGGGCGAATTCGAGGTTGGTGCGGGCATCGGCCAGTAGCTCGCCCAGCTTTTTATTCTCATCGGCCGTCCGTTCGGCTTTTTCCGATAATTTTTTGGCATCCTCCAAAACATCCTGGGCGTTGACCACCGGGAGCGGGATCACATTATCTATCACCACCAGGGTATCCAACGCCGTTTGAAGGGTTTCTTTGGCGTCCTCCAGTTTGCCGTCGTCGATCTGCTTGACCGCTTTTTTGATGGCGTCGGGGTAGGTCGCCAATGGAATATTCGAGACGCTGATGACCGTTTCACTTCTCAGGGCATCCAATATCTGGCGGGCTTCCGGTAGTTTCCCCTGCGCCAAAAGATCCTTGGCTTCCTTACGCGCCGCTTTGACCTTGTCCAGATCGGCGTAAACATCATAGGTCGCCTCGCTCACGCGGTTCGGGGCCAGGGCCAGGTTGGAGTCGCGGGCCAGGATCAAGTCCAATTTACCGGTGGCCCGTTCCAGTGCCTGGATGGCCTTGTCCTTCTTGTTTTCATCCAGGCATTTCAACGCGGTCCGGGTCTCATCAATGGCGGACACGGCTTCGGAAGTGATCTGCTTGCGTTTATCAGCGACTTGGCCCTGGGTTTTTTGATGTGTCCCCGCCTTTTGGCTCATCGCGGTTTTTTCTTTGGACTGAACGGCAGGGGTCGGCGATGGCCCGGCAGGGGATGAATGATCGGCCATAGCCAAGAATGGAAATCCGAAAATCAGAGCGGCGAGAAGGGTTGGCTGGATCAATAAACGATTCATGGTTAACCTCCTTTTTTCAAAAAGATTTAAACCATTCATTGTTCCGGCGATTTTTCTTGGAATATTATTTAAGAACGACCCTAAAAAAAATCAAGGTCGGTTTTCGGATGAAAATATTCAAATTCGGGTCAGAGGTTAGGACGGTGATCAAGAAATTCGTTTTAAAAGCTCAACGTCATGTCACAATAAGTAAGGTTGCTCCACTGGGAATAGGTGCTGTTATTGGACTGGGTCTGCTGGAAGGTATCCCCCAGGCCCGCGTTCAAACCTGTCCCCAGAGGTAGAGACCCCTCAACTGTGGCGACCTGGATCCAGTCATTCCGCTTGGAACCGTTTGTATTGGCGAAATTGGGCCAAGCTTGCCATTGAACCGAATAGGTCGCGTAAAGACCCCACTTGGTCCCGCCCCCATAGGTATAGAGGCCTGTGATGTTGTTGTTGAGATAGTTGAATACCGTGGATTGGGCCACCGTATCGCGCAAGGTATAGGCCAGGCTCAAACCATGCCCTCCCGCCAGGTAATACCAGGCCGAGACAGTCCCTAGAAGGCTCTGGGAATCATAAGCCGTATAGGTGGGATAGGACTCGTTAAGATATTGGGCCTGGACCTGGATGAAGCTGGGCTGTTGGAAATAATAAAGACCCGCCAACGATAACTGGTGATGCTGGTATTCCAGATGAAGGTTCTGGTCCAACTCCAGAGCCTCGTCGAAGGAACAAGGCAAAAGCATCAGGGACGAGAGATGGGGCTGGGCGGAAGCCGTCAAGTTAGTGTAATAGTTCTGGCCGAACACCTGGCTTTGCTCGTTGAAATATCCCATTAGGCTGTAGGCGAAAGTCAGCAGATTGTTGATCCCCGGGGGAGTGTAAGACAACTGGCCCTGGATATATTCGGCCTCGTTGTCAGCGATGGCGGTAGTGCCTTGATTGTATCCGTTCTTTTCATAACCCAGTTGGAGCCGTCCGTAAAAGTGGAACGGATTGGGCGAGAGCGACGTTTGGATCTGGGACATCCGGTTCATCGCCAAGGTGCCGAAGGCCCCCGATTGGGGGATCTGGGAGATGGAAATAAGGTATTGCTGGGCCTGGGCGTAATACCCTTCCTTCTGGTAAAGGATTCCCATGGCGTAACGGGCCCCGGCATTATTGGGGTCGATCTGCAGACAGCGATAAAGTTGGTCCTGGCATTCGGCCCAATCCTTGGTCTTCAAACAACAAAGCCCCAGGTTGAAGTGAGCGTCGGCCGAACCAGGTTCCAAGTCCGCCGCCTGTTTGAGGTCCGCCTTGGCCTCCGCGTATCGGTGCGCCCTGTACAGTTGAACACCCTCCCTCATCAGCCGATGGAATTGAGCTTCCTTTCCCCCGCCTTTTTTATCGGCGATACGCTGAAGCAGAGACTTGGCCAGGGAATGTTGGGGATTCAGGACCACGGCCCGGTTCAGATAGGCCTCGGCTACGTCCAGGTTGCCCAGCACGTACTCGCAGATACCGATGCAGTAATAAGCGTCGGCGTTCTTGGGATCGGCGACCGTGGCTTTCAGGTAGAGGTGGGCGGCTTCAGAAAAACGCTTCTGGAGGTAAGCCTCATTGCCCTGGGTCATCCAATCCTGGGTCTGGGCAAAGCTTCCGCCAGGTTGAGCGAGAAACAGAAGGATAGATAGGAACCCAAGTAAATTCGGCCTGGATGACATGGAATGACCTGTCCCATTGGAGTTGAGGAATATTATGGGTCATCAACGATCATTGAAAATATATCACACTATCCAGGAGGGGTTCGCTGATTTTCAGGGCGTAAAAATAAAAAAAGCCCCTTGTTTCCAAGGGGCTTTTCGAACGACTAGACTTGTGGCGAAAACTTATTCGTCGATGTCCTTCGCGCCCAGCTTCTCGTTAGGAAGAACGATCAGGTTCGTCCCAGGGGTCCCGACAGGTGCCGGAGGCGCCCAACCCGCGCCCGGAGTTCCGGAAGCGGAAGGAGGCAATGCCCCTGGCGTCCCAGCGGGAACAGGTGTCCCGACCGGGGCTGGAGGAGGCGGATAAGCGCCTGGCGTCCCAACAGCCACTGGAGGAGGCGGATAGGCTCCTGGAGTGCCAACCACGATCGGAGGCATCACAGGAACGATGGTTCCCACAGCCACTGGCGGCATGGGCGGAGGGATTGTCCCCGGCAAAGGCGTGGGGAAAGGCTTAGGCGGCAAGATAGGTGTCGGGAAAGCCGTTGGGTAAGGAAGCGGCGTCGGGAACAACGACGGCACCGGTACCGGAGGAACCACGGTCGCGATGGGAGGAACGACCCCGGTTGGAACTGGCGCTGGTGGCAAGGGCGTTGGAACACCGGCGGGAACCGTCGGCACAGGCGGGACCGTCGCGATCATCGTGGGCATAGGCATTGGGGTGTTGATGATGATCGGCGGCGCCACGGTACCAGGGGGCGGTGTGGGCGGCAGCGTCGGCACGCCTCCTGTGGCGGTTTGAGCGGAAACGCTCGTAGCTACCAAAAGCAAACTGGTCGCGAACAACCAGGCGATTGGGGTGCTGAAGATCTTTTTCATGACATCCTCCTTAGGGCTTCTGAACGGCTTGCGACTTCGATTGTTAGTAAAGCAAGCCTTGTGCCAGGAATTTCCAGTGTTTTTGAAGGGATTTTCAGCGGATGACGCAGCCAGCACGTACAAATTTTCGGCAGGGTGCCCAAATTCAGGCCAGGAAAAACCTTAAAACGTCTTTAACCACCAAGGCACAAAGACACCAAGGACAGCAAAATCTCTTTGGGTTTACACAAAATCCTTTCTTGGTGACTTGGTGGTAAAAATGGGTTTGCTTGGGGTTTTAAATGCGTTTATTTGCGACCGCATTCTTTTTTCAGCTTTAGGAACTTGGCTTTTAACTTTGCGTCCGGCTTGGCCTTTAGCCCCGCTTGGATCTCGTTCTTGGCCGATTTGGGGTCTTTCAGGTCGCGCAGATCAAGGAAAGCCAGGGCGTAATGGGCCTTGGAAAGGGTAGGTTCCAGTTCCAGAGCCTTCTGGAATTCTTCTTTCGATCCCTCGATATCCTTCAACTTATACAGGCTCAGGCCCAAATAATAATGGACCATGGAAATGCCCGGGTCCAATTGGTTGGCCGTCGCCAGTTCGGTCTGGGCCTTTTCCCATTTCCCCTGGTCGTAGGCGACCCGGCCCATGTAATAACGGACCACCGGCATATTCGGGTCATGCTTCAAGACCCATTCAAAATATGCGGAAGCTTCAGGCAGGAGGTTCTCTTCGTACTTAATCAAACCCAGGTAAAAATGAGCTTTCAAGTTATCGGCGTCATCCTTCAGGACATTCAGGAAACCTTCCTGGGCCTTGCTATATTTCCCAGCGTTGAAAGAGGCCACAGCCTTCAAGAAAACCTCCTGGGGCCCGTTATCCTGGGCCTGGAGAAAACCAGCGCCGAGGATGGATAAACCAAGCGGTAATAGGCGGATGAGCAGTTTTCGAGGAAAGTCAGGGTTTCTCACGGCAATATTCCTCCAGTTGATATTTGGCGATCTTGTATTGCAGGGCGGAACGGGAAACACCCAGTTGCTTGGCCGCCTGGTTCTGAACGCCATGGGTCTCTTGAAGGGCTTGCAAGATTAGTGCCTTTTCCAACTGGTCGAGGGTCTGGCTCAGGTCCCCCTGCAGGGCCGGTTGGGCCTTGATGTCATTGGGATTACCCTCGGGTACGACTTCCAATTCTTCCTTCTCCGAAAAGACCACGGCCCTTTCCATCAGGTTCTGTAGTTCCCTCACATTGCCCGGCCAGGCATAACCTTTCAGGGCCTTCAAAGACATGTCGCTCAAACGTCTGGAAGGTTTCCCCATCTGACGGCAGAACCGGTCGAGAAAGCTTTCGCAAAGAAGCGGGATGTCATCGGGTCTCTCCCTCAAGGGCGGCATGCGGAGCGAAACCACGTTGAGCCGATAATAGAGATCTTCCCGAAAAATTCCCTTCTCTACCAATTCCTTCAGGTTCTTATTGGTCGCCGTGATGACCCTCAGGTCCACCTTCAGGGTCTGGGTACCCCCGACCCGCTCGAATTCCCTTTCCTGAAGGACCCTCAGAAGCTTCACCTGGATCTCGGGGGCGACTTCGGAGATCTCATCCAGGAAAAGGGTTCCGCCCTGGGCCAACTCGAAACGCCCTTGCTTCCTTTGGACCGCTCCCGTAAAGGCGCCTTTCTCGTGGCCGAAGAGCTCGCTTTCCAAAAGGTTCGGCGCCAGAGCCGCGCAATGGACCCGGATGAAGGGGGCGTCCTTCCAGGGACCGCTTTCATGGATGGCCTGGGCCGCCAATTCCTTGCCCGTGCCGCTTTCCCCCTCGATGAGGATGGTGGTCTTGGCGGCGCTCAAGCGCCGGATGTTATCGTAGACCTGTTTCATGGCGGGACTCTCGCCCACCATCTTGCCCTGGAACTGGGACAACTCATCCTTGAGCCGGAGGTTTTCGCCTTTCAAGCTGCCGACCTGGAGGCAGTTCTTGATCTTGAGCTCCAGTCCCTCCATGGAAAAAGGCTTCAGGACGAAATCATAGGCTCCGCCCCTCATGGCCGTCACCGCGTCCTCCACCGTGCCAAAAGCGGTCATGACGATGACTTGGACTTCAGCGTCCTTCTCCTTGATCTTCTCCAAAAGTTCCAGGCCGTTCATACCAGGCATCTTCATGTCGGTCACGACCACCTCGGCCTTTTCCCTTCCCAGCACCTCCAGGGCCGCTTCCGCGCTGGCGGCGGTCAATATCCTGTAGCCCGAGTCCACCAGGTGTTTCTGAACGCTGTCCCTCATGTCCTTTTTGTCGTCCACGACCAGGATGGTGCTCATGGCGCGCCTTTCACTAGCGGGATCTCCACGCGGAACACCGCGCCGCCCGCCGGAACATAACCGTCGCCTTGCCGGTTGAACGCCTCGATCCTTCCTCCGTGGGCCAAGACCACCTTCTGGGTGAAGGCCAGACCCAATCCGGTGCCGGAGGACTTTGTGGTGAAAAAGGGCTTGAAGAGATTGGGCAAGACTTCTTTGGGGATTCCGGCCCCCGTGTCCTCGACCTCGATGCGGGCATAATCCCCCGCCTCCTCCAGCCTCAGGGTCAGGGTGCCCCAGGTGGGCATGGCTTGCAGGGCGTTCAGGCCAAGATTATAGAGGGCGTTGGAAAGCAGGGCGCTGTCCGCCTCGATCTGTCCGCAGGGACGGATGGCGGGGACCACCTGCACCGCCTGTTTTTTAGCCGACTCCATCAGGTCCTGGGCCAGGTTCTCGATCAATTCGGCCGGGTACTGGACCTTGGCGTTCAGCTTGAAGGCCCGGCTATATTCCAGGAAACGGGTGACCAGGTAATTGAGGGCTTTCACCTGGCCCTGGATCTTTTGGACCGCTGGCAATATCTCTTGGGAGCCAGCGGCTTTTTTCTCGATCCACTCAGCCTCGCTTCGGATGATGTGCAAGGGATTACGCACCTCATGGGCGATACCGCCGGCGATCTCTTTCATCTGTTCGGCCTGGTTCTCCGCCTCCTTGCGCATGAAGGAAAGTTCGGTCTCCCGGGCCTCGATCCGGGACGCCATCTGGTAGAGGGACCGTTCCAACTGACCCAACTCATCCAGGCGGGCGGTGGGGTTGGAGTCCTTCGGATAACGGCCCTGGGCCACTTCCCCGGCCAGACGGGCCACTGTTCCGACCGGTTCCAGGACCGTCCGGGCCACGACGATGGACACGAAGGCGCTCAATAAAAGGCCGGCCAGGCCCAATAACAGGGAGAAGGTCTTGAAGCGTTTGAGGACCTCCAATGACTTGGGGTCGGCGTCCACCTGCAAGAGCAGGCCCTTGGGCAGGGGGATGAAGACCGATTGGTGGAGCTGTCCGAAATCCCCGGCGTGGACCGGCAGGACCACCGGCTTGCCAGCGCCAAGGTCCGCCAGGTTTTGGGGGTTCAGCAGGGGGCTCTTGAAGCCTGGCACCGCCTCTCCCGTGGCGTCCAGAAGGACCGTCCCCTGAGGGTTCAGAAGGGTGATGTTCTGGAGCACGCCCGCCTTCAGGAAACCCTGGAGCAGGGGGGTCAGGCTGGCCATTTCCCGGGAGTCAGGCAGGCTGGGCTGGAGTGGCCCGGACAATTCCCCATTCATCCGTTGGGCCACCAAACGTCCCATGGCCAGGAGTTGTTCTCCCATCTTTTCCTGGAGGCTATTTGAGACGATCCAGTAGACCGTGGTGCCGGTCAGGAGCGTCAGGGTGAACCAAAGGACCGTATAGGTGAGCAGGAGCTTGGTCTTGAAGGAATAACGCCAACGTTCAAAAAAGGACGGGGTGTGGATGGGTTGGGTCGGTTGGGTCAAGGTCCGCTTCCGAGGATTAGAGTGGGTTTTAGTTTACTCCCGAACTGGCTTCCGGGCAAAGGGCCGATGAAGCCGGACCGTCACTCAGGCCAATAAAAAACCCGATCCCCCGAAAAGAGGACCGGGTTTATGAAAAAGAGTCCTGAAGGATCTTTTAGAAGGCCACGTCGAACTGCAACGAGTGGTTGTAGGTCTGGGTGAGGTTATCCACCGCGAAAGCGTATTGGATGCCCAACGGAAGCCCCACCCCGCCGCACAGGTTGCTGTTGGTCACCCCGCCGCGAAGCTGGAGGATACCCAAAAAGTTGTAATTGAACCCGAAATCCAGGTGGGAAAAGAAGTTCAAGCCCTCGTAATAGGAGGAACCGCTGAATATATCGTCCACATCCGCGTTGACGAGTAGGTTCCTATTGATCTTCCAGGAAGCCCCCGCCCGGACCACCGTTGGGGCTGGGTCGATAACCACCGGACCGCCGTTCTGGTTCAACGGGTCACCCGGGTTCGTGGTGAGGGTAGCGGTAGAGTGAAGCAGGTCCATCGCCGACAGCCCCAAGGATATCTTGGGATCGTCGAAATCATACAAGACCCCCAGGTCCACACCCCAGCGCACGATGGTCTTTTGCATGTCGTCCTTGATGTCGTTGCCCACATCCGAGGTTCCATTCGTGTTCTGGTCGATCAAGTAACTGGAAGTGATGGAAGTGATCCTGCGGTTGACCACCTTGAAATTCATGCCCGCCGACAAAGACGGATCATCCGCCAAAGGCCTGGTGCAGTAGGTTCCCATCAGGACCGTGTCGGTATAAACCAACCCATTGATCGGAGCGATCTCGTTGAAAAGGGTCTTGTCGGACTGACTGGGATCCAAACTGTTCATGATGTTATTCACCGTGGTGGCGAAAGTACTGACATCACTTGGCTGTGTCCCGCCGGGATTGTTCTGGCTGTTACTAAAGGTCGCCACCGCGTTCGCCAACTGTTGCTGCTGGGAACCCAAAAGTGAGTTCAATATGGACTGGGTGGCGTTATACAAGGAAACCGCAGCGTCCCTCACCTGGCTGGGACTATTCCCCGGCATCTGGGGAAGCGCCTTGATGAGTACCAGGTCGTTGATCAGGCCCCCCTGGGATATCTGGACCGCCGCCTGGGTCCTGTTATAGGCTTGGAAACCCCAGTGATCGTCGAATTTGAGCGCGATATTGAACCCCATACCCACCTGGAGCGACTTACCGGTCACGTTCGTAACGGCGTTCTGGGTATTCACAATGGCGTTATTGAGATTGACCACGCCCTGGTTATAAAGCGTCGTGTTGGGACCGCCGGAAGCGTTCAAGCCGTTGTTGATATCCTGAAAGGCCTGGTTCACGTTCTGGAGGGAATTCTGCAGGTTGTTGATGTTGTCCGAATTGGTCATGTATTTCGCGATTCCGACAATATCGTTTCCCACGTTGAAGCCCAAATGCACCTCGGCGAAATCGACATTGTTCGCCAGGAGCGCCGGGTTGTAGGCGGACGCGTTGAAGAGTGTTCCATCCGCCACGACCGCGTTACCCATCCCATTGGCTTCCACATCGATGGGAAGGGAGGTGAAGTTAACGAATTGGGCGATGTTCGAGGTGCCGGAGAGGAGCCCGGCGGCCTGGGCTCCCCCGGTACAAGCGAGGAGCGCCCCTAACCATATCCAGCCCTTGAAGGGCCTGCGATGCCTAGGCATGGTCCGTTTCAACGTTCGGACATATTGTGAGAATGATTAAGGTTTTCCAGGAAGGTGTAACCTTCCCTGGCGTTCACCACAAAGGCCGGCACGCCATGCATGCCATTTTCATCCCTCACCCGATCCTGGGCCATCAAGACCCATTGATAGGAGGCGTGGGTGGCCATCAGTTCATAGAATTGGTCGGCGATGTCGTTGCCCTTTTGGATCTCCCCAAGCTTGGTTCCCTCGTAATCGACCTTCACGTCACGGAAATCGACGGCGACCTCGATGGAATCCCCGTTCTTCAATTCGCTGCCCGATTGGTCATAGACCACACCGGTCAACACGATCCAGGGATTCCTGGGTCCGCCCAATTCGATGCCGTTGATACTGAAACGAATATAAGCGGCTTCCCTGGCCGAACCATCGGTCACTTTGGAGAGCCACAGGAACACTGATTGGTCATGCTTAACGGGAGAGGATCCCAGGGTTTTGGCGGCCAAGGCTACAGCCTTCCTCAGGTCTCCTGACGCCCCCACACGGTCATACAAACGGATGTTGGAGGAAAATTCCGAAGCGACAGGGGCTGAAACAGCGGCGGTCGGCGTGGGGCTGGCTTTTTTCGCCGCCACGGTCGGTACGGCTGTCGGGACAACCGTAGGCTGAGGGGTTGGAACGGGCGTGGTTTTTTTCTTCCCTTTATGTTTGGTACCGGTCGTGGTCGTATCAGATGGTGTGGTGACAGCTGTTACCACAGGGGTCGGGTTTGCCACTGGCGTTGAATCCGCGAACACCTTGGTACCGATCATCAATCCCAGCACGGAAATCACGGCGAAAAACTTTCTCATAAATCCTCCTTGAGTTAACCCCTTGAATGAAAAGGATTATATTCGTTTAACCTGAATATTTGTCCATAATTTTCGTTTAGAAAGGCGTTTTTGCCAATAAGATGAGATTTTCAGGGTTCCTAGAGACTTCATGGGTTGTTAGACAAGGAACCTTGTCATTCCCCGGTCTTTTCGATCTGGGCGATCTGCATCAGTTTTGAACTGACTTTCAACTTACCTTTTTCTATCGAGTCCGGATTGATGCGGATGCTGATCCGGTTATCGAGTTGGACGAGTTGGATCATGCCTCCTTGGCTTGTAAAACCGTCCATATCGGATACGGTCAAGACAGGTTTACCCCGGAGAGCCTTGAGGATATTCCCCAAATGGTCCTTTTGGGAGGCGGAAATGAACAAGACCTGGGATTGCTTGAGGTTCTTGACCTGGGCCGGATCGAAATCCTTCAGGATCTGAACGGCGACCGGATGTCCATCCAACCACTTGCCTTTTTGGGTTTCGGCCAGTCTTTTGGAGACACCCTCGTCGCCGATGACCGCGAACACGAAATCAGAAAAAGCCTTACCAAGGGCCTTGGCCGGCCAATCCACATAGTTGGTGAAATTGACCAAATCATTGGCCTTATCATCCTCACTAGCGGCTACGACTGCCGCCGGAAACAATAGCGGCCCCAGAAATAGACCTCCCAAGAGAGCAAAAAACAAAAATCGATTTTTCATGAGGCCATCCTGGGGAATCCAAATTTAAAAAGGCAGATCCAGAACAGGCCATATTATGAACCGTTTGAAAGTAACAATGGGGATGCCAATTGTTAAATGCGGGAAAACTTATTTAAACATTTACCGGATATATTTTTGTCCTTGGAGATAGTGAAAGTCGACCCGGAACGGTTCGGTAATCTTATTCTCGTAAATGCGGTCAGGCCCCATCCGGCGCCTGCGAAACTCAATCCTTCATTCTCATATCAACGAGTTCGTAATAAGGCGCGAAAGGAGGTTTGGGGCATTTTTCATTCGATAATTTCCCCGCCACGCAAGCCGCGACAGGGTCCTTCGGACCGGTGTAAACCGCCGTAATATTCCCGGATTTCTCGATCTTTAAAACGATCGTAAAATCCTTCGTTTGTGCGGTCTCCAGGGTACAGACCCGCATGAACCCCATCAGATCGTCACCGATCTTTGAGGAGAACTGCTTTTCATACTCGATGCCCTCGGGTGAAGCGGTGTCTTTCTTGGCCTCTCGCAGGATATCCGCCGGGATGGAATCGTTCATGGCCGCGGGCGCGTCCTGGTCTTTATCGTATTCCCCCTCGGCTGTCCTTATACCTCGTTCGATCTTCTGGAACCCGTCCAGGAGTTCGGGATCGTTGAACACGAGGGTCTTGCGGTTGAAATGCTGGCCCGGATCCCACAGCATGGGACACATCCCCATCCGGTAGACTTTCTGGGCCACCGCCAATATGTACCGGCGGACACTCTCGGGATCCTTGGCCTTGAGGGTCGCGCCGTATTCGCCCACGATGACCGGCACACCCTTGTCGAGAAAATGGACTTTCAACTTCTGCATGTTCGATTCCAGTTCATCATAGTCCTCTTTTTTTCCCCAGGTCGGGCGGGCCTTGCCCCAGGACTCGTCCTTCTCAAGGCCGGCGAAGGTATAGGGAGTGTAATAGTGGACGGAAACGACGCAGTGGTTCTGCGGGTCTTTGGGCATGAGAAAATCCGCGTCCGTCGTAAGATCGATGTCGGTGCAATATCCGGCGATCAGTAGGTGACGCTGAGCGTTCTTTCCGCCCGATTTCCGTACCAGATCAACGAAAGCCTGGTTGATGTCGTTCAGGATCCCATAGGCCTTCTGCCTCTGAGTGGGATTCTCGCCGCCATATCGGTTCCAGACATCACCGAAACAGCCTTCCTCGTTCAAGGACTCGAAGATCAAAGAGTCGGGCTCATCCTTGAAATAATCGGCGATCTGCGACCACATCCCGGTATAGCGCTTCATGGATTTATCGTATTCCACCGGGAACTTGGACCACCAACCGCCATCCCAGTGGATATTGATGATCGCGATCATCCCGTCGTCGAGCGCCCAATCGACGATCTGCTTGACCCGTTCCAAGAGCGCGGGGTTGATCGTGTAATTGTCCCCCATCATGTTCGACCAGGCGACGGGTATACGGATCGATTTGAACCCCGCGTCCTTGATCGCGTCGATCATCTCTTTGGTCGTGTCGGGATTACCCCAGGCGGTCTCGAAATTATGCACCGCGCCTTTATTGATCCAATCCCCGGCGCACTCCATCGTGTTGCCCAGGTTCCATCCCAGCCCCATTTGTCGGACGACCTCCACCGAATTGATCTTTCCCAGGTCGGTGGCATTTGTCGTTGAAGGTTGGGCCATTAGGCGGATTGGGGATAGGAATATCGAAAAAAGCGCCCCAAAAACAAGCAAAGGTAATGATGGAAGGTTTTTAAATGACAAAGGGTATCTTCTTTGATTCTTTATAGAATAAATGGCTGGGGCGGTAGGATTCGAACCTACGAATGCCAGATCCAAAATCTGGTGACTTACCGCTTGTCGACGCCCCAATCAAAGGCTCTTAAGATAAAAGGCAGGGTGGTAATTTAATTCGCCCCAAGGCCTTTATCAAGCTTCAAATTAAACCTGTTGGTATCTTGATTATGCCGTAAAACCCAACGTAACCTAACTGCATGAGCGAAAAGCCCCAACCCAAGATCACTTCCCTGCCATCCCTATTCGAGATGGGCCGAAAGGCTCAAGACCCCACGCGGGACGAATCTGAGACCCTCTTTTACACCTGTCCCCAGTGCGGTCATCCAATGGAAACCAAAAAATGCAAGATCGTCTGCCATCAATGCCGTTACTTCATCGGCTGTTCAGAGTGACCCTTCTGTTTCATCGAGACCTGTTTTTCCAATAGTTTGATGGTCTTCATTTGTTCTTCCTCATATTTCCTCGCGTCCGGGAACCCATCCCGCAGGTCCGTCAGGAACTCCATCAGGGATTTTTCATAGACAATGGGGTACTTGGTGAATGTCTCCTCATGACCCGCCTCGGGAATATAGACCAACCGCCGATGGGGGGAAGGTGTATGAGCGAACAATTGTTGGACCTCTTCCGGCCGAGCCAGATCGTCCCTTTCTCCCGTGATATAGAGGACCGGCAGGTTCTTGATCTGTTTGACCACCGGCATGAGATCTAGATCATTCTCCGTCAATGCCAAGCCCGTTTTCAGGTCGTATGCCTTCAGGCAGGAACCCAGGAACCCGGGGAGCCAGGCGAACGGAGCCCCAATGGTGCGGCGGGACACGTAGGACTTTAGATTAGGCAGAGGGCTGTCGGCGACGATGGCTTGGGCGTATTGGGTGGAGACGCCGGCTCTCAAGGCGCTGATGGCTCCCAGGGAGAAACCGAAATAGATGAGGGGTTGGCGAACCCATCTGCGGTCGGCCAAATATTTGGCGCAAGCCGGGAAATCCCCCGCTTCCAACAACCCTCCCGAGACCGGACTGTTCCCGCTCAAACCATTTCCCCGTTGGTCGAACACCAAGACCTGGTAACCCTTCCCGACCAGGAAGACCGCCCGGTTCAGGACCTGTTCCCGGTTATGGAAGACGCCGTGGGTCAAAAGGATGGTCCCCAATGGTTTGGACAGCGGGGAAGGAAGCCACCAGCCAGAGAGTGTGACCCCTTCCGAACAGGGGATGAGCACATCCTCGTAATTCAGGCCGAACTTTTTGGGGGTCTCGGTCAGGGGCTGTCGATGGCCGGACGCCTTCACGATAGTTTCGGCCACGACCGGCGGGAACAAGATGTAGATGAAAACAGTACCACCCAGGAGAGCCAGCAGGCACAGGATGCCCAGAAGCCATTTCAGCCACTGATATTTTCCCTTGTGTAGTTGGCTATTCTTGATCTGTTTTGCCATGCTTATCGAACGACCTCGATCCCTTGCGGGTTGGTTTGGGTTTTGACCACCCTGTATTCATTGCTTGAAAAAACCCGGGAGATCATTTCCCCCTGCCGGTCCGATTCCACCAAGCCAAAAACCGTGGGTCCGCTTCCGGAAACCAGCGCGCCCAGGGCACCGGCCCCCAAAATCTTATCCTTAATTTCCCGCAAACGGGGCATTAAAAAAAAGGAGGCGGGTTCCAATCCATTGTAAAGGGACGCTGTGATCTCCTGAATATCGCCCTTTGCCAGGATATTTTGGAACACCCTGGCCTTGTCGCCTGAAGTGAAAGCGGCCTTCCCCGACCGATAAACCCCGGCCGTGGAAAGGCCTTCGACCGGTTTCACCAAGATCAGGTCCAGCGTTGGCGCCGGTTTCCAGGATTCGATCTTCTCTCCCCTTCCCGTTCCCAAGGCTGTCCCGCCCTTCAGGAAAAACGGCACGTCCGATCCTAACTGGCCGGCCATCTCCATCAGCCGTTGTTCGGACAATTTTGTCTCGAAGAGCAGGTCCATCCCTTTCAAAGCCGCGGCCGCGTCGCTGGAACCGCCCCCCAGACCCGCGGCCAGAGGAATGTCCTTGGCCAGGGTGATCTTGACGCCCCCCTGCCCTTTCAACACTCCTTGGAGGAACAAACGGGCGGCTTTGACCACCAGGTTGGAATCATCCTCGGCCAGGGGTTCGGGAGAACGGGAGACCGAAAAGAGGACGCCTTGGGGAATTTTTTCCAGGGTCAGTTCATCGAAAAGGGAAACAGCCTGGAACACCAGGGCCAGTTCATGGAAACCATCCGGTCTTTTGCCCAGGAGCTCAAGGACTGGGTTGATCTTGGCGGGGGTTCGAAGGGTGATCCGGTTCAAGGTTTCGCGTCGGGAGGGTTCTTGTCGATCTTGTCCTGGTAGACCTGGTTCCCCGGGTCCAGTTTCAAGGCTTTCTGCCATTGGGCCGCGGCTTGGGCCTTGTCCCCCAGTTTCAGGAAAACCTCTCCCAGATGATCAAAGATACAAGCGTCTTCTTTGACATCCTCCTTCAATTGACCGACCGCTTTTTGCAACAGATCCTTGGCTCCCGGATAATCCTTCAATTGATAATGGACCCATCCCAGGCTGTCCAGGTAATAGGAATTGTCCGGATCCAGCTTAAGGGCCTTCTCAACCAGGGTCTTGGCCTCGTCTAGCTTAATGCCCTTGTCCGCGTAGGAATAACCGATGTAATTGTAGGCCTCGGCGTTGTCCGGATCGATCTCGATGACCTTCTTCATTTTGTCCATGGATTCGTCGAACTTGCCCCGCTTGTCCAACAGGACACCCAGGTTGAAATAGGCTTGGGTGTTCTTGTTGTCCTTCTGAATGACCTTTCGGTAATATTCCTCGGCTTTCGCCATATCCCCTTTTTCGTGGAAGAACATTGCCTGGACCAACATTAGATCCGTGTTGTCCGGGTTCGACTTCAACCCGTCGGTCAAGGCTTTCTGGGCGCCGACGTCGTCCTTCTGCTTGTCGCAGAGCATGGCCAGCCTTACCCAGGCGTCAGTGGATTTATCGTCGTTATCCAGGATGGCCCGGAGCTGTTCCTGGGCCTGGGGGTATTGCTGGCTCGCCTCATAAGCCGCCGCCAGCCGGTAGCGTACCAGGGCGTTATGGGGCTGGTTGCTCAAAAGTTTTAGGAAAGCCTGGATGGCTTCGGGATACTCTTTCTTCCGGAAATGACAGATGCCGATGTAGTCCCAGGCCGACAGGTCGTCGGGTTTGCGCTGGACATAACTCAGGAAATTCTCCATCGCTTGATCATCCTGCTTTTGGTTGTAGTAGAGCTCCCCCAGAGCCAGATAAGTAGGCGCGTTGTCCGGATTGACCTTCAACAGGGCCTGGTAAGTCTCGATAGCTTTGTCCGGTTTCTGATCCAGTTCATAGACCAATCCCAGGGAGGTATAGGCCGATTCCAAAGTTGGATCGATCTGGATGGCTTTTTGAAAAGCCTCTTCCGCCTTGTTTTCCTGATTGGAACGGGTGTAGATGAGTCCCATGTTGTAATAAACCCCCGCTGTCTTGGGATGGTCGGTGAGGATCTGCTGATAGGTGTCCAAGGCCGCCTCGGTCTTGTTCTGGTTGGCCAGGACCCCGGCCAGGTAGTAGCGGGCCTCGATGTTCTTGGGGTCTTTTTTCAGGATATCCTGGTAGGCTCTTTGGGCCTTACCATACTCCGACTGGGAAGCGTAAAGGTTTGCCAGAAGTAGACGGGTCGGGATGTTGTCCGGGTTCAGGTCGATGGATTTCTGGAGCTCTTCCACACTTTTATAATCCAGACCCTCTACATAATAGTGATAGGCCAATCGGTCGTGGATGGTGGGTGATTTGGGATCATAGCGCGCCGCCTCGTTGAACTCGCTCAAGGCCCGGTTCGCGTCCTCCGCGCCACCCAGACGCTGGGCGTAAAGCCCGCAGGCGTAATGCCAGTAAGCCCGGGGATCGAATTGCAAAGACTCTTTGTCCATCTCCGCCCGGCCAGGCAGGGCCCCACCCAACCAAAATAGGAAAAGCAACAAACCAAGAATGGATAATGATTTTTTCATTTTAGGGATCCCGATTCAGAGTGATTTGGCGTTCTCGTTGGCCTTGCGCAGGCGTTCGTTGGCTATTTTCAGGAAGACCATCAGCACTTTCAAGGATATCTCGGGATATTTCTCCAGCATGGTATTGAAGGCTTTTTTCGTCATTACCAAAAGAATGGAATCCTCCGCCACCCTGGCCGTCGCCGATCTTGGCTGGTTTTCGATCAAGGACATCTCACCCAGGAACGTGCCGGCGCCCAGGGTCGCCAGGACCACTTCCTGATTGTTGCCCACCTTCTTGATGATCTGGACCGAGCCCTTTTTAACGATGTAAAGGATCTCGCCCATCATCCCCTCGACGAAAAGAGTGGAATTCTTGGTGTAGTTTTTCTCGAAGCAAAGGGTGACCACCGATGTCAATTCAGTCGGGGTCAAACCCTTGAAAAGGGCGATATCCTTCAAAGATTCAATGTCGATGGGTCCTGCCATGTGTCCTCGCTGTTTTTTTGTCGCCGCATTATATCACCACATCCCGCGGGCCGGGGACGGCTCAATTTACAGCTAGGATGTCCTTCGCCGAATCGATACCCTGAGCGATGGCCGATTCCATGCTCCCGTATTCCCATCGCCCATATCGCCCCGTTGAATGAACACCCTGGCCTTTCAGGAATTCCAATAAATGGCGAACCGACCCTTCCCTGCCCTGGTCATAGACCACATAGGCCCTCGGAAGGTTCAGGTCCACCCGTGCTACCACGTCCTTTTTCGAACCGATCCATCCCAAACGGACCAATTTTTGAACGGCATGTCCATACCATTTTTCGGGATCGGGCTTGGGACCCTGATAGGAAAACTCGACGTAGAGGGAGTAACAACCTTTGGGAGCGACCGTAGGAACACAGGCGCTGACCGAACCGGCCCGATGGAACAGGAATTCCTCCTCGGGAAAATAGACCCAGGTAAAGGGGATAGGCTGACGGCCCCGGATCCCCAGGTTGATGTTGTAGATGGATGTCGCCTTGAGGCGCTTGGCCTCGGCGTAAAGGGGCTTGGGAAGGTCCAGCGCCAAATCACAAAGCCGGTCAAGGGGCAGGCTGGAGACAAGAACGCGATAGTCCACTTCCAATCCCGAACTCAGCCAGGCTTTCTTTTTCTTCAAGCTCAAGGCCCTTAAGCCCACCCCATTCCAAAGGTTAGGGAGTCCCTTTCCAATGGCCTCCGGCAATACCGAGATGCCGCCCTGATCAGGGTAAAGAAAGGACGAGTTATAACCGGAGGCAGAAGGTCGACGGGAGAATGCGCCTTCCAGCACTTCCAGGATCCTCGGCGTGGGAACGAACCGGCCCATCCAACGGGTGGTCAGGACCTCGGGGGCCGTTTTCCACAGTTTACGGTTATAGGGGAACATGAAGTTCTGGGAGATCCCCTCTCCCAAGGTCGTCTGGCACCAAGTCTTGAAGTTGGATGGTTCCCGGGAACCTAAGGTCCTGCGGCGGAGCATGGCCTCCAGGTATCCCAAGACGTTTTCACGGACGATGTCTGAGGGCAGTCCCGCGTTGTTCTCCTGATAGGGATATTCGCTGTAGGTCCGGTGGCTGTAGATGACCGCGTGACGTTGACGGGCTTTGAAGATATTGCCCGCGAGGCGCAGGACCCAATCCTTGATCTCGGGCCGATGGAAATGGAGGAAGTGGCCTGTGTAGTCGAAGGCGAAACCGTCCTTCAGGACAGTCCGGCATAAACCCCCGATATTCCTTTCCCTCTCGACCAACAGATAGAGACTTTCACTCTCGGCTAATGTCCTGGCACAGGACAGGCCCGTCAATCCACCCCCTACGATCAGGGTCGGGACTTTCATCGCTTAATCTTCCGGCGGTGCCTCTTCAGGCCGCGGTCTTCCTGGAGAATGACCTTGAAGGGACTCTCCCTGATCTTTTTCCTTCCCTCATCCACCTGTACGCTGGAAATGAAAACCGTGAACAACAAGGCCGAGCAAAAGAGCACCAAGATGAAAACCAACGCCCTTTTTTCGGAAAGACGCACCAAAAACCCCGCGCTCAAGGCCAGCAGGATGGAAAGAGCCCAGAGGCTGTGGACCGTCCGCTTCACGCTCAAACCAAGACTGCGAAGGCGAAGAGCCAGATGATCGTTGGAACCTCGGAACATGGACCTGCGTTTCATGGTCCGCAGCATCATGACCAGGGCCATGTCGTACAAGGGAACCCCCAAGATGAAAAGGGGCGCGCAGAGGGCCACAACGTTCATTTGGGTATAGCCGTGTCCCATGGCGATACCCGCCAGGATGAAACCCAGGAAAAGGGCTCCCGAATCCCCCATATAGATGCGGGCGGGTTGGTAATTGTAGGGTAGGAACCCCAGGACCGCGCCGCCCAAGGCCGCGGCCGTCAGATGGACGTAGCTTTGTTCCCCCAGAAAAGGAACCAACACAAAACCCAGGCAGGCGATGACCGTGACCCCTCCGGATAGACCATCCATGATATCGATGAGGTTCACCGCGTTGGTGACCGCCACGACCCAAAGGATGGTCAAAACAAACCCCAAGACAGGATGGCCGGGAAGGAACTCCAATTGGACGCCGAAGAGGACTAGGAGGCCCGCCGCCAGTATCTGGAAGAGGAATTTGACCGCCGGCGAGAGCGAGAACAAATCATCGGCCAGGCCCATCAGGGCCATCACCGTTCCTCCGGTCAACAAGGCCAGGACCCTGGCGGACTCGAGGGGAGGGGCCAGGATCAGCGCTCCCAGCGTTCCCATCAGGAATGAGAAATAGATGGCCAGCCCTCCCAAATAAGGAACGGGGGCTGTGTGTTTTTTCAGCTGGCCAGCGGGGTTGTCTAAAAACTGTGATTTCAGGGCGATCTTGCGGAAAAGGGGGGTCAATCCAAAGCACAATAAGAATGTGGTTATAAAGACGATCCAGTGGGTGTTCAGGGGTGTCCTCCAAAAACAGCTATCGCCGCCAAGGAATAATAGCACAAGGAAACTTGGAAAAACTCAACAGTCCTGACCCAGACGATTCGGTGCCTAATAGGAGGCTGTCCTCTAGATCGATAGGTAAAACTACGTTCATAACACCTGGTACCCTCAGACGGACTTTTGTTTTTTGGGAATAATTCAACAAAAAGGACAAAAAAAAGCCTCGGTTTGGGTCGAACCGAGGCTTCTAGGAGGTGAGTGTTTTATGATTTGTTTGAAAGCCAGCCGTCTCCGACCAGCTGACTATTTAATAAGCAAGCCCCGTGCCAAATCCAACCATTTGTTTTAATGTGAAAAAGCCTTTAAAACTGCTGATCATAAAAATCAATCACTTTGATAAGTGTAAATATTGATTACATATTTATCAATGTGTATTAATTTTTTACACATTACAGCGCCTTTAATCCACATTAATCCCATATTTCCTTATTTTTTGATAGAGGGTTGGACGGCTGATCCCCAGACGAGTGGCTGCTTTCTTCTTATTGAACCTCGCTTCGAGCAAAACTCGGTTGATCATCTCCCTTTCCATCGATTCCAACACTCCCGATCCAGGCAGGATTTCCTGGGTGAATGCCTCGGCCGACCCGGTCATTTCAGCCGGCAGGTGTTCCGGCTCGATCAGGACGCCGTCGTTCAATGTGACGATACGTTCGATCACATTCTCCAGTTCCCGGACATTGCCCGGCCAGGCATAAGCGGACATGATCTCCAAAGCCTTGCCCGATATACCCTCGAAATTGGTCGTCTTCTTGGCCTTCATTCGGGTTAGGAAATAACGGACCAGGAGCGGCAAGTCTCCCTTTCTTTCCCTCAAAGGCGGCATTTCGATGACGATGACGTTCAGACGGTAAAAAAGATCCTCCCGGAACTTCCCTTCCTGGATGGCTTTCTTCAGGTCTCGGTTGGTGGCGGCAATGACCCTGATATCCACCTTCACCGACTCCGTTCCTCCCACCCTTTCGAATTCCCTTTCCTGAAGAACACGCAAGAGCTTGACCTGGGTCGAAAGGGAAATATCCCCGATCTCATCCAAGAACATGGTCCCTTGGTCGGCGGCCTCGAATTTACCGATCTTCTGCCCGACCGCGCCGGTAAAGGATCCCTTTTCATGCCCGAACAACTCGCTTTCAAGCAAGGACTCGCTCAAGGCCGAGCAGGCCACCGGCACAAAGGACTTATCGTGACGGCTGGATTGTTGATGGACCGCCCGGGCCACCAATTCCTTGCCTGTTCCGTTCTCACCCAACACCAATACCGTCGCATCGCTGGTCGCGGCCCTTTTGATCAGTTCCTGTATCCTCAGCATGGGCTGGCTGTTCCCGATGAGACTGCTTTCCTCTTGGGGCCGGCCTTTTTCCGCGGCGGCCACCGAGACCATGGACTTGGAAATGGAAAATAAGATGGAAGCGGCGTTCTTGGAGGACTTCACGAATTCCTCGTAGTCCTGTTTCATCCGACCCGTCAACCCTTCCTGATAATAGACCTGCCCCAGGTTGTAGATCGCGTTCACATGGTCCGGGTCTTTCTTGAGGACGCTTTTGAACTCGTCAATGGCCTGTTCCATGTTTCCTTTTTTGAAATAGCAGACACCCAGGTCGTTCTGCAGGGTCAGCCTTTCCTCGCCCTCCGGCAGGACCTTGAGTGCCTTCCGGTAGACCTTGATGGCCTCGTCGAACTGCTCCAGGGCCATCAAGCAATCCCCCAAGCTTCCCAAGGCCAGGATATTCTTGGGCCTCATCGCGGTCACCATGCGGTATTGCTCCAGGGCTTTTTCTAGTTCGCCCCTTTCCTTGAAAAGGTTCCCCAAATTCAACCGACATTGGAAGGTCAGGCTCTCGGCTGTATGAAAGAGACCCAGATAATAGCTCCCAGGGGTCAGGGGGTGGACTTGATGGAGCGTTTCCAAGAACGAGAACATCGCGTCGTTCACGTGGCCCCGCTGCATGTGGATGAGTCCCATATTGAAATGCACATCCAGCAGATTCTTGTGGATCTGCAGGGCCTTTTCATAATATTCCAGGGCCAGATTGAAATCTTGAAGATGGAAAGCGGCATGCCCTACATCCCGAAGGGCGAAAGCGCTGAAAGGTTGCTTCTTGGACATAGACTTGAACAATTGTAGAGCGCGGTCATATTCCCCCTGCTCGAAGGCTTCCATGCCCTCCTCGGTCGAGCGTTCGATCCCCTCGTGGGTGGCGCCGCAAACGGGGCAAAAACGGTGTTCTGGTTCCAGTGGTTGTCCGCATTCCCGGCAAATGGCGGTGCTCATGACTTGCCGCCCTTAGATTTGGAAGAGGACGGAGGTAGGACCCCTGGCTTTTTGGGGGAAAGTTTACGGATCTGGAGGGTCGCCAATTTGCTGGCCTGGGGAAGGTCGGCGTATCTCTTTTCGAGTTTCTGATACCATTTGAGGGCTTCCTTCTGGTTTCCTGCCTTTTCTAGTTTGTAACCCTTGCGGAACTCCTTCTCGAACTCGATGAAACGTTCCTGGTCCACGCGCGACAAACGAGTTGTCCAAAGATGGGCGAATTCGGTCAAGGCGGCCATGGACATCAAATAGATGAAGTAAGGGGGAAAAATAAAGGTCGAAAGAAGGGCCACAATCGTCAGCCCACCCCAATCCTCTTTTTTAAGCATGGTTTTCTGCAATGGAAACTCCCCCGCCTGAGCCGAACGATCTGGCAGTTGAATGGATGGCGTAAAGAAATTTAGTAGTGGGTCAGTTTGGCCCTGTGTAAGTTTAGTTTACACCTTCCAAACCAACCTTTTATTAAATTTTAAAGGGACAAAGTAATGAAAATATTAACAGCCTTGACCGCTCAAGCATCAAGTAGTATAAATGATGTATGCGAAAACAATCAAAAGACGAAAATACAACAGCTTTTAATATCGTTCAAAAGGCGACAGGAGAACCCATGCAACCACCGTCCAAAGAAGAACATTAGCCGAATTATGGCCCACATGGGCCGTAAGGGAGGGCTAAAAGGTGGAAAAGCCCGTGCGCAATCCCTATCGGCATCAGATCGTAAATCCATTGCCCAAAAGGCCGCAAAAGCTCGTTGGCAGAAAAAAGGATAACCTCGTGACAATTTGCGCTAGTGCGTTTATTAAAATTGGCGAGGATATAAATATTACTTCCGTATGTGATAAAGAATTAACAACCCCATTTTTAAGATTAGAGGCTCGTGTAAAAAAATATGATCTATTGGCAAAAAATTTGATCTGTTTATTTTCTAGCGAGGATATGAGTTTTATTTATGAGATAAACCGCGAAGTGAAAAAAGAAATTGATAATGAAATGAGGATTTTACAAACCGAAGAAGTTGAAATAAAGAAATCGGCTAATATTTTCATTAAAAAATATAACGAATTGCTCAACAAAAGAATCGAACAACAAATATTTGGGTGGCGGAATTTGTCTTGGAACGAATATATTAGTGGAAGCAAACCGCTATCTGATACTCAAAAGAAAAAAATAGAAACAGAAATTGATGATTTAAAATTTAGACTTTCGGTTTCCGCCATTTTTTCTGGTGTGGAAAACAAGAAAACCCCCCAAATATTTATGGTTTCTAATAACAATTTGGAAGATTGCACCCCATATGGATATGCGGCCATCGGTTCGGGTGCTGATCTAGCCACCCTTCAATTTGAAGCTTTTGATTTTTCGCCCACAAAAGCCAAATTTTTTGAAATGCCGATTCTTATGTACTTTGCAAAAAAAAGAGCAGAAAAAGCCCATGGAGTTGGAGAAGGAACCGATTTAATTCATTTGTGGACATTTGAAGGTAAATTAAACACGGTTGAAGTCGTAGATGGAGTTAAAGAAAAAATGGATAAATTTTTTGTTGAATTGAAAAACGCAGAATCAAAAAGCATCACTGATCTTTCCATGACTTTTGCAAGCGAGCTTATGGGACCCGAATTCCTAAAAAACTATACACAGAATAATACACAATAATTTTCCTTGACCGCTCAAGCATAACCTGCTATAGTTACTTCATGAACAAGTTATCCCCGCAAGAACAAGCACAAGTCATCAACTGCCTAGTGGAAGGTAATTCCATTCGGTCAACAGTGCGAATGACTGGTGTGGCAAAGAACACCATTCAAAAACTTCTTTTAAGTGTCGGTGGGGCTTGCGAGACATTTCAAAGGGAAAGTATTAAGGGCGTAAATTCTACACGAGTTCAATGTGATGAGATTTGGGCCTTCTGTTATGCCAAAGAAAAGAACGTGCCGAAAGAGTGTAAAGGACTTCCTGGATTTGGCGATACTTGGACATTTACCGCTATAGATCAAGATAACAAAATGTGCCTCACTTGGTTTGTCGGTGATCGGACAGCCGCAAGTTGTTTAACATTTTTAAGGGATTTAAAAACTAGGATCAACGGTCACATACAATTAACCACTGATGCTTTCAAGGGATACAAAGTTACCGTTAATCAAGTGTTCACCAACGAAGAAATAGATTACGCAATGTTGAAAAAGATTTATGGAACACCTTGGTATAATCCAAGTCCGAACCGCAAATACTCCCCCGGTGTTTGCACCGGTGTTTATAAGACCCCAATGAAGGGCAACCCGAAGAATGAAGATATTTGCACTTCACACGTTGAAAGAGCTAACTTGACGATGAGGATGAAAATGAGAAGATTCACACGACTCACAAACGCTTTTAGTAAGAAACTAGCCAATATGAAAGCGGCTATAGCCTTACACTTTATGCACTACAACTATTGCCGAATTCATCAAACGCTTAAAGTAACGCCAGCAATGGCGGCAGGATTAACTAATCGGGCTTGGAGTATTGAGGATGTTTTGGGTTTATTGCAGGAAAAAATAAAAGCGGCCTAAAAGAAAAACAACTTGGTTATTATAACGAAGAGGTTTTAAAGAGTCTAGAAAAAAAGTGTACAAAGGTATTCCAATGGTTTTCGGACCCTGGAATTTTTATTGCTTTAACGAGTTCTCCATCAAATTGAGCACCCTGCATACTTAGTAATTGTTGATGGGCCTCCTCAATATTCTTCCCTTTAATTTTTAATTCAAATTTTTGCCCACCAAATTGATATGAAAACAAATAAATTTTATAATCATTGGTATCTTTAACAGGAAGGGGGTGATTCATTATGTACTTTCAGATCTATGTAGATCGTGCGGGTCGTTGGAGGTGGAGATTAATTTCTCCTGGAACTACTCTAACGGCTTCTCGCATCATCGCTGAATCGAATGAAGGTTTTCTCTATCAGCAAAGCTGTTTAGATGAAATCGGTTTAGTGAAGCAATCATGGAATGCTTCTGTTTATCAAGTTTAAACGGAAGTAAGCCATGAAGCGGAACCTACAGGGTGTTTTTGCACCCTGTAGGATTCTAACAAAGGTGCAACACTTACTCTCACACCTTCATTTTAAGACGAAATACTTATACCACACATTTCAGCAGGAAAAACTACCACGATCCCAAAAATGATTATTAGATAAAGATTTTAGATGTATTTTTTTAGGTTGACAGGCTATCAATTTGAAACTGACCCATTACCAGAAATTTTACACCTGCCAGGCTCTTTGAACAAAAAAAAAGGCCCCAGCGTTGCCGCCGGAGCCTTTTCCTCGGTTAAACCTACTTGTTCTTGTAATCCTCGATCTTCAACCCCAGCGCTTCCTTCCGGGAAAGCTTGATCTTCTTGGTCTTGGGATCGATCCCGATGCACTTCACCAGGAGCTCGTCGCCCTCTTTCAGGACGTCTTCCACCCGTTCCACCCGTCCTTTATCCAGCTGGGAGATATGGACCAATCCGTCGGTGCCAGGCAGGATCTCGACGAAAGCGCCGAAATCCATGATCTTTTTCACGGTACCAAAATAGATCTTGCCCTCTTCCGCCTCGGCCATCAAACCGCCGATGAACTTCTGGGCATTCTCGATGTCCGTCCCGTTCGCCGAGGAGATGTGGACGCTCCCGTCATCCTCCACGCTCACTTCCACGTGGTAGTCATCCTGGATCTTCTTGATGGTGGACCCGCCCTTCCCGATGACCTCTCGGATCTTATCCACCGGCACCTTCATGGTGACGATGCGGGGGGCGTAAGGCGACATCTTCTCCCGGGGCTGGGATAATGTCTTGTCCATGATGTCCAGGATGGTCAACCGGCCTTGCTTGGCTTGGGCCAATCCCTTCTCAACGACCTCGAAAGGCAGGCCGAAGATCTTGATGTCCATCTGGATGGCCGTGATGCCCTTGCGGGTTCCCGCGACCTTGAAATCCATGTCCCCAAAATGATCTTCCAGACCTTGGATGTCCGTCAGGATGGCGTATTTGGAGACGTCCTCGTTGGAGACGAGGCCGAGGGCCACGCCCGCGCAAGGGCTCTTCAAAGGCACACCCGCGTCCATCAGGGACAAGGCGCCTCCGCAAACCGAGGCCATGGAGGATGATCCGTTGGATTCCAGGATGTCCGAGGTCACCTGGACCGTGTAAGGGAAATCATCGTGGGAAGGCAGCAAGGGCTCCAAGGCCCTTTCGGCCAGGGCGCCATGCCCGATCTCCCGTCGGCCAGGGCCGCTCAAGCGTTTGATCTCGCCCACCGAATAAGGCGGGAAGTTGTAATGCAGCATGAACCTCTTCTTCTGCTCCCCTTCTAGTTCCTCGAGGATCTGTTGATCGTCCTTGGTCCCCAAAGTCGTGACCACCAGGGCCTGGGTCTGACCGCGAGTGAAGAGCGCAGACCCATGGGTCCGGGGCAACACGCCCACTTCGCAGGCGATGGGTCGGAACTCGTCGAACTTACGGCCGTCCTGGCGTTCGTGGCGGTCCAGGATGGCTTCGCGCACCAGGTCCGACTCGATGGAATGCATGATGCCGTGGATGTCTTTTTCTTTTTCCGGGTACTTGGCTTTCAGGGTCTCGACTGCGTCCTTGCCGACTTGGGCGATCTTCTCCTGACGATTGAGTTTGTCCTTCTCAGCCATGGCTTCCTTCATCTTGGGAAGTGCGAACGCCTTCACGTCGGCGACCAGCGCCTCGTCAGGCTTCACCAGGGTGAGGGTGCGCTTGGGTTTGCCCGCCTTCTTCACCAACTGCTCTTGCAGGTCGATGATCTTCTGGCATTCCTTGTGGGCCAGCTTGATGGCCTCGAAGATGACCGATTCGGACTCTTCTTTCGCCCCGCCCTCGACCATGACCACCGCCTTGCGGCTAGCGGCCACGACCAGGTCCAGGGTGCTGGTCTCCATCTGCTTGAACGTGGGATTGACGACCAGGTCGCCGTTGATCCGGCCGACTCTCACGCAGCCGAACATATCCGCCACCGGGATATCGGAGACCGCCAAGGCCGCCGAAGCGGCCGAAACCGCCAGGACGTCCGAATCATTCTCCTGATCGGAGGAAATGACGGTGATCATCATCTGGACCTCATTGGTGAAACCATCGGGGAATAGGGGACGGATGGGACGGTCGATTAGACGGGAAGTCAGGGTTTCCTTGGTGCGGGGACGGCCCTCGCGCTTGAACCAGCCTCCCGGGATACGGCCCGCGGAGGAAGACCTCTCGCGGTACTCAACGGTAAGTGGGAAAAAATCCTTTCCCGGCATGGGGTCCTTGGCGCCGACCACGGCCGCTAATACCACGGTCTCTCCCAACTGGGCCAGGACCGCTCCATCCGCTTGTTTGGCCATACGGCCGGTTTCCAGCGAAAAAGTCGTTTGCGCCAAAGCGCAGCTTACTCGCTCTGTCATGAAAAGCCTCCTCTGTGTATTTGGGTGAAAACTGCTCGTGCTTCCGAATAAATGCGCCTCCCGGAAAGACCACCCCAAAGACACAAAGGCACAAAGGAAAGGAAAATGGACGGCTGGGCCGGCATTTTAATTTTCTCTGTGGCTCCGTGTCTCCGCGGCGGGATCCTCCAGGAAGGCGTGTTGTTTGACTAAATTACTTGCGAAGTCCCAGGCGGTCGAGGAGCGCGGCATAGCGCTTCACGTCGGTTTTTTTCAAATAATCCAGGAGACGGCGCCTTTGGCCGACCAGTTTCAACAAGCCTCGGCGGGACGCGTGATCCTTGGGATGGGATTTGAAATGCTCGGTCAGGTACTTGATTCGCTCGGTCATCAGGGCGATCTGGACTTCCGGCGACCCGGTGTCCCCTTCTTTTTGTTTAAAGTCCTGAATCAGCTGGGTCTTCTTGTCTTTCGTCATCATCTGGAATCCTCCATGAACTTTTTTAGTGCCGGGCTCCCCTGATCTCCGAGCGGCCGTTAGAGGAACGGCCTCCAAGAGAAGGATCAAAGCCTTGCGTCGCTTGAAAACCCAAAGGACTTCCAAGCAAGGGGGGTATTTTAGGTAGTTTGAGGGGGGGTGTAAAGGGTTATTGCCGGGACGGATCAGGGGAAAACCCTGTGATCACAGGGCTTTTACACCCTTCAGGGGTGTATTCATGGTCCGATGGATGTCCTTGCGGATCTGCCGGACCAGTTCCTTCGACGAGGAAAACTTTTTTTCAGGCCGCAGGTAACTTAGAAGGTGGACCGTCATCCTCTTGCCATAGAGCCTGCCGTAATAATGGAGCAGATGGACTTCCGCCAAACGGCGATGGTCGTCCTCTTTGAAGGTCGGTCTTTTTCCCAAATTCATGGCGGCCCGATAGATCCGGTCGCCGAGCCTTACCCCGCAAGCGTAGACCCCGTCCTTGGGCAGCAGCTGTTCGGCACGGAGATTCGCCGTCGGGAACCCGATCTGATGCCCGAGGTGTTTCCCATGAACCACCTCTCCCCCGATGGCGTAGGCCCGGCCCAGCATCCTGTTGGCCAACACGGTCTTTCCCTCGGATAACAACCGGCGGATCTGGGTCGAGGAAATGACCCTTTTCCCCAATCGCACTGGTTTCACATCCACGACTCGAAAATCGTACTTCAAGCCCATTCGTTTCAAAAGACCAACGTCTCCCGAAGCGTCCTTCCCGAACCTGAAGTTATCTCCCACGACGATGGCCCTGATGTTGAACCGGGAGCGGAGCCATTGGATGAATTGTTCGGGGCTTTTCCTTGAGAAGGACCGGGTGAAATGCAGGACCTGGAGCCGACGGATACCTTCCCGTCTCAAGAGCAGAAAGGTCTCATGCCTTGGAAGGAGGAAGGGGATGCGGGGCCCGCCGTCCAGGACATGCATGGGATGGTCCTCGAAGGTGAGGGCCATCGGGTCCGCCTTCAGGCGTCGGGATAACAGGACCGTCCGATGGATCAAGGCTCGGTGGCCTCGATGCACCCCATCGAACACTCCAATGGTGATGACGACCGACGGCTTCTGGCTCAAAGGATTCCCTCCGACCCGAACACCTTTTTGGGTCTTAGTTCCCCTTCCGACGATACGTCCCCGATAACGGATAGCTGCCCTTTCGGGTTCAGGACGCGGTAGAACCCGGACGCGAGGGCGGGCATGTTCATTTTCTTGCCCTTGCATAGATCGTCCAACATTCTCCCTTCCAGTCGTATCTCTTGTAGATGTTGAACCAACACGCTGGATGGGAACAAGATATCGGAAAGACGGCCTTCTTCCATCTTTTTTTTCAGGTTCTCGGGAGTAGTGGTTTTTTCAATGGGGAAAGGCCCTACCCTGGTCCTTTCCAGGCTCTCCAGGCAGCCTCCCACCCCCAGATCCTCGCCCAAAGTCTGGCACAAGACCCTCACATAGGTACCCGCTGAACAAGTCACCCGAAATGTCACCCGGGGTATGGCCAGCGTCAGGATCTCCACCTTAAATATCCGGACAAGCCTGGCCTGCCGTTCCACGACCAAACCTTGGCGAGCCAATTCATAGAGTCTTTTTCCACCGGACTTGACCGCCGACACCATCGGCGGGATCTGCTGGGTGATCTCACGCAGCTTGAGGACCCCTTCCTTGACCCTTTCCTCGGTCAACTCTAATGTGGGGGTTTCACTTTCCACTTTACCGGTGACATCACAGCTGTTGGTCGTCCGTCCCAATAGACAGGTCGCCAAATATTCCTTGTCATAAGTGGAGAATTCTATCAAGCGGGTAGCGATCCCAAGGGCCAGGGGAAGGACCCCGGTGGCCATCGGATCAAGCGTTCCCAAGTGCCCGATCCGGCTTTCTTGGGTCAACCGACGGACGGCCAGCACCACATCGTGAGAGGTGAGAGAAGGTGGTTTGTTGATGTTCAGGACGCCGTTCATGTTGTTCTCAGTTGGACGAGGATCCGGCGAATGGTTTGGGAAACGAGGTTTATTTTACGGCCGTTCGGCAGGCTTGCAATACAACTTTCAAGGCCTTGGACAGGGGACCTGGTAACGTCGCCCCGGCGGCGTAGATATGTCCGCCTCCCCCGAATCGTTTGGCGATCGTCGCAACATTGGCCCCGTTCCTGCCCCTCAAAGAAAGCTTGATCTTGCGGTCAGGACGCTCTTTCAAGAAAACCGCGATCTGGACCTTGTCCAGTTTGCGAACGAAATTGATGAGGTTGTCCGTGTCGTCTTCCTTCGCGCCCGATCGTTTGAAATCCGCGTGAGTGAGGACCATCGAACCAACGAGGTCCTGTTCATGGGTCTGGATGGTTCCCAAGGCCCGGCGGATAAGGTCCATGGCCTCCCTGCTCACGCCCGCGAAGACCTGGTCACTGACCTTTTGCGCTTCCACACCCGCTTCCACCAGATCGGCGGCCATCCGCAGTACCTTCGGGGTCGTATTGGAATATCGGAACCCGCCAGTATCGGTGATCAGGGAGGTATAGAGGCTCTCGGCGATGGGTTGGTCGATCTTGATCTTCAAGGCCCGGATCAGGTCATGGATGATCTCGCCGGTCGCCGAGGCCTGGGGCAGGACCAAGTTGTAATCCCCGAAAAGGTCGTTGGAAAAATGATGGTCGATATTGACCAGGGTGGAGAATTCTTCCCTTCGGACCCCTTCTCGGATACGCGAGAAATCCCCAGCGTCCAGGACAAAACAAACCTCATGGGGCGGAATCCGGTCGCTGGAATGGTAGTAAGGCCGGAACGGCAGATAGGCGAACCGTTGGGGAAGAGGATCATGGTTGACTACCCGGACCTTTTTACCCAATTTCCTCAGGGCCAGGAAAAGCGCCGATTCCGCTCCCAATCCGTCGCCATCCGGGTTCTCGTGGGTAGTGATCAGAAAAGAATGATGGTTTTGGATGACGCCGATAACTTCCCCGTACTGGTTATCAGCCGGGGACCGTAACGCCTTGGGTCGCTTGCTACTCTTGGCCTTCATCTTTGGGCTTTTCCTTTTCCTTCAGTTCGTTCAAAATCCCCCTGATCTTGATGGCATGGTCCAGGGATGTATCCAGGTAGAATTGGATCTCGGGAGTATAGCGTAATTGCAGGCGGCGGCCCAGTTCCCCGCGCAAATAACCCTTTGCCCTCATCAGGCCATCCATGGATTCTTTTCGGGTCTTTTCATCCCCCAGGATGGAAACGAAGATCTTGGAAAAACGCAGGTCGTCGGTGGTCTCGACCAAGGTGACGGTCACGAAGTGGATCCCAGGGTCCTTGACTTCCTGAGTCAGCATGACGCTGATCTCTCGTTTGATGGATTCGGAAACCCGATCGGCCCTCTTAAAGCTCATGATCAACCCCTGGAAAGCTCAGCCTTTGAATTGGATGGTTAAGTCGTGAAACATGCCGACCCGCGATCAATCGACCAATTTCTGGGCTACCGCTTCCAGGATATAGGCTTCCAACTGGTCGCCCACCTGGACATCCTCGAAATTGTCGATGACGATACCGCACTCATAACCGTTGGCCACTTCCTTGACGTCATCTTTGAAGCGTTTCAGGGAACCCACCGACCCCTCGTGGATCAGTTGATCCGCTCTCACCACTTTGATCTTGGATTTATTGGTGATCTTGCCGGAGGAGATCATGCAGCCAGCCACCACCCCTTTGGGTGTATTGAACAATTGCCTCACCTCGGCTTTACCGATGGAAACCTGGCGATAGGTCGGTTCCAAAAGACCTTCCATAGCCTTACGAACGTCCTCTACCGCGTCATAGATGATCTTGTAGACACGGACGTCCACATCCTCTTTTTCGGCGGTGGTCTTGGCGGTGTTATCCACCTTTACGTTGAAACCCACCACGATGGCGTTGGAGGCCGAGGCCAAAAGGATGTCCGAATTCACGATGTTGCCGGTCGCGCTGTGGATGACTCTCAAGGCCACCTTTTCGGTCGAAATCTTTTCCAGGGACGAGGTGAGTGCTTCCACCGACCCCTGTACGTCGCCCTTCACGATGACCTTCAGTTCCTTGATCTGCCCTTCCTTGATCTGCTCGAAGAGATTGTCCAAGGTGATATGCTTCATGGCCCCGACCAGTCGGTTGTCCTTCAAGGCCTCGACCCGGCGGGAGGATATCTCGCGGGCGATCTTGGGATCGGTCACGACGTAGAATATATCCCCGGCTTGGGGAACTTCGCTTAAGCCAAGGATCTCCACCGGCATGGTGGGGCCTGCGGATTTCACGGGTTTACCCAAGTCGTCGTGCATGGCCTTGATGCGGCCATAGGTACTGCCAGCCAGGAGATTTTCACCGACCCTCAGCGTCCCTTTTTCCACCAACAGGGTAGCGACCGGTCCTCGACCCTTGTCCAACCTAGCTTCCAGGACCACGCCTTTGCCCGGACGGTTGGGGTTGGCTTTGAGTTCCAGTACCTCGGCCTGTAAGAGGATCATTTCCAGGAGTTTTTCCAGATTCATCCGTTTTTTCGCCGACACTTCCACAAATATGGTCGTCCCACCCCATTCCTCAGGCTGCAGCCCTCGTTCGGCTAATTGGGATTTGACACGGTCCGGATTGGCTTCCGGTTTGTCGATCTTGTTGATGGCCACCACGATGGGGACCTTAGCTTCCTTGGCGTGATCGATGGCTTCCAAAGTTTGGGGCATGACGCCGTCATCGGCCGCGACCACCAGCACCACGATGTCCGTGGCTTTGGCGCCGCGGGCCCTCATAAGCGTAAAGGCCTCATGGCCCGGGGTGTCCAGGAAGGTGATGGTTCCTTTGTCATGTTTGACCTGATAAGCGCCGATATGCTGGGTGATACCTCCCGCTTCCCCTTCGGCCACCTTCGTCTTGCGGATAGCGTCCAATAAAAGGGTCTTTCCATGATCAACGTGGCCCATGATCGTGACCACAGGTGAACGGGGCGACATATCCTTCGGGTCATCGGGGGCTTCCTCGAACATCTCCGCTCCGTACAGGGGGACCACTTCCACGATAGCGTCATGGGCGGAGGCCAAGGTCTCGGCCACCGTCAGGTCCATGCGTTGATTGATGGTAGCGAGTATCTTGAGGTCCAGTAATTCCTTGATCAGAACCCCAGCCTTGACGTTCAATTTCTGGGCTAATTCGGCGACTGTGATACCTTCAGTGACTTTGATCTTGGTCAGTACCTTCGGCGGGGCTTCCACTCCTTCTGGGAGCGTTCCATCGGCCAAAGGTTTGTCGACCTGGGTTTCTTCCTTCGAAACAGCGGAGGTTACCGATTTGGGTCTTCCCGCGGCCAAACCATGCCCACCTTTACCATGGGAAGGTTTGGGCCCTGAGGACTTACGAGCGGGTGTGGGTTTATAGGCCGCCGGCCTAGGCTGGCCCGCTTTGGGCGCCGGGTAGGTGGCGGTCGGCGCTGTCAAATTGGCCGAGGGTTTAGGATTCATGCGGGGTTGCGGCGTGGTTGGGGCGGTCGTGGAAGACGGGGGCGTCTTAATCCCGGTTGATTTAACGGGCGCGGCCGGCGGCGGCGCGCTGGCGGCGGCGCTGACCAAATCCGCCATTCCCAAGTCCCTGCGGATGTCCGATTGGATCTTCTCATCCACAATGGTCAGCTGGCTAGGGATATGGAACCCCAGTTTCTTGCACCTCTCCAGCACTTCCTTGCTGGAAAGGCCCAGCTCCTTAGCGAATTCGAAAAGGCGTTTACCCATGTAGGATCAATTTCCTTCCTGTTGTGGATCCTCGGCGTTCCCGTCCCCTGTCGAGGGGGAAGCGGGGATATCGGGGATCCCGTTCGTATCCTTGTTCAGATCCGGGATTGCGGGGGCCTCATCGGCCTGGACCGATCCCTCGTCGATCTCATCGGGAGGAGCGGATCTTTTTTCCTTGTCCGTGAGGGTCGCGGCCCCGGCGGAGGGGGCCTCGACCTTGGCATCGGCAATTTCCTCGGCGGTTTGCTGGGAAACCTCTTGGAAGTGGGCGTCCATGCGGGCGCGTTCTTCCTGAGCGTGCTGTTCCTCGTTCTTGATGTCGATCTTGATGCCGGTCAAGCGCGCGGCGAGCCGCGCGTTCTGGCCCTTTTTCCCGATGGCCAAAGACAGCTGGTCATTCGGAACGATGACTTCCGCCGAGGGTATCTCGGGATGGAAGATGATGCGAGATATCTTGGCTGGCGACAATGCGTTGGACAGGTAGTTATGGGGCTCCTCGTCCCAACGGACGATGTCCACCTTCTCACCGCGGATCTCGTCCACGATATTCTGCACCCGAATGCCTTTTACTCCCACACAGGCTCCGACCGCGTCCACGCGGTCATCACCCATGGAGCGAACCGATATTTTAGTGCGGGCTCCAGCTTCTCGGGCCACGCTCTCGATCTTGACGGCGCCCTCATAGATCTCAGGCACTTCCAACTCGAACATCTTTCGCACCAGATTGGGATGGGCCCGGGTGACAATGATGGCGGGACCCTTGAGGGTCTTTCGGACTTCCAGCACCAGGAACTTCATGCGCTCGCCGGTGGAATAACGCTCCCGGGGCACCTGTTCCTTGATGGGCATGAGAGCCTCTGCGTCGCCCAGCGAGATAATGACGTTACGTCCCTCGTAACGTAGAACACTGCCGGTAATGAGGTCCCCTTCTTTTTCCTTGAACTGGTCGTAAACGCTCTGGCGCTCGGCGTCCTGGACACGCTGAACGATGACCTGCTTGGCGGTCTGGGCGGCGATACGGCCGAATTGGTCAGCCGGTATGCGGATCTTGATGACCTCGTCCAACTGGGCATCCTTCTTGATCTTGCGCGCCTCGGCCAGGGAGATCTGTATCCCCTCGTCGGTGATGGTTTCCACGACCTCTTTCAGATAGTAAGCCCGGAACTCGTAATTGACGTCATCGAACTCTACTTCCACTTCCTGTCCCACCCCGAATATCTTCTTGGCGGCGGACGACAGAGCGGCTTGGATGGCTTCGACGAGTTTTTTCTTGTCGATGCGCTTGGTGTGCTCGATCTGGCTCATCACCAAGGCTAATTCATTGCCCATTTCCCGTTACCTCGTTCACTCGATGACTTAGATTTCCACCATCAACCGGGCGGCCTTGACCGTCCGAAAAGGGACCCAGAGGGTCCTTCCTTTGTCCATGATCAACTCGACCTTGTCCTCTCGGACATCCCCCAACCTACCCTGCAAGACCGCTGACCCTTCCAGGGGTTCCTGAAGGGTGAACCGCGCCAGCCGTCCATTGAATCGTCCGCAATCTTCCAGGTTCCTCAAGGGCCTATCCAGACCCGGCGAGGTCACCTCCAGCAAGTACGCCGTCTGGATCAGGTCCATCTCATCCAGTCTGGTTTCCATGTCCCGGCTGACGGCCGTACAATCGTCCAGGGTCACCGCCCCGGTCTTCTTGTCGATCACCAGGGTGAGAATCATCTTTTTGCCCTGTGGCCGGACCCGAAGGTCGAACAATTCCAAAAAGTTGTCTTTGACCACGGCCTCGGCGATCTTCCGAAGCTGGGCCGATTCCTGTTCGCCCATCTACCCCATGCTTTCTTTTTCAGGCGGTTTAAGCCCTATGGGTTCCATCCCCGCCAAATATTTGCCCATAAACGACAAACGGCCTTTCGGCCGTCCATGTCAGGAAAAACACAATTTGCGCGGACCCCCCTAAAAAGGGGAAAAAAAAAGCAGGCCGAAAAAGGGCCCACTTTTTGGGACAGCCTTAGATTGCGGTAATGTTTTAGCAAATTCAATGGCTTCTGGCAAGGGGAAAGGCCCTAAAAATCAATAAAATAAACGATTTTCAACCATATCCCATCCGGTTTAGTAAAAAACGCAGCTATTCCCCGGACGCTTTTTTGAGCATCACGACCATTAGGAATATTCTATCGAAATCAGAAGAGAGGGATTCAGACCAACTTTAGAAAAGGGTCACCTGATTGGAATCGGGCATGTTTTTCAATCCGCCATGGGCCCGGAGGATCTCCACTACGTTTTTGTTAACCCCGCACCGTTCGACCAGGTCTTCCACGGAGGAAAAAGGCCCTTTTTGTCTTTCTTCCACGATGGCTTCCGCCGCTGTCTCACCCAGACCGGCCAGACCGATCAATGGGGGCCGGATCATCTTCTCGCCATTGGACTCCTCAAGGGCGAACAAACGGCTGTGGGACTGATACAGGTCCACTTTAAGGAAACGGAATCCCCGGGCATACATCTCCTCGGCCACTTCCAGCACTGAGGCCTCGTCCAGTTCCTTGTTGGTGGGTTTCTCAATGGAACGGATCAGTTTGATGCGATCTCTCACTCTTCCCAGGCCGTCGCAGGCCACCGAAGCGTCGAACCCGGAAGCTTTGTTGGTGAAATAATCGGCGTAGAAAGCCAGGGGCTGGTGGACCTTGTACCAGGCGATACGGAAACTCATGATGCAATAAGCCACCGCGTGAGCCTTTGGAAAGATATATTTGATCTTCTTGCAGCTGTCGATGTACCAGGTCGGCGCCTTGGCGGCTGACATGGCCTTTTGATATTCGTCCTTCAGTCCCTTGCCCTTTCGCACATCCTCCATCACCTTGAAAGCCAGGGCGGAGTCCATCCCCCTCGCCATCAGGTCGTTGAGCATGTCGTCCCGGGTGGAGATGACGGTTGAAAGGGTCGCCGTGCCGCTTTTGATCAGGTCCTGAGCGTTTCCCAGCCAAACATCCGTACCATGCGCCAAACCGGAAAGCCGGACCAGATGTTCGAACTTATTAGGCTTGGTATCCCTCAACATATCCATGGCGAAACCTGTGCCGAACTCGGGGACACCCAGGGTTCCCAGGTCCTTATCGATCTTTTCTTTTAATCCCAGCGCCGTCACCCCGGAAAAAAGGCTCATGGTCTTCTCGTCGTTCAAGGCGATGCCCAGGGCCGAGATGCCCGTCATGTTCTCTAGGCGCTTCAGACTGGTGGGATTGTCATGTCCCAGGATGTCCAGTTTGACCAAACAGTCGTGCATACTTCGGAAGTCGAAATGGGTGGTGATGACGTCCCCATCTTTGTTATCCGCCGGGAATTGCACCGGACAAACGTCGGTGATCTCCATGTCTTTGGGTAGGATGATGATGCCGCCGGGATGTTGACCCGTTGTCTTGGAAACCCCCGAGCATCCTTTGACCAGCCGGTTGATCTCGGCGTTTCGGACGGTCTTCCCCGCCTGCTCGACGTATTTTTTGACGAAACCATAAGCGATCTTGTCTTGGACGGCGGAAATGGTTCCCGCTCGGAAACAAAAATCCTTGCCGAAGAGCTCTTCCACATATTTATGCGCCACGTGCTGGTATTCGCCTGAAAAGTTCAGGTCGATGTCGGGCATCTTGTCGCCCTTGAAGCCCATGAACACCTCGAAAGCAATGGAGAATCCGTCCCTGGCCATGGCTTGTCCGCATTCTGGGCAATCCTTCGGGGGCATATCCACTCCCGCCATAAAAGCGGGATTGGCCGGGAACTCGTGGTGATGACCCTTTTCGCATCGGTAGTGGGGCGGTAACGGATTGACTTCAGTGATCCCGCTCAGGAATGCCACGAAGGAACTGCCAACACTTCCACGGCTTCCCACGATATAGCCGTCCGCCATGGATTTGCTCACCAGCTTCATGGCGATCACGTAAAGGGTGGAGAATTTGTTATTGATGATGGAATCCAGTTCTTTTTGAAGGCGCTTCTCGATCATCTCAGGCAAGGGATCGCCGTAAAGCTCATGGGCTTTCTGGGTCGCCGTCTCACGGAGCAATTCATCGGCCCCTTCCCAGTTGGGGGAAAGGGTCTGGGTGGGCAGGGGTTCCACGTCCTCGATCATCTCGGCGATCCTGCGGGGATTGGTGACCACCAGTTCGTGGGCCGTTTCCTCCCCGAAATACTCGAAATCCTTCTTCAATTCATCCGTGGTCTTGAAGAAAAGGGGCGCTTGCCGTTCCAGGCCATAGCCCATACCCGCCTGGAGGATCTTGCGGTACACATCATCCCGTGGGTCGATGAAGTGCGAATCCCCGGTGGCCAGGACCATTTTCCCCAGCTTTTTACCGGTGTCGAAAAGGACCCGGGTGAGATCCTGGAGTTCTTCCATGCTCTTGACGATGCCTTCCTGGATCATGAATTCATTGTTGGCGCAGGGCTGGATCTCGATGTAGTCGTAGAATTTGGCCACTTCCTCAACCGGTTTCCCCTTGTGAAGAAGGTTCTGCCAAACCTCACCCTGCTCGCAGGCGGACCCGACCACCAACCCTTCCCGGTGCTCCTCCAGCAAGGCCCTAGGAATCAGAGGGCGTTTGTAGAAATATTGCATATGGCTTTGGGAAACCAATTTATAAAGATTCTTCAACCCGGTCCGGTTCTTGACCAGCAGGATGATGTGGTAGATAGGCATGCCCTTTTCCTTGCGGAATTCGTCCACCAGGTAGCCTTCCATGCCCAATATTAATTTGATCCCATGTTTCTTGGCGGCCTGCCTGGCCTCCGGATAGGCCTGAACCACCCCGTGATCGGTGATAGCAATGGCCGGGTGACCCCATTTGGCGGCGGTCTCGATGAGGCGGTCGATCTTGGATAGCCCATCCATGCGGCTCATCTGGGTATGGCAATGAAGTTCGACCCTCTTCTCCGCCGCGGCGTCCGTTCGTTCCTCATCGTGCGCGATCCGCATGATGTCCCGGACGTTCAGGATCAGCTCATTATGGTTCCGTGTGTCGAATCGAAGATCGCCCCGGACCTTGATCCACTCTTTTTCCTTCAAACCGCCTTTGAACTTGCCGTCATTCTCATGGAATAGGATGAGGTCCAGGGAGTCGGTATAGTCGGTGATGGTCATCTTGATGAGATGCCGGCCACTGCGGGTCTGGCGCTCCTCATAATGGATGATCTCACCCTGGGCCACGAAACCCTTCTGCTCATCGTTGGCGGCGGTCATGGGCTGGGGTTCTTCGGCGATCTTCCTCCCAGCGAGGACCGTCCAGGCTGGCGCCTTGGGAGCGGCGGCAAAAGCCGCGGGTGTTTCCTCGGCGACCGCCGAGGGTTCAGGAAGGATGGAGGCGTTGACAGCCAATTCCACTTTCACGTCAGCCCCGCATCTTTTTTTCATGATCTCCTGCAGGACCTTCACGCAATCCTTGCGTTCCATCTGTTGCCGCGCGAATTCATGGGGCACTTGGATCAGCAGGTCCAGGTTTTTCACCTCCATCCGGTAAAGGGCCAGCCAGCCCTCTGCCATATCCACTTCCTCGATCAAACAGAAGACCAGGTCCTTCTCGTGGGCCAGGATGTAATCGGCCGGGGTGACCTGGGAAGGTTCATAGTGGATATCCAGGACTACCCGTTGGACGTCCTTCATGCTTTCCAGAAGATAGCGGGAAACATTGGAATAGGTCTCAGGGGAAACGCTGGCGGGCATCTTCAATCGCAGAAGCACCACGCCCCGTTCGGGATAAACCTGGACACCCAATAATTCGGATTGGAGGAACCGTTCTTTTTCGAAACATTGCAGGGGGATGTTCTGGATCAGCTCATAAAAGGGGCTGGTTCGGGTGTCGGTGTCAGGAGACGTTGTGCTGCTTACCGGGGTCATCCTGCCTCCATCGACGAATATAGGGATTGGTATAAGGGGTTGGGGGCTACTTCTCGAACTATACAACCTGTGGTTTAGATGTCAAGATTTTTAAAAACCAACCCTTATTTGGCAGCCCGAGAATAGTGAAAGTGAAAATATTTTTTCAAGGGAAGAAAAATATTTATTTTTTTCTGAGTAGCAGTTACCCAAAAGAAGCCGTATCGAAATTGAACTTCTATCGGATTTTTTTTCTTAACGATGTCGGTCATTCTTTGATGAATAACGAAAAAAGCCCGTCTTTTTTAGACCGCTCAAGGATCGAAATAAATCCCCAAACCCCAGTGATTGTCCTGCTGACGGTAGAACTGTCCGTATTCACTGTTTCCATTGTTATAGAGGACCGCCATTCGGACAGCCTGGTGGGAATCCTTCCTCCAAGTCCACTTCAAACCGAACTGATAGGTTTGGTCCACCACACCCCCCGCCTCATCCTTGAACTTCAAATCGCAAGTGAAATATCCCCGTCCGAAAGTTCCAGCGATGAAATGGAAAGGATCGGTGTATAGCTCCGTCCCGCAATGGATAAAGAAAGGTTTATCGGCTGGCGCCATATGGCCCCAATAACCCACGCCGGCGTAAAGCCTCAGATTGTCTACAGGTGTATAAGAAGAAGTGAAGCGGAAGCTTTCACGGGTATAGATGAACCTTTGGACTGTATCGAAAAGCTCATCCCCCAGATGGGAACTGACATGGATATATTCCAGTCGGTTGGACAGATCACCTTCCGACTCGCTGAAATACATCCCCAGATACCAATCGCTGACCCTTTCCGGGAATACCCCTCCCCCCAGTGAATCCAACTCGATGAAACTGGCGCCCTCGATCCCCCATCCCCAATCAGGCCCGTCTTTGGGGGCCCATTGGAGGAACTCGATGGTCTTGCCGATCAAACCCTCATATCGGCTCTGGCTTGTCTGGGCAATGATGGCGCATTGGGGTTCCCTTGGGTCCCCGATCAATGAGTTGTAGAGGGGCTCGTCGGGCATGAAAATCAATCGGCTTTCCTGGGTCCAAGCGCTTTTGGGCGAGAATACTGATCCCAAGCCCATAAATACGATAATAAAAACAAAGGTCCTTATCCGGTGCTTAAGGATCAAAATAGACCCCCAATCCCCAGTGTTCATCATGAGTCGACGCGAACTGGCCGAACTCTGAATTACCGTCATAATAAATCAAGGCCACCCTCACGTCTCGGGTTTCCCCTTTTTTGAACTTCCACTGAACGCCCGCTTCCCAGGTCACATATAGGACATCGGAGTATTCCTGTTTCCAATCGAAGTGAAGGGTGCTGTAGCCGCGTAAAGGACCATCCAAAATGTCCGTGCTGGGCGAATAGACCTCGCCGCCCCAGGACAGGAACAGAGGGCCACCGGAAGGCGCCATGTTTTCCCAATACCCGATCCCAACATGAAGTCTTAAGGCATCGTTCGGTTGCCAGGAAGATGTGAAGTTGAGGTTTTCCCGGCTGAAAAAGGTGGGTGTCTGGAGACCCTGTAGTGAATCCCCCAGATGGGAGCTTTCATGCTCGAATTCCAGCCGATGGGAAAAATCGCCTGACTTTTCGCTTACATACATGCCGGCGTACCAATCGCCATCCCTCATGGGGAATGTGGCTCCGTACTCATCCAGAAGAATGAACCCCTCGCCGAATATTCCCCACGCCCACTGGAACCCATTGGAAGGAAGGTACCTAAGGAGTTCTACGGTAGCCCCAACCTCGCCCTCATAACGGTTCTGGGTGGTATAAGCGACTAAGCCGGTCTGAGGTTCCCGAAGGTCTCCGACCAGATTTTGGAATAGCGTGGAATTAGGGAGGAAAATCCATTTGTCTTCTTGGGCTAAAGCCGGGCGGAAAGAAAGGAAAAACAGGAAGAAGATAAGGAAAAATCTACTTTTGGAGGATCTTTTCATAGGCGGCGATCATTTTCTTGGCCATCGCCGTAGAGGACCACATCTCAGCTTCCGGGATGGTCTCGGATTTTGTCTGGGCGTAAAGTTTCTCATCGGTCAAAAGGCGGTACACCGCCTCACCATATTCTTCCTCATCCAGACGGGTCATGATACCACCCTTACCCGACGCCATAACATCCTTAACTCCCATTTCCCCGACCGCCACTACCGGCACACCCGATGCCATGGCTTCTGAGATGACCAATCCCTGGGTCTCGGTCACCGAAGCTAAGAGGACCAGGTCCGCCCCGGCGTAACAATCGCGCCAATCCTCTTTGGTCAAATATCCGGCAAAATGGATGATATATTGCATCCCCAGTTTATCGACCAGCTTCACCAGATTCCTTTTAGCCGGGCCCTCACCCGCGATCAGGAATCGAAGACGGGGAATCCTTTTGGAAAGTTTGGCCACCACTCGGATGAGGAATTCGATGTTCTTCTCTTCCGCTACCCGGCCCATGAAAAGCAGGAGTTTTTCATCGGGGAGGTAGCCTTTCAAATTGCGGAATCTTTTAGTGTCCTTGTCCTCGAACTTGTTCAAATGAATACCTGTCGGGATGACCTCGATCGGCTGGGTGACATCGTAGCCCAATAACACTTCCCTCATCTCAGAGGAGGGCGTGATGAGAAGATCGCAGGAGTTGCAATAGCGGCGGCTGAGGTTCTTGACGTACCAGATGCTGAGTATCTTGGGGATAAACCAAAGATAATGTTCCACGTATGCCTGGAAGAGTGTGTGGTAGGTATGCACCACTTTGGCGCCTGATTCCCTGGCCCACTTCACCGCTGGACCGCCCAGTGTAAAAGGGGTCTGGGTATGGACGATATCGAATTTCTGGTCCTTGAACTGTTGGATAAGCTTGGGATCCGATTCAGGACGGGCCAATCGGTTTTCCGGGTCGAAGAAGAGGTACCAGGAGGGAAATCGTTGGATGTTCAGGGGTCCGCTATCGTCGGTGTCATTGGGATAGTAGGGGGCGTAGATATGAACCTCGTGCCCAAGCTTGATGAATTCCTCGGCAAAGGTTTTGGTGGAGGCGGAAACCCCGTTGATACGGGGGTAATAGGTGTCGGTCACCAAGGCGATCTTCAATGAAAACCTTTCAGGGACAAAAATTCATCGACTTTGACTCACGGAGTGCAGAGCTTCCATTCCTCAGCGGCGAACTCCTTGACCTTATCCATCACTTGCGCCACGGGCACCTTGGCGACATCCTTTTCACGCCGCCGCTTCACTTCCACCAGGCCTTCCTTCAGTCCCCTGGCCCCGATCCTCACGGAAAGCGGGATTCCCAGGAGGTCAGCATCCTTGAACTTGAACCCCGCAGTAGCGTCCAGCCGGTCATCATAAAGAACTTCGTAACCGGCCTTCATTAAATCCTCGTAACATTGATCGGACGCCTTGGCCACCTCAGGTTCTGCTGGGTTCAGGCAAAGCAGGTGGACCTGATAGGGCGCGATGGAAATGGGCCAACGGATGCCGTCCGCGTCGTTATGCTGTTCAATGGCCGCCCCGACCGTCCGGGTCACCCCGATACCGTAACAGCCCATGACCGTTTCCTTCTCCTGACCCTTTTCATCCAGATAGACGCAATGCATGGATTTTGAGTACTTCTGACCCAGTTTGAAGGTCTGGCCCACCTCGATGCCCCGACCAGCCTTCAGGGGCTTGCCGCATTTAGGACAGCCGTCGCCTGAGACCACGTTCCTGAAATCCCCCCATTCGGGATCGGCAAAGTCCCGACCAAACTCGACATTGATCAGATGGATGTCCTTCTCTAAACCTCCGGTTACGTACTGATGGCCGCCTTGCAGGGCCTTGTCAGCGATGACCCTGATGCCCGCCAGCCCCACTGGGCCCGCGAACCCAACCGGCGCCTTGGTCGCCTCAAAAACCTTCTCGGACGAGGCCAGGGCGAACTCGGTCGTCTGGAGATGGTTCTGTACCTTGATCTCATTGACCTCATGGTCACCCCGCACCAGGACGGCCACAGGCTTGCCGTCAGCGATGAAGATAAGGGTCTTGATGAATTGCTGGGCGGGAAGTTTCAGTAGTTTTCCCACATCCTCGACCGTATGTTTCCCCGGGGTCTGGACCTTTGAGTAGGCCGCGCCCGCGGCCGTAGCCGTGTGGGGGACCGGGATACCGATGGCCTTTTCCAAATTGGCGGCGTACTGGCAGGCCTCGCACATGGCGATGGCGGCCTCACCCGTCTCGGCCAGGACCATGAATTCGTGGGTGAAACTTCCGCCGATCAAACCCGAATCGGCTTCCACGGGTGCGAAGGAAAGGCCACAGCGTTTGAAGATTCGCTGGTAAGCCTCGTACATGGCCCAATAGGTCTTGTCACAGGCCGCGTCATCCACATCGAACGAATAGCCGTCTTTCATCAAGAATTCCCGACTGCGCATGACCCCGAACCGAGGACGGACCTCATCCCGGAATTTGGTGGCGATCTGGAACAGGTTCATGGAAAGCTGTTTATAACTTTTCAACTCTCGACGAACCAAGTCGGTAATGACTTCCTCATGGGTGGGACCCAAAGCGTATTCCCGCTCATGACGGTCCTTGAGGCGCATCAACTCCTTGCCGTATTTCTGCCAACGTCCCGTTTCCTGCCAGAGTTCGGCGGGAGTCATGATGGGAAGCAAGACTTCCTGGGCGTCCGCCCGAGCCATTTCCTCCCGGATGATATTGGATACCTTCAGGATGGATCGAAAACCCAGGGGCAGGTATTCATAGATGCCGGAGGCCACCTTGCGCATGAGTCCCGCTCGGAGCATGAGCTTGTGGGACGGGATCTCCGCCTCGCCGGGCGTTTCTTTGACCGTCGGGATCAGGGCCTTGGATACTCGCATGGGGATCACCTTCTAAATAGATTTGTACCGCTGGATAACGAAAGGGGCGGGTCTCGCGACCCGCCCCCCTTGGAAAGTAGCAATATACAGGCTAACCCCTAAATCATGAAGATTTTTGAGGCGCCTTGGACATCTCCTCGCTTCGTTTCTTGATCTCCCCTATCAGGTGGGGCACCAATTCCTCTTCCTTCAGGCGGGTTTTGACCTCGCCCTTCTCAAAAATGACCCCATGACCTTTTTCCGAGCACAGGCCGATATCCGCCTCCGCGCCTTCGCCCAAGCCATTGACCACACAGCCCATGATGGCCACCCGCATGGGGGTCTTCATGGTCAAGGTGGCGGTCTCGACCGCGTCCACCATGGATTCCAGGTCCACATGACAGCGTCCGCAGGTAGGGCAGGCCACGATCTCCACTCCCTCGTTTCGGAAGCCCATGGATCTCAGTAGATGGGTGGCGACCTTGACTTCCTCCACCGGATCAGCCGTTAAGGAAACCCGGATGGTGTCGCCGATCCCGTCGGCCAGGACCGCCCCCATCCCAGCGGCGCTCTTGGTAATGCCCTGCATCTTGGTGCCAGCTTCGGTCACCCCGACATGGAAGGGATAATCGCATTGTTGGGCCAATAGCCGATAGGACCGGATCATGGTCGGCACATGGGAGCTTTTGACCGAGATGATCATGTTGTGATACCCCATGGACTCGATGAAACGGATATGTCTCATGGCCGATTCCACGATGGCCTCGGGTGTGGGATGGCCGTGTTTTTCCAACAGGTCCTTTTCCAGGGAGCCGGAGTTGACCCCGACCCTCATGGCCACATTATGCCTTTTGCATTTCTCAACAACCTCAGCCAGTCTATCCATCCCGCCGATATTGCCCGGGTTGATGCGGATCTTATCCGCTCCCTCGTCCACCGCGCCCAGGGCGATCTGGTAGGCGAAATGGATGTCGGCCACGAGAGGCACGGACATCTTGGCCTTGATCTGGCCCAGCGCCTTCAGGGATTTTTGGTTCTCGACGGTCACCCGAACGATCTCGCAGCCCGCGTCCTCCAGGCGCTTGATCTGATCCAGGGTTTCCTGGACTTCGTAGGTATAGGTGTTGGTCATTGACTGGATGGAGATGGGAGCCCCGCCCCCAACCTGGACCTTCCCCACCATGACGGGTCGGGTTTTTCGTCGTTCGATTTGGAAGAAGGGGTCAGACATCTTCACCTCAATAAATGTTAATTATCTGAATGACGTCTTGTGCCATTCTCCAAAAATCTTTACAAAAAATTGGTACGGACATTTCTTGCTTCAAGAAGAGCAAACGCATCTTACCTGACACACGAAGCGGGATTCAAGCCAGGCGGGAAAAACCAACAAATTCAGGGTGATTAACGGACGATGAGGACCTTCATGACTTTATGGGTCTGCTGGGATCCAGTACCCCAATAGATAACGACATAGTAGATGCCGTTGGCGGGATTCAGTCCCGCTTTTTTCCAATCCAATCCGTAAGCGTGTTGACCCAGGGTCGTGTTGAGATTTTCGTCTTTAAAGATCCGGCGGAAAGCAGTGGTATAGACCTTGACCGACACTTTGTCGAAAGGCTGGACATTCTCGTAAATGAAAGTCACAGGCTCGATCCCATCACTGGGATTTGGATAAGGAACACTTAGATTTCCCGCGGCGGCGGTCGGTGTAGAGGTAAAGATAATCAATGGTGTATCGGTGGAAGTCATCGTGGCGGTCGGTGTGGAGGAAGGGGTCGCGGTCCAGGTGAAGGAAGGCGTGAATGTCCAGGTGGATGTTGGCGGCAGGGTCGGGGAGTTGGTCCCTGTGGAAGTATTGGTCCAAAGTGAGGTGTTCGTGGCCGTAGGACTGTTCGTTGGGGTGGAAGTGTTTAAAGGAACCGTAGGAGTATTGGTAGCGCTAGGGGTTGACGTCGACGTATAAGTCCAGGTGGCTGTGGGTGTCTGGGAAGCTGTATTTGTGAATGTCTGGGACGGGGAATAGGTGGGCGTGTTCGTGTACCAGGTTCCTGTAGGGGTAGCGGTCAAGGTAGGCGTTAAGGAAGCCGTATCCGTGGTGGTCGAGGTCGAAGTCACGGTAGGAGAATTGGTTTCTGTAAAAGAGGGTGTGGTTGTAGGAGAAGCTGTAGGCGTCGAGGAATCGGTAGCGCTCATAGTGGGTGTGGATGTGGTTGAATTTGTCGGGGTCGAGGTAGGTGATTTGGTGGCCGTGTTGGTCCGGGTATTGGTGGCCGTAAAAGTCGAGGTTGGTGTCACACCTGATAAGGTGTAAAAAGCGATCTGATCCAATTCAACGTTGTAGTTATAGCCGTAACCCTGGGTATTAAACTCTATACCTGTTATATCCGTTCCCGTTTCGTTGGTTGGCAGGCCCGTTTGTGACCCCCATCCCTGGCGGGTCATGCTGGAAAACGGTATCTGGTAAAAAGTCCAAACACCCGAAGGAGGGGTGATCGTTAAGCCGTAATTGTCCCCATCGGTTACGGATTGACTGGCGACCATCATCCGGTAGGTATTTCCATCCCCGTAGACCCAGAATTCAAGGCCGATGATCCCAGCTCCACTCAGGTTGTAAGAAGCCCCACCCGGGCTCAGCCCACTTTCGTATCCGGAATAGGGATTGTTGGAGGCCGTTTTAGCCACGATCGTGCCCGTAATGCGAGCCGCGTAATTGGTACCGTTCGCGCCAGGCGACACGCCGTATTGAACACTGATGGAACTGCCATTGGAGTCCACAAAAGTACTCCAAGTACCGCCCCAAAGATTGGTCCTAGCTGGCGGAGTGCCATCCCGGGTCAGGTCCTCAAAATTATCGACTAAAGTAGCAGGCCCATAGTTGGGAGTAGCGGTGATCGTGGGTGTAAAGGTAATGGTAGGCGTAAAGGTGAATGTATTGGTCGGCTGACCTGAATTGGTGAATTGCAGGACATTAATCGAGTATGGCTGGAAGGTCACAGGGAATGAACTGGAGACTCCGGTATAGGTGACCGTAGTAGGTGCCGTATCCGTCGACGCATGATAAGGGGTCGTTGTGGTTTCCCAAACATAATTGGCGCTGGTCAAGGTCCATCCGTTGGCGGTGGTATTGGGGGTAAATGGCAATCCAGTGATCCATGTGACATAGGAATCGGCCGGGTGTTTATTGATGACGACCATGGAAAGGACCCCATCCGGTCGATAATCCGTATAAGCCGCGAATAAAGACGCCGGTGCGCTTGCTCCGCTGATGGTCGTTTTGATTAGTTGATGAGTATTGACGTCCCCCGTTATGGCCCAATCGCTGGTCATCATCTGCATCGCCCAGTAGGTCGCGCGAGGTTGATACTGGTAACCATCGTTGTTGACGTTCAAATAGCCTAAGTCGCCTCCGGTCACACTGGTTCCTCCGCTACCCCCATTCAATGTGTCCCAAAGGTTGCAATAACCCCGGCTTCCAAAGGCGTTGATGAAGTGGCCCAGGGCGTCCGCCACCCAAAGACCGTTACCCAATTGTACTTGGAAGTTCTCATCCCCTGGATCGACATTGAATTCGCTCATTAAGACAGGTACGGTCGTTGGGCTGGCCACTCCCGCGCTAGTCAGCCAACCGTTCAACTGGGCGGGGTACCCGTCCAGGCTGGCGGTGGAAGTCAATGCCGCCGCCGCCGTATAGTTCCCATAATTGGGATACCAATGGTAATCGATGGCATTCAGGTCGGCGATGGCGCTCTTGGATTGCAATATCCCGATGAAATCCTGAACATAACTTTTTCCGTCATACATGTTGGATGTATCCCCAAAACTACCCGCGACTGGGCCCGTGATGATGATGGTCGGGTCCACGGCCTTCATGGCGGTGTAATACTCGATGTAGCGGCGCACATAATCCTGGGCGGGAAGAGGCCCTCCTGTTTCCCACGCTCCTTCGGTCTCGTTGCCGATCTGCCAGTACTTGATACCGTATCCCTTTACGGTATTGGCGTAATAGACCCAGCTGGCCGCCTCCTGCGCCGTCCCGGTGCCGAGGTTGACCGTGATCATGGGGATGGCGTGCTGGCCAGGCGGACCGTTGGGATCGGTAAAAGCGTTCGCGTAGGTCATGAAGGACTCAAAATCCGTGCTTCCCGGAGGATTGGTTGTATAGTTCTTGGAACTAGCCGGGTCAGTGCTCGAAACCTGCACTTGGGTCTGGCTGGTAGCGCTGCTCGTATTGTTCGAAACGACCGACGCCCCGTTCAAGACATAGACTTGTTCGATGGAATACGCCCCTCCCGCTCCCGCGGAACTGGCTGTCAAAAGCAGTTGAACATATTCAGCGGATACAGCGGTGAAATTGACGACTTGAGTCCCCCCGGTCCCGGTCACTGTTCCGGCGGACGTGGTGATCCATTTATTGGAGGAGTTGTCGCTCAAGGGCGGAGGCCAGCCTGTGGTGGGCCAATATTGGACTTGGAATGTTGTTGCATAAGGCGTGCCCCATATAATGGAAACCGAGGAAAACGCCGTTCCCGCGCCCAGGTCCAGGATCACCCATTGATGGTTTGGCAAATCCGTATCCACATTAGATAGCCAGGTGGTGGTTGTGCTCCCATCGGTGATGTGGGATGCCGTACCATAACTTGAGGATGTGCCTCGATAAGTCTCGTTATCCGCGAATCCGGCCGTATAGGTGGTCCCGCTGGGGACCCAGTAATTGTTGGCGTCAAAACTTCCCGTACCATTCCAATGGAAATCGTCTGAAGAAGATCCCCCTGGGAAACGGATGAAATAATTCCCCGCCGCTTGGACCTTGGATTGGACTGCCTGGTTGGCTGTATTGCTGATCCAATAGGCGGCATTGTTACCGAAGAGGCTGACCGGAATGAAGGAATTCACGGTGACACCAGCGTTAACTGTAATGGTGGCTGGCAGGGTTTGTGCATTCGCCAGTCCCGAAGCCATCAAACCGAGAAGGACAATCCCCAGCAGGTTCAATATTTTTTTATGACTCATGGTTTTTAAGACCAGTCCCCTTTAAAAAAAGAAAAGCCGAAGATGATTCGGCTTTCAAAAGCGGTTGAATTGAATTATATCGCTAATTAGACGATGAAACCCTTTGGGAGTGTCAAAATATTTTTCTTTTTCTGCTCTTCGTTACGGACCGATCTTCGCCTGGTTTTTAGGTGATTATGACTTTAATTAAAGGAATAATCAGCGGGACAATCTCAAAAACATCAGCGGAGGATCAATACCTTCATCAACTTCTGGCTAGGTTGTCCACCAACATTGGAGCTGATCGCAAAATAATATAGGCCATTGGCCAAATTAAGGTTCGCTTGTCCCATACCCTGGAGGGAATAGGATTGTGGACCCTGGGCAGTCGGAAGTGAGTCGTCCTCATAAAGTTTTCGGAAGGCCAGGGAAAATATCTTCAACTGGACCTGATCATATTGTTGGTCATTCTGATAATAGAACTTGATGGTCGAGCCTGGGCTTTTGGGATCGGGCCATGGATTGGGATAAGGCACTAAAAGATTGAACGGTGTCGATGTGGGGGTGGGTGTATTAGTGACCGTAAAAGTTGATGTCGGGGTAAAGGTCTGGGTCACGGTGAAAGTCGAGGTAGGAGTCGCGGTAAAGGTTGGGGTACAGGTATTGCCACCAACTAAACAAGGTGTATCGGTCATGGTTGGTGTGAAAGTGGACGTGGGAGTATAGGTATAAATAGCCCCAGCGGCCGTGTAAAACATGACCTCATCAACCTGGTAACTGTAAGCTCCCACGGCCTCCGCGTCAAATTGGATACCTTTCACATGGGCCAAGTTGAAAGGGGCCGCCGCCCCAAAACCTTGTTGGGTCATGCTCGAGAAGGCAATCTGGTATAAGGTCCAAACTCCCGCCGGGGGGGTGACGTTATATCCCCACCAATCATAATTGGTGACATCGGTCGTATTGATATCAATGCGATAAGTATTCCCATCCCCGAGGATCCAAAAACCGATCCCCACAAAACCCGAGGCGTTGAACAGTGACATTGGGTTATACAAATTCGCCTGTTCCTGAGCCCAACCACCTGAAGCCAGCGTACCTGTGGCTCTCATGGAATAGTTCGTCCCGTTGGCTCCTCCAGCGTAATTGTAATTGGCTTGCTCAGTGGAACCGTTGCCGATGTTGGTTTGCCAAGTGCCCGTAAAAGGCGGGTTCAGTTGGGTTCCGGTAATTTCAAAATTATCGATCATTTGAGTAATTACAGTAGGCGTGACCGTAGGGCTATTGGTAGGAGAATAAGTCGGTGTGGGCGTATTGGTGCTGGTAGGTGTGCAAGTATTGCCATTTACCATGCAGGGTGTATCCGTTGAGGTGGGCGTATAAGTCGGCAGATTGCAAACAGGAACAGCGTTTGAAAGCCAACTTTTAACTGTAACTCCTTCCCATGCGCTAGGAGTATAAGCCCAATCCGTGATCAAAATAGGGGAAGAGCCAGTGTTCATATCCCAGGCCGTCCCTGAAATGCCCAAAGAGTCCATCCAACTTAGAACCGTTCCCATCCACGCTCCATTCACGTCAGGATCAGGGGTAAACCCAGTAATTGTAGCGCTTGCGGCAGTGGTTCCTCCTTCCCCGAACTCACCGACAAAAATGGGGTACTGACCTGCTACAGCGATGTAAGTGTTCCCATCGGTTGGGGTCCAATAGGCCCCGGTCCCTTTCCAGGGATAGATATGCGTTGCGTAGATGATCCCATTCCCGGTTGACGTTTCCGTCAATGCGCAGGGAACACTGCCACAAGAATTGTTGACGATTCCGGTAAGGTCATAAGCCCAGTTCAAACCGCCAGCAACAACGACATTATTGGCTCCCGTGTTTCGAATGGTGTTCAAAAGAGCCTGCAACCCAGGCGTATGGAAACCCGATCCGCTGGTCCCGCCATTGCGCCAGGTGAGCCAAGGGTCGTCATGAGGTTCGTTGTACAGGTCAAAAAGAACGGCTGGGTTATTAGCGTAACGAGCTGCGACGGACGACCAGAAGGTCACACTATTGTCGTCCGGCATGTTTAATTGATGGCCGCTATTGAGTGTGTGATCATTTCCCCAGCCAGCTCCGCAGGGATCGGTTGATCCTGTTTGATTCCCTGACCAATGAAGATCCAGAAGCACATAAGCATTGTTGGACAAACAGAAATTGACAATACCATCAACTAAAGCCTGATAGTTGGACATATCACTACCGCACCCGAACCAATAGTCCTGGCTCAAGGGCAAGCGGATAACATTCGCGTTCCAGGCCGTGACAGCCTCGGCAACAGTATTCAATATAACATTGTCTCCAGTGGAATTGTATTCCAAGCTGTCCACATCCACACCCTTCAAGCGGACCGTGCATCCAGAGTTTGCTGACAAAATTTTTCCGCCGTTGACAGCATCCACTCGAGTGATGAGTTGGGCTGAGGTCGCCATGGCGACGGAATTTCCGAGGGTGAGGAGGAATAGCCCGGTCAGGGCCGTACCCAACCACATGTTGAACGAACGCTTCACATTTCTCTCCGATGAATGGTGGTTCAAAGACAACCGCTCGACGAAAAAGGTTTTGAAATAATATGCAGAATGAGTGCCATATCAAACCATAAAAAACCTTACAGGCCAACGTTAAATCAATTCAGTCCTACAAAAAAGCAGGAAGCGCTTTCGTGTTTTTTTTGACGTTTATTGAAAATTATTCACATCTTTAACGGTCAAAAAGCAAAAAGCGCTTTCACCCTTCCTGATTTATACTGCTCCCATGGAACCATCAAGAGGAACACTGGTCCTGACCGCGGGAAGTCTGGGGGACAGCCTGATGACCCTGCCAGCCCTTCACTTCCTCCAAACCAAAGCGCCCGTGACGATCGCGGGAACCTTTGCGTATCAAGCCCTGGGAAATGAAATACTGGGAGTGGACCAAGTGGTGGCCTTGGAACCTCTTCTTCAATCCCTCCTCACGCCCGGCAATTGGGAACCCTCCGTCAGGGATTTCCTGAACGGTTTCTCTGACGTTTATTTGTTCTTCAAGGATAGGGACAGTTCGCTAGAACAAAAACTATCGGCCCTTTCTCAAGTACGACTTCATTACCCTGCCCAATCTTTCTCTGATTTTTTACAGGAAGCTCGATGGGCCGGCGAATACTGGCTTCAGACCGTCATCCCCAATCCCCTTCCTGACGATCCTCTTTTGAGACAGGCCCGCCTCAAGATAAGTCCGGAGTTATCCTCAAAAGGTCTGGACCTATTGAAAAACCTGGGGTTTACAAAACCTCTGGTCATCCATCCCGGGAGCGGTAGCCCAAAAAAGAATGCGCCCCTTTCTTTTTTCCGGGACGCCGCCCAAAGGGCTGTCACTGAATCGAACAAACAAGTATTGGTCACCTGGGGCGAGGTCGAAGAAAGGGATTTGGAAAATATCCGACAGGCATTTAGCGGTCTTCAGGGCGTGAAAGTTCTGGATAAATCATTGGATCTGAGGACTTTAGCAGGGGTGCTATCGGTCTCGGCCGCCTATTTGGGTAATGACAGCGGCGTGACCCAGTTGGCCTCCGCGTGCGGATTGAATACCTTCGCGGTATTCCAGGGAACGGACTCCCGAATTTGGGGGCCCCTGGCGAACACCTTGATCTATCACTGGGTCAACGAGAACTTAGCGTAGGGAATACCCCCTCCGATCATTTCCCGGAGGATTTTGCCTTCCCTTTTTTCTTACCCTTCAGGGCTTCCACCAGAGCGTTGCCGATCCCGCCGGGACTTTGGGCCACCGTGATGCCCGCCGCTTCCAGCGCCGCTATCTTTTCTTTCGCCGTTCCCTTGCCGCCGGAAACGATGGCGCCCGCGTGGCCCATGCGTTTACCCGGAGGCGCGGTCATACCCGCGATGAACGCCGCGACTGGCTTCTTCATTTCTTTCTTAACAAATTGGGCCGCTTCCTCTTCCGCCGTCCCGCCGATCTCTCCGATCATGATGACCGCCTGGGTGGCCTTGTCCTTGTTGAACGCTTCCAAAGCGTCCAGATGGGTCGTCCCGACGATCGGGTCGCCCCCGATGCCGATACAGGTCGACTGGCCCAGACCCAGTTGGGTCACCTGCCATACCGCCTCATAGGTGAGGGTTCCGGACCTGGAAACGATGCCGATCTTGCCTGGTTTGTGGATATAACCCGGCATGATGCCCACCTTGGCATCCCCGGGCGTGATGATACCGGGGCAATTGGGGCCGATGAGCCGGGTCTGGGGATATTGTTTGAGAAGTTTCATCGTCCGGGACATATCATTGGCCGGAATGCCCTCGGTGATACAAACGATCAGTTGGATCCCGGCGGCGGCGGCCTCCAGGATGGCGTCGGCCGCGAATAACGCCGGCACGAAGATCATGGTGGTATTGGCCCCGGTCTTCTTGACCGCATCGGCGACCGTGTCGAACACCTTGAATCCCTCGACTTCCGAACCGCCTTTGCCCGGCGTGACCCCGCCTACCAGCTTGGTCCCATATTCCCGGCAGGCTTTGGAATGGAATAACCCGGCCGAGCCGGTGATCCCCTGGCAAATGACCTTGGCTTCTTTATCTAAATAGATGCTCATAGGATTGTCCCTCCCGCCGCTTTGACCACCGTTTGGGCGGCCTCGTCCATGCTGGACGCGAACGCGTACTTCAGTTCGGATTGAGCCAGCAGTTCTTTGCCCTTTTCCACGTTGGTCCCTTCCAGGCGGATGACCAGGGGAAGCTTCAATCCCACTTCCATGGCCGCGTCCATGATGCCCTGGGCGATCACATCGCATTTCATGATGCCGCCGAAGATATTGACCAAAATGGCCTTCACCCGGCTGTCCGAAAGGATGATCTTGAAGGCCGCCGTGACCGCCTTGGTAGAGGCTCCCCCGCCCACATCCAGGAAATTGGCCGGCATCCCGCCGAAATGCTGGATGGCGTCGGCGGTGGCCATGGCCAACCCTGCTCCGTTGACCAAACATCCGATGTTGCCGTCCAGGGAGATATAGGAAAGTCCGAACTCAGCGGCTTCCAGCTCGCGGGCGTCTTCCTCGTCCGGGTCACGCCAGGAGGCATATTCCTTGTGCCGGGCCAAACCGTTGTCCTCGAAAGAAACTTTCGCGTCCAGGCAGTGGATGTCCCCATTCTTCAGGACCACCAAAGGGTTCACTTCGATCAAGGAAAGGTCCAGGTCCATGAACATCCGGTACATGTCCTGGAATATCTTGGCGCCCTGATTGACCTTCTCCTTGGGCAATCCCAAGTCCAGGTGCAATTGACGGGCCTGGTAGGCTTGCAACCCTTCCACTGGATCGATGATGACTTTCAGGATGGCCTGGGGTTTGGTGACGGCCAATTCCTCTATCTCGGTGCCGCCTTCAGCCGACGCCAGCAGGACTGGACAACGGGAACCCCGGTCCAGGACCACGCTGACATAAAGTTCTTTCTCGAAATCGATGGCGGGGGTAATGAAGATCTTCTTGACCAAACGGCCCTGGGGGCCGGTCTGGGGTGAGATAAGGGTCATGCCCAGGATATCGCTGGCTTTTTGGTGCAGTTCCGTCTCGGTCTTGGCCAGCTTGACGCCGCCCGCCTTGCCCCGTCCGCCCGCGTGGATCTGGGCCTTGACCACCCAGGGGCCGCCTGGGAATTTAAGGATGGCTTCCTCGATTTCGGACAGATGCTTGACCACCACGCCCGGCGTGACCGGCAATCCGTACTTGGCGAACAGTTCCTTCGCTTGATATTCGTGTAGTTTCAAAGAAGCCTCCCCTTAATATTGAAACTTTCCAAGGACCGTCCCGCCCGACCTAGCGCGGGACCATCAATGGATCTGATTGTGGAATTTCTCCAGATAGATGTTCCAAAAATCCATCACGACCGCCAGGGCCATGAGCCCCACCAGAAGGAAAAAACCGACCTGTTGATAGGCCATCTGGATACGGACCGAGACGGGCTTGCGTTTAAGCCCCTCGACCACGCAAAGGACGATCTGTCCCCCATCGACCACCGGAATGGGAAGGAGGTTCATGATGCAAAGCACCAAGGAAATGAAGGACACGATATTGCAGAACTCGATGAGGCCTAGGGACGCCCTTTGGTACATCAGGCGCATGATGGTGACCGGCCCCCCAATGGAGTCTTTCAGGGATATCTTTCCCGTGACCATTTCCCATAGTGCCCCCAGATAAAGACCACAAGTGGAAGTGATCTTGCGGCCCGCAGATAAAAAGGCCTCGCCAAACCCCAATTTCCTTATGTCGAATCTTTGAGGATCGATAGGGGAAATACCGATATGTTTACCGGTCCCATCGTAGATCTTCTTCAGGATGATGGGGTAACTCTTGCCGTCCCGAGAAACATCCATTTTGACCTCATCCGACTTGCTATTGTGGATGAGGAATGCCAATTCCATCCATTCGGAGACTTTTTTTCCGTCCACGGTCAGGACTTTATCCCCCTCTTTCAGCCCCGCTTTCATCGCCGGAGAGGAAAAAGGCACCGAACCGATGATCGGAGGGATCAGGGCGTAAAGACCAAGTTCAGCGTCAGGTTTTTGCAGGTCGCCCTGGAAAGTCAATTCCAACGCCTTCCCTTTCCTTTCAATGGACAAGGGAACCCCTTGTTTCGGGTTCTTTTCAAGCTTTTCGGAAACCAGGTCCAACACCGTATAAAGGTTCGTGACAGGTTGGCCATCCACCTTGAGGATCTTGTCGCCTTTACGGAAGCCGGATTGGTCCGCCATACTTTGGGGTGGAACAAATCCCAGAACAGGATCTTCAATAGGTGTTTTCTCTCCCACACACCAAAAAAGGAGGAACAGGATTGCGAAGGCGGAAAGATAATTCATGCCAGGCCCGGCCAGGAAGATAAAAACCCTTTTCCACCAGGCAGCGAATAGGAAATCTCCTGGTTCGGGGGGGGTTTCATACATTTTATCGGCAGTTTCGCCGCTCAGGTCCCCTCCCTTGGGTTTACAGAACCCCCCCAAAGGAAACGCCCGAACGGAATAGAGGGTCTTTCCCCATTTGCGGGATACGAGTATGGGGCCGAATCCCAATGCGAATTCTTCCACATCCACACTGAAGAACCGGCAAAGTAGGTAGTGGCCTCCCTCATGGATGAAGACCATGAATCCAAAAGCGAGAATAACTTCCAACCACCATCCGATCGAGTTCATAGGGTTCCTTAGCGAATTTTCCCCGCTTCAACGCGGGCCCAGCGGTCGGCCAACAATATACCATCGAGGTTGGGGTTTGTCAGGGGACGGTGCTTTTTTAAGGTTTTCTCGATGATTTTCGGTATTTCGGTGAAGTTAATTTTTCCGGCGAGGAAACGGCCCACCGCCACCTCGTTGGCCGCGTTCAGAACGGCCGGATAGGTCTTCCCTTTTTCCCCAGCCTCATAGGCCAAGTCCACACAAGGGAATTTGCGCCTATCTGGTTTCTCGAAATGAAGCCGCCAGGTCTTGGTCAGGTCCAATCTTTCGACCGGGCTATGAGCCCGGGAAGGATAGGTCATCGCGTACTGGATGGGGATCTGCATGTCCGTGGTCCCCAGTTGGGCCAGGATCGAGCCATCGATATATTCCACCATGGAATGGATGATGGATTCGGGATGGATGACGATGTCGATCTTTTTATAAGGCACGTTGAACAAATAATGGGCCTCAATGACCTCCAGCCCCTTATTCATCATGGTGGCCGAGTCGATAGTGATCTTGGGTCCCATCCGCCAGGTGGGATGATGGAGGGCCTGTTGGACCGATATCTTATGGAACTGTTTGCGGTCCAAACTACGGAAGGGGCCTCCAGAGGCCGTCAGCAGGATCTTATGGATCTCCCGATCCGGGGGATGACCGGCCAGGCACTGAAAAACCGCGCAATGCTCGCTATCAACGGGCAATATCTTGGAACCCGACCTTTTGGCGGCCTTGGTGACCACTTCCCCCGCCATGACCATGGTTTCTTTGTTCGCCAGGGCGATGGTCTTGCCCTTGTGGATGGCCGCCAGGGTCGGTTTCAAACCCGCCGCCCCCACGATGGCCGAAAGTACCAATTCGGCGCCGGTTTCAGCCGCCACCGCCACAACGCCCTCTTCCCCTCCCAGTATGCGGGTGGGGGTTTTCTTGACCATAGCCTTGAGCTTGGCCACCAAACTTTCGTCCATTAAAGCGGCGTAGCGTGGTTTGAACTTTTTGATCTGGAAAGCCAGCTCACGAATATTGGTGTTGGCGGTAAGACCCACCACCTGGAAGGCGGGGTATAACTTTTGGACCACTTTGAGGGTCGATATCCCGATGCTCCCAGTAGAGCCGAGGATAGCTATTTTTTTGGGCATTCCGAAGCTTTCCGATCGTATTTTGGAATCAAGCGATGACTGGTCTTAAGGGGGTGAAATTATAACACCGCCCTGGAAATAAAAAAACGAAGGGAATCCTAGCATTCCCTTCGTTTTTGATCGGCTTTTGCTGGATAAAATTACTTTTTATCCTTATCGACAGGCTCGTATTCGGCGTCCACCGCCCCGTCATCCTTTGGCTTCTCCTCGGGTTTGGCTCCATCCGCCGGAGCGCCTTCCGCTCCCTTTTGTTTCTCAGCGGCGGCCTTGTACATGGCCTCGCCGAGCTTCATGGAAACATCGTTGAGCTCCTGGACGGCCTTCTTGATGGCCTCTGAATCGTCCCCAGCCTGGACTTTCTTCAGCGATTCCAGTTTTTCCTCGATCTGCTTCTTCGTGTCGGCGTCAACCTTATCCCCATACTCTTTCAACGCCTTTTCGGTGGAGTAGACCAGCGTATCTGCCTGGTTCTTGGCTTCGATATTTTCCTTCTTCTTTTTATCTTCCTCAGCGTGCAGTTCGGCGTCTTTCTGCATCTTCTTGATCTCTTCCTCGGATAAGCCGGAGGAAGGCGTGATGCGGATGTTCTGTTCCTTGCCTGTTCCCAGATCCTTGGCGGAAACATTCAGGATGCCGTTAGCGTCGATATTGAAGGTCACCTCAATCTGTGGCACCCCACGCGGCGCGGGCGGTATACCCACCAGGTCGAACCGGCCGAGGGTTCGGTTGTCCCCCGCCATCTCCCGCTCCCCCTGGAGCACATGGATGGAGACCGTACTTTGACTGTCGGAGGCGGTCGAGAACACCTGACTTTTCTTTACCGGGATAGTGGTATTGCGCTCGATGACTTTGGTCATGACTCCTCCCAACGTCTCCACTCCCAGCGATAACGGCGTGACGTCCAGCAATAGGACATCCTTCACCTCGCCCTTCAAGACACCGCCCTGGATGGCCGCGCCTACCGCCACTACCTCGTCCGGATTCACGCCCTTATGGGGCTCCCGTTTGAAGAATTCCTTCACCACTTCCTGCACCTTGGGCATGCGGGTCATCCCGCCGACCAGGACCACTTCTTGGATGTCATCCACGGAAAGACCCGCGTCCTTCAGAGCCTTGCGGCAAGGTTCGATGGTCTTATCCACCATGTCCATGACCAGCTGCTCCAATTTGGAACGGGACAACTTGACGTTCAAGTGTTTCGGTCCTGAGGCGTCCGCCGTGATGAAAGGCAGGTTGATCTCCGTCTCAGCGGTGCTGGACAGGTCGATCTTGGCCTTCTCAGCGCCCTCCTTCAATCTCTGGAGCGCCATACGGTCGTTCTTCAGGTCGATACCGTTGTCCTTTTTGAACTCCTCGATGAGCCATTGGATGATCCTTTGGTCAAAATCGTCCCCGCCCAAATGGGTATCCCCGTTGGTGGACTTGACCTCGAATACCCCGTCGCCCAATTCCAGGATGGAGATGTCGAAAGTTCCCCCTCCCAGGTCATAAACCGCGATCTTCTCGTTCTTTTTTTCTTTGTCCAGACCATAGGCCAGGGCCGCGGCGGTCGGCTCGTTGATGATGCGAAGGACGTTGAGCCCCGCGATCTTGCCCGCGTCCTTGGTGGCCTGACGTTGGGCGTCATTGAAATAGGCCGGTACCGTGATGACCGCCTCGGTGATCTCCGAACCCACGTAAGCTTCGGCGTCCGCTTTCAGTTTTTGCAGGATCATAGCCGAGATCTCGGGCGCGGAATATTCCTTGTCGTCGATCTTCACCCGAACATCCCCGTTGGAGGATTCTTTAAGGCCATAGGGCACCAGTTTGCGGTCCATCTCGACCTCCGGGTCATGCAGCTTGCGACCCATGAAACGTTTGATGGAAAAAACCGTATTGGTGGGATTGGTAATGGATTGGTTCTTGGCTACTCGGCCCACTAACCTCTCGCCGGTCTTTGAAAAACCAACCACCGAGGGGGTTGTGCGAGCGCCTTCCGCGTTAGCGATGACCTTGGGCTCTCCGCCTTCCATGATCGCCATACAGGAATTGGTCGTTCCCAGATCGATTCCCAATACTTTGTTCGTTGCCATATATCTCTCCTCTTGGTTTAAGCCCTTCGTCTTTTAATGGACCGAAGGCGCGCAATCAATCTTCAATAAAGTCGGCGGTCAACAGTTTGGCAGGAAATGCCTTGTTGGTCCCGGCTGTCGACTGTCAACGATCTACTGATTTTTCGCCACTTTGACCATTGCCGGTCTTAAGACCCGGTCATGGTGCAAATACCCGCTTTGAAGTTCTTCCATGACCGTCCCATCGGGGAACTTGTCCGTATCTTCCTGGAACATGACCTCATGGAACCTCGGGTTGAACATCTCACCCAAAGCTTTGATCCGGGTGACCCCATTCTTTTCCAGCAGGGAACGGAACTGGCGCAGGGTCAACTCCACCCCTTCCTTAAGGGTCAACAGTCCTTTGTCCATATCATCCGAGGGCAGGGCCGCTAGGGCCCTTTCCAGGTTGTCCACGACCACCAGGAACTCCTTCAGCAACCCCGTCTGGGAGAATTTAAGAAACTCTTCCTTCTCCTTCAAGACCCGTTTTTTGTAGTTGTCAAAATCAGCGGCCATCCAGACGAGTTGTTCCTTGACCTCGTCATGTTTTTTCTTCCATTCCTCGCCTTCGGCGGAAGGAACAGGCACTGGTCCCGGTGTAAAACCATCTTCAGTTTCTGGAGCGCTGGAAAGTATCTCGATCTCGGGTTCTGGATTCATGGGATTCTCGGGCAAGGTCAAACTCCCCGTCGCGTGAAGGTGTCTTCCAGGGAATGGGCCAAATGTCCCACGATCCCAGCGACACGGTCATAGGCCATGCGAGTAGGTCCCAGGGCGCCGACGGCCCCGATGACCTTACCCTGGAGGGAATAAGTGACATGGACGAACGAGAATTCCCGAAGGGCGTTGTTGGTGAACTCCCTGCCTATCTCGACCTCCAAGCCGGAGCGCTCCCAACGGCGATTCAGGACATCGGCCAAGGGGCCTTTTTCCTCGACCAATCGAACCACTTGTTCCATTTTTTCCAGGCTTTTGAACTCGGGCTGTTCCATGAGGTTGGCGGCACCCTCCAGATGGATCCGATCGGTCTGGAAACACAGGGCGTTGTCGATAAGTTTCAGAACGGTTTCCAGGATGCTCAATCGTGTGTTCTTGACAGTCTCCGCCTCTTTCAGGATATCCTCCTGTATCTCGGCCAAACTTTTTCCGGAAAACCTGGAATTCAATAGTTGATTGATCCGTGTGATCTCCTTGAGTTGAACGGGACTATCCAATCGGACCAGTTCTTCCTTGACCAGTCCGTGGCCCAGCACCAGGATGACCATGATCTTTCGGGGGTTGATAAGAACCAATTTGAAATGGTCCAGGGATATCTCATTGGGCAGATGGAAAAGGGCCAACCCGGCCAACTGGGTCATGGCGGATAGGATCTTGGCGGTATGGCGCATGAGGGTTTCCACCTCGTCCCTCGTCCGGTCATATTCCTTCTCGATGGATTGTTTTTCCCTCAGGCTCAGTTCCCGGGCCTGCATGAGCTTGTCCACGTAGAATCGATAGGCCCGGTCCAGCGGGATACGTCCCGCTGAGGTGTGGGGATGGGTCAGGAAACCTTTGCGTTCCAATTCCATCAGGACATTGCGGACCGTGGCCGAGGAAAGATCCATCTCTTCGGCGATCATTTGGGAGCCGATGGGCTTGGCCGAATCGACATAATGGCGGATGACGGAAGAAAGAATGCTTTCCTCGCGTTCCATCAAGGGTGAATGGGTCGACAAAAGATCATCTCCGAATGAATGGGGTAACTTTCATGCAACATAATAGGTAGGGTCAAGGGAAAGTCAACTTGCCAAAGGCTTGTTTTGGCCAGAAAACTGATGAAAAAGTCCTATCAAACCATCAAAGCTTCCAATATGCCGTTCAAAACAAAATACCCCTTTGAGGTCACTTGGTATCTATCCCTGGTTTGCTGGAGAAAGCCTTTTTGAAGCAGATCATCGAACTTTCCTTGATAACGCGCTCCCGATAAAACAGCGTACTTTTCCACATCCGCCTTCAAAACCCCTTCTTTTGTGCGCAAACCAAGCATCAAATTCTCAAAGGCTTTGGTGGACTCTTCGAGTTTTTCAGTCTGAAGGCCCACCCCTGAAGTTCGGATATATTCGGCCAAGTCCTCCCCATGACTGGTTCGAACTCCACTGACCGTGCCTACTGCCGACACCCCAAAACCCCAATAATCCTCGCCCTTCCAAATATTATGATTGTGGCGACATTCCCGGTCAGGTTTGGAAAAATTGGAGACTTCGTATTGGACATAACCAGCGTTCCCAAGTTTCTTTTGGGCCAGTTCGTATTGATCCGCCGTTTCGTCTTCAGTACCCACCACCATTCCTCGGATCACCTTTTTGGCAAGGGGTGTGCCTTCTTCCACTTGCAGGGCATAAAGGGAAAGATGCTCGGGCGCCAGGGCCAATGACCGTTCCAGTGATTCTTCGAACATTTCCAGTTTCTGACCAGGTAAACCGAACATCAGATCAAGATTGAGGTTATCAAACCCTGCTTCCCTTGCTTTCTGGAAAGCCGTTTCCACCTGAGGCCACTCATGACCCCGGCCCAGTTGATGGAGCACTTCCTTTTGGACCGCTTGGGCCCCAAAACTCACCCGATTTACTCCAGCTTTTCGGTAACCTTTCAGCTTCTCCAAGTCCACCGTTTCAGGGTTGGCCTCCAGGCTTATCTCAATGGTTAGACCGAACCCGGTTTTGTCCTGGAGAGCACCCAGTATTTTCGTTAATTGGTCCGCGGATAGGGTTGAGGGTGTGCCTCCCCCAAAGTAGACAGTAGAAAGCGGGCCTTTAAGATCGGATCTCTCGATCTCACGGCACAAAGCGTTCACATAAGCCGGGATCTTGGGACCCTGCCCAGCGAAGGAAGTGAAATCACAATAATGGCAGATGGACGCGCAGAAGGGTATATGGATATAGGCGTTCAACGAATGCCTCGTTTTATTTCACGGTCTTGAAGATGCGATCGAAGGACGGGCGGAAATCGTTACTGTGCCAATAGATCACCCAGGCCTTCCCTTTGATGAGCTTCTCGTCCAGTTGGCCCCAGTAGCGAGAGTCGGCACTGTTGTCCCGGTTATCCCCCATCATGAAATAATTGCCCGGAGCGACCGTCACAGGGCCGAAATTATCGCGGACCCCATTGAAATAATCACCGGTGGGAATAATGGTGGGATCGATGTGTTTCACGTAAGGTTCGTCCTGTTTCACCCCGTTCACGAATAGCACCTTGTTCTTGTACTCGATAACATCCCCCGGCAATCCGATGCAACGCTTGATGAAGTCCTTGCTGTGGTCCTTCGGATATACAAAAACAATGATGTCCCGTCTTTGGGGTTTATTGAACTGCAGGAAACGAGGGGTGCTGTTCCAGATGGAGTAACCATACTCATATTTTTTCACGAGGATATAGTCGCCTGGCAACAGGGTGTCTTCCATGGAACCCGATGGGATGGTGAAAGGCTGAAGAAGGATGGCCTTCAGGGCCAAGGCGACTACCATGGCGACCCAGAGGGAATCGATGGTTTCCACCATTCCGGCGGCATTGGGGTTTTTACGGAAAGCGGGATAAACCCACAACAGGCCGATCTCCACGACCGTCAGGATCGCCGCGGCAATGTAGAGGTAATAATTCAGGTTTTCCATAGAGCGCTCCTCGAACATGATCCAGCCCCCAACCCTAAAAGCAGGCTTATTTAAACAGAATTTTGAGTCCGTTCAATCCTCGACCCTTAGGACAGCCATAAAGGCGTCCTGGGGTATCTCTACCTGACCGATGGACTTCATGCGCTTCTTGCCTTCCTTTTGTTTTTCCAGAAGTTTTCGTTTTCGAGTGATATCCCCGCCGTAGCATTTGGCCAGCACATCCTTGCGTCTGGCCCGGACCGTTTCCCGGGCGATGATCTTCCCGCCGATGGCGGCCTGAATGGGAACCTCGAACAATTGCTGGGGAATGATCTCTTTCAATTTTTCCGCGATTCCTCTCCCTCGGATATCCGCTTTATCCCGGTGGACCATAAAGGAAAGGGCGTCCACCACATCACCATTCAGGAGGATGTCCACCTTCACAACGTCTCCGGACCGGAAACCGATGGGTTCATAATCCAAAGAAGCGTAACCTTTGGTACAGCTCTTTAGCTTGTCGAAAAAATCCATGACCACTTCGGCTAAAGGCAATTCATAGGTGATGACCGCGCGGGCCGTATCCAGGAAGTGGGTGTCTTTATGGGCACCTCTTTTTTCCTGGCAAAGGGTCATGACCGCCCCGATGTAATCCGCCGGAACGATGACCTTGGCGTCGATATAGGGTTCGAATATCTCCTCGATATAGGACGGGTCGGGTAGTTTGGTAGGGTTGTCCACGAAAACATCCTCGCCGTTGGTCTTGCGGACCTTATAAACAACGCTTGGCGCGGTAGCGATGAGGTTGAGGTTATATTCTCTTTCCAGCCGTTCCTGGACGATCTCCATGTGCAACAGCCCCAGAAACCCACATCGGAAACCGAAAGATAGGGCAACCGAGGTTTCCGGTTCATAGGATAAGGCCGCGTCCGAAAGTTTGAGCTTGGACAGTGCTTCTTTCAATTTATCGTAATCTTCTGAGATGACCGGGTAGAGACCGCAGAAAACCATGGGAAGAACGTCTTTAAAACCTGGCAGGGGTTCGGCCGTTGGGTTTTGTTCATTCGTTATGGTGTCGCCCACCTTGGCGTCTTTGGCTTCCTTGATGTTGGCGGCGATATAACCGACCTCTCCGGCCGAAAGTGTCTCGGCTTTTTCCATTTTTGGCTTAAAAACCCCGATCTCCTCGACCTCGAAGACCTTGGAGGTGGCCATGAACTTCATCTTGGTTCCCTTGGTGATAGTGCCGTTCAGAATGCGAACAAACACAATGACACCACGATAAATGTCGAACATCGAATCAAATATCAGGCCCTTCAAGGCATCTCCGGTCTCACCCGTGGGATGGGGCACCCGAGTCACCACAGCTTCCAATATCTCTTCAATCCCGATTCCATCCTTGGCCGAGGCCAGGATGGCTTCCGATCCTTCCAATGCCAGGGATTCCTCCATCTGTACCTTGCACCGTTCCACATCGGCGGCAGGTAGGTCGATCTTATTGATAACTGGGATAATGGTAAGTTTCTGGTCCATGGCCAAAAAAGCGTTCGCCAGGGTCTGGGCTTCCACCCCCTGGGAAGCGTCGATGAGAAGCAATGCCCCCTCGCAAGCTTTGAGGCTCCGGGATACCTCGTAATTGAAGTCCACATGTCCGGGTGTATCGATCAGGTTCATCTCGTAGGTTTTGCCATCCTTGGCCTTATAAAAGAATCGGACCGCTTTGGCCTTGATAGTGATCCCCCGCTCCCTTTCCAAATCCATCTGGTCCATCAATTGGGCTCGCATTTCCCGGGGTGGGATGGCTCCGGTGAATTCAAGGAGCCTGTCGGCCAGGGTACTCTTGCCATGATCGATATGGGCGATGATGCAGAAATTGCGGATATGTTCCAGCGGCACTTAGTTTCCTCGTCATTCCAAATTTAGAAGGGGCATAGTATAGGGCAGGGTTTCTTGAAAAAGAAGAATGGAAATAGTCCCAGTGCGTGGCGCCCTTCACAAAACCGAGGCCTGGAAACAAAAAAGGCGGCCCCTTTGAAAGGAGCCGCCTTTAAAACAATGATTCTTAGGGAAGGAACTGGATATTATCCAACCAAAAATCGGCAGTATAAGTACCAGCAACGTTATTTCCGGTCCACTTCCATTCAAGAAGGATCAGTTTATTCAAATGAGCTGCCATTCCAGCGGGAGAAGCAGGGTTCCCCCAACCTTCCTGATAGAGTTGAGCCCAAGTATAGCTATAAGTCACCCAACCAGCGCCAACATTCGGCCCAAAGACCCCGGTATAAATACCCAAATGATCGTTCCAGAAAAGATCATTACAATTACTCGGGCAGTTACTGCCTGGGAAACCGGTGATGGTTTGATCGGTCGCGACGCCAAATAATCTTTGATGATATGTTGTGTCATCGGCAAGAATATTCATCTGGAACTGTATGCCGGAAAAGTTACATCCCGTCGCGCTAGCGTCCAGATATGGATGCGAAGGATTACTGCTAAAAACCGCTTGTAATTGAAGGGCCGGATAAGCGCCGCCACCTGGGTCGGTGATGGTTCCATAAAAATGGAGGCCGTTAAAACCCGTGCCTGGGGTTTGAATAGCGGCCGGAATGGGATTGATCAATGGGCTGGCCACTGAATTAGAACCGCCATAGCTTGCGTTAAGCCAATAACCATTGTCAGCGCCGCAAAGATTGTTGTTCATTGTCATACTGCCATTCTCGAAATTGCTGACAATGTCTGGCGCCATCGTTGGAATGGCGGTAGGAACGAACATCCCAACAGGAGGAATCGATGTATTGCATCCCATTGACAACCACACCGCTGTCATGGCCATCACAGCCATTAAAAAAGAATACCGGAACCATTTTTTTTGTTTCATCTTCCACCCCACTTATTCCCCCTGGTTCGCACAGGGCCCATCTAAGTTCTCAATAAAATTCCACATCATCTATGGAAAAATCAACAATGACATTACCTTGAACGTTGTTATTGTTCTCCGCCCACATCAGCCAAAGGACCTGGGTCAGATTATTACCCGCGAGATTTTGTGGTCCAGGGACAAAAGGCCAACCAAAGCCCTGACGTTGAAAATCCGTAAAGGCATGGGATACCAATGCCCATTTACCGTTGGTACTGCTGTAAGGCACGAAAAAGTGGTCATAGCATTTCCCAGAACTATTGTCGCAACCCCCGCCCCCTTGGACAGCTTGGGTCTGGTAAGTCGGGATCTCAAATATCCTTTTCCCTGCGGTGTCATCGCCGGCCACATTCAAATAAAACTTCACGCCGGTAAAAAAACTCATATTGTACTCATTCCCGCTTTCCAGCCGGGCTTCAACATCGACTTCCGGATAGGACCCATTCCCAGGATCATCCAAATTAGCGAAAGTCCTAAAAGCGAAACCAGTTCCATCTGATCCGGGTGAAACAAGGGTACCTAAAGCGAAAGGTATCGACGCGGGAAAATTATTGACTAAAGTCACCCCACCCGGATGGATCACCTGATTGCCTGGCGCACCGACTTCAAAAAGATTAGGGTTGATAGAGACGCTTCCGCCAGGAGGCGCGTCGAAATTAGCGACTAAATTATAGTTGGGAGTGGTGTTTGGAGCTGAATAGGCGTTGGTCGGCGGAACCTTAGTGTTACAAGCACAAACACCCAACGCAATAACCAATACTCCCGAGAGTAAAAGTTTAGAACTTAATTTCATACGTCAACTCCATGAACTGATTGTTCAAAGAAATCGCCGGAGCGGTTCCAAACTGATTCGATCCCCAAGACATGTCGTAATCCATGAACAAGCTGGAATTCCGATTGATCGTGATCACGCTGGATAGCCTCCAACTATTGGTGTTGTTATTCACAGTAAAAACGCTGTAACTCCCCAAATCAGTATTGTCGAATAAGTAAGGATACCTGGCAAAAAAGGTACCATTGTAACCCATGTCACTTCCACTGGCCGTCAAGTTGCTGAAAGCTGCTGAGATATCCCACCCAGGGAGTGCTCCAACCCTAAGTCCTCCCAGGATCCAAGTGCTAGTCAGTGTCCCGACAGAACTATTGGTCTGTTCCAAACGGATATTGGTTCCCACCTCAAAATCCCGATCAAAACCCATTGACGGCCCAAAATTAAAAGAAGGACCCAGGTTTATATAAACAAAGTTCCTGACTGGAACCGCTTGGGTGACCGCAACCCCGCCAATAATCGTAACCGGATTATCGACCCCGGTAAAACCAGTTCCAGCTGTGTCAACAACAAGATTACCACTCATTTCTTCGACATAGTAGGCCGAGCCTTTTATTTTCAAAGCTTGTTTTTCAAGGGTTTTAACGTCTATCTCAAAACCGCCCCCTTGCCGATTGGGGGTCCCTAAACCATAGGGGAATGTGTTATCCATGGTCCTGTCATAAAAACTGTAGATCGCTCCAGCGCGCGGAACATCCGACAGGAATTGTTGCGGACGTAATACAGCTGAATAGAAATCCGGTGTCATTCCAGAAGTCAGGTTGGTCGTATCGGATAACTCCGTGACACCATCCTGACGAGTTTGAGCGAGCGGTGAATAATAAGAGGGTCCTACGTTGATGTAATTGAAGGATATCTTTGAATATCCGAATTGGAAATAGGGACCGCCTAACATGGCGTAATCACTCAAAGTCTTGTTAGCGTCGGTCTTATCATCCTGATAACTGGACAGGGCCATTTCCATGTTGATCCCCAGATATGTGTCCCCGCCAAAACCCATTCTCAGGTCGGGCTTCCAGCTTCCGATCTGGTACTGGTGTGCCCAGGTCGAAGGATCGAAATGATTGTAAGGTGAATTAGGTTGGGTAGAATCCAGTGGTTCATCTAATATCACACCATAAGCATCGACCGATAATTGCACTGAGGTATTGCCCGCGTACCATTTTTTCGATTTCAAGCTGGCGGTTCCCGCGAAGATCCAATCGGTATAGAGATTAGGACCGAAGTAAAGGCTGTTCTTGTTGTAGTCGTTGAAACCGTTGCGGATCATGTCGGTAAAGACAGAAACTTTAAAATCTTCCAACACCCTTGAATCCGGCCACATTAATTCCGTCCCCATCCTCAAACCACGAAAAGGCCAGTTGGGTTCTTGGTTCAAAAAGCTCTCGTATTTTGCGGTATCATCCATTCTAGCCCACATCTCAGGCATATAACGCAGGTCCAGGTTATCCCTGTTCCAAAGAGTCAAGGGGGTATAAGCTTCGTAAAAATCTCCAACAGTCGCCACCATGAAAGATGGTTTTAATTCAGCGGTTATGGTCCGGAAATAGATCTGATCATTGGCTAAAGTTGGGTCGAACTGACTGTTGAACCGGATGATACCGTTCCAACTTATTTCCTTGGAAACCACCGCTTCTGGCTGAAGATCTAAATAACCAGATATTTTCCTGGATCCAGGGGTGGAATAAATATCGCTTCCCGGATCACCGAAATATTGCTGAGAGATCCCGAATGCCCTTCCCAGCCCATGGACAGAAAGAGAAGGATTTTCATGGGCCTCTAAACTTCTCCAAAGTTTATATTGGTCCGCGTCCACAGCGGCTAGATGATTTTGGACTCCGCTGAGTTTGTCCTTCACCTCTTTAAGTTCATACTGATAAGCCTCGTCCAAACTATGAAGGGTCTCGGCGGCCTTCGCCAGCTCGGCTGAATCATCTGGGGTCGGTTGCGGGACAGGCGGAACGGTACTGGCCGATGGTAAAGCCGGCGGCGCAGCAGATCCATTATCAGCCGAAGGAACGGTCACAACAGGTGGCGCTGGAGCCGGAGCCGCCGTTGAGGATGATGGTGAAGTCGCGGAACTATCATCAGGTGGTGGAGGGACATCCATGTCCGCTTGAGCGACAACAATGTCTTTATATCTCTTCTCGGCCGTCAAGATCAGATCAGCCACTTCATAACGTGTCAATGGCGCTTCCGAACTTCCTCTTCCGAGCAATCCAGCTTTTTCCAACTGTTGTAATTGAGCGTATGTAGGGTCGCTCGAAGGCACCACGGAAAACAAGTTGTCTGAAACAGCGGACCAGGAAACTCCAGCTAGGCCCAGTAACAAAAGCGCAAGAGCAAGTGAAAGACTAGAAGGACGCTTCATAAGCTATCCTCCATATCTGGTCGTTCCGGTTGTAACTCGGGACATCGGTCCAAGTATATTTATTCAGGAACAGATCCCCCCGGAAATGGATCGCTGGGGTCAAAGGATATAATAATCCGAAAGCCCAACTGGTCCTGGTGATGTTCAAAGCTTGATAAGAATAATTACCAATCGAGGATGTGTCTAAATAGAAAGGATAATTGGCGTCAGTCGGAGGACTACCTCCGCTTAGTACATACTCGCTTCCCGTGGACTTGGCACTCTCGAAAGCTAGTGACCAGACCAAGGAATCAAAACCCTGAACGGGCAGATTAAAATCAGCGCCACTGATGAACGTATTCACCGAATAAGGACTTCCATTCAACCCCAAATAGGTCCGTTGGTTCTTGTAATCGATCGCCACATTATAGGTACTGCCTTTCATGTCCAACGCCTTGGCGATATCAGCGCTTAATGCGCCTTCCCAGCCGCCGAACTTGCGAGCGTTCTGGGTGGGGGTCCCGCTTTCCACAGCGACCCCTCCCGTTCCAGCGCCATTCAAGACCCAGTTAGGTTGGATCTCATGCATACCTAAGTTGCCCGAATCCAAAATATAAGACGCTTGCGGTTTCATCCATCCCCGGTCCCCGATATCAGCCGAGAAACCCAGGATCATTCCCAAACGGTTAGGAGTAGCGTCTCCATAAGGAAGGACATTCTCCACCATCCTGTCATAAGTGGCGAATTCAGGCCGTTGGGCGTTCTGGAAAGGCGTTCCGTTCAGTGAATAATCCAACCAACTATCCAAGTAATTGGAATTCACATAGCCTTGAGAGCCGGGCAAGGAACTATAACGACTGGTCTGGGCGCCAGGAGAGTAAAAATAGGGGCCAATGTTCAGATATTTCCCAGTCAAGTGAACACCTTGGATGTTGATGGAACCATCGGCCAAGACAGCCCAATCCTGAAAAACCCTCTGAGGATTGTTGACATCATCCTGGTATTGGCTGTAAGCAGTCTCCACTGAACCTGCAACATAGACATCCGTATCGATCGGCAGATTAGCGCGGGCCTTCCAGCTTCCGATCTGGTTCTGCCGGGGAAAAGTGGTCGAAAAATCAGGCAGATAAGGCACCGAGGCGCTAGAGGGATCATCCCAGAGCATCAATCCAGTACCGATGAATTCTACGTTGTCACTGAAGAAGCTCATGGAAGCCTGACTTCCAGCGTAATAACTGCCAAAACTGAACGTTGTAGCCGATTTCATTTCTCCCGCCATGGCCTGTAATTTGAAATGGCTTAACACATCATCCTTTGGAACGAAAAGGTCGCCCGCGGCCTGTAATCCGCGTAAGTGCCAATCCGGTCCATGATCCATATAGACCAACTCCTCCACATCTTGGCGGTTACGTTTATAGGAGGTTGGCTCAATGAAGTTGTAATCGGGGATCTCATAATTCCAAAGGGTCAGGGGTGTATATCTTTTATAAAAGTCACCTGCCACGAATGTGGTGCCCTCAGTGAAACTGCTAAGGGATATCCATCGAACATTAAGAGGATTAGTAATGGGATCAGCGTAATAAAGACCAATGGTTCGATAGATCCGGATTCGGGCGTCAAAAAGAACGGAAGGAACCGGTACGCTCTTCAGCCGCATTTCCATCAACATGATGTCATCGTTTTGCATGGGCCCGTAGATGGAACTGTTCCCAAAGCCACGGTACAAATCGAACCAGCCTCGGGTATAAGCCGAAAGATCCGTTCCAGTACGTTTCAGATATTCCTGCTGAAGATCGGAAAACCTCTCATTGCGGTGCATCTGTTGGTAGATCTTATCCTCCAACTTAGCCACATTCACATTCATGGCCGTCAACTCGGCCTCAAATTCCTCGACCAGTTTTTTCAAACTACGGGTCGCGACCATAGCGTTCCCACTCATCGGCGGAAAGACTTGGGATGGCGGCAAAAGGTCCGCTCCACCCGGGAACACAGGACTCGAAGGCACGGCTGGCGCCTCGGTCGGCAGTGAAGGACTTCCCGGCAAACCAGGAGAGGAAGCATCCAGTGAAGGGGGGAGAACATCCGCTTGGGCATACAATCTTTCAGAAGCCTGTTGGGTCAACTGGACGATCTGAAGATTGGTCATTTCATTCAAGGGCATAGAAGGTTTGTCCACCAGGCCAGCCGCCACCAGATCATTCATAGAAAGGTCGATCCAACTGTCCCGATCGGTCGAAACCAAACGACCATGCCCCGCCCACGACGGCGCTACGGCCCCTAAGACCAAAAGGAACAATAAAATCCGGCTTCTGGAAAATCTCATTACGGTTTCTGGTCCTTCCTTATTTAAAACAACAACTGCAAGGTGCTGAACACCTGATCGCCCTGATAATCATTCTTCGTAACATAAGTGTCAGTGAAAGTTAAGTGCTTGTAACGGGCCTCCAGCTTCCCACCGCACCAAGGCAGGTCCCAAGCCAAACCGCCACCAATCGCTTCTGTCTGATAATTAATCAGCGGCCATGTATAGTCGCATTTCCATGTTTCCACTCCATAATCAAAAAGCAAATTCACACTTTTGACCGCTTGGACCATCAAACAACCGTCATAGACCACTTGTTCGAACAAGTTCGGAATGTTAGCCGGGATATTGTTCTGAGTAACGGCGGTTCCAACGCCAGACACCTGGTTGTCCGTAAAGAAGAAAGAAAGATCCAATGGCCTGGTGAACCCGATAGTTTTATATAACTGCCATTTGGTGGTTAAAGTAATGTAGTTATAAGTTTTGAGATCGTCTAAAAGTAGATATTGGTTCTGGCCAGCTTTAGGACCAATCGTATAAGTCACTGGATTGCCGTTGCCATCCAGTTGGACCGGCACAATAAGAGGGATCCTCTCCGAACTCAATTGGAATTGGTATCGCACATCATCATAGTTGGTATTATTGTCATTACGAATAGCTTGGATGTTGCTCATAAAATCCGAACGGACCGCGTAAGCGCCTGTGGCACCTCCACCATAACCGCCCCAGAGATTAAGCCCCCAGAGTCCCTCATCATCGGGATAATAAAAGGTGAGCATATTGAATGGTTCAATGACGTTATACCCCTCAGGGCTATATACCGTTCGATATTCCGTCTTTTGAGCCACGTCAAAATTGATGATGATGTCATCCAGAAACTTCGGCCATTTCTTCATCCAAGTCTGTTGGCGGCCATTCCATCCAAAGTTCAATCTCCAACCATAACGGTCGCTGATGAGATCATTCACTTCCCCCACCGCTCCGTACATATCCCCCGCTTTGTCAAAGGTCATCCCACTCATTCCGTATTGGGCGAAATTGATCCCGCTCATCATGACCTTGCTCTGGAAATTGGCGTAATTGTCGCTGATAGCAGTGTAATAGGCCGTGAATGGATAGAACGCCACAGAAGCCTGTCCACCAGGCGCGTCGATAGGAGAAGGATTAGTGGGATGCAGGAGGTCTAGTCCCGTATAGAAGTGGGACAAAGCTCCCTCAAAGTTGAAATAAACAGGGGCCAGATTCAACCCGATTTCCGCTGAATAATCTTTCATATCTAGTTGGGGGATCTGATTAACCCCGAAGTTATCATTGACCCATATGGTCCCGATCGAGGTGCGTAAGAGCCCATCGGCCCAAGGTTGGGCGTATTTCAAACTTTCTTCCCACCGTTGAGTTTGGGTTGAGGTGGTACCCATCCGTCCAACCAGGAAATTAAGCCTGGCATCTGGGGAAACCCCAGGCAGATTAGAACCCGTCATGAATAAACCATCAAATACACGGACGTTGGGATTTTGAACGTTCCCCGCCGTCAAGGTGCTGGTGGCGACAAAACCAACGCTATTCATATAGTCATCCCAGATCTTTGAGTTCTGATCAGTGCTGAAGTCCTTAACATCGAAAGGATGCTCGAACCGGGTCAGTGATGTGGGAGAAATACCCCGTATGAAATCGCCCAAGTTCGTGTCGGAGTTATAGCCTTCCACCATGACATTGGTATCCCAATTGCCCAGGGGGCCGTTCAGTTTGAAATCCACGGCAGGAGCCCATGAAAAAACGGAGACAGGACCAGGCTCGGTAGCGTTCGAAAAGGAAAGGTCGGTTTCCATCCCTACCGAGATAGATCCTTTTCCTCCCAGATCGCTCCACATCCCCAGCGTCATATCATTGACCGCCTTGGTCGCGCTAATATCCGCGATCCCTGACAAGTGGAGATTCTCGACTCGGACCTTTTCGACCGAACTGAAGTTCGGGGATCCGACCGCATGATTTGCCCTCAAAGCGGCGGCGTCCACTTCCGCCTGGATGGGTTTTAACTTATTCAACTCATCTTCTTGTTCTTTGATGCGGGCGTCATCCAAGCTCAAACGGGAGCGTAAAAAAGCTGACTCACCATGTAACTCTTTAAGCAGATCCTCGATCTCTTTTTTGACGGCATCGCTCACTGGCAACGACGCGGTCGGAATGGTTGGAGGTGCAACCGCGGGGGCTGGAATAGTAGGCGGTAAGATCGTGGCTTGTGTCGGGGTAGACGTTGGGATCTCGGGAACAACGACCGCCGGTCCGGGAATCGTAGGGGGCTGTAATGAAGGAGGGGCGACTTCGGGCGGCCCCGGAACAGAAGGCACGGAAAGGGTCGGTGTTGCCACGATTGGAACCGCCACGGTCGGTGTCGGTGTCAATTGAACATTAGAAGCCGGTCCCAGTACGGGAGCTTCTATCCGAGCCTTGGCCTTTTCTGTATAGAACGCCAGTTCCAACCGAGTGACGGTCTTCCCTTGATCCAAGACCTCTTGATCCTGAGGATCCAAAAGACCGTATCTTTCCAAGTTCTTGACCCGTTGGTAAATCGGTTGATCCGGGTCAACATTCTCCCCGGGATTAGCCCAAAGAATTAGTGTTCCTGAAAAAAGGAAACATAAACATAGAAAAAACCGGTTGAAAATGATCGGGAACCTAAGGTTCAAAAGTAACCCCTGAATTTTGTTTTCCAAAAAAACAATCAATTCAACTGATCAAAAGAACTCGATCTCATCCGCCCAAAAGTCGACATTATACTTGCCCGGATTATTGTCGGCGCTATGGTCCCATTTGATGCTCATGAACTCGGTCAAGTGATCGATCAAGTCCGGCGGAGTCACCGGCGAGCCCCAACCCGCCAATCTTTTGGCCTCTGCGAACGGCAAAACTCTTTGCACCCAAACATCCGAAGGAGCCATATCCAAACCAAAATGGTTGTAGCAATCGTTTTGACAGGTTCCACCAGCGGTCGTTGGAACGGTCGCTGCGATCGTTATCGAGAAACGCCGTTTGATACAGCTGTCATCCGAGGGGCATTTATAATAAAACCTGATCCCGTCGAATTGGGAAGCGTCATAATATCCGCTGTCCTTGAACTTACCCTCAAGGGTGAACGCCGGATAGGACTTGTCCCCTTTATCGATCAGGGTTCCGAAAATATGGGCCGCCATCTTGGTACCGTTCGCTCCACCCGAAACAACAAAATCAGGGCTGATCGTATTTCCGGCGTAAGAGTAGTCGATCCAAGAACCAGAGGAGGCGCCGTAAAGTTTCGAATTCATGTTCTTGGAGCCATCATCAAAATTCGTGATCATTTTGGCTTCCGCGGGTACATTCACTTTGGGTTTGCTACTGGCGGGATTCACCAAACCGACCCGCATGGATGCGTTCTTGGAACCATCGTTGACGAAAACAGCGCCGCAACCGACAAGGAAGGAAATTCCAATGACCGCCAAACCGAAGGAAGAAATAATTTTCGAGGACATAAAACCTCTTCAAGAAAATTGGGCGGACAAGAGTGACAAAGCCTCGGTATTTTACTAAAAAGCCAAGAAAGCTGTTATCTTTTTTTCAAGTAGACCCATGTTAATTTCTTTAAAAAAAGGGACCATTTTTGAAGGAGCTTTGTCTAAATGGTTATACCGTTAAATCACGGCAAGGCAATGAAGTATCAACGGCAAAAGCGTTTTTCCTGACTTTGTTCGCTGAGTCACCATAAGAACGTTCAATTGGAATTACTAAAAGAATCATTTTGATCCGACGTCGGTGTTTCTTGCTCCGGAGCGGTATCCGTCTTTTTCATGGCGGCTCCAGGAGGAAGCCCTTTGATATAAGCGAAATCAAAGGCTCTCATAGAATCACCTGGTTTTTCCAACATCACAGCGGCCATATACCGATTATCCCTCTCGGGGTGAGGCTCCCGCGGCATATTAATAAAGAGACTCTTGACCCTGACCATATTCCCAGCGGGTACGTCAAAGGGCCCCACGGTGGCCAATTCATGGAAAAAGTTCTTGGAAGTATCCAATTGGTGCAACATGACCCCCTTTAAGTCTTCCGGAGAATGGTTTCGGATCTCGACATTCAATGGGACTGGTACTCCCACCGGCGCTTCGGTGGGAGCCCAAAGATTCACATCCACAGGCGATAGACCTTCCGCCTGCTGGAGGACAGAGAATGCCTTGCCGCCCGATATTGCCCATTCCATGCTCGAATAGGGTCCCCGGATCCCCCATACGATCCGATAAAGGTCATGCCAGAACATCCCCAGATTGGCGTTGACCGGGAACCAGTTCCGGAAAGTTTCAATCTCACGGTTGTACAACTCCTGTGGACCGGGGGGGTTCAAGTTCTTTTGGACCCAGTTGAAATCGACCATCTCGCCCATCGCGTACATGCCGTTATCCCTCGCCAAATACTCGGGCCATTGCTGTTTCATGGCATCGATATGCTCTCGGGTTCCCTCATAAAGCATGATCTGGTTAAAGTTGACCCCGGCGTCAATGAACATGGCCGGATCTTGTCCATGTTGATGCCCCATCTGCCAACCTAAGGTAAATGTGAAGACAGGTTTGGACATCTTGGCCTCATCCAATATGCTCTTCAAAGCCAGCGCCACCCGATGGGCCCTCCACCATTCGAAGAGAGACACAACCTGTTTATTTTCCTTCAACTCGACAGTGCGGGCCAGCCAATGGATCCGATCCTGTTTAGACATGCTCCAGAAATCAGTGGGGCCAGGCACATTCAGATCCTTGACGAACTGGTCCACCATTTCATAACCCGCGAACCCTGTACGAACATAATCCAGACCCACCATGTCCACCAGAGGATCTTTATCCATCATTTTCAAGAAATCGATGATGTCCGATCTGCGCTTCTTGTCCTCCAGGGAGATAAAACGAGTTTGAATGACCTCATCCGTGTCAGGATCGTACCCCATCGAGAATTCATAAGGAGCCTGCTGCCACCCGTCCCCCATGACCTTGAAGGTCGTCATATAACTAGCGAACTTCATGCCCGCGTCGTGGGCTTCCTGCGCGTAACGGCGGCCCGCTTCCAAATCCATTTGGTTATAAGGAAAATCCCTCGATTGCAGATGGTCCCAGATAGAGGTTTGGCCCATCAGATCACAAAAAATATTGGCCCCCATGAATTTGGCCCATTGGATAGCGTTCGCGGTATTGGAGGAGTTGCTTCCATCCAAGGCAGGCACCCCCCCATTGACCAATTGCTTCCCTCCTTCCATAGTTAAAGCGGCATACCCGGGATATAGGCCTTGGGGCTTCAATGGGGGAATAGTGAAAGCGGACTCGAAGGTCTTCGGACTCTTCCAGCCGGAGGAAGAAATGATCACTTCCGCTATATAGGTCCCGGGCTTGGGGTTGTAAGGAATGGGCCAATTCCCAAGCAACCGCTTGCCGGCCATATCCTTTTTCAAGTAAAGCTTGACCCTTCCATCCACCATAGAGACTGGTTCTCCATCTCGGTAAACCTCCACCATGGCGTGCATATCAGAAAAGGAGGACTCATCGTGGGGATTGACCCTTACTTCAAAAGGAACCATTTCGTATCTCAAAAAATTTCTGGTCGGCATAACAGCGATCACATCAGGGATCATCTGTGAAACCGTCGGGATCAACATGGTGGTATTGGCGGAAGATGAGGATAAAGTCGCTTTTGCCCAATAAGCTCCTCCTCCGAGCAAAAACACCACAATAAGTGCCCAACGAAACTTGTTGGAATTGAAAAGAACAGGCATAATCCATTTTTTTGAAATGCGTGGGGCTGGGGCTTCCAGTTCGATCGGTAGGGAGGACCTAAGAATGGTTTCCGCAGTAACCGGCGGAGGAAGAGCCATAGGCAACACGGGTTCAACGAAAGATGTGTGTTTTTCCTCGGATATTTTCTCTGTTTTCTGAGTTTCCGCCAAAGGCAAGGGCAGGGTTGTTTCAGATTTTTCGACCTGTTTTTGTTTAACTTCCAACGGCTCAACCGGGGCCTTTTGTTTTATCTCATTTAATATTTCCGTTTTCAGGATTTCGGATTTTGGCAACGGTTGGTCTAGCTCGATAGTTCCCTTTGACTTTTGTTCCTCTTCACTTGGCTCGATGCCCACAAAAAGACGGGGTCTTTCCCGTTCTTCCTCTTCCAAAACATCCATTGCTATTTTAGTTTCGAAATATTCATCCAGAACCGATGAGGCTATTGGCTCAATGGGTTCCACTTCCCTCTGGGGTTGGATTGGGGGTTCGATTGGCTCCGTTTTTCTGCGGGTAGGGAGCTTAAAACCTCGGATGATCTTGACCACCCCGAGCGAGCGATTTCCTGCCCACTTACCCGCGACAGCTGCTTTCCTTACTAAAAATCCCAGAGAAAACCCGATTCCTCGTGTCGCCGACGATCCAATCGTCTTGGATCCCATTACCGTCTTTTTGACCATTGGTCCCAACCGGTCTTTGGCCTGGAAGATCAGTTTTTTTCCGTTTTCCACTATCGTCCCCAACACACGGGAAGCCCCCTCCCGGAATGCCATCAACTTGGAGGAAATATTCAACGAAAGAGGAACGGGAGGCTTGGGAAGTCGGAAAGGCTCCGGTTTTTTCTCCCCAGTTCCTAACAAAAGGTCCTGAGGCATTGGCGCGGTTCGGGTGAGCTTCACCACAGTCTCCACATGGTAAGTCTGAGGGAACATATCCAAAGGCTGGGCCCAATCCACCATGTAGCCATGCTTGGTCAATAGGGAAAGATCCCGAGCCAACGTGGAAGGATCGCAGGAAACATAAACCAACCGCTCCGGATGGAACGCGGTTACCCGGGCCAAAACTTCAGGTAATACCCCTTTTCGGGGCGGGTCCAATATGACTCCATCGACCCGAGTTAGTCCCTTTTCCTTCAACCCGATCAATACCTGGGAAACATCCCCTTCCAGAAAGTCGATATTCTCTTTATTGTTCAAACCTATATTGACTTTAGCGTCCTCGACCGCTGCTCCCACTTCTTCGATACCCACGACATAATCGGCTTGATCGGAAACCGCCATGGCCAATGTTCCTATGCCGGAATAAAGATCGAGCAGTGTCTCCCATTTTTTCTTACCCTCAGGTTCTCCTAAGGCTTCCCGAACCACCGCGTGAAGGATATCGGCTTGTAACGTGTTCACTTGGAGAAACGATTTCAGCGATACCTTGAGTTTCAAACCGTCCAGGATTTCGAAATAGTGATCTCGACCGGCTAAAAGGTGTGTGGTGGATCCGAAAACGATATTCGTCCTGGAGGGGTTGATATTTTGAACGACCCCCACCAATCCAGGTATCTCCTGCATGAGTTCCTGGGCAAGCCGAGGAAGTATCTCGTTGAGAGGTTCGTGAGTTTGAGTGGGTTTCTGAACACGTTCCTCGGGCACCTCTGTGCGTGTCACAAAGGAAAGGATCAACTCACCCGTTTTAACTCCATGTCGCACGGCCAGATGTCTCAGGAATCCTGTGTGCTTTTTTTCTTGGTAGGGAGTCAACCCGGAACGGTCGATCTTTTGGAGGACTTTCTGGATCAAATCATTGATCGGGTCGCCCTGTATGGGACAGCTTTGATAGGGGATCAGATGGTGAGAGCGGGGTTCATATATACCGGAAATGAAGTGACCTTCCCTCATGGACAAAACCGGCATAGCCTTGTTGCGGTAGCCATAGGGCACGGGAGAAGGCAAACAGGGCTGTACGGTCAAATCGGGCAAGTGGCCGATCCGTTGGAACGCGTCCAGCACGAATTGGCGTTTGGTCTGGAGTTGACGGGGATATTGAATATGCTGCCATTGGCACCCGCCACATTCCTCGAAAATAGGACAGGGAGGCGCCACGCGATCCGCCGAACGTTTTAATAAATTGGTGATTTCGCCGATGGCGTAATGGTCCTTCACCTGGGTGATCTTGATGGTCACCCTTTCGCCGGGCAAACCCCCCGGAACAAAAATGGCGAAATCCTGATAACGTCCGACCGATTCCCCGCCGAAAGCCAGGGAAGAAATCTCGATCTCGATGACATCTCCGGTATGGACAGGTTTTATGACTTTTGTGCTCATTCAAACCTTTGAAGTGGGTTTTCCTGATTGGAAAGCCGACTTGGACTTTGAACTTTGAAACAACTATTAATTGATTATTGAACCGGTTGGTGAGGCGCGAAAATCTTCCGAGATTCAACGCTAGAATGAATCCGACTCTTTTCCGGAACATCCACCCGACTACCAAGCCCTTAACACATTGGACATTTTAACGATATTTTAAGGCGGGGCAACCAGCATTGACGTGTGTTATACTTTTGTTCTGCTCGATCGTCCCAATAAATCTTGTTCACAAGACCAATCGGGAGCGCTTTTATCAAGTACCTCCATTGCTTTCTCCTTATTCTAATCGTTTATCCCACAATAACCCTGGGTTCCGAGATCAGGGTCGACTCGACCGGAGGATTGACCACCATCCTGACCGATGAAACGGCCAACTTGGACCTCTTTATGGACGGCAACCCCGCCGGACTCATCCTATTGGATACCCATGACCGATTGGATTTAGCCTGCCAATGGGATTATTCCAACGCCCAACCAGTCACCACAGGTTCGACCCAGAAGACCTTCAGTACCTTGCCCCGCGTATCCGACAACGATAATATTCATTATGAGGGTTGGATCGCATTTCCCAAACCCCATTGGGCGTTCCAAATCGCTGAAGATTTTAATTATTCCCAGGGACAACCCTACCGGTTCTCCGATAGTTCCACTTCCCAACAATACCGAAGCCTTCTCCGTACCGCTTATGATCTTGGTCCCTTCTGCGTGGGATTGGATATCACGAATATCGAACAGGACGCTACCTACGACCCTGGTTTATTTGACAACAACGTGGGCATTCGGTCCGGCAACAGCGGTCAAAATCAAACACTCCTCAAGATGGGAGTCATCGCCACTTTTCCCGAGAATCCTCCCGCCGATGCCCCGCGTTGGCGGATCGGGGGCGTTTGGGCCAGCCAGGTGGGCGGCAACGCCCAGAACCTGAATGCCCAGCTATATTATCTTGGTTCCAATCCTTTTTCCGTGGGACAGGTCACGACCTATACGAACGATCAGATCTTTGGGTCGGAGATCCTCTATGAAATACCCCACCGCTTGATGGTGCGGATCACCTGCATGGTGAACGACACAAGCGCCGATTTCGCCCAAACCGTTTCTCAGTCCTCTGTTTCCTTCGTCCAGATGGGCGCCTTCCCCTATACCAACGATCGATCCGTAAGCTTGACCGGAGCCTTTCGATCCACCTTTCCCCTTTCCGGTCAGGAAAACTTAAAACTGGGTGGCAGCCTTTCGGGCTATTTCTATAGCGAGGATTTATTGAACGAAAATCAGTCCGTTTATGACAACCAAAATAAACAGTGGATCGGTTCCTCGTTTGGGGTCGGGCTAGAAGCCATACACGATTACGCCTTCGGACTTCAATTCAAATCTCAAACCTATTTAGTGGACAAATCGGCCGCCACACAGACCACTACCCCCACCCTTAACGATTACAACTATTACCAATTGGCTTTAGGTGGGGAAAAATGGCTCTCCGACACCTTCGCCTATCGGATGGGTTTAACCGCTGAGGAGGATGTATTCCGTAGTGGTCCGACAGCCCAATCCTTGAACACCAGCATCGATACAGGGTTAGGGATCGAGGAAGTCAAATGGGCCGCGGATTTTAAATTCATGGCCGGACAGATCATTGACGTGAACAACTCTACCAACACGACCGGATATATCGGGGCGGAACTTTCAGGTACGGTTTTCTTACAGTAAAACAGGCCCCGCTAAAAACAGACTTATCCCAAGAATGGAATAAATCTTTCATTTATCTTTCAGAGGACAAAACCAGCGCGGGGACTATTTTTTCTTGGCGGGAAGCGGGGCCAGATCGCCTTCGAGTCTTAGATAATCCATGAAAATCACCGGAGGCGTGGTTAAGCCTGCCGTATCCACCCAAAAGCTGAAGGAACGGATGGAAGTCAGGTCCAGACGGTTCTTGATCAGTTCATCGAAGGGCACATCGATATTGGTAACCTTCTTGGGGATCAATACCCCCGTGGCCTGATCATCCACAAAAGCCCTGCCGTCGGCGACTTGAATATGCCAAGTCAAGGGCTGATCCTGCGGGTTGAAAACGTCCACCATCAAGTTGCTGTATTCGGACCAATCATAGACATTCAATGGAGTCGGGGAGTTGGTATCCAGGGTAAGGGTGGGACGCCAGTTGTTCCCCGGTGTCGGCGTGGGGAAAAATTGGTTCTCCAAAAGGAATGTGGCTTTCATGGCTTTCTTCCCATGGGTCTGGTTGTCCGTGGTGCTTTCCACCTTGACGTATCCGCCCGTTCCCCAATCCAAGTCATAATTGGGGTGCTCAAAATCGTTGATGACCATCACTTTTTTTGTTTCTTTTTTATGCTTGAAACTGCGGGTGATGCCCAGACCCACCATCACGGCGTAAATCAAACCGATCACGACGAGGATACCGATGATCTGCCAGAATCGTTGCATGTAGTTTCCTATATAGAGGGTTTAACCCAAATGGCAAAGTGAAGGCATTGTATCAGCCCTGCGACAGTCCCGCAACTTCCTGCTATCTCCAACCTCATGTGTCCAATCGCTTTGACAAAAGGCACGGCTTCACCGTGAAATCACGCCTTTTTATTCCTTTTCGCTTGGTTATATCTTGGAACCGGAAGATTGCCTAACGACGAGTTTGGTTGGCACCAACAATTGACGAGGTTTCCAATGCTCAGGCGCTTGGATCTTGCTTAAAAGTAGATTCGTGGCTTCCACACTGATGGTCTGATAGTCCTGTCGAATGGTCGTAATGGAATGGGGATGAGTGGAAACTTCTGGGATATCGTCGAAACCGACCAAGGCGATTTCTTTTCCAGGAGTGAGCTTGGCTTTTTCCATGGCCTTCACCGCTCCCAGGGCCATTAAATCGTTGGAGGCGAAAACCGCTGTGGGTGGGTCCTTGAGTCCTAATAACTGGGTCATTCCTTTTTCTCCGGATTCCATAAGGAAATCCCCTTCCACGATATAACCATCTGGGATATGGAATCCCTGCTTTTTCATGGCCAATTGATAGCCGGTCAAACGGTCCGAAGCGTTGCGCGAAGTTTTTTGCTGACCCGTGATGATGGCGATCTTCTTATGGCCGAGTGAAGCGAAATGCTCCACGACCAAGGATGCGGCATGGATATTATCGCTGTCGACGAAGTCAATGCGAGGGTCGTTCGTGCGGTAGCCTATCAAGACGACCGGTACCCGGTTATCCATCATCTCCGCCACTTCCTTCTCGGCAAGATAAGGGGATACCATCAGGATGCCATCCACAGCGTTATGAAAGACCCTGCGGTAGACTTCCTGGGGATCGAACACGCCGGCGATGGTGTTGATCAAAAGTCCGTATTGGTTCTCGTGGACCACGTCATTGATACCGTTCAGTAGACCGACATACCAGGCGCTCGCAAGGTTGAACTGATAACCCGACCAGGAAAAAAAGACCTCAATGACATTGGTCTGCTTGACGACCAAACCCCGGGCGATGGGATTCGGCTTGAAGTTCAGTTCGGCGATAGCCTTCAAGACCTTTTGCCGGGTCTCTTCCAAAACATTGGGATTGTTGTTCAGCACTCTTGAGACCGTGGAAATGGATACCCCGGCTTTTTGCGCAACATCATAAATAGTATTGACCGTCGCCATGGTTTTTTCCTGTTCAACTGAAAGTGAAAATACTCTCAGTGTTTGGTTTTAAAAGGACATCTTGTAATTTTGCACGCTTTCATACGCTTTCATCCCAACCCGCAAATCTGGCCTTAAGTATTGCCTGAATTAAAAGCGGGGTACAAAGCGCTTTCACAAAGACTGAATAGACCTCAAAACTCCAACTCAACTTTGTCTTTTGTTTCCTCTGGGAAGAGAGAATAAAAGCGTCTTCGGTTGAGATTATACTCCCAGTTCCCTTGTATACAGGTAGTCCTTTTTCATTTTCAGGTTCGATCCTGAAAAATTTTTTCCCTCCATTTAAAACCCTTAATTTAACGAGCCCCCAAAACACTCGGTCAACTTCCCTCTTCAGCAATGACTGTCTCCGTCATGGACGGGAGGGTCGCCCTGTTGTTAGAATCCACCGAATCCATGGGTAAAGGAAAAACATGAGCGTCTTCTTAAAGGCCGCCATCCAAGCCGCCAAAATAGCCGGGAAGATCCAAAAACAATTCTATGGGCGGACCATCGACATTCAATTCAAATCCAAGAACCACCTTAACCTGGTAACCGAAGTGGACAAGGCCTGTGAGAAACAAGTCATGTCCTTCCTTCAGAAACGTTTCCCGGCCCATAACTTCTGGGGAGAAGAAGGAGGGCAACAAAAAAACAACTCCCATTACACCTGGTTGGTCGATCCCCTGGATGGCACCACCAACTACGCCCATGCTTATCCTTTCTTTTGTTGTTCCGTGGCTTTGGTCAGGAATATGAAACCATTGGTAGGGGTTGTTTATGACCCCATGCGGGATGAGTGCTTCGCTGCTGAAAAGGGCCACGGCGCGACCTTGAACGGAAAGAAGCTAAGGGTTTCCCAAACCGATCGGTTGGCGGACAGCCTGCTCTGCACTGGGTTCGCTTATGCCGTCCGCGAGACCCATTACAATCTGGATAACTTCAAACAGTTCATCCTGAGATCCCAAGGGGTTCGGCGGGATGGTTCAGCGGCTCTTAACCTGTGTTATTTGGCGGCGGGAAGGTTTGAGGGTTTTTGGGAAAGGGGTATTCAGGCCTGGGATATGGCCGCCGGAGTCTTGATGATCCAGGAAGCCGGAGGCAAGGTAACGGATATCACAGGAAAACCTTTTGACCTGTTGGCCCAAAACGCGTTAGCCAGTAACGGGAAAGTACACCCCCTGATGTTTAATATCCTGAAGAACGGAAAAGATGAGAAACGGTGGGCCTCTAAGTTCGCGAAATTGTTCTAGAACTTTCCGGCTCTGATCGTGACCCTGTCAATCCGTGACCAAGTCAGCCTAGTAAAACAGAAGCTCCCATGCCGACCCCCAACTTCTGGGCGGCGTTCCCTCCATTGATGGAAATTTCCAAATGGCCGGCAGAACCTAAAAGAGCCACAACGGTCCCTCTTTTGACCTCGGCATAATGGGTCGCCAGGTTGAGGACCACGGTCTTGCCGATCCTCAGTCGGAAAGTTTCGGGTATGTGTTTTTTTTCAAGATTGGTGATCAAGTTTCCGAAACGGTCTACCCACAGGACCTCACCAATCCATCGGTTGGATGGCTTGAATGGTTTGGGTATCTCCCGCCAAACCCAATGGTTCATCTTCTTACCCACCTTAGCGAGAGGTGTTCCTTTTGCCAAATGGCCGGCGACCGGGGCGAAGATATCCCGCCCATGGAACGTTGAACTAAGATCGACGAGTTGGTATTTCCTTTCCGTAAGTTCCACCGCCCGATCGATTCCCCATTCCTTCAAAGCCGCGGAGAATAACCCGTTGTCCGGCCCGACGAAATAATGGCCCTTGGATTGGATCGCGATGGGTTTTCGGGTGCTTCCCACCCCCGGATCCACCACAGCCAGATGGACCGTACCTTTGGGGAAATAATCAATGGAGCTTTTCAGCAGGAACGCTCCGGCCATGACAGCTTGGGGAGGAACTTCGTGGGTCAGGTCGACCAGTTGGGCCTCGGGACAAATAGAAAGAAGGACCCCTTTCATGATTCCCACAAAGGGGTCTCGGGAACCAAAATCAGTCAACAAGGTAACGATGGGACGATTCATAGATTGGGAACCTCATACGCATTTAAAGATGATCTGTTGCGGATCCGGGGATCGATCGGGTAACTGAATTAAAGTCTTATTTCTTGCTGTCCCGCATGCGGATCTTTTCAGCCCATAGGTATTTATCCAATCTCATCACATCCTGCCGATTGACCGCCAATATCTTGATACCGGCTCGGAAGGTCGACCCCATGGCTCCCGCGGCTTCCTGTTCCATCCTGACCACCTCCGCCAGAAGGGTCAAGGGCACCGGGTAGGTTGGGAGATAGAGGTGGATCTGGAGGGCGGCATCGGCCGGAAATTCTTCCTGTCCGACCAACGCCATCCCTCCCATGGAAAGATCCCTGGTAACGGCATGAAGAACAGCTGATTTCTTGGAAAGATCGGGGAGACGGTCAGCCGTGGAATCCCGATAGGCGGGATCGTTCAAGATAGCGACCAATTCCTCTTTGGGCACAACAATGAAAGTAACTTTGACGGAGGCGTCCACACGCTCGGACTGGCGTTTTTCCATCCAACCCGTTCGTAGCGTCATGCGAAACTCCCCGTTCTACGGCTTCCAGTTGATGCAGGAGGCCGGACAACCATCCATGGCCTCTTGGATCTTTTCTTCCGAGTCTCCTTGAGGGTTGTGGACCTCCGCCAATCCGTCGGAGGTCATCCGAAAGACATCCGGGGTCATCGCCACGCAGGATTCGCAGCCGGTACAATCTTTCTGATTCACAAAAACGATCCGGGCAGTTTTGTTGTTTGGGCTCATAAGTACTTTCTCATTTTTAGATTTGAACTCGGAAACTGGTGCTGACCGCCAGATCGGTCCCGTTGGTTTCCCCGACGACCGCCCAGTGAAGTCCCTGTCCGAAATCGATCCCAAAGACGGCTTTGGGTTCCAAGATAGTGGGTACCCCTGCGGTATTTACATTCACGGTAACATTCGTGGGTGTTCCGATCACCGTGTTACTGGAATCGGTCACCGTCTCCAGGACCGTTCCGGTCACTTTGGACGTGATGGTACCTGAATTCCTCTGAAAACCTATCCCGGCGAATGGATAAGCTACCCCAAAGTCCTTGCCCACCAGTATCTTCGCCCCAAAACTTTTCACGTTCCAATTAAGGGCGTAATTGGTACTGCCCGCCAGGGTATCGTTGTAGGTGCTGCCGCCATCCAAATAACTGGCGCTTTGAGTCACGTTCGTGTTCAATCCAAAGCTACCGCTAATTGTATCCCAACTGACACCCACTGTCACGGTAGGCAGGTTCGGCGCTTCAATGATGCGGTATCTTAAGTCTAAACCCATTCCGTTATATTGACCTGAGAACCCCGCTTCCGGAACATTGACCGTGGGAAGATATGTGAACCTCAATCCAAAATCCAAACCGTTAACGAGCCCAACCCTTCCCGTCACTACGGGAAAAGGCGCGGGGATCTGCGATGGAATATTCACGTTCGAGGAAGCGACCAATGCCTGCAAGGGAACATTACCCAAACCGCTTATGTTGATGAAGTCCGCCCCCACCCCGATACCCACTTCCACTTTTGTCCCACCCAAGATGTCGAATACAGTGGGCGGAGTATTCCATCCCAATGTAGAGAATAGACCCATGCTTTTTGTGAATTGGCCATTCACATAATTGGACAAAACTTGATAGTCCGAGGTCATATTACTGATGAAATCGGTGTTAGCGTCCGCAAGCGCCATTCGGGGAGAAACCGACAAAAGGAAAAACGCGAAGGTGATTGGAAGTGTTTTTCGGATCAATGTTTAACCTTTCACCAGCCCGACCCTGTTTCAGCCCATATAAAAACTGAGCTAGTTTAATTCAGATCCTAATGATCGGATCCAGATGCGGTCTGGAGGGCTATATTAAGAAGATAAAACAACTCTCTTTAGTAATTTAAGGGATGAAATATAAAATTGAAAGGATTTAAATAACCGCCTGCTTTCTTCGAATTTCACCTTTTTGGAGCTCTCATGCGTTGGCCCGATGGCAACCTGGTTTTAGGGGTTTTTCAAGAACGACTCCACCGTTTTGGCGCCACTGTGACTGTAAAAGGAAGACAGGAATATTGCCATGTGACCAATTCCGGACGCTTACGCGAACTCCTCATCCCTGGCGCTACGGTGGCGCTGGTAGACCATGGGCGTCCCTCTCAGAAACCCTTTCGAAAAACCCGTTATGCCGTGCGCCTTTCAAAATATCGGAAAAAATGGGTTTGCATCGAGGCCAACATGGCCCCCCGGCTTTTATGGGAAGGATGGAAAAAAGGTCTGGTCCCACCGCTGACAGATTATGACGAACTTAAAGCGGAGGTTCCCCTGGACGCCCACACCCGTTTTGATTTCAGAGGACACAACTCGAAGACTGGGGAAACTACTTGGATCGAGGTGAAATGCGTGACACTGGTGAAAGATGGTCGGGCTTTCTTTCCTGACTCGCCCTCCACGAGGGCATCCAAACATTTAATGGAATTGATGAAACTCTCCCTTCGACCCAGGACCAAATGTTTCGTTTTCTTCATTCTCCAGAACCCCTATGGGCTCTCGATTTCTCCAAAGGATGACACCGATCCATTGTTTGGGCAAACCTTGCGGAAAACCGCTCGGTCAAAAGTCATCGTGAAAGCGTTCCAGACCCAAATCGACCTAAGAGGGGCGAAACTTATGGAGGAGATCCCGGTTTTACTGTAACCCACATTTGACGACCCGGCCATTACCGCTATCAGTGATGTAAAGGTAACCCTTGGCGTCGATGGCCAGGCCTGTCGGGCTGTTAAGTCCGACCGACTGGGAACCATTCGGATTTACGACCACATTGTTGTTACTCGATTGGTTGAAGGCCATGATCCGGTTATTCCCGCTGTCCACCACCACCACGCCGCCCGTGTCCAACCTCACATCCGTCGGGAAGCTCAATTGCCCTACCGCAGAACCGGTGCTGCCCAAGGTGGAATAGGTGCCGTCCAAGGTGTTCAGTTTGACGATCTGGTCATGATTGGCGTTGGCGATATAGAGGAAATTGTTCGAATCAACGGTCATTCCCAATGGGATGGAGAATATCCCGTTGGTCGGACCGCTGTTTCCCCAGGTCGAAACAATGCTCAAACCCGCGGAATACTTGCGCACCAAGCTGTAATCCGAAATATAAACACTTCCATCGGTTCCGATCGCGATCCCCATGGGGCTATTCAAAATCCCGCCGTTATTAGCGCCAGGGGAGAATTTGTTGGTCACGGTCCCCGAAGGATTCATGATGATGACATTATCATTGGAAGCATCGGTTACATAAACATTGCCCGATGGATCAAGGGCGATATCGAAAGGCTGTGCGAACAATGATCCGCTTCCGCTGTATTGGGCAAAGGGTCCTAAATAGGTTCCATCCGCCTTGTACTTGAACACCTGTAAGTTTCCTGTATCTACCACGTAGATATTACCGGTGGTGTCGATCGCGATCCCTGCCGCGTTGTTGAATTGGACGCCTGCCGTCTCTGTCCATTGGTTCATCAAGGCCAGCGTTAAGGTCGTTGGGCCAGAGGGAGTCGGTTGGGTGGAGGCCTGGGTCGTGAGCGCGGGCGAGGAAGGCGATAGGTTTTTCGCGCACCCAATGGGCAACATCAGCAAAGCCACCATTAATAAGAGTAAACCGACTGACTTTTTCATTTCGTTCCCCTTTTCGGATCCAATGAGTTGGAATCTTTTCTTCATTCGCTGTTTCAAGTTCCGTACCTCTTGGTTTTAGATAAAGCATTGATGATGCCAAGAAAAAGGGATGGATACAGCTGATGTAAGCGCTTTCTCGGGTCTAAAAGACATCCATTCGCGGGTTAAAAAGCACTCAATGGGTAAGAGTTACCCAGGGGTTGGTAGGTTTAATTAAAATGACTGGTGGCTTAGTTGGAACTGGGCGGGTAGATTTTTTTGAAATGAATTAAGCTTGGACCGCGTATTCCTCAACGAAATGTTTCCGAACTTCATCATCCAAAAGATAACAATCGGGACAATCCTGGATGTGTTTTTTGATCCATTCGACCTGGGGCTCAGGTAAAGTTCCCTGGATGAATTGGCGGAGGGAGTTGTGTATTTGACGGCAATCCATAGTTCCTCGCTTTTTGATCGGGCTCGGCAAAGCCCGAATTGTTTCCTCAACAGACTTATAAAATACTCTTCAGTTATCCCTTTTCCCAGACAAGAAGTGGTAATTTTGCTTCAACGTAAAAACGCTTGGAACACTGGGGTTTTTCAAGAGCCGTTAAGGTGGGGATCAAACAATTCATGGCATCGATCTGGGGATTTTACACTTTTTCTAACTAGCGCCTTCTTGGGACTCGGAGCTCTTTTCTTCCAATTTTGCCTCGACTGCCTGCCGGGCTCCTTGGACGATCTCCCTCAACTCTTTTTCAACGTCCTTTTCGATGCGGTTCAAGAACTTCAACACATACTGGGAACGAAATTGCCCTAACGCCTCAATGGCGGCTTTCCGGACAAGGATCGTCCGATCTTTCTTCCCTTCCAGGAATTTATAGTTCTCCGCCCATTCCACCAATGAGTTGATGGAAAAGGGCTCTTGCAGGGCTCCGAGAACCGCGCAAGCTTGGATCCAAAAATCCTCTTTTCCAGGAACATCCGGAGGGAATAATTTGACCGCCGCGATGATATTGCGAGAATCCCCTTCCAACGCCATCTTGGGCAATAGATTCATGGCCCAAAGCGCCACTTCTTTATTTGGCGCCTCTAAAATATGGAGGAGCAACGTTCGATATTCTTTTTTCTCCCAGAATTCAATGATCTCAAGGATCTTGACCTGGGCTTCCGGTTTGAAGGTTTCCCAATAGTTCAGGAAATAAGCCGCCATGGATTGGGGAGGGGGCACTTTTCTGAAGATGTCCAGGAATTGGTCCAATTTATCCGAACCCTGGTTTTCCTTGAGCCATTGCTCATAGACCGGTATGCCAGCAGTCTCCATGTTATTTAACCAGCCAACCGCCTTTTTCCATTCCGGGTTGGCTACCTCGGTTTGCAATACCTTTTGCATCAGGAAAGGGGTCGTCAAAAAGTGAAGCGTCGTGAAAAGTTTCGACAAGTTCTCCTTCTCGGCGTCATTTTCAAGGTTCTTCGCGTAGAGGCTTTCCCATTGGGCGTGAGTGAACACCGTTCCAAGAACGGCTTTCGCTTCCGTGTCCTGTTTCTCAAAAACAGGGGAGCTCTTTTCAGAGAGCAATTTCAGAAGGATCACGGTCTTGAGAAGCTCATCCCATTGGGGATCGGCAAGTTCGGACGTCAGCCAATTTTGGACGAAGGTCAAGGCTGAACGGTAGTGATCCCATTGGGTGGCGGACGCTAGGAATCTTCGGATATTTCGAAAGGCTTCCAATTGCATGCCCCTCGGGATCTTGTTCCACGGGAGTCGGCCCAAGTGCCGTAAAGCGATCGCCTTAACATTCTCCTCCCCTGATAAAAGGATCTTCCATAACGCTTCCCAAACCTTTTCCAATCTTTCCAGTTCATCCGGATTGATCAACCGGGTCAATCGGCCGGCGACCTGGGATTCTTTCTCTGGATCCGTCAAAGGGGAAAAATCCCCGTTATCAAACGCGGTAAGGATCGGATCGGTCTCGAAAAGGGTTAACCGGTCATCGCTGGTATCCACCGCGCTGTCCATATCCCCGCCCATACCCCCCGACCCAAACCCACCCTGGTCTCCTAAGACCACCAGTTTTTTGAGCATTTCCTCCATGCTCATCTGGACATTCTCGATATCGGTTGGCTCCTTGACTTTAGCCAATGTTTTTTTAAGGCTTAAAAACCCTGTCATGATCTCCTGCCATTGGAAGCCCAATCCAGGCCCGCTGCCCATTCCACCACCCATACCATTTCCCTGACCAGTTCCTGTACCGCTTCCGGAACCTCCTCCCACGCCTACACCTCCGCCCAACCCGCTTCCAGAACCGCCGCCAGGCCCCCCCATCCCCATTCCCGAACCTTGACCCATTCCCGCTAAACCGTCGATCAGCCACCCCCCCATGTTATCGACCATTTTTTTCGCGACTTCCCGTTTGTTGTTCTCCGGTTTCACTCTGGAGAATATCTGGAGGAAATATTGAAGGGCTTCCAAAGCTTCCTGGAGATTGTCCTCCCCTTCCAATTCCGAACCGACCGGGACCACTTTTTCCCCATCCTTGATGGCTACGAAGACTTTCTCGTTAAGAAGGACATGTTCGACTTTTTTCTGTTCCAGCGCCTGGAATATGGTGGTTCCGGGTGGCAACCCCCTGGGTTTCAGGAGCATGAAGAATTCCCGGATCTCCGAGGAAGATACCCCTTTCACGAAGGTGACCCCATGGATCTTATGGGTCAGGAACAGGTCCTTGAGCATGTTGGTGGAACCTGTGGCCTTCTCATTGAGTGTCATTCCTTCCACTACCAGTCGGCCTTCCGATTCACCGAAAGAGACCGATGGGATCGTTTTGAACAATTCCTCAAGAATATTTAAGAATTTATCCAGGGACTGCTGGGACATGGCGTTATCGGAGGCATATAGGAAAAAATTGGAAAGAGCGACCCGCATCTCACGGACGGCGATGGAAGCCAGTTGGATCTGTTCGGGACTTAACAAAGGGACTTCCTTGAGTTTGGATTCTAATCATTTTTATTATAATCAGAAATACTCATCGAGACCCCTAAAACACACCAATAGATGAAAACCATCCCCCCTTCATTTCCTTGGACTTATTGATTTTTAACCACAAAAAAAAGGGACCGCCGTAACCGGCGGTCCCTTGAAAGAAAGCAAAAAACTTATTCGTAACCGTAGAAAGAATAAGGTATTTGCTTGGAATCCTTGACGGTGCTGTTGACATACACATTCCCATAAGTGCTGTCATACAACCACCCTGTCGCGGCAGTGGTCGGGACCGAAGTCGCGGCGGTCATCGAGACCAACGCTCCAGTCGGGCTTGTCGCCCCGACGACGAAAGCGCCCGTCACTTTGACAGGCGAGATATTGTCCAAATACTTGCTGAATGCGTAACCCGTAAAAGACTGCAAGGTGGACGGCCATATACCCTGGGTATCCCCATAGTAAATGGAAGCCGCCGACTTGATACTACCCAAGTTACCCTTGGTCGATCCTTCGCGTGATTTTTCCAGCATCTGGGCGAAACGCGGAATGGCGATGGCCGCCAAGATCCCGATGATCGCGACAACGATCATCAGCTCGATCAAGGTGAAACCTTTCTGCTTTAAACGGAACATAAAGCACCCCCTATTTTATTACTGATTGAACGACCCACAACCCATGGCCGACCTGCACTTACCCTCTTCGAGGGTAAGCCAACACCCCCTTATTCATACCCGTAAAACGAATAAGGGATCTGCTTGGAATCCTTTATGGTGCTGTTGACGAACACGTTTCCATAAGTACTGTCATAAAGCCAGCCTGTCGCGGCGGTACTTGGCACCGAACTAGCGGTGGTCATGGACACTTTCCCACCCGTTGGACTGGTCGCCCCGACCACAAAAGCCCCTGTTACCTTCACGGGTGAGATATCGTCCAAGTATTTGCTGAATGCGTAACCGGTAAAGGACTGTAAGGTCGTCGGCCAAACTCCTTGGGAATCGCCGTAATAGATGGAAACCGCCGATTTGATACTTCCTAAATTTCCCTTGGTTGACCCTTCGCGTGATTTTTCCAGCATCTGCGCGAAACGGGGGATGGCGATGGCGGCCAATATTCCGATGATCGCCACCACGATCATCAGTTCGATCAAGGTAAAACCCTTCTGTTTCAAACGGCTCATAATTCCTCCTAGGTTTTCTTCTTTTAAACTCATCCCGCCCGACCCAGGCGGTCCTGCCGGACCCAAAAACCGATCCCATCTTTAACTTAAAATTAATTGTTATTTTCCAACTGTTTCATTTCGATCTTCTGGGAACGAACATCGTTCTTCTGACTATTTCCAGTTCCTTTCACGATGACCGTGGAAGAAACATTGCTGGCCTTTGGAACCCTGTCTCCCATCGCCAGGAAAATGGAATAAACCACGATCAGTAAAAAAAGAATCAATAACAGATAACGTTTCATTCGGTCTCCCGAAAGGGCAGTTTCGGCGTTGTTCATATCCTCATTTAAAGCATGGACCATGCCAGCTTAACCAGGACGATTTATTGGGTTTTTGAGGCATTAGGAAAGTACACCCGCATAAAAAACGACGCGGTTGTCACTATTTTCATGCGGGTCTTGGAGAAATTAATTTTTGTTTTTTTTGTATTGGGCTGGCTGGATCTTATTTTTTTTGATCAGCGTTTGAAAATTTCTTCGAGCTAATCCCGCTCGGGCGGCCGCTTGCGTGACATTTCCATCACATTCTTTCAGCATCTTAACTAAGTAGGTTTTTTCGAAAACCTTCAATTGAGATCTCTTCGCTTGACGGTAATCGGCCAGGTCCACGGCTATCTCTTCACCCTCGGTCAGGATCAGGTCCTGAGGCGTGATCTCCGGCCCGGAAGAGATCAAGGCGGCCCTTTCCAGAACATTCTTGAGCTCCCGGATGTTCCCTGGCCAATCATGACCCACCAACCATTTCAAGGAATCATTCGAAAGTTTTTTCGACCCTTTCCCCTTTGACGATTGCTTCTCCAGGAAATAATTGGAAAGCGCTTGAATATCCTCAAGCCTTTCCCTCAAGGGCGGCAGGTGAAGGGTCAAAACCGAAAGTCGATAGAACAGATCCTTGCGAAATGTCTTTTGGGCCACCATATCTTCCAAATCCTGGTTCGTCGCAACGATGACCCGGACCTTGATCTTCCGGGAACGGGTTTCCCCAACGGGCCTTACTTCCCCTGATTCCAGGGCACGAAGAAGCTTCGCCTGTGATTCCATTGGAACTTCCGCGATCTCATCGAGGAATAAAGTTCCGCCATCGGCAGCCTCGAATAACCCGACCCGGCTCTCGTTGGCTCCCGTAAAGGCTCCCTTTTTAACGCCAAAAAGCTCCGCCTCGAACAGGCTTGCCGGCAATGATCCTGCGTTCACCTGGATCAATGGGCCAGCGGCGTTAGGGGATTGCTCATGGATGGCTCGGGCCGCCAATTCTTTTCCGACTCCCGATTCCCCAGTGATAAGCACAGGAGAATCGCTCGGAGCGAATTTTTGGATCAGTTGATGGACTTTCTCAATGGCTTTGGAACGGCCGATCATTGGCCCGGAGGACTGGTTGGATATCTCTTTGCGAAGACGAACATTTTCCATCAGCAATTTTTGCTTTTCCATGGCCCTATGCAGGACGACCTCCAGGTCTTCCTGGGTGAAAGGCTTGGGCAGGTAATCCTCCGCGCCCCGTTTGATGACATCCACCACATTCTTGGTGTTCCCATAAGCGGAGATAACGATCACTGAGGTCTGGGGCCGGATTTTTTTTACCCTTTCCAGGAGTTCCTCCCCCGATAGGCCCGGCAATTTCAAATCCGTTATGATGATCTTGAATGCCGTGCGGGAAATTTCTTCCAAGGCCTTCTCAGCGTCTTCCGCGCAAACCGCCTCATAACCGCTCTTTTCCAGCATGGCTTCAAGCAGGTTCCGAACACCCTTTTCGTCATCCACCACCAGTACTTTTAATTTAGGAGTCATACTTTTCCCCGCTTCTATCGAGAGATCGAGTATCCGGCCATTCCATGATTATTTTAGCGCCTCGAGGCTTATTTGGCTCTATGCGGATCTGACCACCATGGGCCGAAAGGATGGATCGGCAAAGGGCGAGCCCCAAACCCGTGCCGGTAGGTTTGGTCGTGAAGAATGGCCGGAATATTTGTCCCTCGTTTTTTTTAAGGATCCCCAAACCGTCGTCCGAGATCGTCAACCGGTTCGTGTTTTTCACGCGTTTCAGGTCGGCCAAGATCCGCCCACCCTTCGGCATCGCTTCGACCGCGTTGCGCAAGACATTGACCAAGACTTGTTTGAAACGGTCCCGATCCACCATTGCGTGGAAACTGGATTTGTTGACCTTGAACGTGTACTTGCCAGGATCCGCTCCTATTTGGCCCCAGGTATCTTGAACAAGATCACCCAGGTCTTCTTTTCGGATCTTGAGCGTCAGTGGTTTGGCGAAATTCAATAGATCCGCTACCAACCGGCGGCATCGGTCCGCTTCCCGTTGTATTTCCAGCAACCACTGCCGTTGTTTTTTTCCGGTGGTTTCCTTGGCCAGACCGGCCGCTCCCAGGATCACCGCGATGGGATTGTTCAATTCATGGGCCAAACCCGCTGAGAATTGACCGATCGTGGCCAGTCTTTCCGATTCGGCTAATTTCCGTTCGACACGAAGGGTCCTGGCATAAGCTTTTTCTCTCTCTCGGGTTTGGGTTTTGATCCTCTGGGCCATCTTTCCAATGGCCAGTCCAAGAACCTGCACTTCATCGGTGGGGCTTAACGAAGTTAATTTCTTAATATCCAATCGGCCCGAGTCATACTGGCCGACTTCCTTGGAAAGTTGGAGGATCGGTTGGACGAACCGTTGGGAAAGTGTCAGGGCTAAAGCTATGGTCACTATCAAAGCGATCATTAAAAAAAAGGACATGAACCGTAACATCCGGTCAGCGGGCGCGAAACACTCCCCCGCGGGCTCCCGGACCACCACTCCCCAGGATGCGGATTTTACCGTCGCGAATGCCCCCAAGGTTGATACTTCCAATTTATCCGTATATTGGATGATACCTTCCTTTTGACTTTTCAATGCCCGTACCGGAGGATAAGAACTCAGGTTTTCCAATAACCGATATCGGTCCGGGTGGACGATGCAGATACCGTCTTGATTGACCAGGAACGCGTATCCGGTCATGCCGATCCTGGCCGTATTCAGATTTCCAATGGTATGGTTAGGCAGGTACAAAATACCGACCAAGACTCCCACAAATCGATCTCCCTGAAAAACAGGGGTACTGATTGCCACCCCCACATTCCCTTCTTGGGTTTTATAAGCGGTAACCAATATGGATCCGCGCAACTCACGAGCCCTGGCGTAATTCTCCTTCAGGAAGGTACGGGGCGGTAGGTTCTTTTCCTCGAACGCCGCCAGCGCTTTGGCGAACAATCGGCCATCGGGTCGGTAAAGAAGCATGGTATCGATCAATTCAGTGGAGGTCGTGACCAGCGTCATTTCCCGGACTAAATCTTGCTTCTGGAGTGAGATCGTTTCAGGCCTTCTCGAAAATAGTTCAATCGCGGAAAAAGCCCGGGACAAGCCCGTCTCCACCTGCCAGGCCAAAGTCTTGGCCAGTACCAATTGAGCCTGCTGGGCTTGGTCCCTGAGCGCCTGGTAGGACTTATAGACCAGATAAGAACCCAATACTCCTGTCGTCAATGTCGAGAGCAGGACGGTTAGAAAGGTGATCTTGGTCTTGAGGCTGATAAAACGCAAAGGGTCTCCTAGGGAGGGTGAGGTTTCAATACCCTTCTATTATGTTCAAAGGTGTTTCCGATGGGCGAAAATAAGGATTTCGGGGCAACCCGGCCCCTTTCCGAGGGCTTCCGATGGACCTCCAGGCCTTTCCGAGGGACGGAAGCACCCTTTCCGAGGGCTTCCGATGGACCTCCAGGCCTTTCCGAGGGACGGAAGCACCCTTTCCGAGGGCTTCCGATGGACCTCCAGGCCTTTCCGAGGGCCTCCGATTGGTGTCCGATAAGCGTCCGGTGGGCACCCGGTCTTTCCGGTGGCTTCCGGTGGCCGGAAAATAATAGTCCGGTAACAGAACAAAACCGTCCGGGGGATGTCCATTAGGCTAATGGCAAGGGTTAAGAGGTGATATCAGAAACCAATTCCTGACCTATTACTTACCCGAGAGCCCAGAACAAGTCGGAGGGCAAAACAGCTCCCATCGTATCAATACATCAGTGGCTCGTATTTTTTAAGGTCCTTCTCGATGGTTTTCTTGCACATGGGGCAACAGACCATGATCTTCTTCCCGTTGGATAGGTATATTTCCATGCCCTTGCCCTTGATGTTTCCCCTGAGACGGGACAGATCAAGGCATCCTTCCCTTTACCCAACTTTGCCGCATCGATGGTTTGCACCTTGTTTCCTGATGTGTCCATGCCTGAGTCCCCTTGGCCGCATCCGGTCAATAAAACCCCCGTCAACAAGCTCAAACCGATCATTTTAAAAACACTTTTAAAAAATCGCTTTTCGCTTTTTTCGAAATTAAAAATAAAACTTTTAGCCGTGTCTCTGTGCCTCTGTGGTGAATGATTAGATATTCCTTTAATGGGTTGAATCATTTTTCTTCCCGCCCCTTCTTTAATTTTTCCCACGGCCTTGCGCGAATGCCCCAATGGCTATACCGATCAGTATGAGGAACAACCAGAGTGGAAAACGCCATTCCGGTCCGATGGAAACGCCGAATTTCGTGTCGACAAAACGTCCCAATAGATAACAAAGGAACCCACCGATCCCGGAATATAAAAGAAGCCAGAAGAGCTCACCCAGGCTGAAATATCTTTTTCCGACCCCCAAGATCGGTTCTAACAATGGGAAATATACCAACACGAACAGGACACCGAGCACTACCCAATGCTGGGTCAAGGCGGAAGAATAGGGGCTTCCCGTGACCATGAGGACGTAAACAAGCCAAAGATAGCTGGCAACCCCCAACCCCAAGCCAAACAGTAAACGCACGGGCCAAAAGATAAGACCCAATAACCCTTCGGACATCTTCCATCGAAGCATATATAGAAGAGGATAGGCCGCCGTACAGAAGACAGCCCCATAGTAGAAAGTTTTAGCCAGCGGTTGGTCGACCATGGGGTGCGTTAGCACTTGGCCCAAACCGATCAGGAACAAAATCTCCCAGAAGATCAATCTGATCCAGGATCGGTCTTGTTTTTTTTCCTTCTTGGCCACGGGTTCACCCTTTCCTTGTCTTGTTACCGAACCAAACCACAGCGCCGATCCCTATTAAGATGAAGATGATCCAGATAAGCCCCCGGGTCTCCGGGTCCCCGAAGAACATTCCCCACTTGGTGTCCAAGGTCCGACCCAAATAGTACCCCCCTACCACCCCGCTGATGGAGTCCGAGATCATCCCGACCGCGCCCCAAAAACTGTAATTGGCGCGGCTCAATCCCCAGAGATGCTCCACAAAGAAAAAATAATCGAAAACAAAGAAAGGCCCGAGGAACAGGTAATCCCTTCTGAAGATCACAAAACCGGAAGCCAATCCCAGGGAATATCCAGTGGCGTAAAGGACATAAGCGACCCAGAAAAAACAAGAGATCATCAGGATCGATCGAAGGGTCAGGCTCAGCGGCGAGACAAGGAATTTCAAGACCAACGGAAGCTTCAATCGGTTATAGAAGTAAAGGATCGGATACAACACCATGAAAACGACCGCGTTGGCGAGAAAACAAAGCGGGATTGGATCGTTCGCCGGGGCGTATTGAAGTATATGAAGGAAACCAACGATGCTCAGGATCTCCCAGAGAATGAACCTGGCGAAGGATGGTTCGGAGGGGATCGTTTCTTCTTTCGTCATATTAAATCCTTTCCCCGGATCTTGTTTTTTCCGTCAGGTGCCCGCACTTGGAGCATTCATAGATAAGGATCCATGTCCGAAGCTTCTTATCAAAGCGAGTGGCCTTTGCCCTCACCCTCTCGGCGCACCAAGCGCAATGCGCTTTTTGCCATTCCGGCCTGGTCGTCCCCCAAAGAAGCCCTAGCGCCGTGATCACAGCGAGCAAAACCAACGGGAATAATATCTTTTCCGTGAACCCATAGTGCAACCACAAAAGACTGGACCCCATAAAAATGGCCAAAAACCAAAGGAGAAAATACTTGTCCCAGGGTACTCGTTCAAGCCAATCGGACACCCATTTCATTTTCTCGTACTCCAAGAATGACTTTCAAAAATCAAACTCCTCTTTCCATCCATCAGCCTTTCATGTGGCTTGGTTATAAATTGTTTTTCATAAAAAATCTTCTCGACTCAGTTAGTATCTTATAGTAACTACTCTTTTTATGACGGTTCTCATGTTTTTAGACAGGTCGTTCCTGAAATTTCATTATAAATTAATTACTTCCAACTAGTTTCTTTTTAGTAACTAACTAACTATCATTTCTCCGTTGTCTTTTTATGAGCAGTCCCTCAATGCAAAAAAAATGTCAAAACATTTTCGTAATGTGACTTGCGTCACAAATGTTTTTTTTTAGCGTTGATATGATTCGTTCTGAAAGCAAGGCAGGTCCCCGATCGATCCAGGCGCGACGCCCATCTTGATCGGGCACAATTCAAAGGGGAGGACTTACCAGCTATGCCGAACTCTATCCATTTCAAACAAAATAAATTTCACCAGATCGTTTTCTTGACCGCGGCCTTGGGCTTGATGCTGACCATTTCCGGTTCGGTTCTCGCCGACACCTCCAATCCCACACCGGCGGCCACCAAATCCAGTTTCTCCGGTAACCAATTGATGGGGGCTAGCCAGCCTCCTGTTACAGAAAGGCCCGCGACCGTTCTCGGCCCTGTGGAAGGCGTCACCGCGAAAACCGGAAGTTCTTTACTGGTCCTCCAACCCGGAAGCGTCGTCTACCTGGTGGGCGATTCCACCCTTCATAAATATGAGATGGGAGCCAAGTCGCTCCAAGGTTCCGCGGTCGTGAAGGCTTCGGCGAAAAGCCTGAGCGCCGATGGCGGCCTCTTGAAAGCTCTCCAGGCTGGAAAAGCCGGGTCCATGGCTTTGGTAGTGCCTGTGAACTTCTTGAAATCCAAGGAGTCGGGCCTGGATGACAACGCCTACAAGGCGCTGAACGCCAAGGACTTCCCTGAGATCAAGTTCGAACTTTCCAAAGAGACGCTGGCCCCCGGCGCCCAGGATGGGACTTACGTCATGACCGCCGATGGCAACTTGACCATCTCCGGCGTGACCAATCCCATCACCTTGACGGCCGACGCCCAGATCAAGGACAACCAGGTCCGGTTGAAGGGCGTGCAAAAACTGAAGATGACCGACTACAAGATCACCCCGCCGAAATTCAATCTGGTGGTTACCTCCATCGTTTGCACCGACGAGATCGAGATCCACTACGACGTGACCTTCGCCCCGGCGGCGAAATAGTTCTTGAATTCGAAGACCCGGGCCTTCTCCCTGAGAGGGTTCGGAAGAAAGATGGACCGTTAAGGCCGGTTCCGGACCACGGAACAAGATTCTTATCACGCGGTAAAACTCGGGGGAGCCGGGTTGAAGGGGAGCGGGTCGAAACGGAAGCGCAGTAACAAAAAAACGGAGGAGAAGAAATGAGAAATTTTAAGAAAGCGTTGATGGCGGCCGTGTTGCTGCTGGGTTTCATGCCCCGCGCCCATGCCGCTGAGATCTTCAAGAATGACGATCTCGATCTGTCGTTCGGTGGCCGACTCCAGGTGACAGGTGACATGGAATTGGTGACCGTGGACCCGGTAAGGGACCATCTGCGGATCTTTTTGTGGGATGAGGAAGACCGCCTCTTCACCAGCGGCAACTATCAAGGATACAAGTGGAACTTTGAGGTCGCCTTCGGCGGTGAAGCCATCAACAGCTCCAACAACCAGTTGAACCTGCTGGATGCCAGCGCCGACATTCCGTTGATACCCGACATGGTGACCGTAAAGGTCGGGCAATTCAAAATACCCGGGAATCTGGAAAGCGCCATTTACGAGGGCAACCAGCTGTTCACCGAAAAATCCCCTATCTTCAACCTCTTCTTCAACCAAGGTTACGATACGGGTCTTTCGCTCTATGGACACATCGGGGATTTGGACGGCCAAGCTGGGTTGGTCCAGGGCGGACCGGACGTCGTCCAACGCTATCTGCCTGAGATATTGAACTTCCCCACTCCCATGTTCTTACGCATTGGGATCAATGAAGGGATCACCGATGATCCTTACCATCCCATGCAAACGGGTTTCACCAAACCGGACAAGACGCAGTTCGCTTTCCATTTGACCGGTTATGCCGCGGTCGATAGCAACGCCGGCCATAGCACGGCCTTGCAGTTGGGCGGCGGTTACCTGTCCACCTTCAACGCGAACAGTCAGTACGGCAACGTGTTGACTTCCTCCGTGTTCAACCCCTACATCGGCGCCGCTGGCGCGAATCCTGTGACGGCCAATTATTACCAGGCCGGCGCGGACTTCCAGGTTAGGACCCCGATGGGGGACACCACCTTCACCCTGACGGGACAAGGCATGATCGGTCATTACGACATGAAGGTTCCCGCCGCGATGCCCTATGAAACAGGGACTACCAAGATCGCTGGCCAAGCGGTAACGGCCGGCCAATCCTTCGCCCTCAACATCGGCGGCGGTGAGTTGACGGCCTCCGTTGGCGACAAACCTTGGGAATTCGCGGGCCGTTTCGCAGTGGTCATTCCTGACGCGGGCATGATGGGCACCTATACTGAAAGGTATCCAAATGGTTCTCCTGTGACCGTTTCAGCGGCACCAGGGGCTGCGACAAAAACATTCTACGCTCCTATCTTCGGAAGCAACCCGATCTACGAACTGACTTTCCCTTCCATCACCTGGCACATGAATAATGATTGCAAGTTGGTGGCCGAGACCATGTTCATGTTCAACACCCCGGCGGCTCAAAGCGACGACGGTACTTACCTGATCGCCGAGATGCCAGGTTCGGCCAATTCTGGGATAGGCGAAACCGTGGGCGGTGGCGGTCCTGATTTCCGTATCGGATTCGTTCCCATGGGCCGGATGATGTTCCAGTTCCAGTTCTAGTAAAAGGTTTCATGGTCGGGCAAGGGGAGACCGTCCTGTGTTAAGTCTTACTCATTTCTTCAGGGCTTTTTCGTTGGCAGCCTGCGCCGCACTCTCCTGCGGCGTGGGCTTGGCCGACGATGATATTTCACTGGCTTTCTATGAGGGTTGGGGTCACTACAAGGTCGAGGCTTCCTTTTTCGTCGACGCCGATCAGAAACCGCCTGGGATATCCTCACCGATTACGATCACATCCCCAAATTCGTCAATAGCATGAAGGTCAGCGCCGTTCAGGGTAGGACCGTGAACGACGTGGTCCTTCAACAAGAAGGCGAAGGCGGGTTCCTCTTTTTTTCCAAACGCATCCATCTGCTCCTGAATGTCCACGAGGAGCCGAACCAATCCATCGTTTTTTCCGATACCAGCCATAAAGACTTCAACTTTTACGAGGGTTCCTGGCAGATCCTGAAAGCCAATTCGGGCCATGGCCTGGAGGTCATCTACACCCTGGACGCCGAGCAGAATTTCTCGGCCCCCGCTTTCATCGCCAGCGATATTGTCAAAGGGAACGTCCAGGACTTGTTGAAATCCCTTCGAAAACAGATAGGTTTGACCCAGTACCACCGGGACCAGGAAGCGGCCCTGGCGCTCCAACAAAAGGTCGCCAAGACCATGCCTGGCAAGCTGGACCTAGCCCTCAAGCAGGGCATGGCGGTTGACGGGTTGGCGGTCTTGCCCCACCCAACCCCGCTTGGCACCCCTGTCCAAAAGAACTAACTACTGGGTTTTAAAATAATTTTTACATTATCCCAAAACAAATATTTGCCACAGATTCATGGGATTCATGTGTATTAAAATGTCATATTTTTAAATTTTTTTACCTATCCTGTGCATCCCATGCATCTGTGGCTGATCTATGGCTTAGCTGTGCCTATTATCTTTAACCAATAAAATCATTTGATTTAATCATCTCTGGCGTTTGGACTATGTCTTTCTTAGTCAGTTGTGATTAATTTCATTTAGTCTTCGGTTTCTCGAATGAGGAAGGACTGTCTTCTTGGGGGGATTCCTTGGGATCAAGGGATGATGCCTTTTCAAGTTTATAAAACCCGAACTTGCGTTTGATAGCGTCCACGCTTTTATAAAGGGCTTCCTTTTTTTTCGAGTCCATCTCGGGGAAAAGCCAATTTCCTTCTTCCGATCGTTCCAACTTGGAAAGGGTCACCCCTAACAGCCTGACCTTGCGGTTTTTCTCATGGAAATCGCCAAATAGTTCCTGGACCGCCTTGAGGACCTGGGCGTCGTCATCCGTCTCAGGGATGGTTTTGGCCCTGGTCAAGGTCTCGAAATTGGAATAACGCAGTTTCAAGGTGACCGTACGGGCCTTCTTGCCCAGCCTTCGCAAACGGTAACAGCTTTTCTCCGAAAGCCAGGAAAGCGTGCGCCTAATCCGCTCCGGGTCGTCCGTGTCCTGATCGAAGGTGGTTTCATTGCCCACGCTTTTGGCGAAATGAAAGGGCTCCACTGGCGAGTCGTCCATCCCCCTGGCCGCGTGATAAAGCCATTCCCCTCCCGACTCCCCGAAAGTCTTTTTGAGCTTCGGGAGCGGGATGGAAAGGATATCCCCGATGGTCTTGATACCCATCTCCTTCAATCGGGGTTGGGTCTTCTCTCCCGCCCCATGGAGCCTTTCGATGTTAAGCGCCGATAGGAAATCCTGTTCTTTCCCTTCCGGAACCACGATCACGCCTGTTTTGGACCCCGAGGATGGCTTGACCGTCTTACCCGCGATCTTGGCCACATACTTGTTGGAAGCGATGGCCACCGAACAGGTCAGTTGGGTGCGGTCAAAGACGCTTTCCTTCACCTTCAAGGCCATGGCCTGAAGATCGTTGCCATAGAGGCTTTCGCATCCGGTAAAGTCCAGGTAAAACTCGTCGATGGAAGCGTATTCCACCACGGGTGCGATCCTTTTCAGGAGCGCGTAGACCCTTCGGGAGTACTTGGAATAAAGTTTGTGTTGGCCTGGGACGAAAAGGGCCTGGGGACAAAGTTTTTCGGCGGTCCTCAATGGCATTCCTGAGTGGACGCCGAAGGGCCTGGCCTCATAGGAGGCGGAGCAAACCACCCCTCTTTCCCCCTTGCGTCCTCCCACAATGACCGGTTTGCCGACAAGTGAATGGTCGACAAGCCTTTCACAGGAAACGAAGAAAGAGTCCATATCGATATGCGCGATGATCCGTTCCATAGGTATACGCTAGTATACTACTGCCGTGCCATTTTCAAGGGATGAATCGGTTGTATCAAATACCGAAAATCACGCCGATTTGGATGGGGATCAGGATCAGGGGGCTATCGCTGGCGGACGAATAGGCGAAACCGGAGGATGTTAAATCCACGACCACTTTGCCTTGCAGGAATACCTTGAACCCTTCGGCCGCCTTGAGATCGATACCGGCCCCGCCCACCGCCATGAGGTCCACCTCATAACTGGAGATGGGCAAATAATAATCACCGTAATCATCATAGACCACCGCTGTATTGCTTCTCGTCTCGTTATAGGCGACGCCTGGCCCCGCGAAGAGATAAGGGCTCACTCCCGATGAGGTCAGGTTGACTTTGGCCAGGAGCGCGGCATCGATCAGGTTGAAATTTTCCCCGCCCGTTAAAGCGTCATTCTTACTGTTGAACGGCTCGATGTTCACCATCAACCAACCCGAGAATAGGTCGGTGAACTGATATCCTTCGCCCAGGTCCAGGCTGAAACCGGTCGCGTACGCCCTTTGAAAATGGCTGCTGAGCGGAATGGATGCCCCAAGCCCAGTCAGGGTTTCCCAACGGGACTTTTCAGGCTTTTTAGGCTCTTGGTAAGTGGGCAAAGAAGCCTTGCTTGGCGCCCACTCAGGGGCAACCATGGCGGTCGGGGAGGGTGATGGGGTCGATAAGGCGGGCACAACCGTGGGGGTGGATGTACCCGTGGGCGTTATCGTGAAGGGTTCTCCATAGGCTTTCGAGAAAAGGAGAATTAAAAGCAGGATGACCGATAAGGACTGTTTAGGTTTCATTGTCCGTTCGACGGTTGAGTGTCCCAAGGGGTGATGGCAGCCTCTTCTTTTTTCTGCTTCTCCATCTCTTCCTTTTGTTTCTTTTCCATTTGCTGAAGGATGATCTCTTTTTTATAGGGAGGGACTTTGCCCGCGCTTTTGCAGTAAGGACAAGGGATCTCGATGATCCCCACCTGGACGAAACCTTTGCCGTTGCAATAAGGGCAAGTGACTTCCTGGAGATACGGCAAAACCCCCAGCCAGAAGAACAACAACATACCGACAATGAGAGCCCCAACAATGTATCGGAACATAGGTCCCTTTCAGCGCCGTGGATTTAACCTGATTTTATTTCGTCACCCTGGCGAAATCAATGAAACCCTTTTCCACATTCACCGTAATTAGCTTCACGCGAACCCGATCTCCCACATCCAGGCCATGCCCGCCTTGGGCCAGATAACCCTCCACCGGCGGCTGAAGGACACGCACCCAGGTTCCCTTTTCAGAGGCTCCGGTGATGATGGCGTCGAAGAATTGGCCGATGCGGGATGAAAGGAAGGCCGCGCTGGCTGATTTACGCATCTGCCTTTCCACCTTTTCCGACGCGTTCTCCTGACCGGTACAATGCTTGGCGAGCATGGATAGTTCGTCCAGGCTGTAGGCGGGCGATTGGTTCTCCAGGGCCGTTTTCAATAACCTCATGGTCATCAAGTCCGGATAACGGCGGTTAGGCGCGGTGGAATGATTGTAGTCCTTGACCGCCAGGCCGAAATGTCCGGTAGGTTCCTGACCAGGAACATCCAAAACATACTCGCCTCGACCCATGAGTTTTACGATGGTCAGGGACAGGTCAGGGAAATGGACCGGGTCCTTGGCTTTCTGACCGGTCAGGAACGCTCCTAGAGCCTTGGAATCCGGTTCTTCCGGCAATTTTGTCCCCAGACTTTTGGCGACTTCCACGATACGAGGCCATCGCTCGGGCGTTTTGACCACCCTTCTAATGGTGGGGAAACCCTTGCCGGTCAAGAACCTCGCGGTCACTCCGTTTGCGGCCACCATGAGGTCTTCGATCAACTCCCCCGCCCTGTTCTGGATCTCCGGTTTCAAGTCCACGACCACCCCGTCCTGGGTAACTGCCCTCGTCTGCAAAGACTGGAAATCGAGCGCCCCATGGTCATATCGGCGTTTTCGCATCCTTTGAGCCGCCTCGTCCTGGGTCTTGAGCTGTTCATCCATCCCCTTCACCCTGGCCGCCGCCGCGGGAAGAGGTCCTTTGTTATCGAGCCAGGCGGCCACCCCGTTATAAGTGAGCTTGGCTTTATTTTTCACCCTAGCCCGGTAAACCGAGGTATCCCCCACTTTCCCATCCTGGTCCACGATCATCTCGATGATCACCGCCCCCCTTTCCTCGTTCTCCGAAAGGGAGGTCAGGTCGGTGGAAAGCCTCTCGGGAAGCATGGGGAATGTTTTGACGCCTGTGTAAACTGAGGTCGTGTTCTTTTGGGCGTGCGTATCGATCGCGGTCCGGTTTTTGACCAGGGCGTCCACGTCCGCCACCCCCACATAGAGTCGGGTTTTACCGCCATCCAAACGCTCGGAAGCGGAGATCTGGTCCAGGTCCCGGGAATCATCGTTGTCGATGGAACACCAAAGCAAACCCGTCAGATCCTTGAGTTGGTCCAATTCGGTCCGCGCCAATGGTTGGATGCCTTCCAGCTGTTTAAGAACTTCTGGCGGAAAGTTAGGTTCCAAACCATTGGCCACCATGGCCTCATCGGCGATCTGAGCGAGCGTTTTTTTGTTCTGAGGATGGGAGTCCATAGGGTTCCTTTGGATCATTCAAGCGTCGGGATATCCATCAGGATAACGTGAAGCGGCTTGAACGAATAGTCATAAAGGCTTGGCCGCGCAATAAAAAAGGGCCGGGAGATGAACCCGGCCCTTGTCATGACCTCTTTTATTCCAATCCGCTGACCTGGCTCCCCTCAGGGAACTTGACTTTATAGGAAAAGTCGACCTTTCCCTTTTGCTTCGGGGCCAGTTCCAACTGCCAGCGCAGGAGTCCCGGTTTGGCCGGATCTTCCGCCATCGCCTTCGGCTTCATGTCGCCCGCCGTCACCTCGATAGTTTGCTGGCGGGACCTGGGAAGCTGTTCCCGCACCTCTACTTTGACCGTTGACTCATGATAGTTCGACACTGTGGTCATCCAACGGTAGCGGCGTTCTCCCTTGTGGAAGTCGAAGAAACCGCCGGTCCCTGTCTCGACCTTCATAGCTTTTCTTTCCACGCGAACCTGGTCATCTTGCCCGAACCCCAGGTCGAAGGATTCTCCGGGAGCCTTGGATTCCAGGCTGGTCGTACCCACAAAATCCCCGTCTCGGAACAATTGAGCCTGTCCCGCAAGAAGGGCCTGCTCACCTTCGTAAGTGACCTTAGCTTCCAGGTAGGCGGCCTGGGATAACCTGGGCACCGCCGCCAGCTTGAGGTCGACCTTGCTTTGGTTCTCCGATATCCCGACCCGATGGTCGGACCCGTCCGAAGGAACATCCCTGGTAATCGGAATTTTGAAGGACATGGCATATTCGGAACGGACTGTTTCCGCGGTGACTACATCAGCCGGAGCTTGTTCCTCTTCCTTGTCATCAGCTGAACCGTCAACAGCTCCATTGGGCATTGGGGCAGCCGCCTGGTAATTCATAGAAAGGTTTGCCCCAAATGACATGGTTTTTTTGAACCGCGTTACCTCTGCCTGGAGAAAATCCACCCACCAGTTGGTTGGGTCGGGAACCTGGGTCCCCTCGGTTGGCCTGGCGGTGGATAAGGTCAGCAGTACATTATGCCAATCCTCCCCCGTCTTCTGACGAACCCCCGCGTTGAATACCATGTCCATTTTGGGTTGTATCCCCTCGGTAGTAAGCCTTAGGTCATAAAGCGGCACCCAGGACGCGTCCGGGACCTGGTAAGTCAGGGTGTAATGGGCGGTCCCATCCACCGGCAATTCCAGATCGGCCTCAGCCGCTTGCTTATCCGTCGCTGAGGACCCTCCCTGGGCTAGATCCTCGTTCAACGCGTTGATCTTGTTGGCCAGGTCCCTCATGACCCTCTCATCCTTTCGGTTAGAGGCCAACAAACTGGCGATCCTGGTCCCCACCGCGCCTGCCGACTTGGTGAAATCCACGATGGTCCCTGGATGGGTGGTCGCGGTGACCGTGCTTTCCTTGCCCAGATTCTTCAATATCTCCATTTCGGACTTTCGAGCGTCGATCTTATCCGTCAGATCCATTTTCTGGTCCTGTAGGGCCTGGATACGGTCTTTCAAAAGCCTGGTCCTGGCCTCCACGACTTCGGGGGTGTATTCCTTCCTCAACGAGACCCCATAAAGCTTGGTACCTTTCGGCCCATCGACCGTCAATCGAAGGGAAGATTCGATCACTGAGGAGGGTAGGTCAGGAAAAACCACCTGATGGGTTCCCGCGGTAAGCTCCTGGGTTCCTTCCCGGGTCACCCTGGCCCCCGAGGGGAAAACCGTGACTTGTTTGGGAGTCGTGATGGCCGTTTCCCCGGCGAATACCAGGGGAGCCACCACCATCACGAACAAAAACAGCAATAACCAGGCCAATCCCTGGCCCTTATTAGCCCTGATTCCCTTCTTTGATACCGTAGCCATAAAACACCTCCGCTTGGATTTCGACCTTCCCCTGTAAGACACAGGCCGGGCCAAAAGGTTCCCAAGTTTTTAAAAAAGAAAACCTATTCTCACCACCAAGGCACCAAGGGCACCAAGAACGGCAAAAGATGAATATTTGAAATTCTTTGTAAAACTTGTCTCTTTCAAGCCTTTCTTGTTGTCTTTGTGACTCGTGAACTTTACTGTCTTGGCCGAAGGACAATGGATGGTGGTTCAAATTGCCTTGGTTTTGTTAAACTGAGGTCATGTTCGCCCTATCCCTTCCTTTTCCTTACGAATTCCCAGTTTTCGGGAACCTTTGGCCGCGGTCCGTGTCCAATGTGATAGGGATGGTTCGCGACTTTATTTCTATCCCGCTCCCCGACGATACCAACCGGGACGAAGACCGTCTTTTGATCAAGGCGGCCCTTTCCGGGGATGATGGTTTCGAGAAACTGGTGCGGACCTATGAACGAATGGTCTTTCGGGTGGCCTTCCGATTCTTGAACAATGAGACGGACGCCTTGGATATTTCCCAGGAGGTATTCATCAGGGTTCACAACTCCCTTTCCCAATTTCGGGGAGACAGCGCCTTATCCACCTGGATCCACGCCATTACCGCCAACCTTTCCCGCAACGCGATCCGTTCCAGGAAAAACCGGGAGAAAGTCCAGGTATTGGCTCCCAAAGAAAAGGATGAGAACGACCGCACTTTCTGGGAAAGGATGTCGGATAAAAAGGACGCCGGGGCGACACGTAAGACCGAGGGCAAGGATTTGAATGAGGCCATCCAACGGGCTTTGGAAGAACTCCCCATTGACTTCCGGGAAGCGGTCATCCTGAGGGACTTGGAAGCTTTGGACTACGAGGCGATCGCGAAATCGTTGAAGCTGGGTTTGGGAACGGTGAAATCCCGCATCGCTCGGGGCCGGGCCCTTTTAAGGGAAAAACTAAAGGATTGGTTATGATGGACTGTAAAAAAATCCATCCGCTTCTTTCCCTTTATAGGGAAGACCGATTGCCTGTCCGGTCCAAGACCCAGGTCGAGGCGCACCTGAAACTGTGCGCCGAGGCGCGGAAAACATTGGAACAATTCGGCAAATTGGATAAGGCATTGAAAGACCTGCCCGATCCTAAAATTCCGAACGACTTGCACGAGAGGATCATGGGCCGGTTAAGGGAAGAAAAAACAGTCCTTCGGCCGAAAGTCTCTTGGTTGAAACCTGCCTGGAGTTTGGCGGTCGCCGCGGCCCTCACCTTCTTTTTCATCTTCCAATGGGTCGACCGGGAAAATCCCTGGAAAGGGCCTACTCTTAATAACACTCAAGATAAAGTCTCGGCTTTGAAACAAGCCGCTTCGCTTAAGCCCATGAATAAACCCGTCCCAGCTCCGGCCAGGGTATCTGGTGGTGTCGCTTACAAAGCAAAAGAAGAAGAAAAAGACACTGCTCATTACACTCAATCTTTAGCCAACGAGAGTTCTAACGGCTCGGATTTGAAAACCGCATTAGGCCCCAGTACAAACGCCGAAACATCCGTTCAGGAAAACGCCAAAAATTTTGCGGTTAGCGATTTACAAGTAAAACGTAAAAAAATGGCCTCCACACGGTCCGTGGAGTCGGAAAAGGCCCCGAGTTCCAATTTGTCATTTCAGGATGGCTCGACGGAAAAACCAATGGCGTTCGGCGCCGCCGCTCCCGCCATGCCGATGGCCGAGATGCAGCCAGCCGCAACGCTCCCCCCCAGGATCTATCAGGGAGACAACGCCCCCGCCACCGTTGAAAGCGCTCAATTGATCACTGACCTGGGTTCATTCACGAAGATCTGGCAGTTCCTTAAGCCTTCCCAAGCATTACCGATAGTTGATTTCGCCAATGAATCGGTGGTTTTCTTGGAAGCTGGGGAGAAACCGACGGGCGGATATTCGATAAACATCTCGGGGTTGGTAGATCAAACGGACCTGCTGGTCATTCATTACCTGGTAAGTGTTCCGCCGACAGGCGCCGTTGTAACCCAGACCCTTACCCATCCTTGGTCCTTACAGATCATTTCCACGCCGAATAAACCGGTGACTTTCCTGAAAGATCCGTGAGATGTGGTTTATTGCTTTTCGGCTAGTTGTTGGGTTTGTTTGACTTTGTGGGTCTTGGTATCGATCGTGAAGTTGAAATCCCCGGCGGTGAGGAACAAAATTCCCTTTTTCAGTTTGAGGGACGTGATGAATAGGTCCGGAGGGTCCTTCTTGGCGTCTGGGTCTTTTGGTTTGAGTTTGTAAACCCGAACCTTCCAAAGCATCAGGTTCTTCTTGGTATCCCAAGCCTGGACATATCCCCCGCTCAGGTCCTTGCCCGTATCGACCGGGACATAATCCGGCACATAACAAATTCCATGGTCGACGATGGATTCGACTTTAGGGCGGTGCGGACTTTTCGCGAGAACTGTCTGGGACACTAGAAAAATAGATACCGCTAAAAATAAAGTGCCTGGAAAAAATACCCCTTTGATAAGACCCTCCCTCATTGGGTTCACCCAAATTCGGTTCGTTTAGATTTTAACCTTTAGGGACTTTTATCGCATTTCATTTCGACATGTTCACCGGCTTCTTGGGGAAAAGGCTTTCCTTCCCGATTACAACCAGGCAAAGCCAAGCTTTAAGAGCATATCTTGGAAAGGCTGGGCAAAATATTGTGGGCGTTCAACTCCCGGACCTTCGCGCCCTTGGCCTCCCACTGAGCCAATCGTTTCTGGTGCTCCTGGATGATGGGGCGGACCGAACTTTCGGCGAAAACCGCGTTCAGATGCAACGACATCTGCCCCTCGGTAGGCCGATTGGCGCCCGTCAAGAGCCTGGCCGCCCCGTCCTGGGCGCAGGCGGTCACGATGAAAGAATCCCCGCTGAAGGAATAGATCTCCAGATTGCTGATGACGACCTTTCCCCCTTCCTTGCCTTCCACCCAATTAACCCATAAGAGGGCTGTCCTCATGTCGGGAGAAAGGAAAACACGGGCCCAGAAAAAATTCAACGCGGCGTAGGAGTAGTCTCCTATCAGCCTATAGCCTTCCACCTTCAGCTTTTCGGTGAGTTCCGCCTGCCACTTGGGGGTCAAGGCCTCCACCATCCCAGCCGGGGAGGGGGCCAGGACCACAGAGTATTGGGGAAGATTTTCCGCAGGCTCCGACCGAGCCCGGAACTTGCGCCCGGATAAAAAAAGAAAGGCCCCGATGGCGGTCATCAGGGCCAGAATAACGGATCCACCGATCCCCATTTAATTCCCTTTAAAAAACCGGAAGATCAAAACTCGACTTTGGGCGGCTCTTGAGCGGCTTCCTTGGCCTTGAAGTAGGCGTCCTTCACCTTGAAATTGAAGATGGACGCCATCAAGTTGGAGGGGAAGCTCTGCACTTTCAGATTATAGTTCTGGACCGCCTCGTTATAGCGCATCCGTTCCACGGCGATGCGGTTCTCGGTCCCGGCCAACTCATCCTGCAGTTTCAGGAATCCCTCATTGGCTTTCAGGTCCGGATACTTCTCCACCACGACCATCAGTCGGCCCAAGGCGCCTTCCAGGTCATTGGAGACTTTCACCTTGTCCGGGGTGCTCTTCGCCTCGCCCCACTGGCTCCTGAGCCGGGTGACTTCTTCAAGAACTCCCGCCTCATGCTTGGCGTAACCCTTGACCGTGGCGACCAGATTGGGGATGAGGTCATACCGTCTTTGAAGGACGTTCTCCACCTGGGCCCATTGGGCGTCCACGCCCACGTTGGCCGAGACTAGACCATTGTAAGAACCGACGAGCATCAAGAAAAAGATAACGACGAATCCCAGCAAACCCCACAGCCAGACTTTGGACGACATGAAGTTCTCCTTTCGATCCTTTATTTATTGGTTCCCGAACAGACCCATGATCTGCGTTTGGGCCAGGATATGGCCCTTCATGGCCTTCATCAGCTCCGACTTGGTGAAACCCGCGCTGACCGGCAAAACTGAATCCACGGCGTATAGCTCGAAATAGTATCGATGGGGTAATCCCTTCGGGGGACAAGGCCCATCGTAGCCGATCTTTTTGAAATCATTGGACCCTTGCATGATCCCATTGCTTTGCACATCATCCTTGGGCATCCCTTCGGTCAATTCGTAGGTCGGCTTAGTGATGTCCTTGGTGATGGGGATGTTATAGATGACCCAATGCACCCAGGTTTGGGTCGGCGCGTCCGGGTCCTCGCAGATCAGGGCGAAGGTCTTGGTCTTCAAGGGGGCGCCTTTCCAATGGATCTCCGGGGAGATATTGGCCCCTTGGCAGGTGTATTTATCCGACATCATATGGCCGTCGGCGAAAGAAGTTGTGCCCATTTGAAAGGCCGGTTTTTTCTTTTCCGATTTCGTCGCCTTCGCCGGTTGGGCCTGCCCTCCCGCAGCCAGAAGCGTGACCGCCAAGAATATCGCCCAGCCGAAAGATACCTTGCGCATGATAAAACCTCCCTGGATATGGTTCACTGATTGATCCTCTCGATGAGCGCCTCGATCGCGTCCAGGTACTCCTCAAAAACCTGGATGGCGTCCATCCCCTTGGTCTTGCCTCCCCTTTTGACTCGGTCGACCTTCTCGAAAGCTTCCGTCTCAAAGTCGAACCGCTCCCTTAATTTCATAAGGGCTTCCATCTTTTTCAAGGGCGGTTTTTCATTGAAAATCCAAAGGGAATTCTTGAATAGCACCAGGAAAGTGGAAAGGGACTCCACCATCAATTTCCAAAGCTTGTCCGATTTACCCTCGGTCAGGATATAACGGGTCTTCAACTGAAGGAGTTTGCCTTGGAGTTCGTGTTCCAGTTCCACCCGAAGATGGTCAGTGGAAACCGTCAAAGCTTGGAGAGGATCCTCCCCCAATAGCACCTGATGGTTGCTTTGCATATCCAGGATCTCGATCGGGAACACATCCACGAATTCCGATAAATGCTCCTTCGTGAGGAGCAGGGGCGGTGGATTCCCTTGTCTCGCCCATGGCACCACCGCCTTGGACAGAAGATGCAGGTCCTCCCTTTTCAGTGGATGGGTCACTACCAGTAAGTTCACATCCGACCGCTCCCCCGTGTGATCGCCCGCCGCTGAAGAACCATAAAGGACCACCGAAACCAGTTTGGACCCCAAAAGGGTCTTGAGTTCATCCGTCATTTTGTCATTCGTCCAACGAGCCATAACCACTCCTCAGAACCGGATATTTCACCGACTACCAGCTTCCGCTGGCCCCGCCGCCGCCCGACATCCCGCCGCCAAAACCGCCGAAACCCCCTCCGCCGCCGCTGAAACCGCCGCCTCCCCAGCCACCCCCATAAAAACCACCCCAATATCCCCCTCGTCCCCTGCGGGACATCATTGAGAGAATGGAGAAGATAACGACAAAAAGGAATAGGGTTGTCCAGAAACCCAGGGGTCTGCCTTCAGAGGCTTGGGCGTAACCGGCCTGGCCCGTCAAAGTGACCCCGACGCTTTGGGCGATCAACCGGGCAACATCGTAAGCTCCGTTCACGAACCCCTGCCCATAATCACCCTGTTTGAAAAAGGGCGTCATGTCATCTCGGATGATCTCCCCCGCCAGGCCATCGGTGATCACCGACTCCATTCCGTACCCTACCTCGATCCGGACCCCATGATGTCCCTGCCCTACCGCGGCCAGGATCAAGACCCCGTCGTTCTTATCCTTATGTCCGATGCCCCATTGTTTGAAAAGATCGACCGCCGCGGCGTCGATGTCGTCCCCCTCGACCGAGTCCACTGTGACAACCGATACCTGGGAACCGGTCTTTTGTTCCAATTCGGTCAATAGGGATACGATGGCTTGGGATTTATCGGAAGCGATGACCTGTGCGAAATCATTCACGTAACCCGTGGGGGAGGGCCATTTCTGAGCGGCCGCCAAAGGGGAAACGGCGCACAGGACTAGAACGAGGGCCGGGTAATATTTTTTAACGAAGGAAAGTGGGGATAGGATGATGACGCTCTCTTTCGACTGTTCTGACCGGACGGATGTCGATTTATTTTTTCCGGGTGTAGGTCCCTATTAATTCGGCCTTTCCAACTATGCGATTTTGGATGGCCCGTTCCACCTGGCTCTTCTTGGCTCCCGGCTCCAGGTCCAGCGTCTTTCCCACGGCGTACAGAGTGAAAATATATCGGTGCACGCCGCTCGGAGGACAAGGACCGCCGTAACCGATGGAATTGAAACTATTGAGTCCCTGGCAGGTTCCGTTGGAAAGATTCTTCAGGGTCGGAAGTCCTTCCCTGAGTTCGATAGGGCTGGGCGGCAGGTTATAGACCACCCAGTGGGTAAAGGTTCCGCCGGGGGCGTCCGGATCGTCGCAGATTAGGACCAGGGTTTTGGTCCCTTCCGGAAGGTCGGACCAGCGCAAGGTGGGTGACAGGTTTTCCCCGTCGCAGGTGAACCTGGGGTCCATCGGTTCGCCATTCTTGAAAGAAGGACTCTCTAATTGGAACGCCAATTCCGCCTCCCTAACCTGTTTGTGCGTGGATCGTCAAATCCCGCGTCCAACTTTTTCATTCTATTCCAAACGCCGTCCGGTAGGTTTTAAATGTTTCGCCGTCCAGACAGGCCATGATGACCTTGGAGATAACGTCGTTCTTTTTTAAGAAGTACTGGATCTCATAACGGGCTATCTCCGAGGCTCTTTTAAGGGGAAACCGGAAAGCACCCGTACTGATGGAAGGAAAAGCCACCGTTTTGAAACCCCGATGGGACGCGGTTTGAAGGCAAATCCGGTAACAATGAGCCAATAAAGATTCTTCCTGTTGGCCACCCCCCCGCCAGACCGGGCCCACCGTATGGATGACCCACTTCGCCGGAAGTTTGTAACCGCCAGTGACCTTGCACTGTCCAGTTTTACAGCCGCCCAAAGTCCGGCATTCGGCCAAAAGGGCCGGTCCGGCCGCCTTATGGATCGCCCCGTCCACCCCGCCCCCGCCCAATAAAGTCTCATTGGCCGCGTTAACAATGGCGTCCACGACCAATTGGGTAATGTCAGCTTGAATGACCTCGACCCGTTCCATCAAGACCTCATCGAACCCTGGCCGCGTAGACTCCCAAGCAGGCGTCGGAAACGACCTTGAACCCCGCCCTCTCCAACTTGGCCTCCGCCTCGGGATGGGAGATGCCGGTCTGGAGCCAGACGACCTTGGGTCGGATAGCCTCGGGGAGGGCAATGATCTCGTCGGCGAGTTCAGGGATGGCTTCGCTTCGCCGGAACACGTCCAGGATATCGGCCTTGACCGGCAGATCCTTGAGGGCCGGGTAGGCTTTTTCCCCCAGGGAGGACTGGATGGCCGGATTCACTGGAAAGATCCTCATCCCCAACTGTTTCAATCGAAAAGGAATCTGATAAGCGGGGCGGTCCATTTTCTTTTCATCTTGCATCCCATAAACCGCGACGGTCTTGGCTTCCTTGACGATGGTTTGGATGTCACTTTCACTCAGCACGGGGTCTTCTCCTAGAGAGGGGTATAGAGGACATAAAGCATCACATAGACCACCACCCCTGTGACGGACACATAAAGCCAAATGGGAAAAGTGATCCTGGCTATTTTTTTGTGTCTTTCAAACTCACCCCGGAGGGCGCGAACGATCGTGGCGATGGCCAGGAACGGTACCGCCGCGGCCAGGATGGTATGGGTGACCAGGATGAAAAAATAGACCGGCCTGATCCAACCTTGACCGGAGAAATGGACCACTCCATTGTGCGCGTGATAGGTCAGGTAACAGACTAGGAAGAGGACCGAGATCAAGAAAGCTGTTCCCATGCAGGCTTTGTGGGCTTTCAATCGCTTATGGCGGATGAACCAGAAACCGATGAGTAGAAAAACACCGCTTAAACCGTTCAGGGCGGCGTTCAGGGCGGGAAACATCGAATAATTCATGTCGGTTCCCTGTCCTCTCCGGCGTTCAAGATTTATCCTTGGAACTCATGAGAAAATGGATGTCCCTCTGGAGTTTATGGACATCCCCTTCTTCGTCCCCATTATACAAACCCCGGATCATGCCATTGGCGTCCACCAGGATCATTCGGGTGGAATGGACGAACTCGAACCCCTTGGGTTCATCCGGATCCTTCTCCGCCGTGACCTGAAAACCTTTCTGGATCACGTCATAGACATCCGCTTTTTCCCCGGTCAAAAAGGTCCATTGGTCCGGATCGGCTTGCAATCCCTCCGCGTATTTTTTCAACACCGAAGGCTTGTCATATTCCGGATCCACCGAGATGGAAACCAACTTGAGATCGTCATTACCTTTCCATTGAACCTGGAGTTGTCTCATCTTGCCGCTCAAGAGAGGACAGGACCCGGCGCACCGGGTGAAAATGAAATCCACCACCCAGACCTTCCCTTTCAAGGTATCGCTCGAGAACTTTTTTCCTTCCTGGTCAAGAAGGGAAAACGCGGGAGCTGACCGCTGGGCCTTTAGGAATCGATCGGATGGCCCGTTCTTCGAGACGCGCAGGCCCCATAAGGCCAAAAGGGCAAAAGCCAAGGCCATGACCAACCATAATTCCCAACGGTTCTTGCGTTCCATGCTCATTTCTTCACTTTGCTTTTTTCAACGACCAGGGAAGAAAGGAAATAAAGCAAAAAACCCGTTCCCAAAAGAACGGTAATACAAAGGGACATGGAGGGAAGCGGTCCAAAATCCTGGGTGGGGAACATGCCCCGTCTAACACCAGCCACCCCATAGGTGAAGGGGTTGATTATCATCAGGGTCCTCATCCAGGACGAGGGGCTGGCGGCGAAAACCGCTCCCGAAGCCATCCATAACGGTAAAAGGACCAAATTCATGATGGTATGGAACCCCGGGATGGAGTCGATCTTCCAGGCCAGCCAGAAACCCGCGGCGTTCAGGACGAAGGAAAGGAGGAAAAGGCAAAGGACCAGCCCCAGGAAAGGGAGCGCTTGGAAAGTGGCCCCGACCGTGAGGGCGAAAGGAAGAACGATCAGCCCCTGAAGAGTGGAAAGAATGGCCCCGCCCATGATCTTACCCATCACGATGGCTCCCCGGGATACGGGCGCCACCATCACCGATTGAAGAAAACCCGCCTGGCGATCCTCGATGACTGAGGCGTTGGAGAAAATGCAAGTGAACATGACGCTCATGATGATGGTGCCCGGAAGGAAATAAGCGCTGTAATTGTTGCCCGCGACCCCGCTGATCCCCGTGCCCAGCACCAGCCAAAACAACACGGCGGTCCCGACCGCGCCAACCACCCGACTGGGCTGGCGGTAGAACCTCACCAACTCCCTTTGGCAAAGGGTATAAACGGTCATCCAAAAGATCATTTAGAGCTCCTTGGGCATTGGCAGGAAGGGGGTGTTTTTAAGGGAATCATGATTCCCTTTCTTCCTGGAGCCTTCGGCCCGTGCGGTGGATGAAAACATCCTCCAGGGTGGGCAAACCCAGCGTAAGGGAAAGCACCTGTTCCGGGAATGTCTCCAGTAAAGCCGGGACCAGGTTATGGGCCTTGGGTTGTTCCACCTGGATGAGCCCGCCGACCAAAACAGCTTTCACCTTGAGCTTTTGTTCAAGCTGGGGGATCAAGGCTTGGGGATCTTTGGCCCTGATCCGTAGCACTTCCCCGCCGATCTCCGCCTTCAATTGTTCAGGATTGCCCAGGGCCACTTTCTCGCCTTGGTCCAGGATGAGTAGGCGGTCGCAGCGGTCGGCCTCCTCCAGGTAATGGGTGGTCACCAAAACTGTGGTGTTATTCTCTTTCCGAAGGGTTTCCAGGTGGTTCCAAAATTCCTTCCTGGCCGCCGGGTCAAGGCCGGTGGAGGGCTCGTCCAGGATCACCAACTCCGGATCGTTCAACAGGGCCTTGGCCAGTTCAACCCGGCGTTGAAGCCCGCCCGAAAGGGTTTCGACCCGGTCCTTCTTGCGATCCGTCAGGCCCAGTCTTTTCAGATCCCGGTCGATCCGGCCGTCCAGTAACCCGCCTGACAGGCCGTACAGATGGCCCTGATGCCAGAGGTTCTCACCCACCGTGAGTTTCTTGTCCAACGCCGGCATTTGAAAGACGATCCCCATCTTGGCCCGAATGGCGAGGGTATCGGTCGACAGATCCAAACCGAACATCTTTACCTGGCCCGGTCGGCATGAGAAGAGGGTTGAAAGTACCTTGAAGGTCGTGGTCTTGCCGCCGCCATTGGGGCCAAGGAATCCGAATATCTCCCCTCGGTTCACGGAGAAACTCAGGTCCTTCAATGCGGTCTTGTCCCCATAGTGGTAGCTTAAGCCGGTCACTTCGATCAAGGGTTCCATGAGTCCGTTCTTTTCCTCGTTCTTTTGGGGCGGTCAGATCTTATTCAAGGCCATGGCGATGAAAAGCAGGGGCAGATAGATGATGGATACCAGGAAAAGTTTCCGGGCCTGGGTCAAGGTCCTCATCCTCACCAACCCCGCGCTGAACCACAAGAAGAACAAACTTAACACAAGGGCGATCCAAAAATATACCGGCCCGGTCATTTTCAGGTAGGTGGGCAACAACGAGATGGGAAGCAATGCCATGGCGTAAACCACCGCTACCCATCCGGTGGTTTCACCCTCCGGATCGATGACCGACAGCATGGGAAAACCGGCTTTGGCGTAATCCTCCCGATAGATCCAACCGATCGAAAGGAAATGGGGCATTTGCCAGAAGAAGAGGATGGAAAAAAGGGTCCAACCCTCGAATCCGATCTGGTTCTGGACCGCCGCGTAACCCATCAAGGGAGGCATGGCCCCGGGAATGGCCCCCACCACGGTGCATAAGGAAGTGATCTTCTTAAGGGGGGTGTAAAAGACGATATAACTGACCAAAGCCGTCATGCCCAGATAAGAGGTCAATTCATTGACTTGATAAAGAAGTATCCAAAGGCCGAAGACCGATAGGACCAGCCCGAACCAGAAAGCCTGTCGGGAAGGAAGCCTCCCCGCTGGGAGGGGCCGGGACTTGGTACGGTTCATCCTGCCGTCCGATTCCACCTCGAACCATTGGTTCAAGACCCCGCAGCCCGCCGCCACACCGACCGAACCCAGTAAGGTGAAGAGAAGTAACCGGCCATTCAAGGGACCGGTACTTCCCATGTAAAAGCCCGCCAGGGTGGTGAAGATGGCGAGAAGGTTCAATCGGGGTTTGGTCAGGGAGATGAAATCCTTGAGACGGTCGTTCTTCAAACGTTGGTCCTTCCTGAGTTCGGATACCGAATGTTCTTCATCATAACGCTTTCGATCGGGGAAACGGCTTCTTTACGCCTTTGATGCCGCTGGCTTTTTGAAAATTTGAAAACTTTTCAGGGTCAATACCACCATGGAGGCCAGGACCGCCGCCCCGACGATGACGTGGACCGAGGTCGGCACCACATCCTTCCCTGACTCGATGACCAGGACGCCTAAAAAACATTGAAGCCAGACCAAGAGTCCGGCGCTGGCCGCGGGCCAGAAAAGGGACCTTTCTTCTTGGTATTGTTGGCAAACTCGGAAGGAAACAAGGGTCACCAGGATCAGGACGACCAAGGCCCCTAACCTATGGCAAAAGTTGACGAGGATGGGAAAGGACCATTCAGGCGGCAGGACTTGCCCAAAACTGGTCGGAAAATCCGGGATGGCCAGGCCAGCCCCGCTATGGCGCATGACGGCTCCCAGGATGATCTGGACATAGACCGCGGCTGTGGTAACCAGGCTTAGGGTCGGGACCTGAAAGGTCCCCGGAGCCAATCGTTCTTGTTTCTCGTCCAGCCAATTCCTGGAAGTTACCAGGGTCAAACTCACGACCAGGACAAAAAATATCTGGGCCAAGCCCGCGTGACCCACCGAAACCGCCGTGGGAAGATGCATCAGCACCGTCACCCCGCCCAGGACCGCCTGGAGCACCACCGCCCCCAGGGCCCACCAGGCTAATTTCTTAACCCAATCCCTCGTTTCCACTCTTTGGGTGATGAAAGCCAGGATGGTCATCAGTATCGCCACCGTACCAGCGACCATCCGGTGCCCATGCTCATAAAAGACACCACCCGTCATGGGCGGGAAAAACTTTCCGAAGGATAATGGCCAATCCGGCACGGCCAGGCTGGAACCAGTGCTTGTGACCAGCGCTCCTGCCAACAACAGGAAAAAAGTACAGCCCGCCGTCACGAACGCGAACCGATGCAGATCTGGATGGTAGACAGGATTCTGGTTCATATTTCTCCTCGAAAAAAAGATGGCCCCAGAGGACTCCCCAGGGCCATGGATGTTCATATCAAAACCGCACGGATTATCGATTTTTCCTTTTTTACTGCGCAGTGAAGATGAAGTCGACCGACTTGGTCTCCCCGTCCTTGATGTCCACCTTTTGTGGGGCTGACTCGCCGTATTTTTCCTGCCAGGCCACCAGGGTGTAACTTCCCGCCGGGAGGGAGGAGATCTTATAAGTCCCATCGGCAGCCGTCACATTGAAGAACGGATGGCTGAAAACCCCCCCGAAACAATGCATCCAGCTATGGACATCGCATTTGAACTTCACCGGCATCTCCGGCTTGGTGAACTTTTTCTCGGTCTTCATGCCCTGACTGGGCTGACCCACGTTGAAAGCGTCATTGATCGACGGCATGGCGTGGACGTTGTGCAGGGTCGGATCGTCATTGACGATCTCCAAGGGCTGGTTGACCTGTATCCCGAACACATGAGGGGTATACATACAACCGTGCTGGGTCAGGGTGACGCCTGTGGAGGGGGCCGGATAGCTTCCAGACACATCCTTGGTATAGACCAGGACATTGGCCAGATCGTTCTTCGCGTCCACCACGACCGTCTCATCCTTGACCGAGCCTGAGTGCTGGGATTTACACACGGGGTCCGCGTCCATCGCGATGAGTTCGGCTTTCGGCGCCCCGCCTTTCAAGGTGACCTTGCCGGAAATGACCCCAGTGCCCAGTTTAGCGGCTGACGCGGAGCCGGTATTACCGCCTCCCATCGCGTCGAGGTCATCATCGCTGTTCTTTCCGCAGCCAGCGGTCATTAGACCCGCCGCCAGAATGAACACCAGGTAGTGTCTTAAATTCATTTCTCTCTCCTCTGTGGTCGAACTTTCCTAGACCGAGCCCGAAGACCCGATCAGGCTTGAACCGAAAAATACTTTAGCCCTGGGAAACCTTGATTGCAAGCTGGGACAATGGGACAAAGAAGGCTCTAAATCACTCCCATTAGGGGGAGTGAAGAAGCCTCTATTACATACCCTTCCCCAGCATGAAGAGATAATCCCGGAGGGCTTCCCGCTGTTTAGGGGAATCCCCATGGAAATATTGGGGAACGGGCGAGGTTTCCTGGGGCCAGAACCCGGGCATCCGGGTCCCCGGCATCAGATCATCCGGGTTCTTGAGCCAAAGGACGATCCAATCAGGCTTGAGCCTCTCATGCACTTTCAAAAGATCCGGGGCGGCCGAATTGAGGTCGGGCGGTATCTTGTCGCCCAACACGTGGCACTTCTGGCACTGCAACTTGGCGAACATGGCCTTGGCTTGGATCAGGTCATTACCCTTCAGCTTCTGGGTCGTCACCTTCTGGAAGGGATATATCTGGTTGTCGTTAAGGTTGAAATAAGTGATGACTTTACTGACATCCTCGTCCGACCAGCGGAAGCTGGGCATGCGGATGTGCAGCCAGGGCCGGATGGGATGGACATTCGTGAGGAAGTCATGGAACCACTCGATCTGGACCTTGGACCCTTCCTTGCGGAGGTTGGGCGGGGCCAGGGAGAAATCCATGCCTTCTTTCTCGTACATTTCCCGTATCTTGCCGCCCTGATCCTCGATCAGATGGCAGCCGCGGCAATTGAACTTGGCGATGACCCGGCGGCCCTGTTCCAGCAAGGGGCCATTGCCATGGATCCCGGCCGTCATCTCATCAGGCACGTAGGTGTTGGTGAGGCCCAAGACCGCGGTCACGATGGCGTCCCGCTCATCGACCGACAAATAGAAATTGGGCATCTTCAAGCGGTCCTGGAAGGCCTGGACCTTGTCCTTATCGAATTGCCGGGGATTGGAAAGCTTGGCGTTGATGAAAGCGTCGTGGGTATGGGCCACATCGGTGAACCCGAAGTCGATCTGGCTGAGCTGTTTGGAGCCCCACTCGGAAAGCTCGGTGCCGATGCCCTGGGCCGTCTCGAAACCCTGGATCATATGACAGCCGAAACAACCGTACTTGGTGATGCTCTTCTGCCCTAACAAGAGTTCTTTGGCGTCGTCGGTCATACCGGCCACTTGCTCTCGGGCCGACTTCTCACCCTGCTGGACCTTGAGGTAATCCACCAACAGCTGGTCCCTAACCGCCGGATCGGCCTGGGGCGGGGTCGTGGACTCGAAATCCTTGTTGCGCTTGCTCATCAGGTAGGCCGTGATATCGGAGGCTTCCTGCGCAGACAGGCGCAGGTTGGGCATGCGGGTATCCGGATCGTAATGTTTGGGATCGCGTATCCAGGTATAGACCCAGGACGGGGAAAGTTTGCTTCCCGCCGCCGAAAGGTCCGGCGCGAAATTGGCGTGGTAGCTGGCGACATCGTTCATCCCGTGGCAGGCCACGCAGCCGACTTCCTTGAAAAGTTTCTTGCCGTTGGAGACGCTTCCCCGGCCCGGGAGCTTCCTTGGGTTGATAATCAGCGGACCGGGTGAAAAGATAATTCACGATAGCGGTCATCTCGGTCTTGGTCTTGGCCAGGCCTTCCTCATCCGAGTTGTTCGTCTGCTGGAAGTAGCTGGGCATCTTGGCTTCAGGATTGAATGACTTGGGCGCCCAGACCCATTTGAGCACGAACTCTTTCTTAAGCTTTCCCTTCACCTTCAGCAAGTTCGGTCCGGCCTTGGGCATGTTCTCCAGGTTCTTGACCTTGTGGCAACCGACACAGCCCCGCACCACCATCAATTCCCGGCCTTTATCCAGCTTGGGGGCGAAATTCACGTGTTGCTGGGTACCGTGGCACTTCAAACAGGAACCCTCCGTATATTTCAGGGGGAGCATGGGAACAGGAACGCCTTCAGGCTCTTTCCAGTTGTATTTAACGGTCCAGACCTTGGCCTGGTCCTCGTCGTTGGGAACATGGGCGCAGGTATTGAAATTGACCGCTTGGCCCACACCGCCATGACAGACGGTACAACCGATCTTGTTCAAGGGATGGGGGCTGGAAGCTCCCAGATAAAGGTCCAACTTGGGGTGGGTGCGGAAAGGCTGGGGCGCGTCCTCGAAGCCTTTTTGGTCGATGGCCAAATGGCAGGTGATACAACGATCCACTCGCATGGTCTTGGCGAAATAGAGATCCTCCGGCAGGTTCTTCAACACGATCTGTTTGACCTGGATGGTGGGGGACATGAAATCCAGCAGCATGGCGTTACGGAACATGAAGAGGAAGTCGAAATCCAGGTTATGGAATTTGGTCCTCAGCAGGGTCAAATTGGCCGTGAGCTTTTTGATCTGGTCCTTGGCGTCATCCCTTTTGGCCGAAAGGTCGGCCAGTTTCTGGAGGATCTGATCCTGGGCCTTCTTGAGTTCGAACACCTTCTGGTTCAGGGCGCTGGCCTCATCCACCAGATCGTCTATCTTCTTCTTCAATCCGGAGTTTACTTTGCCTTCTTTCAAGAAGTGCTCGGAATAATCGTACTTGGCCGCGTCGATCTGCGCCCTCTCCAAGAGATAATCCTTGTTGAATTTGTAGATCTGGGCGTCCAGCTTGCCTTGTTGGTCTTCCAGATCGCTGATCTCGCGTGTATGGGTTTCCAGTTCCTTGGAGGCGTCGCTAAGCTGGGTTTTCAGTTGGTTGACCTGGTTCCAATCCACCTCGTTCTTGGCCTCGGCGTAACTTTCCTTGATGCGGCTACGTTGAAGGTGCATGAACTTGCGCTGGTAATCCTTCCAGGGACGGCTGTAATCCAGCCAGGCCATGGCGATGACGCAAGCCAACAGCCCCAGGCTGGCCCAAAGGAATACTTTGGTCAGGGTATTAACGTTGTAGACCCGTTCGTCTTTGACTTCAGCCAAGGCTTGTTCCTTTACGGACCCTTTTTTGGTCCTAAATATTGAAGAAAAATTCCGGTATCGAGACGATGTATTTAAGGTTCAAAACCCACCGCAGGATCATTTTGATGGGAAGCGCCGCCATCAGCAGGGTCAGGTTGATCAGGATCGCGTAACGTACCAGCCCCATTTTTTCCAGCATCCCCTGAAGTAGCGGGATCTTCTTGGTCAATAACGGGGGAAGACCGACCAGGTAGAAGATGACGATCAGGAAACCCCAGAATCTCGCGGATGAACCAACTATGAGGCAGTCCGGTTCCCAACAACTTCACCCAGATGTACTCGGAAAAGTTCACGTTGTTCAAGACCACGACCTTGTGGGCGTCCCAAACCTCGAAGGGTCCGAAGAAGTTCCAGGCCGGACCGCGCAGGAAGGTTCCCAGGAAGATCAGGGTCACCCAAAGGATGAAGAATCCGAACAGGAAAGGGATGATGGCGAATTGTCGCTCCGAGAAGGTGTAATATCCGTTACCCTTGGGGTTCTTGTCGATATAAGGGATGGCCATAAGGCCTACGATGATCAGGGTCGGGAAGACCACCCCGGCCAGCCAGGGATCGTAATATACGAGCATTTCCTGTAGACCCAGGAAGTACCAGGGGGCTTTGGAGGGATTGGGGGTCCAGGCCGGGGTAGCCGATTCTTCCAAGGGCGCGTGAAGGCAGAGGGACCAGACCAGAAGAAGGACACCGGCGATCACGGTCACGATGAACTCGATATAGACCAGGTCGGGCCAAACATAGGTCTTGATGTCGGAGGTTTCTTTCTCGATCGGTGGTTTTCCCTCGGCCAGGCGCTTATCGTTCAAGGCGGCCTGCCGGAAGGACAGCCAGGTGAAGAATCCCACCGAGAAAACCATGATGAAGATGGGGAAATTATCCGCTTTGGTGGAGATATCCCGGAAATGGTCGTTGAACATGGATAATCCCAGGACCGCCAGGACCCCCCCCAGTATCTTCAAGGCGAACTTCGGTTCGGTCCATTGATGCCGGTAGCGGATCATGGCATAGAACAACCCGACCGAGATCAGGAAGTATGCCCAAGGTTGGAACAAGAAATTCGTGAGACTGACTAAAGATTGCATTTTGCCTCGGATCAGATATTTGTTTTTGGATCATTCCCCTAATAGATCGGAACGATCCACGGCCGAAACTTTCACATCGAACCTCAAAGAGGTCCGGAAATCCCCCCGTCCTTGCGGATCCTCCAGAAATGGATGGCCATCAAGGTCGCCGCGACGATCGGTATAAAGACGCAATGAAGCACGTAAAAACGGAGGAGTGTGGCCTCGGAAACGAAGTGACCGCCCAAAAGGGCGAAATGGACATCCGATCCCCCATGCACCAAGTGGACCCCGCCGATCTGGATCATGGAAGCGCCCGGACCCTCATAACCCATGAAGGGAGTGGCGCGGGCCATGTTGGTCCCGACCGTGATGGCCCACATGGCCAACTGGTCCCAGGGCAAAAGGTAACCGGTGAAAGAAAGAAGAAGGGTCAATACCAGGAGCACCACGCCGATGACCCAGTTGAACTCACGGGGGGGCTTATAGGAACCCGTCATGAAAACCCGGAACATATGCAGCCAGACCGCGATGACCATGGCATGGGCCGCCCAGCGGTGCAGTTCCCGCATGATGCCCAGAGGCACATGCTCACGAAGGGCCACGATGTCGTAAAAAGCGTACTCGGCGGTGGGCCGGTAATAGAACATCAAAAGAACGCCGGTCACGGTCAGGTTCAAGAATAGGAAGAAGGACAAACCACCCATGCACCAAGTGTAGCTCATCTTGATGCCGGAATATCGGGCCTTCACAGGATGAAGATGCAGGAAGAGGTTGGACAGGACCGCCATGATACGGTTACGGGGCGTGTCCGGATAGCCGTGCCGGAACACCGATTTCCAAACCTGTCCCTCGGCGATGGATTTACGGACCGCCTCAGGCGAAGGCGCCTTGGCCTTCCATTCAGCGATGGTTTTTTTGATTCCTTCTAACATGCGCTACTCCCCTTCCTCTAAAAAGCAGTTCTAAGTTAACAACAACTTAAAACTTTCGGATCAGCCTTTGTACTCCAAGAACGATCCGGGCATTCCCCACTGTCCCAATTCCTGCTGGAACTTGACTCCCTCATCCACCTCGATCTGGCCGTCATCGGCCAGGGCGATCTGAAAACGTTCCAAGGGTCTGGGGGCCGGTCCCTCGAAATTGACACCGGTGACATAAAAACCGCTCCCATGGCAAGGGCATTTGAATTTCTGCTCGGTCTGGAGCCAGTTGGGGGTGCAACCCAAATGGGTACAGATGGTTGAGAGCGCGTAAAAACCCTTGTCGTTGCGGACGATCCATACCCGGTGTTCGTTCTTGAAACGCTCATCCACCCCCACCGCGAACTGGTCCGGAAAGCCGACCTTGAATTTTAATGGCGGTTCGAAGGTTACATTGGGGAAAAAGAAACGCAGGACGGTGGTCAACGCGCCCATGGTAGCCGCCGTAAAAGCGATCCAGGCCCATCCTAGAAGGGTGATGAAGGACCGGCGGGTCATCTGGGGATTCAGGGGAAGAACTTGTCCATCAGCCGTGGTAAAGGTCGGCATGGAAGCCGGCGCGGGGACTGGCTTTTTCTTGCGGATGATCTCTTCCGGAACAGGAGCTGGGTTATAGAAGAAATGGTAGACGGTCAGACCGATCAACGAAAGGACATAGATCGCCAGTACCCCAAGACCCGAGTAAGCGATGATCAGGATGGTCGAGCTGGCGCCAGAAGACGCTGCAGTGGATTCCTCAGCGAAAAGTATGGATGTGGTTAACAATAGGCAAATGGATGCAATAATAGCTATCTTTTTTCGTGGTAATAGATCAGGCATCCATGGCTCCAATGGATCTTTCGGCTCAACATAACTCAAAAATCATTACGAGGTTTTGATGAGTGAAAAGTCAAATGCATATAAAGCAGGCGTATTCTAGTCGAGTATTTTTTCGAGTGTCAAGAACCAACGTGGCAAAAATCCTTATTTTTATGCGGTAAATCGGCCAAAAGGTCATTCAAAAGTTAAAAGAATTCACAAAGCGTAAAAGCTTCCGCTTGCCCGGACAACTTCAGCCATTTTCCCTATTTTCTTTCAATTACCGGTATAAGTAATTTTGAATATCCTTCCAGCGTGATCATCGGAAACGAATAATTCCCCATGGGGGCCTGTCAAAACATCCACCGGTTTTCCCACCCTTTCAGCGCCTTGCAGGAATCCCCACAAAAAATCCCGTGGTTTCCCGGCTTTGTTCCCTCTCAGGGGAAAGAAAACCACTTTATATCCCACGGGAATGGACCTGTTCCAACTCCCGTGGAAACAGACAAATAACCCCTGACTATATTCCTGGGGAAAAGCCTGGCCTGAATAAAAGGTAATGCCCAGAGGGGCTGTGTGAGCCTGGTACTCAAAGATCGGGGACCCGTTCTGCCGAACCCCCAGGTGGCCCATGTCCGGGTCCGGCACCACCTTGCCCTTGAGGGAGTAGGAATAGGGCCATCCGTAATCCTTCCCTTGCTCGATCAGATAGAATGTTTCCGGCGGTAAGTCATCGCCCAAATAATCCCTGCCGTTACAGGACGCCCAAAGGTCGGTTGTCCCGGGGCGGAAAGCGATCCCTACGGCATTGCGCAATCCCTTGGCATAAACCTCAAAAGCGGACCCGTCCGGGTCACACCGGCAAATGGAGGCATAGCGGGGATCCGGTTCCTCGCAGGTATCACAGGTGCTTCCGATGGAGATGTAAAGTTTGCCGTCAGGCCCAAAAGCCAGCGTACGGGTGAAATGGCGTCCCCCGGGAGGTAAGGGAGTGACCGTATGACCATCCTCCGCGAAGAGTCGATGGTCCGTCATGATGAACCTTGAAACCCTACTGGTTTCCCCCACATAGATCTGCCCATCGTGAAAAACTAAACTGTGAGGATTGTCCAACCCCTCGATGACGATCCTGGGTTGGGCGCAAAATCCCTGGTTGAATGGATCGGGGAGTTCCAATATCCTTCCGCCCTTCATGTCACAAACATAAAGGTCGCCTTCCGGGGAAAAGGCCATGCCCCTGGCGTTGCCCAGACCCGAGGCGAAAACCGAGACTTTAAAACCCGGTGGTACGGACAACCGCTGCGCCGCCCCTTGAGCCACGGCGTCAGAGGCTGCTGGACCCGCCAAAATAAAATTCGGGAGGATAAGTAGAAAGGAAACTGTGAAAAGTTTAGCGGTATGGAATTTCAATGGACCCCTTATAAAAGAACAGATTAGTCCTTATAAAGGGATCCATCAAGGGATGAGAAACACCCAATCTTTTATTTCACCAGTTCCACATCGTCGATCTTGAAATCAAAATCGGGGCTTCCGGCGCCAGGTGAAAAGGTCAGTTTGGTCACGTCATTGAAACTCTTTGGCACCTGTTTCCCCCAGGAAGCTTGGCCAAAATCCGTGAAAGGAATGGTGACCTGGGTCCAATCAGCCGACGATACGAAATTAGCCTGGAAATCACAATAGTCCGTCACCGAGGCCTTGTTCAAGGCGACCAAGTGGGGCTTTCCGTCCCCTTTGGTATAGAAGCGAAGAGCTTTATAACCGTTTATATTTACGGGGTTCGCTCCCGCGTTCAAGCTGAGCGAAAGGATCGCCCAGGGCCAGGGCGCCTGTTGCGGACCCATGTGGCCTTTCATTCCCGCGCAATGTCCTGGGGATTGGGGAGAACCGCCAGCCAGTGTGGTGAAAGGCATTGGCTCCAGTTTGGTGACCCCGAATGTATCGCAACCAGTCCACCAACCCGAACCATAAAGGGGCGTGGAAAACTCAAAATCATCCAGTTTCAACACATCCTTATCCGGCGCGACAATAACGGACTGGGAATCGATGACCGCTGGTTTGGAGACAATAGGGGCTGTCTGGGAAACCGCCGCTTGTGGTTTCCAAACGGCGTTGATCAGGGTCAGTTCTTTCGCGTCAAAATTTACGGGATACACGGAAGCGGCGAGGGGCTGAACTTCCTTACCGCCTTGAAGTACCTTCAGCCCATCCCCCTCGATATCGACCTTGAGGACCGTCCCCTTGGGAAAGTTGGCCGGAATTTCCCAGCGAATGACTGTTTGAGTGTCGCTCTTTTGTGGCTCCGCTTTCTCCAGGATTTTTTCCGCCTTCCAATAGGCGCCCACCTCGCCGAAGGGAGCTACCCACAGGTCTTTTTGTTTAATGACCAGGTAATCCAGGAACTGAAGATAGGTTTTCTTGGGGATGGGTTGGTACCAATCGGAGCCTTCGATGGAATGGATCATCAGGACGGTCCAAGCGCCTGATTCTAGGTCCTGATCCACCCAATTTTTATAGGTCTCATAGGCGTAAGCGGTCAGGGTGACTTGACTGGGGATATCGAACCAATCGGGTTCCATGCCGGGGGTCAGATAATAGCCGGACCCATTGCCGCCCCGCGCGATGAAATCATCGGCTTCGACCCATTTTTTCAGGCCGGGCGATTCCTCGACGAAGGGGTAGGCGAAGGTCAGGACAGGAACGCCGAACAATTTTTCCAGTGCGGACTTGGCCTGCTCCACCTCGTTTTGCTCATCCAGAGGCTTCAGTTCGGAAGTATGACGATGGGTGACAGTATGGTTCCCGACCTCCTGGCCCGAAACGAGTATCTTTTTCCACTCTTCGGCCCGGTCTAATTTCCCCGAGATAAGATAAAAGGTCCCTCTTAAATTCCTTTTGGCCATTTCCGGAACGACTACATCCAATTGGATGGGGATACCGTCATCATAGGTCAGGGAAAGTGCGGCTTTATAACCATTCCAGGGAATGACTTGAAAGGGAACGTCCTTGGCGTGGGAAACGCAGGGTAATAAAAGCGTGAAAAAGAATACCCAACCCCAGGTTGTCTTTGCTTTATAAGAATTCGACATCCATTCCTCCTGAATTTCGAAAATGATAAAAGGCTTATAACAATTCTCTTTATTCTAATTCAACTGTTGGAAGACAAAAGAATTACCGAAGGATCAGTAACTTACCGATGGACCGTCCCTGGGAGGTTTGGACCACCACATAATAAAGCCCGCTGGCCAGAGGCTTGCCCCACTTGTCCGTCAGGCTCAAAGACACATCCGTCCCCGAGGGCAGCTGCCGGTACGTGTTGTCCTGTACCTTCCGGAAGGCCAAAGTGAATATCTTCACCCTTACATCCGATAACCCGTAATAGGCTGGAGGCCTGACCTTGACCGGCACCGTCCCGTCGGCGGGATTGGGATAGACCACAGGGAAAGACTCAAGCAATGGTGTCAGTGTCGGCGAAAGGGTAATGGTGGGGGTAATGGTGAAGGTATCGCTAGGAGTGGGCGTATATGTAGGGACCGCCGTGAATGTATCCGTGGGTGTGTAGGTCCAAGTCCAGGTATTGGTGAGGGTATAAGTTTTTGTGGGAGTGGAGGTCAAAGTAAGGGTATCGGTATTCGTGGGGGTGTAAGTCACCGTCGCCGTATTGGTGGAAGTTGGACTATTGGTCATTGACGCCGTACTTGTCGGGGTAAAGGTAAGCGTCGGCGTGAAGGTCAGGGTCGGGGTATAGGTCCAAGTCGGGGTGGGGATAGGGGTGAAAGTGCCGGTATTGGTGGAGGTCGCCGTGGGGGTCCGGGTCTGGGTTGGAGTCGCCGTATTGGTAGAGGTATAGGTTAAGGTCGGGGAAAGAGTATAGGTCGGAGTAAAGCTAGCGGTTGAGGTGAATGTCCATGTCGCGGTATTCGTTCCGGTAGCCGAATTCGTGGGAGTGGCTGTAGACGTGGGTGACAAGGTCAGGGTTGGAGTGTCCGTGATGGTTGGGGTGAATGAATCGGTCGGGGAGAACTGAGCAGTAGAGGTTGATGTGGGGCTGGCGGTATTGGTGGAAGTCGAGGTGGACGTTGATGTGTTGATGAGAGTAGCGGTATTGGTCGGGGTTGTAGTGCAAGTAGAGGTGGACGTCCCCGATGGGCTGGCCGTGGCCGTCGGAGAATTCGTGGACGACAAGGTGGGCGAACTGGTGGGAGTAGCCGAAGGGCTGGGTGTAAAGGTTGATGTTTTTGTGGCGGTGTTGGTAGGTGTTGGCGTTGAACAAGCGTAAACCAGACGGATATTATCTATATATACGCTTCCGGTGGTTCCAGCCCCATTCTGATAGATAAAGCGCAGCTTGGTCAGAGCCGAACCCGCCGTAATTGCCCCGGCGGCATAATTGATATTGAATGTGACGTTTGGATTTTCCCCATACAAGACCCCTGGCGTGTCATAGGAAATCGATTGGTCGGACTGGGTTGCCGTATCGGCCTCCAACACCAAGTTACTCCATCCAGCGTTCGCCATCATGGTCGCTGGCGCATAGACATCCATCTGGAGCTGAGTCACACCCGTCCAGATGGAGGGTGTGAATGAACTCAATTCGCACAGGTCATCCCATGTCGTGCCAGTATTGACCGTTAACTTAAGACAACCCGAACCCTGGGTGATAGCGCCCAAGGGGGCGGTCGCGGAAGTCGCGATGCTCAAACCGTTCCCGTTACCGCTGGTCCAGGTCCCGTTATCAGTCAATGTCTCGCATCCATTGAAAAGACTGGGACAACCAGGCACGGGGGTCGGAGGGGGTGTGGCGGTCGGGACCCCGCAATAGGACTGCACGGCCTGGTACATGGCGGTCATGAGTGGCTGTTGCCCCGGGTCGATATAGTCATTGGAAATATCCCACATGAATACTCCCCCGGCTCCCCGGGTCGTCAGGGCGTAATTGACCTTGAGGGTCACGGCCTGAGCGTCATCGTAGGTGATCCAACCCGTGCCGTCGTTGTTGGTCAAATAAGGGACCAGGGCCACGGGATCCCAATTCCTGGTCCAACTCGTTCCGACCAGGTTGCTGATGGCGTTATACCCAAAGTCGTTGACATCGCTGGTGCAATTGGAAGCGGCGCAAAGGACATTGATGGCGCTTTCGGAGTTGAATTGGACCCCGTAAAATCCGATGCCCATGTTGAGCAGGCTCGCCGGGACTCCCCGGGTCACGGTCAAGTAATCCATCTGGCTCTGGCAGGTGGCGTCGGCGTAAGGGTTGGTCGTCAGGGAAACGGGATCGTTATAGCTGGTGTGGCTGTTCCATCCTCCCGCCCCGCTGTAGGTCATGACGTTGAAAAAGGAGACGATCGTGCTCAGGGATGTCAGGTTCAGATCCACATCCCCCCAGTTCCCGGCCCCGATATCCTGGCTTAATAGCAAGGCAGGATTCGCAGCAGTGAGCTTGTTGCGCAGGGTCTGCATAAGGGTGACCGCGTTGGTATAGTCGGTCTGGCTTCCCTCCCAGTCGATGTCGATACCGTCATAATTGTTGGTGGTACAGAAATTGGCCAGGTTCGTGCCAAAGGTGTTCATATAGGTGGAATTCGCCGCGATGGAAATGAAGGGCGCCGTCACGTCCGCCCCACCGACCGCGGCCAGCACCTTCACCCCGGCGGCGTGGGCTTTGGTAATGAGGTTGGTATCCACATAGCCTGCCGGCACCGTGATGCTTCCATCGCCGGCCGTGTTGACCGTGATGAACGACTCGCACAAATGGGTCAATTCATTGTAGGGAATGGTGTTGGAGGTATAGGCGGCGCTTTCCCCAGGGACATAAAAGGCCAGGACGCGCTTGGCGCAAGAAACCGTGGTCGGTGTGGGTGACGGGGTTGGACTGGGCGTGAAGGATGGCGTACGGGTCACCGTCCAGGTCCAGGTAGGTGTGGACGTCGGACTGGAAGTGGCCGTCAGGGTCGCTGTCCGGGTAGCGGTCGAGGTCGAAGTGGATGTGGGGGACGGGGTCAGTTCCAAATTGGTATAAAAAGCTAACTGGTCCAACTCATAACTGAAATTGCCGGGAGCGGTCGCCCCATAACAATAGAACTCCACGCCGGTTATGTCCGTCGCCGTTGGGTTGGTGGGTAACCCTGTTTGGGTATGGGCCCAACCAGCGGTCATCGTGGAAAAGGGTATCTGCTCGAAAGTCCAGACGCCCGCCGGCGGGGTGAACTGAAAACCGTAGGGATCATAATCGGTGACGGAAGCCGAATCCACATCCACCCGGTAGGTGTTCCCATCCCCATAGATCCAGAACTGGATGCCCACAACCCCATAGCCCGATAGGTTGTAGGCCGTGGGTGGGAAAGCGTTGCTCAAGTTGCTGGAATAGTCCGTCCATCCGTTGGATCCGCTCCCTCCGATCAAACCGCTCACCTTGACGGCGTAGTTCCCCACCTTGCCTGTCACCCCGTATTGAACGGTGATGGAACTATTGTACTGAGCTGTTCCCCAAACTCCGTCCCAGAGGTTGAAACGGGTGGGCGATGTTCCATCCCGGGTCAGGTCCTCGAAGTCATCGATGAGGGTGGAGGTGCCGTAATTGGGTGTGGGGGTCAAGGTCGGGGTGAGCGTATGAGTCGGGGTGAAAGCGGGGGTATTGGTGGGTTGGGCCGCGTTGGTGAATTGAATGACCGAGATGGAATAGGGCTTGAAGGTCACCGGGAATGAGGAAGCCGCGTTCGTCAATGTGACCGTGGTGGGCGCGGTATCAGGGGCGGCGTGATAAGGCGTGGTGACGTTCTGCCAGACATAGTTGGTGCTGCTGAAATTCCAGAAGCTGGCCGAGGCGTTGGGCGCGAAAGCGCTCATGTTCAAGGTCGTGTTATAGCTATTGGTCGGGTCCTTGTTGACGACAAGGAGAGAAACGATGTTGTCCGGCCTTTTGTCTGTATAGGCGGTGAGCAGGGATGTGGGACCCCCGTTGGCGGCCACGGTGGTGCTCAGGAGGGTGTGGGCGTTGGTATCACCCGGGATAGCCCAGACATTGGTCATCATCTGCATGGCCCAATAGGAGGCCCGACCCTGGTACTGATAGGCGTTGGGGTCGGCCTGCAAATAGGCCAGGTCTCCGACCGTATTGACATAGATCTCGTCGCCGGAGTCGACATAACCCAAGGAAGAAAAGTAGGTCGCGAAAGCCCGAGAACCGAATTGCGTGATGTATTCACCCAACCAGTCCGCGGTCCAAAGCCCTTCAGCCAACTGTTCACAAACCGGCGGACTGGATCCATCGATATTGTATTCTGTCAGGAATATCGGGGTATTGGCCGAGTAGGAATCGTTGCTCAGCCATGTGTTGATCTTGCCGCCAACGGAGGCCCATTGAGAAGGCGATCCCAGGGCGATGGCGAGGGTGGCGGCGTTGTTATAAGGCGTGCCCGTTGGATAGTAATTGGGATACCAGTGGAAATCCAGACCCATCACATTTGCCGAGTCGCCCAGTGTCTTCATCTCATCCAGGAAGGACTGCATGTAATCCTTCCCGTCATAAGCTACTGAGTCTCCCAGGCCGTAAACCGGACCAACGACGGTGACACTGGGATCCACCGCCTTCATGGCGGTGTAGTATTCGTTGAACCTATAGGCGTAATCCTGGGCGTTAAGAGGGCCACCCGTTTCCCAATTGCCGCCCATCTCGTTGCCGATCTCCCACAGCTTGACCCCATAACCTCGCGTTACATTGGCGTAATAAACCCAGGAGGCCGCTTCGGATGGGGTCCCCGTGCCGACGTTGATGGTGATAAGGGGCACGGCGGAAGGAGAAAAAGAGTGGATAAAAGCCATGAAAGCCTCGAAATCGAAATTGTAATAACCCGTGGGCGTGCAAGCGGGGTCCATGCTGGAAACCTCGACCGTGGTTTGACTGCTGGAATTGGTGTTGGTGGTCAACTGGGTGCCGCCGTTGTAAACGTAGATCTCGCTCATGGCGTAAGCGCCGCCCGCGCCCGCGGAACTTGAAAGCAGGAGGACCCGAAGGTACTGGGCGTTTACGGCCGTAAAAACCACCCCTTGAGTGCCTCCGGTGCCAGTGATCGTGGCGGACGCGTTGTGCCAATCGGCTTCCGTCAATCCAGTAGAGGCGCCATTTTGGTAGGAACTCTGATAGGGCGGAGGCCAACCTGTTTGGGTCCAGTATTGGACGACAAATTGGGCAGCGTAGGGCGTTCCCCAAACGATCGTTACGGCGTTTATGGATTGGGAACCGGCGAAATCGAGCTCCACCCACTGGTGGTTGGGGAACTGAGTGTCGGCGTTTGAGAGCCAGGTCGTGGCGGTACTTCCGTCTGTCAGGTTGGAAACATAACCTCCCGCGCCCGCTGTACCCGTATAGAGCGGACTGGCTTGGAATCCGGAGCTGAAACTGGTTCCACTGGGGACCCAGTGATGGTTGGCGTCGTAGGAGCCTGCTCCATTCCAATGATAAAGATCCGATAGCGATCCGCCCGGATACCGAACGAGGTAGTTCCCAGCCGCCTGAATAAAAGGTTGAGCCCCTTCAAACAATGAAGACGAAAAATTAAACTGCGTATTGATCCCAAAAACATTGAAGGGAATGAAGGTTTTGGTCGAGGTGGAACTAACAGTGATGGTGGCGGGAAGGGATTGGGCAAAGGAGTAAATCGGACAGGTAAAAAATAGGAAGACTAAAGCTGGGGCCAGAAGGTTATCTTTGATCGATTTTAGCCGCATTCAGAAAAACCCCTTCTTGCCTACATACACGGTCTAATTAAAACCTTTCCCCTGAAAACCCTTACACTTAGAAAAGCGCTTTGCTTTCACCTTCAAACATCAAGGATACCATCAAAATCAATGGAATTCAGGTTGATAAATTCCTCTCAAATCATGGTTTTCTGTCAAATGCAGTTCATTGATCCGGGCCTGTAACACCCAAGGAAAAGAAAAGGGACTGCCCGTCATTGAGAGGGCAGTCCCTGTTAATGGATCATCGAAGTATCAACAGTTTCCCGATGGTTCGGCCCCGATAGGTCTGGACCGCCACATAATACAACCCGCTGGCCAGCGGCTTGCCCCACTTGTCCGTCAGGTTCAATGGCACATCCGTTCCATTCAGAATCTGGTGATAGGTGTTTTCTTGCACTTTCCTGAACGCGATCGTGAAGATCTTGACGTTCACATCCGAAACCCCAAAGTAAGCCGGTGGTCTTACGCGAACAGGCATTGTCCCATCTGCCGGATTGGGATAGATCACCGGCACCAACTCGGGCACGGGTGTCTGGGTCGGGGTAAGCGTTGGGGATAGGGTCGGGGTCGGACTAAGGGTCGGCGTAGAGGTCGCTTCACTCACGACGACCTGTGTTCCAGCGATGGGGAATCCAACGAAATTGACCGCTTCCCCATTCGTTCCCGCCGCTCCCGTCACGTTGAATGAATAAGACCCCACGGCGGAAGATGAGAAGGTGGCCTCGATGTCATAAACCGCTGACCCACCATTGGCCGCGATGATATCCGAGAAGTTGAATGTAGCCGTATTGCCGGAGAACGTAGCCGAGGTGATGGGCACCCCGTTCTTTAGCAACACGATCGAGCTGATGCCCGTTGACGAACTTCCCGACTCAGTAACGGTCAGGCTGGTCATGGTGAAACTATTCGGGCTTGGGTTGGTGATCTTGGGTTCATCGATGGAGACGCCCGCTGACCCGCTCAATACGGCGATGTTTGCCGGGGGCGCGGCCGGGCCCTCGCTTCCCTGACCCGTGACGGGCGTGAAAGTGGGTGTGCTGGTCCAGGTGAAGGTGGGAGTGTTGGTGAAAGTCCAGGTATTCGTGGACGTAAAGGTCAGGGTCGGCGTAAAGGTCAAGGTCGCGGTCATTGTATCGGTATTGGTATAGGTCATGGTCGCCGTTTGGGTCGGTGTGGATGAATCTGTGGCGGTCGCGGTATTCGTGGGTGTAAAGGTAAGGGTAGGCGAAAGGGTCATGGTCGGCGTCATGGTTTGGGTAGGCGAATAGGTCTGAGTCGGAGTGTTGGTGGGTGTGGGGGAATTGGTCAAAGTCGCCGTATTCGTGGCGGTCATGGTGACCGTTGGACTGAAAGTGAGTGTCGGCGAATAGGTACTAGTGGCCGTATTGGTATAGGTAGAAGAATTAGTTGGTGAGGCTGTATAGGTCATGGTGGGGGTGTCAGTGGCCGTCGCGGAATTCGTCGGTGTCGCCGTCAACGTGGGTGACAAGGTCAATGTCGCCGTATCGGTGATGGTCGCCGTATTCGTCGGTGTGTAGCTATACATTGGAGTGTTGGTGACCGTTGCCGTCGGGCTGGAGGTTGCGGTAGCCGTTGGGCTCGGCGTATAGGTTGCCGTTGACGTTCGGCTAGGCGTAGAAGTTGACGATGAAGTGGCTGTCATGGTGATCGTTGGAGTCGGGGTGAACGTTGGCGTATTGGAGGAACAACCGACGATGATATTGGTAGTTCCACTGAAGGAAGAATTGAAAGTCATATAAAGGACATGGTTCACAGTGTCCAATGTGGGCAGAAAATCGCATCCAGAACTGAGGACCGTCCCATTCTTCATGACACAGGGAACAGTGGTCGCGGTGTAATTAGTGAAGGCAAAGGTAGGGTTGAGCAGGGACCCGGAAGGCAAGGTCAGGGTCACATTAGCCGCGTTAGCCGCGCAGGTCACGGTCCACTGGTCCCACACCGGATTGTATCCAGCCGGGCTCCAGGCCTTGGTCAATGTCACCGCGCCAGGCCCCTGGGGCCCGGACGACGGAATGGTGCCGACCGAGGCGGTCAAGGAAGCCCCTCCGTGGATGATCTGTTGCTCGGTGACCAGACGGGTCACGCCGACCGAACTGCGTTTATCCAGCATCATTTGCACCGAATAGCTCTGGTAGGGATATCCGACCCAACTTCCCGTGTATTCGTAGTTTTGGTAGCTGGTCTGGAACACCGCGTAAGGCATTTGCCAGGTCACCCGCTCGCCAGCGTAATTTTGGAAACTATTCATCTGGTAAAGAAGCCCGGTGGATGCCGAGGGCGGAAGGGCGGAGCCGGAAGTGGGAGGCGTGATGCCGTAACCGCCACCGCCCGGGTGCTGGGCCTGGGTCTCGGTCTGGATGAATCCGATCTCCCGGTCGGAATAACTGGGGAGTGACGCGTCGTTGTACATGCTGCAATAAGGAATGGAAACTGGACTGTTGGCCGTATTGAAGGTATAAGCCGTGCTGGCGCTCATGGCGGTCCCTGGCGTGTCGGTAGAGATGAACTTGTAGTCCGCGCCCATCTCAATGCCGCTAGGGGAAGTATTCACGGTGCCGCTTCCCATCCAGTCGAAATCGCAATAGGGACTGCGGGTATCGTTGGTGAAGGTGCCAGAAGGCTGGGAGGAACTATCCCAGGTCGCCGCCCAGAGGATATCATTGCGCCCATTGCGGAAGACATAATCCACTGTGCAAGCCCAGGCGCCGCGGGCATGGTCATTGGGATCGACATACATGTTGAAGGTGTACCGCATCAGCATGGCGTTGGCGCCCTGATAAACGACCTGTTTGGCGCCGTTGTAGCCTTCGGTGCGGGAATTAGCCCAGGTATAGACCCCCAAATAATCGGAGTGGTCGATGAGATGCCCCCAGCCGGAAACCGTGTCCGCCGGACCATCTTCATTGCAGGTCACGGGAGTGGACCCATCCATCCAGGCCATGCGGGTGATATAGCCCCCATTCTGGGTGCCCACGGTATTAACGTCGATTGGCTGGACCAACCAGACCGAGCGAAGATTCCCGCTGGCGTCCGTCCATTGAACGGTGTCAGTCGCGTTATGCCCGTTGGCCGCGATTCCTTGAGTGTATTGGATAGCGGAAAGACATCCCGCCACCGTGGTCGCGGTGGGTGTATAGGTAGGGCCGTTAAACGTAGGGGTGTAAGTGGGGGTAAGCGTCGGAGTATTGGTGGCTCCACAGTTCAACTGGAACGCGAAGTCATCGATATAAAGGGTGTCGTTACCAGCCGCTGTTCCACCGTCCGAGAAATTCAGCATCCAAACCGATGCGGTGTTATAGGTTCCTGAAAAAGCCGACATGGGGATGGTGACTTGCTGCCAAGTGGTCGTGATCCCTCCGGGTAAATAAGTGCTCGCGTTGACCGCGGCTGAGGTAACCCCCGCCGAATCGACCAGTTGGAATGTGATGTTATTCAGTGTTCCTGCGCCGCTCTTCAACCACATTTGAACGCCTGTATAGGAAGTGATATTCGTGGCGTTAGCGGCGTTGAAAGCCGCCCAGTTCCAACCACCGCCCGCCCAATATCCAGAGGTCCAGACCAAGTTGATGTCCATGCTGTGGGTTGGTGAATGGGAAGTCGTGGTGGTTTCGGTGATCGTGCTACCGGTGTTGGCCCAGGTTCCGCCTGTCGCCAAATTATGGGTCTCACCATCGTAATTGATCACACTGCAAGGTACCGCTGTTGGCGTTGGGGTTCCTGTATTGGTGGAAGTGGCTGTGGCAGTGGGAAGAGTGCCGGTGGGCGTGAAAGTCGGTGTGCCGGGCGTGAATGTTTGGAAAGTGATCTCATTGCGAGTGAAGAGATAATCCATCACTTCACCCGCGGGAGCGAACCATAATTTATTGCTGGCCGCGCCCGCTCCAGGGCCATAAGTATTGTAAAGGTAGGTCAAGTGGGTCTGCAGAATGTTCGCGTTGGTGGTATAAGCCGAGGGAGAGGTAGAGCCGGAGAGGACCTGATGGAATACCTCGACGTTCCAGCAGGGTTGGGTCACGCTGGCGGCGGACGCAGTAACGGCTTGGGCGTTCAACTGGGTGACCGTCACGGGGTAGTCGTCGGCGTTACGACCGATGGTCAACGCTTGACTGAGACTTGGGTAAGGGGGCGCGACAAAGTTCACGAACCCATCATTGTTCGGCATTCCAGTATTCCCATAATTCCCCTCGCCCGAGAGGATAAAGGTCGTTGGAAAGGTGGGCGCTCCACAGGCCATGACATCTCCGCTGTCCTCATAAGGATAGATCAAATGGCAGACGTGATAACCGATCTGGGTCACACCGCCCCAATAGGTCATGGTCACCGGATTGAATTCCTGGACGAACCCTGGCTCGAAAGTAGAGTTGATCGTCGCCCCGAATTGGTTGTTCCCCAGTTCGGTCGCGGCGTCGGCGCAGCTAAGATTGCAAAGATGGTCCCAGGTCTCGCTATAAATGCTCCATCCGTATTGGGTAGCGAGGGACTGAAGCTGTGACCAGCTCATGTTCCAACTGCCGGGAAGCCCAGAGGTGGCGGGGGCGAAACTTCCTCCAGGAGAACACGCAGCATTCGTAACCCCTATCCCATTCACGGCCGCGCCAATGGCCGTGGTACCAGCCTTCCAGGTCGTCCCATCGGAGGCGATAAAGGAATTCAAAACCGGCAGGGCGTATTCATAGACCCCCTCGTCCCCGTTATCGAAAGTCATGGAATTGGCCCATTTGTAATTGTCGAATAAGGTCGCGGGACTGGCTAAACCGGTTCCCCCCGATGTCCAACCGTAAGCGGTCGCCACGACCGTGACCGGTAGGAATGAGGTGGTGAAATCAGATTGATTTGAGCGATGGGTCGTGACATTGAAAGTCACGGTCGCCGCGCCATCATAAGTTGAGGAAACAGGAGACCCATTGGCTGTGACAGTAACTGAAGTACAGGCCCCGACGCTCATGTTCAGGGTGACTTTAGGGTCGTTTACGAGATAAGTGACTGGGGAATAATTAACAATAAGTCCATATTGCTGGGTGGCCGCTTGGACCGTTCTCGCGAAAGAGAAGAAAAACATTGATAGACTTAAAAGTGTAACGGCAATCGCTGATAACGATTTTTGAGCGAGCCCTCGTTGTTGATTATTGTTCATAGCCTTCCCCCTCAATACTTCTAGATGATGAGAAGATACATCCGAGGAGTAGGCTGCTTGTTATGTCTTATATCTATTATTGTTAGTTTTTGTGCTTATCGTTTCCCCTATATTTACCTGGGGATTTGCCCACTTTCTTCTTAAAGATCTGCAGAAAATAGTTGGTGGATTGGAATCCACAAGCCTCCGAAACATGGCTTAAGGGGAGATGGGTGGAAAGTAACATTCGCTTGGATTTTTCAAGCCTTTGGGCCAGGAGGTAATCAGAGAAGGGTTGGCCCGCGAAGGCGGAAAACTCCCTTGAAAATGCCGTGGTCGAGAACCCGAATTGACGGGCGACTGCCGGAAGGCTCCATGTTCTTTCCAGGGAAGACAGGATCATTTCCTGAGCCTTACGCAGGCGGATCATCTTTTCACCGGCCGCGGGACGGTCGATGAACGGGGTGAGTTTCTCGAAGGACCTTTCGAACCTCTCCACCATCTCATTGAGGCTAGGCGCCGATTCCAACTCTTCCTCGATCCCGGATTCCAGATCGTCCATCATGACCGGTTCGATGGTCTGGCGTTTTTCCAATGTCTCCATCAACCGGTGGAGGGCCTCCAGGAAGTACCGGCGGGTCGCTTCCCCTTTTCCACGGGTTCCCATCAGGACTTTTTCCACAAAACGCCGGCGGTGGATCGCGGTCCGAAGATTGCCCTCCTCGACCAGGGTTTGGACCAATTCAGCGGGAGCTTTCCGCAGGAAAAATTCCCTTTCCTGTTTGCCCGGCAGGTCCCCAAAGAAAACCAACGGCTGGGAAGATGTCTCCGCCAGGTGAAGGGCCGCTACCGCCTCATGATAGGAGTCCACCAGATCCAGTCCTCGCGGATCTATGCTGCCGATCCCGACCAACAGGTTCCCTTTATGTTCCTTCAGCAGGCCCTTGACGAAACGTTCGACCTTATCTTTGATCTCCAATTTTGCCTGGGACGGCGCCAGCTCCGGCGTGGTAGATGTCAACAAGAGCGCCCCGTAATGTTCCAGCGGATAAGCGAGGGTTTCTTCCAGACCCTTCGCGACGAAGAACGCTTCCCGTTGAAGCTCGGCGGCCGCGAACAGGTCCGAGAGTTCGCTATTCGTTCCTTTTCTTTTGATCGCGAGCACTACCGAGGGGAACCGGTCGATGCCCAGGACTTCCTTTTCCCAATCCATCAATTTTCCCTTGAACTCGGGAAATCGGAAAAACTTCTTATGAAGAGCTACCGATTCCACCCAATGATGATGCCAAAGACGGCGGGCAAAAACCGTCCTCCGCAGGAATGTCATCCTTTCATGGGCGAATTTCCAGTCCGCTGAGCCGCCCAGGACCCCTGCGAACAAAACCATGACCTCTTGTACCGCTTTGAGAACGATCGGATCCAGCACGGGGGTTTCCAGCACTGTCCGGATATACTCGGTAAAATCCTTATCTTGTGCTTTGGGACGCCGCCCGGTCAGACTTTTCCATTGTTCCGTCAGGTCGGCCTCGGTAGGAAGGAACTTCAAAAAGACACCGCACTGCAGGACAGCGGTGCAGCGTCCTCCCTCCAATACCGGGACAAAGATGCCCCATAGGCCCTGATGGGCCAATACCAAGGGTTTGCATTCTTTCGCGACTCGGCGCAAGGCCATACCGTTGTAGCGGACCCTGCTTTCCCAGTTCTCCTGGGTGAATTCGTAATCTACCGGCGTGGACTTGGAACGTACATTGGTGATGACATACCAGGTCTCGGGCTGGTTCGCGGGGATGAGATGGCACGGAAGATCGAGGAAATAGTTGAAGATATCGTGGAAAATATTATGCGGCAGGAATTTGCTTTCCCAGTGGGAAGACAGGATTTCTTCGGGTTTCACCGAGTCTTTCGAGGGAGTCATACCATTAGCCTATCATGATGAAACAGGCCTGCCAAATTCCTTGTTATTCAAAAGCATTTCCACATTTTTGATTTCCCATTGTAAAGTTCAACGTAAGATCAGAAACTTCCCGATCGACCTTCCTTGGGTCGTCTGGACGACCACGTAATAAAGCCCGCTGGCGAGCGGCATGCCCCACTTGTCTGTCAGGTTCAAGGGTACATCCGTTCCATCGGGTATCTGGTGGTAGGTGTTTTCCTGCACTTTTCTAAAAGCTAACGTGAAGAGTTTCACTTTTACATCCGAGACCCCGAAATAAGCCGGGGGCCTGATCCGAACCGGCGCTGTCCCGTCCGCCGGATTGGGATATATGACCGGCACGGCCATAGGCACGGGTGTCAGCGTCGAAGAGAGGGTGATGGTGGAGGTTGGGGTGAAGGTATAGCTTTGGGTTGGGGTATTTGTTGGAACACCGGTAAAAGTGTTCGAGGGAGTGAAGGTGTAGGTCCAGGTATTGGTGGGCGTATAGGTCTTAGTGGGAGTGGAAGTCACCGTGAAAGTATAAGTAAAGGTCAGAGTATAAGTGATCGTCGCGGTATTCGTGGGTGTGAAGGAACTAGTGCACGTGTTCGAATGGGTAGGGGAGAAAGTCATTGTCGGGGTAAAAGTGGCGGTCTGGGTGGCTGTATTGGTCGCTGTCCAAGTCCTTGTAGCGGTCGAGGTGGATGTTACGGTATCGGTGATGGACGCGGTATTGGTAGGGGTAAATGTTAATGTCGAGGAATTGGTCGAGGTCGGAGTGAGAGAATAGGTCGGGGTATTGGTGATGGTCATTGTATTGGTAGCCGTAAAGGTGTCGGTAAATGACGGCGTACTGGTAACGGTAAAGGAATAGGTTGATGTCATGCTCGCTGTGGGCGACAAGGTATAGCTGGGTGTATAGGTGATGGTTAGTGTGTTCGTGGGAGTGTAGCTGTTCACGGGAGTGTTAGTAATGGTCGATGTGGCGCTGTTGGTGGCGGTAAGCGTCTGGGTAACCGTAGGCGAGAAAGTGGGTGTCCCAGTTGATGTAGAGGACGCTGTCGAGGTCTGTGAAGCCGTCCAACTTAGGGTAGGTGTTGGGCTAATGGTATTGGAGGGTGTCGCGCTCGCGCTTGACGTGGCGGAAGCCGTTGGGGTAGGAGTCGGCGTCGAGCTGACCACCCTGACGTAATCCATCAGTATGTTACAGGTGACCGGCTGGCTTCCCGATTGGTGCCAGAGCTCAAAATCGACCTGGGTCACATTGTTGAAGACCACCCCGGTCACGGGGTTGCCGCCGGTTTGCCAGTCGGCGGAAGTGGGAGATATATCGGCGTAAACCGTGGTCCAGGTCCCTGGCGCGGACCAATTATTCTGGATGGCGCCCTGGACCTGCTCATACCGGGTGCCGTTGTTGTAGAGGATGAACTTGACCTGGATCCCATAGACACCGGCGGGGGCTAACACGTCGCAGGCCAGTTTGGATTGGCCCGTCCAATTGTAAGGGGTTCCCTGGGTGGTATTGAGGCCCGCGTTGCCCCAGTTGGTCGAGGAGAAACTGACCGGGACGCTCAGGGAATAACTGCCGTCGGTGGAGGTGCTATTGGTCGTACTCAAAGCCCCGTTGTTGCCGCCATAACCGGCGGAAGTGTAGCCGTTGGTTCCTGTCTCGAAACTGTAAACGGCCGTTCCGTTGATGGGCGTGTCCACATAGGGCGTGAGAGACCCGGTAAAACCCCAGCTGACGGCGCTGTTGCGCACGATCTGCGCTTCCCAATCGGTATGGGGGAAAATATCGAAGGACCCTCCCGGCCCCCAGTTCCAAACGATGACCACGGGAACCGCGGAAGTGAACGCCGTTTGGTAAGCGTAATTTAGGTAATTCTGCACCATGGTCTGGGGCCAGGAATCCCTGTTGATCCCGAATTCCTCCACCATGAAGGGTTTGGGAAGACCGTCGGCGAAGGCCTTATAGGTGGGCAGATTGACCCATTCCCCCTGATTGGTGGCGGGAGTGGTGGATGACCAATCGGGATAGATGTGGATGGCCGCGTAATCGATATGGGGATAGGACCAGATGGTCTGCCAGTAAGGTTTTCCGTAAGGGTCCAGGGGAACGCCATCCGACAGGTGAAGCAATCCCCCGCCGCTCACCAGATGAGTGGTGTCGTCCGCCTTGAGCCGGTCGGCCACGTGGAATTCCAGGTTTTCGATCAAGGACACGGGACGGCTGTCATCCGTGCAGGCGTTGAAGGGCGTGTTATAGCCGAATGGGACCGGCTCCCCCACGATAGAATAGGAAAAGATAACCGGATCGTTCTTGTAGGTCACGCCTGTATAGACGTTGACCCGGGAGGTGACAAAATCCACGAACTGGTCCCAATAGGTATAGTTGGTGGGGTCATAAGCGTCCAGGCAATTGGCCTTGAAGACCTCGTAGGCGGTGCTCAGGTCCAGTAGCACTTTCAAACCCTGGTCCTTGCAGTTCTTGATCATCCAGTCGACCGTTTCCCATTGGGCCTCGTTGGACAATTGGGTCATGCTGGCGCTCAACCCCTGCAAGTAATCGGTGGGACGGATGACGACCAGTCCATTGGCCTTGGCCCTCATGATCACCCGGTAGGTATAGGCCTGATCGCCGCTGAAGAACGGATAGACCGTGGCCCCGATATCCTTGAGCGGACCGCCGTTGAGCATGAACTTGTTGCCGGAAGCCGTAACGAAATTGGTCGGTATCGCCGTGGCTGTGGACGTATTGGAAGGACTAGGCGTGGCAGTGACCGTGGGAGAAAGGGTGGGGGTCGGGGTCCAGGTGATCGTGGGCGTGTAGGTAGACGTGAAACAGGGAGCGGCGGCCTGCTGGTAGGTGTTGTAATTATTGTAAAGGGTGGTGGGGGCCGCCCCGTTGGAAGGTTCCATATCGGCCCACTCGAACTGGACCAGGCTGGAGGTAAAGCTTCCATCCACCCAAAGCTGTGACTTTAGGGTATTGATATCCGTCGGTACCGAGGCGAAGGCCGAGCCATCCACCGGGCAGCCGTGGGTCTGGTGGAAGGATTCCACCGTGGCCCCAAAAGTCTTGCCATGGGCGGTGCAGGCATTGGCCAGGGCCTGGAAATAATTGGGTACGTCCACGTCCACATTCAGAGCCGAGCCTACCCCGTCCTGCGCCAGCACCCCGTTCAAACTAGTGACTGTCGTGAAGAAATTGTTCCACCAGGTTTGGTAAACGTCCGCCGGCACACTGGGCCCAAAAAAGGGCGCGATGATGACGGGCAAACTGGCGGACTTGCCTTTGCAATAGGCCGCCACGCTCTGTTCCCAGTTGGCCAGCAGGGTCTGGGGTCCCGCGGCCTGCCACTGGAGGTCGTCGATCTCTTGCGGGATATACCACCCGCCGAACGCCGGGTTGGCCCCATACCGGGTCCAAAGCTCGTCGATGACCTGTTGGTCCTTGGCCAATAGACCGCTGTAGGTGGCGGCCTGGGTTTTGTCCGCCGTGTTCCAGCTGTCGGAAAAGAAGAGACCCACCACCACCTTCAGGCCGTTGGTCTGGGCCGCATTCATGATGTAATCGATGGTCGGATAACTGCTGGTCACCCACCCAAGGGAAGAGGGATACCAGGCCACGTATTGGGTGCCCCCCGTGTCGGACCAGATGCCGTATTGGACGTAGATAGTGTTCTGGCATTGTGCCTTCATCCTCGCGGCCTCGGTGTTCCACTGGGTCTGGGTCCAAGTCCCGCAATTACAGCCGGCGGTATTCCAAAGCTGGAACCAGGAACCGGAAAGGATGGAGTTGTTCGTGGGCTGGGTATACAGGGTCAACTGTCTCAGATCGTCCAGGTGGATGGTATTGGCCACCGCGGTGGATCCGGTAGAGACCGCCCGGGCCGACCACTTGCCGATGCGGTTCAAGGCAATAGCTCCACTTCGGGTACCGGAAAAAAGCTGGAAGGCGGTATAGGGCATGACCACCTTCGTCCAATTTCCGGAAGAAAGCACGGTCGTATTGTCGCAATACCAGACATCATCCTGGGAGGAACTGAAACTTCCGTCCATGTTATGGTCCTCAAAAAGCATGAAACGAAAGGTCTCGGTGGAGCCGGCGGTTCCCTGCACCCAGATGGAGAGTCCGTAGGGCTGGAAAGATAGGTCCTGGGTCTTGGTCGTATAATTTTTAAGCGCTTCGGCGAAATTTCCCGCGCCAGCGTTCAGGTTGTAGCTGATCTTCAGGCTGGCTCCCCCTTCCTGGTAGTCGGTGGTATCGATGCTGGACGTTTCGGTTCCGCCATAGGCGTCGATATAAAGGGCGATATCGCAAGGTGGCGTCAAGGAGTTGAAGCTCTCCAACTGCTTCTCAGCGTTCCAGGTGGCGGTAGCCGTTGGGGTCGGCGTGTAGGTGAAGGTGGGGGTAGGAAGCGAACAGCTGTCGGTCGGCGAGGGGGTTTGCGTCATAGCGACGGTTTGAAATGTCACGTCCGAGGTGGTCGTATTCAACAAGTACACGTTCGAAAAACCGCCTGGAGTCGCGTCGATTGTGAAATTGGTGAAGGTCACTCCCTGCAGGGGTACGGATGCGTTGTAACTCATGAGATTCCCCAGGTAAAGTTGGGGACCTGAAACTTGAGCCAAGTTGGTGACATCGATATTCTGCACGATCCCGTCGGCGACCGGGTCATAGACCCAGGTACAGGCCGCGTTGAACTCGAACAATCGGCCCGCCGGGTCCTCCACCCTGTTATTCCAATAATGGATGTTCTGGACCAGCGAGTCTCCCCCGTCGTGGATCCCCAAGGCGGCGAAGATGGGCATGGCCACCGGGGGGCCAGGCACATTGATGAAATCGTTGTTCTGGACCGTCACGGCCTGGATGGGGTCGGAAGCCCCTGAAAAGATCTCCGCTCCAATCTCGACCCCTCGGGCCCAGGTCGGGTCGAGCACGTTATCGTGAATAAAAACGTTCTGGCTCGAAGGGGCCATGCAAGTGATGGAACCGTCGGAGCAATTCATCTGCCGGGCCTTGATGGCGATGGCGTCGTCATCGGTGTAAAAGAAGCTGTTCTTCACTTCCACCTGTTTGGTGGAAACCAGATCTAATCCGTCACACCCGTTCCCGTTCTGGGCCAGGACCTTGTAATTGCTCACCATCACGTTCGTGCATCCCCAGAAGACGCTAGTCCATGCGTTCGGCTGCCCGTCGGCGAAAATAAGGTCCTGAAGAGTGACCGCGTTGGCGTTCGTAGCCAGGCACATGGAACCGGTGAGCCAAGTATTGGCCAATCCATTCCCGCTCAATATCCCCCGGCCTCGGATACAAACATTGCTCGCCCCGTCCTGTACCCGCACCTGTCCGTAAACAAAAGCCCCGCCTGCCAGATAAAGAATTTGGTTGCTGGCGACCGTGATGGGATTGGAGACCGTGTAAAGCCCCGGGGCGTAATAGATCACGTTGGGCCCGCCCGAACTGGGCGCCCCCGATTCAGGAGGGTTGACGAACAGTAGAAGGGGTTTATTCATCCCGTTGAACTCAAGCTGGATCGATCGGGGAGTGCCCAAGGTGAAGGTGACGGTATTGCCGGCGAAGGTCGGGTTTAAGTTTGCGGATTTAGGCCGAAGGACAAAACTGGGAAACCCATAGGAGGAATAGACCTGGATGGTCACACAACTACCCATATCGAAAGTGGCATAGTCCGCGTCCGCGCCCGTCATCTGCCCGTCGTAAACCGGTACCGGACTGCCATTGACCGTCACTGCGTAATCCGAAGCTAGCGGCGCCCCCGATGGTGCGGGGTAAATGGTCACCTGACCCAAGGCCCCTGACACGACGACACAAAAGATCAGAGGCAAGGTTGCAATAAAACATTTTATGTTTTTCTCGAATGGGAAAAACGTTTTAAACATAATGGTTGAACACCTTATAAAAACGTTTTAAGCAGAAACACTAAAATAACACCCTCAACTACTCTGAAACCCTGAAATAAAACTGAGTCCAACTTTTTCAGAAGTTAGAACCGATGCCTTATTTTACCGCAGAGAAAGGAAAAAAGATTTTATTTGGGAATGAAGCTGATTTTACAAAGAAAAAGACGATTTGGCTGATCCTATCGAAGGATCAAGAATTTCGCGATGGTCCGTCCCTGGGATGTGTTTACGACCACATAGTACAACCCGCTGGCAAGCGGCTTACCCCATTTGTCCATCAGGCTGATGGGAACATCCACGCCGGCCGGTACCTGCGGATAAGTGTTGTCCTGCACTTTTCGGAATGCCAGGGTGAATATCCGTACTTTCACGTCCGAAAACCCAAGATAAGCGGGAGGCCTGAGGCGCACCGGCTCAGTCCCATCCGCAGGGTTGGGATAGACCACAGGTACGGAAACCGGAACAGGGGTCAAGGTGGGCGTCTCGGTGGATGATTGGGTGGAAGTCGGGCTAAAGGTAGGGGTTGGGGTGGCTTGGCTTATGATGGCTTGAAGGTTCGGAATAATATTGTTAAAGGCGACAGCCTGGCCATTGGTCCCGCTTGTTCCCCCTAAACTGGCAAAGTAAGTTCCTGTGGCGGTCGAAGTAAATCCGGTAAGGATGTCATAAACCACCGATCCGTGGGCCGGGATGACGTCGTTAAAATTAAAGGTCGCGATGATCCCGGCGATCGTCGCGGTCGCGATGACCGCGCCGTTCTTCTCCAGCACCAATGAGGTGATGTTCGAGAAAAGGTTGTTCGTTTCAGTGACCGCCAAGCTGGTCATGGTGACCGGACCGGCGCTGGGGTTGGTGAATTCGGGCTCGGAGATCGTGACACCGGAAGCCCCGCTTAATTCTACAAGAGTGGTAGGAGGAGCGGATGGGCCCTGGCTTCCCAAGACCGTAATCTGGGTAGGCGTGGGCGTATTGGTCCAAGTGAAGGTAGGGGTGTTGGTCCAGGTGAAAGTATTGGTTCCCGTAGAGGTCTGGGTGGGCGTTCCTGTGGTAGTGAACGTATCGGTCATGGTCATTGTATTGGTCAGAGTCGAAGTGACCGTAGGGGTCAGGGTCAATGTGGGCGTGAAAGTCAGGATCGGGGATAAGGTAGATGTTGAAGTGAAAGTCATCGTTGCCGTGGAGGTCGGGGTGCGCGTAAAGGTTCCCGTGGCCGAATTCGTCGGGGTTAAGGTTATAGTCGGCGTAACCGAAGGCGTAGCGGTGAGGGATGCCGTAGGCGTCATCGAATCCGTCGGTGTAAAAGTGATCGTGGAACTGTAAGTATTGGTGGGTGAGAACTGCATCGTATCGGTCGATGTCGCGGTAGCGGTATTGGTGGATGTTTTGGTGGACGTGTTCGTCCATGTACTGGTCGAGGAGTTCGTGGAAGAAGAGGTATTGGTCAAAGTTGGTGTAAAGGTCAGGGTCGGCGTCAAACTTGGGCTAGAAGTGGATGTATTCGTTTCCGTTAGCGTGAAGGTGGAGGTAATAAGAGGACTGTTGGTAGGGGTATTTGTTACCGTCGCCGTAAGAGTACGGGTCGAGGTGTTCGTGGGTGACGCCGAGAAAGTTGTGGTATTAGTTAAAGTTGGTGTTGCAGTTCGGGTTCCAGTATTGGTAGCTGTGCTCGTGAAAGTGGATGTGTTAGTAGTCGTTAATGTAGGTGTAAGGGTCGCGGTTTCGGTCGGAGTTTTGGTCGGTGTCGACGTCGGACTGATCGTTAGGGTTGGTGTGGAAGTAAACGTAGGGGTCTTGGTAGATGTGGAAGTTGCGGTATTAGTAGGAGTATTCGTCGGTGTATTGGTTGGTGTGGATACGGTGATATCACCGTATAGAATGCCCCGACCGTTGCAGCCCAGATACATCCTCCCATAAACCAGCTCGTCCCCTGACGCGAAGTTGGGGGAACCAAATTGATGGTTGGCATCGTTCACTCTTACCCAAGTGGTCCCAATACCGTCATCACAACGGTAGAAACCATAAGTCCCGTTATAGGTCCCGACCATAAAGACCGCAGGATGGGTATATCCGCTGGCCGCTTTGCCGAAGCCAACACTCGAGGGGTTAGTGACATTGGCGATTTGGGTCGTGGTAACCGCGCCCAAGCCCACATTGGTAAATCGGTAGAGTCCCGTGCTGGTGGGCACCCAGACTTCCCCAGCGACACCAAAAACAGGCCTTGGACGACTATTCCAGTTCAGGGTTCCGCCGAAAGTGCCTGCCACAGAAAAGCTTGCGCCATAATTGGTGCTCACGTAAAGGTTCGTTCCTGAAACACCATAAATGATGGTCGCGCCCATCTTGTCGGAGGCTACTTGGGCGCCGTTGGGCAATCCAGTACAGGTGGTCCAAGTCCCGCCCAGGGAGGAGGCGTAGGCCGGGGAGCCGTAACCATTGTAGGGACAGACCACCACATGCATTCCATCGGTGGATATAGCCACTGAACTCATTTGGTTCGTCGTGCCATAACCCGGCGGAGCCGAACCCCAAGGAGTCCAGGACTGGCCGTTGTTGGTCGAATAGGCTACGTCGGACGTTACCGCCCCGCTATTACCCACCCGCACCACATCATTGGTATTAAGTTCGGCGAAATCCACGCAATTGGTATTATTGTCGAAAGGGGTGCAATACATCCCCGCCGCTGGCGATTGGGTTATATTGGTGTGCCTCATTCCGCTGATATCGCCCATCGCACTGAAAAGGACCCCTCCCGCCACTGAACTGGTGAGATGAAGGATGGCTGTTTCCTCCAAACCATAGTCGGTGAAGGTCCATGTCACACCGGCCGGTTGGGTCGCGGCGTTGATGTTGGTACTGGACCAGATGCCACCACCGGTCGTGTAGATGGCGTTATTGGAATTGAAAGGGTCGATCTTGATATCACCCGCCCAACCAGCTCCCCCGTCGTTGGTACCACAGAACCGGGTCCAGATGGCGCCATTGTTGTTGTAATTGGCGAAGGGTCCACCATTCCAACCGGTGCTCACGTTCCCAATGGTGGTCCAGGCTCCGCCCGCGTTCGTCGTACTTAGTATTTTATCGTTAGCTCCCCACCAATCAAGCGTAGAGACCACCACATGCTGGGCGTTTTGCTGGTCCACGCAGATTCCCCCGTAACCTCCACTGCCGCCCGGAGGGCCGCCCGCCGGAGTAACGTTGGCCCAAGCTAATGTTGAAGTGTTTAATTTCCATACTTGTCCATTCGTGATTCCGTTTGGCCCGTAACCGCCACTATCATAGTTGATCCATAAATTTCCATCAGTCCCGAGGGAAGCGTGCGGTGTGATCATATTGGTAGGACCACCCGGAACCACCGCCCAACTAGCGCCCGCGTTGGTGGACCGATAAAGACTGCTGTTGCCCGCGTTCATGGAATCCACACCCACAAAAATGGTCTCAGCCCCAGCACTAGGATTCCCACCAGGCAGGAATATCTCATAACTGATCCCATAACCCGCGTCCCCATTGGTCGGGAAAGTCGTTACCTGGGTCCAGCTGGCCGCCGAATTGGTGCTTTTCCACAGACCATTACTGCGGGATCCGAAATAGAGGATGGTCACCGCGTTTGGGTCTACCACTAAACGTTCACCCGCGTTCCGACCATCGTTGTTGCCACCCACCGGCACCGGAAGGGCGTATTGGGTCCAACTGGACCCTTGATTGGTGGAGGCGAGAACGTAACCATTCCCCCCGCTGTAAGTCTGACCGATCGCCGCGTAGACGTTATTTGCGTTTACTGGATCCGGCGCAATACTTTCAATGCCGTATAAATTCCAATCGCTCAAGAAATCGGTGAGAGGCACCCAAACACTGTTGGTGTTGTCCCAGCGATAGGCTCCCCCCATGTCGGTACGCATATAAATAAGATTCTGGGATACTGGACTGTAAACGATGCCGGATACATAGCCCCCGGCGGGAACAACAACATTTTTCCATGTGTATTGAGCAAATGCTGGGACACACCAACCCAAGAGTAAAAGAAAAGGAATTATTTTTTTATGTAACTTCATCTCTTTATAACCCTGTAAAATCGTTTTCAGGAAGCGGTATAACTACAAAAACCAATAACCTTTCATTGGTTAAAATCACTCAAGAAAGTTTACCGCAGACATTAAAAACAATGTTCATTCACGCATACTTTTGCTAGCAATTTCAAACGATAAAACACCCTGGTTGGACGTTTCATTCACAATTTCTTTAATAAGTCCCCATCCAAAAAACTTCTCATCTCAGAAAACTCCTGAGACTTAGAGCCTCATGAGCGAAAATATATTCCATACAATTTTTTATCGTTAATTTTAGACAGGTTAATTGCCCTGGAAACTAAACAGACATTAACCAATTGAATGGATTTGTTCTAATGGATAATCTGAAAGATTAGCGAAGGAGCAACAATTTGCCGATCGAACGCCCTCTGTTCGTTGAAACAACCACGTAATAAAGACCGCTGGCCATTGGTTTTCCCCACTTGTCGTTAAGCAGTAGGGGAATATCCTGACCCGCTGGGACTGAGTGGTAGAACTTCTCTTGCACTTTGCGGAAAGCGACAGTGAAAACTTGGATCTTCACATCGGAAATTCCGAAATAAGCGGATGGATGGATGCTAACCGGCCCGCTTCCATCGCTCGGATTCGGATAAAGGACTGGGAAAGGCTCGATCGGTGGCGTCATGGTCGGTGTGAACGTGAATGTCATCGACGGTGTCGGTGAAAAGGTCTGTGTTGGGCTCAAAGTTGGAGTCGGGGTCGCCTGGCTGACAACCGCTAACGTCCCAGGCACCGGCACCCCAGTGAAATTGACAGCTTCACCATTAGTGGCTGTAGCTCCACTCACGTTGAATTGATAGCTACCTGTGGCACCTGTTACGAAGGTCGTCGTGACGTCATAGACCGCGTTCGTATTGGCGACAACCGGGTTAGAAATGTTAAATACTGCTGTGTTACCCGTGAAAGTCGTTGTGGCCAGCGGGATTCCACTCCTTGATAGAACGACCAAGGAGATGTCCGAGGACGGACTCCCTGACTCGGTAATAGTCACGGCGTTCATTGTGAAATTGGTTGTACTCGGGTTGTTGAACTGAACCTCATCAACAGTGACCCCTGAAGAGCCGCTAAGAACAGAGATGGTAGACGGCGGCGCGCCAGGACCTTCACTACCCGAGGATGTAACCGGAGTGAAAGTCGGTGTATTAGTCCAGGTAAAGGTCGCAGTATTGGTAAAGGTGAATGTAAAAGTTCCCGTAAATGTCTTGGTAGACGTGTTAGTAGCCGTAAAGGTGTTGGTCCAAGTTGCGGTATTGGTCGGTGACATGGTCATCGTAGGTGTGTAAGTCATGGTCGGGGTATAGGTGAGGGTAGCAGTCATAGTGGACGTGGATGTTCCCGTATTGGTAGCAGTGGCGGTTGGGGTTCTGGTTTGAGTCGCGGTGGATGTACTTGTAGGTGTGAAGGTCAAAGTTGGAGAAAGTGTATAAGTTGGGGTGAAGCTTTCTGTAGCGGTAAAGGTGGACGTATGGGTGTCGGTTTGAGTCGCAGAATTGGTAGGAGTGGAAGAAGAAGTCGGCGATAAAGTTTCCGTCGGCGTATAGGTAATGGTTGGGCTGAAAGTATCCGTGGGAGAGAACTGTAATGTATCTGTCGAGGTGGCGGTCGCAGTACTGGTGTAAGTTTTGGTGGGAGTGTCGGTATAAGTACTTGTTGGCGAGTTGGTGGCCGAAGACGTATAAGTTAACGTCGGGGTAAATGTAATGGTAGGTGATAAAGTTGGGCTAGAAGTAGCTGTATTTGTCCCGGTGAGTGTAAATGTTGATGTGATGAGCGGCGTGATAGTAGGCGTGAATGTAATAGTTGCCGTAGCTGTACGTGTGGAGGTATTTGTCGACGAAGCTGTAAAAGTTCCGGTAGCCGTAGGAGTTAAGGTAGAAGTGCGTGTACCGGTATTGGTAGCGGTATTGGTGAACGTTGAAGTTATTGCCGCTGTAGGTGTAGATGTGTTTGTGGCCGTTGCGGTAATAGTATAAGTCGCAGTTAACGTAGATGTAGATGTGGCGGTTTTGGTTGGCGTGACTGTTGCTGAAGCGGTAGCTGTATTTGTGAATGTATTGGTAACCGCTGGGGTAGCCGTAGGGGTAGATGTCGGTTGGAAAATAGGCGTGGCCGTAGGAGGAGGTGTTGCCGTCATAACGGTTACAGGGGTTTGGGTGGCTGTCGCATTCACGAAATTGATGCAAACCTGATCAATGTGGAAACCAAATGTGGACGGAGCCTGATTAGTCTGCCATTGCAGAGAGGTTACGTTTTGTAACGCAACATCCTCAGTGTAAGAAACCCCGCCACTGACCGGCGGACAACTCCCCGCTCCCCAATTCTGGCATTGGATGCTAGCGCGAGGGACGATAAATTGCTGCCAGGTATTGGCAGCCGTGATCACGCAATTATACCCGTATTGGTTACTATTCCCCCCACCCGTAACATCAATTGCCGGATTATAGAAGTTCAAACGCAAGGTGCATGCGGCCGTAGCTTGGGCGTAAAATGAAATTTGACTCATGTAATTTGGCGCAGTGAGATTTTTATATCCACCTGTCATGGTCGCAGGACCAAGTTCGGTAGCAAGCGAGAACCCTGCGTAAACAGTTTCGGATTGGCTCGTAGTGCCGGTGGGCGGATAAACGACCATCGTAGTGCCACCATTGATGGAATACCAACCGGTGACCTTAGCAGAATAATACGACCCATTGGCTCCCATTGAACTATCAACGATATAAGCAGCGTTCGAGACACCAGCTAATTGGGGTGTACCGACCGGCGTGCTATTCACGCTTGCGTATGCAAAGGTAAACCAATAGCCATCCGTGGCATTCAACGATGAGTCATTTTCCAGGTCAGACAACATGAAACAAGCCTGAGGAATGGGTGTTGGAGTTGCTGTACAAACACTAGGCGCACAAGGATTGACGCCACAGACCAAATCCTCGAAGTTTCCGCTACCAATCAAAGCACCCCACATACAAAGACTATCCTGGAAATAAGTGAATGTTCCTTGGCTCCCGAAGCCATGCCCGGTGGCGTTAGTGATCATGTTCCACATGGTATCCGCGTCAGTCTGGTTGCCCAAAACCATTTCAGACACCAATGCCCCACCCACTTGCAAGCCTGATGTATTGGATCCGCTAGGCGCACCGCTTTGTATGTTCCAATATTCCTCGATCTCATTCCCAACGGCAGTTCCGCCTGTAACCGCCGTGTTTATGGAGGTCGCCATTTTCCCAACGAAACTCAGGGCTCCCGAAGAACCATTCCAAAGGTAATCAAGACCAACACGGATGGGATACCGCGAAGCGTCATAACCCATACTCATGGTATTCTCGGTTGCTCCCGTCCCATTAGGATTGGCCGTATCAGGCATGAATCCGGTGGGATAAGTATTATAAAGAGAAGAGAAATAATCGTTATAAACCCAAGTGACGACATTGTTCCAATAATGGGTTGACACACTATCCTTACCTTGCCAGCAACGATACCAAGCCGGTTCCATATAGCTGGAATAGTAGGGGTATTGATAAGCGTCACCGGAATAAACCCGATAGTCGGTATTGCCGATTTCAGTGTTATAGATCCCGTTCGCCATCAATTGGAACGTATTTTTAAAATTATAACCCGATATAGCCGAACCCCACTGGGCGTCAGCCATCAACATGGCCTCGCACATATCCTCGTCAGCGTCAGTAGCGGAATTGCCGTTACAGCCAGAGCCTCCGGGGCAGGTCCAATTCATTAGGTTATTGTTGTCTTTGTAGTTGCTGTAATAATTGTAAAGACCTTCCATGAGGGTCAGATCGCCCATCTCGCAAGCGAATAACATTCCATAACCAATACCCTCGGAAACAGTATCATTGCCATTGGCGCTACCCCGAGAAACTCGAAGACAACCCGAACAACCACCATTGACTACCGCGCCTGCGTACCATTGATTGTACATTGTGGAAACGGCCGCATTCAAAGTAGCCTGGGAATAAACAGCCGTATTCAACATGGTTCCATGGGGATATGTGACTTGATGAGGAAATGGATATTTGGGTGCGCCAGAGTTGATGTTCTGAGCGAAAAGATTTCCCCCAGTTAATAGAAACATGAACAAAAGAGTAATGGAGATTTTTTTAAAATGGATTTTCAATGTTCTCTCGTATCGTTTTTTTATATTTCAAATAATTCTATCCGGGGAGAAAAGCCTACGCCCGGGATAGGAGTCTGTAAACAGCAATTTCCATACCCTTTTCATCAAAATAGTTTACCGATAAACACTTTCGCTTCCTAAATAAGGGTTTTCCCTTATATCTCGATCTCCCTGTCAATTGTCAGTATTCGGTTATAAACCGTCCAAAATTCTGACAAAAACATCGGGTTATTGAAACCCGTTCTCACCGTAATAAAAGGAGTTTAAGGATCGATTTTCCATAAATCCCATTGATCACCACATAGTAAGGTCCGCTGGAAAGAGCAATTCCCTTTTTGTCGATCAATTCCAAACTTATTTCCAATCCAGGTGTTTCAAAGTAAGTCTTGTCTTGTACCTTTCTGAAAGCTGTCGTAAATATCTGGACCTTAACATTCCCGGAAAATGTGTATGGAAAATGGATCTTTACCGGGTTCTTCCCATCCGTTGGGTTTGGATAGACCACAGGAATAATACTTCCGGTAGGTGTGAGTGTTGGCAAAACGAACGTTGGAGTCATTGAAATGGTCGGAGTGTGGGTCAAAGTCCAGGTCGCCGTTGGAATGACAGCTGTGTTCGTTGAAGTTAAAGAAAAGGTTGGCGTAAAAGTGGCGGTCGTCGTAAAGGTCCGCGAGAATGTGAAAGAAGGGGTGAAAGATAACATTGGCGAAAAAGTATAAGTAGGCGTCCAAGTGGTCGTAAAGGTCTTGGTCCAAGTCGAAGTCGGCGTGAAAGAAAGGGTGGGGGGTAAGGTTCCTGTGGATGTGACCGTGAAGGAATAGGTCGATGTAGGTGTATAGGTTGATGTAGAAGTCATCGCGGGTGTTTCCGTAGCGGTCTCAGTTCTTGTTGCCGTTGCTGTTGAAGTCGCGGTATTGGACGCCGTGGAGGTTTCAGTCGGGATTCCCGTCTTAGTATTGGTGGCAGAAGTCGTCGCCGTCCAGGTCCATGTCGATGTTCCGGTGGGTGTATTCGTCGGCTGCGGTGTCAATGTCCCGGTAGGGGTTTTAGTCGGGGAAAATGTTGCCGTCGGTGTCATGGACCAAGTGAAGGTCGAGGTCGGCGTAAAAGTCAGGGTATTCGTCTTGGTATTGGTCATGGTGGCCGTAGCCGTACTGGTTTGAGTATTGGTCCAAGTCGAAGTATAGGAGGGCGTCGAGGTTGATGTGAACGTGTTTGTCCCTGTCGAACTATTAGTGGCGGTAAATGTCCAGGTTGCCGATGCTGTAGGGGTTTTGCTTGACGTTGGTGTTGGTGAAGAGGTTGGACTAAGCGTTGGCGTAATGGTAAAGGAATTTGTCGGGGTGGGAGTGGGCGGTATGATAGGGACTATAGCTATGGCCATGATCGTGGCTTTGTCTACTGACGCGGTTTCATCCAACTCCAGGGTACCGGACGTTACAGTCACGGCGTAGGTTTGGTCGTAGGCGACGTTCTCACCCCCGGATTTCGCGAAAATATCCAAACCTGAAACGACTGCTGTTCCATTCAACACCACATTGAAGACCCTTTGCCCAGTATTGGTGTGGTTGGTCTCTGCCCACTTCAGGGTGACGTCATAAACCCGGTTGGGTAGGGTAAAGATATAAGTAACGCCCGTATCTGCCCTCTCCGTCTCGTAAAGGGTTTGGTCCAGCGTATTGGATATCGGCCCAGCGCTGCTATAAGCGGTGCCAGCTGTGTATCCCCAACTACCCGAAACATAAGCCTTGTCGGCCAACCAAGTGATACCCGAAGACCCACTCACATACTGGGGTCCAGCGCAATTCACATAAAGAGGTGTCGCGCTGGGTGTAAATGTGGCTGTAGGAAGTGTTCCAGTAGCGGTAAAGGTTGCTGTGGGAGTTGCCGTAGGCGTCGGCGGTGGCTGGGTAGGCGTGTTGGTCGGTGTCACGGTCCAAGCCACGGTCGCGGTTGGAGTAGGCGGCGTTGTAATGCGTAAAACCTGGATGGCATTGACCTGGGATGTGTCTGTGGTCGAAGTGAAAACGATGTCCAATTGGCCGGTAGTGACCACCACGGTCGTAGGAACATCATAAGCGATATGCTCCCCGCCCGCGGCTGCATAAACATCCAAGCCAGTAATGACCGGTGTTCCCGCTGCTGTAACGCTGAACACTCTATCGCCCGCTTTGGTCCAATAGTTCTCGCAGAACTTGAACAACACCTGATAATAGCCATTGGGAACCGTGAAATGATAAATGGGATTCCCCCATCTTTCAGTCTGATAAAGGGTCTGTTGATTGTTGGTTGTATTAGCGATGGTCTGTCCCGTGTACGTGGAAATACTTCCCGTAGTCGTCGCGTCATAACCCCAGCTTCCTGCCGTGAACTCTTGGTCGGCCAGCCAAGTTTGTGGAACACCATCCGCGTATTGAGGTCCGCCGTTATTTACCCGTATAGTCAGGGGCGCGTAGGCGGATAGTGTTGGCGTTGGCGTGGGAGATGAATAGAGGTTATAGTCCAGAAAATTGTCCGACAGCATCAATAACGACATGACGGTCCAAGACTCATCGTAATAGGTACCTCCTACGAGAAGTTTTGAGCCCACTAGATCACTATAGGTATCGTCGATGTATTGCTGGTAAGTTCGGCTTACCATCGCGCCCACACCCGCTGGCCCCACGAACGCCGCCGATTGAAAACCAGGATTCTGGGACACCTTCAAGGTAGGAAGTTGGGGATCCTTGGTTCCGTTCAATTGATATCCATCCACAATGGAAACCGCCCCAATGGCCGAAAAAAAGTTACTGGTTTTGGTGGCGTAAGCTTGGGATGAGGCGGTCCCGAACCAAAGGTAATCTTCCGTGGTACGGAAGGGTGTCCGGCATGCGTCATATTGGTAGTCCCAAGGCGAATTGTTGGTATCGGTCGATACTCCCGCACTTGTGCACCATGCCGAATCCAAACCGTTACTAGCGTTCCCATAACCTTGAGAAAGTTCACCGTTCAGAACGGTATAACAATTGGCTGCCACTGAAAGCCACCCATTATTCCCGGTCGTCGCTGCGAATTCCCGGTAATAACCCGGGGCGAAATAGGACGGATTGATCGGTGTAAATCCATCGCCTCCGTCCGGTATACCCCCATTCAATTCATGGGCATAGAGGGCGTTGATCTGGTTGATCGCCAAGGTCAAGTATGGCGTACCGAGGGTTCCGCTTCCTCCCCATTGTTTGGCGGCCATCAATAAACCCCAAGCCATGTCTTCGTCGGCGTCCGTGGCCGCACCAGACCCATCGGTGGCGCCTGACGCATCGATGTACCAATTCATGAGGCCGTTTCCATCCAAGTGAAGTTGTTCGTATTTCCAAAGGTTATCGAATAGATTTTCGTCATTCATATAGACCGCGATGACAAAACCATATCCAATCCCCTCGGAGACGGTGGAGTTGAGATTCAACCCCGAATCATTCGGTCTTTGGACTCTTAAAAAACCACCAGCGCCGGTCGAAGTGACGCAATCCGCGTACCATTTGTTATAAGCGGCGATGATATCGGCATTGTTATAAATGGAAGAATGAAACCCATAAGGATTATCCCGATTTTGAGGAAACGAAAAATTACCCGGTCCATAATTGGCGGCGGCAAACACAATTTGAGTGGAAGCCCAAATAATGAAGGCCAGATAGAAATGAGTTTTAAATTTAAAAAACAATGAAGACGCCTTGAAAAAAATTTAAAACGATCGATCGACTAAAAACGATTCTTAAGATGAAAATATACTACCGTTCTTGAACTTTCTCCTTTGATTAGAGTGAAAATCGGGTTTCACGTTTTAATCTAATCGGACCATCAGCACAGCACCTGCGGGGTTCTATAACGTATTTCCTCGGAACTTGCTGTTCATGAAAAATTTTCCATGTCCCATTCCCAAAAACTCTATTCCATTGAAAGCGATACCAATCAGTTGCACCTTCAAGCAGAAGGGATACAATTGCCCGACTCATTTCATATTTTGCTTCAGGAGAATGTTATGTTCGAGAACGTTCTAATTACCGGATCAAGCCGAGGCATCGGCTTGGGACTTGTCAAAGTTTTCCTTTCTCAAGGGGACCATGTTTTCGCTGCCTGTCGCAGCCCTCAAGACTCAAAGGAACTCCAAACCTTGAAAAAGTCATACCCGGACTCTTTGGAATTGATTCAATTAAAGGTGGATTCGGATAGTTCCGTTCTTGCCGCCGCCAATGTTGTGGCCGCAAAAACGGACCATCTGGACATTCTCTTGAACAATGCCGGCATCTCCCCAGGGCAATCCATGGCCAAGTTGGAGGATGTGGATTTCAAGGATTGCAGGGACGCCTATGAAACCAACGCTCTTGGCCCCATGAGGGTCGCCCGAACATTCTTGCCGCTTCTTCATAAATCAAAAAAACCTCGGGTAGTGAACACGACCTCCGGGCTCGCTTCCCTTTCCGGCAAGAACAGTGGTGGATTTTACGCTTATGGTGCTTCCAAAGCGGCCTTGAACATGATCACCCGCACCATGGCCTTTGAATGGAAGGAAGATGGGATCATCGTGGTTTGCCTGGATCCGGGTTGGGTCAAGACCGATATGGGCGGGCCAAACGCCATGTTGACGATCGAAGAATCGACCTCGGCCATCACGAGGACTGTCAAAGGATTGACCCTGGAGAAGACCTCGCAATTCATCTATAACGATGGGAAATCCATCAACTGGTAATAGGTCGCACCCTTAGAACAAGGGGCCTCTCAGGTCGATCAATCCCTCGGGCCATGATTTTTCCCCTAGAGGTTTCACTCGAAGCGGTTGTTCGGTCGTTATTTTTATTATTTTATCGGATACATCTAAATAACGGTAAGGATTCGCTTCTGCCCGATAACCCCTTGACCCATAGATCTTTCCGTCCCCGAACAACACGGCGAATGGCACTCCCGATACACTCAGGAACTTTTCCACTTCATCAAGCATGAGATGAACAAAACCCCTTCCCCGGCACAAGGGATGAACCGCCACTTCGGCGATTCCGCCCACTCTTACCTCGCCATATTCGGTCCCGAATAACTTGTCATGGACGGCGACCTGTGCCAATACCATTACTCCATCCTTTTGGATGAACCATCTATAGTGGGGTGTTTCCTTGAAATGTCTTTGGGATCGGTCAAGCCAATCGGGAGTGGCGGGGTAACAGACCGAAAGGAGTTCGATCAATTGCCGGTCAAGCGAAGGGGAAACATCTTTGTCCCAAACAAAGCTAACCTTGATCCCTTTCTCGGCCAAAGAAGCTCTCCGTTCATTCGGTTAAGCGATTGAAATCTTAGCGTTTTTTCCTTTTGCGCTTGGTTGCGGCCTTTTTTGATTTAGCCTTCGGCTTGACCTTCAACCCTTCCTGTTGGGTCAGCCAAACCCGAGCCGCGTCCTCGATACTGGATGCCTTTGCCCAACGTACCGTTTCGTCCACCTCTTGGGACGAGAGTTGGGACTCCAACTGGGAAACAAGCCTGACCACCTTGTCCTTGGTCTGACGTCGGCAAGTCGGATGGTTCACGGCCGCCACCAGATAAGCAAAAGCGTTCCGTTCATCCCCCATCATCTTCAGGTACTTGGCCAATGCCACCAAAAGATCGACGAGATGGGGGATCGCTTTTGATTTTAGCGCTTTTTCGATGGCCTCCTTCAGAAGAACTTTGGATTTCTCTGGCTGTCCCATCTCGCAATAGACCTCGCTTAACAACGTCAGAGTGATCACCGTACCCATATAACCATTCGTCGCCCTGAAGTTCTTGAGGGCCTTTTCAAGTTTGACCCTTGCGTCTTCTGTTTTTCCTTCGGCGTAATCCACCGCCGCCAGATGATAGAAATGCCAAGAAGCGTTTACTGATTGGGCCCCTTCCTTGATTTGGATATTGTTGGCCTCCTCGTAGTTTTGCCTGGCCTCCTCATAACGATGCTCACAGACTGCCAAATTTCCCATCGTGGAAAGGGCCCGAGCTTGTCCTTTGGGGTCGCCCACTAACCGATAATAGTGCAGGCTTTTCTTGGCGTATTCCCATCCACCAGCATAATCCCCGATAGCCCAATCCAGTTCAGCCAAGAAATTGGTCGACCAACCAATGGCTCTTTTATCCCCGAATTCCTTGTGGAGATTCAGTCCTTCCTGGAACATTTGCTTGGCCCCGTTGAAATCCCCCAGGTCCATGATGTTTTTGCCCAGGTTTGTGAAGGACCAGGCCACACCCTTGCGATCATTGCTCCCGACGAAAGCGGAAAGGCCTTTCTGAGAATAACGCCTGGCCTGTTCGTATTCCCCCATCTCATGCAGAACATCGCCCATCAAATTGTAGGAATTAGCCGCCCCGCCCAAATACCCGATGGCCTCATAATGCTTCATGGCCTCCTGGATGAAAATCTTGGCGTTCTCGAAATCGCCCCCATGGATGGCGATATGTCCCAGATTGTTCAGGGCCCAGGCCATCCCGTTGCGGTCCTTGACCTTTCTATAAATATCGAAACTTTGCCGGTAGTAGCTCTTGGCTTCATCATCCCGACCCAAAGCCTCCAGCACGATGGCCATGCCGCTCAAGGAAAAACCCATTTGTTTCCAAGCGTCCACCGATTTCAACAAACCCAAACTTTCCTCGAATATTTTTTTGGCCTCTTTTACATCCCCCATTCGTTGAAGTAACGCGGCCCATCGGGATAGCAGTTTACCCAGTAATATCATTGATGATTTAGGGGGCTTTCGGACCTCTCTTATCTTTTCCCTCAAGACCCTGGCCGCGTGTTGAAAAACCTCCATCCCTTCCTGGTACCATCCTTTGGTGTCATAGATGGTAAAGAGGCTGTCCAGGAAATCCTCTATTTGGCTTTCCATACGTTTTTCCACGGACCTGCGCCATCCCTCCCGGATATTCCCCATCTCACCGATGAGGGATTCCATCACTTTCCCCTCGTTGGGACCGTAAAGTTCTTTCTCTTTTTCCCTCAAGAGGTCCGCTAAAAAAGCGCTATGGGCGTCCTGGATCCTTTCTTTCTCGGGAGGATCGTCGAATAGTTTTTCTTTGGCGAAATATTTCAGCAGGTCATGTAATTCATAAGTCCCATTGGCCCTTTGCCGCACAAGGGACTTCGCTTCCAATTGGGGCCAAACGGAGGGAGGAACTCCTCCCACTTGGCTGGCCGCCTCGGGAGTGAACCCTCCCTTGAAACCGAAGCGGCTCGAAGGGCTTTCTTTTGAGCGTCGTTCAACAAGACCCAGGAATACTCGAAACCGCCCGCAAGCTTTGATGGCGGGCCGGAAGAAAAGGCATTTCCGACGCCACCAATCCGCGGTTTGCGTTGATCTTGTCCTCGATTTCCTGGATCGACATTTTCTTCACCCAGGCGGAGGACAACTCGATACCCAGGGGCATCCCTTCCATCGTTCGGCAAATACGGGCGATCTGTTTTTTTTCCGGATTGGAAGGGGCGAAGGATGGCAGCACGGACCTTCCATTGCGGATGAACAATTGAACCGCGCTGTATTTTTCAAGGTTCTCTGTTTCCTGTTCCGCCGGGCAGGGTAATCCCCTGACCTCGATGGCTTGTTCCCATTCCAACTGAAGTTTTTCGCGACTGGTCGCCAGGACCTTGATCCTCGGAGCGGCGGTCAGGATGTCCCTCACCAGTTCCGCCCCTTCTAGGACATGCTCGAAATTGTCCATTAGGATGAGCATCTCTTTGGTCGACAGGTATTCCATCAGTTGTCTTTGGGAATCCTCCGTCCCGGTGAAGACAAATTTCAACGCATGGGCCAAACTTTCCACAAGAAGCCGTTCAGAACTCAAGGGCGCGAGTTCAATGAAAAACACCCCGTTTTGGAATCGATCCACCACCTGACTGGCTACCTTTAACGAAAGCCTTGTTTTTCCGAAACCTCCCGGTCCGGCCAAGGTGATCAAGCGCGTGGTTGGCCGAAGGATGACCTCAGAAATAGTCGTGATCTCATCCTCGCGGCCATAGAAAGGGGTGGCCTGCGGGGGAAGGTTCTGGGGATAAGCCTGAAGTGATAGTACTGGAGGTTCTTCCAGCAGGTTGGAATTCTTTGGGCGAAGAGAAAAGATTTTCCCTGGCTCGGAAAGATCCCTCAAGGCATGGACTCCAAGATCTCTTAAGAAATATCCGACGGGAGCATGGATCTGATCGATCGCCTCCTGGGTCAGGAGTATCTGGCCTGGTTGAGCGGCTTTCAGGAGGGCGATCACATGTTCGATCCCCGGCCCTCGATAATCATCGACTAAAAAATCGCTTTCGGCCAGATGAACGGCTGTCTTAAGCTCGGCCTTGCCGAACTTGTCCCAAATGAATTTCTCGAACTCTTTTTGGATCTCAAGGATGGCGGGAAGAGGGTTTCCTTTCTCAAAAACAGCCAGGACGCCCCAGGGGGTCCTTTTCATCCAACTGACGTTGTGGTGGTAGAATTTTTCCTCGAGAAGGTAGTACTGGCTGGCCCGGGTATGTTGGGCTTCCTTGCTTTCCTTATCCTCGGCTAGGACAGGATGCACGATTTCCGTGGCGACAAAGTTGGTCACCAAACTCTCCCGGGATTTTGATATTCAACCGGATTATTTTATCCCTAGTCCGTCGAAGTTCTAGGCGTGTTTAAGAGAAATAATGTAAACTTTGTCGACCCTGGTTGCTGCCGTGCCTTAATATAGTCGACAAATGTGCCCATAGCTCAATTGGATAGAGCTTCTGACTTCGGATCAGAAGGTTGCAGGTTCAAGTCCTGCTGGGCACACCATCCTTCATTTCTATTTGCGAAAAACATCGTTTTTCGCATGTATATAAAAAGGATGGTGTTGTGCCAATCTCCAATGATTCTTATAGAAGAATTGGTACACACCTCTTCCGAAAATACGGGAAACGCATAATGCCCTCTCAAAAAAAACTCATCCTCCTTTTTCTCTTTGTATTCCTATTCCTCTTAGGATTCGGTCTTTGCCAATCCAAGTGGTGGGAAAAGGATGAGCTTCAGACCTACCTCATCGGACTCAAATGCTATACCACCCATACCTGGCCCTATTTCGGACCTGACCTTAACGGATCGGAGAATTCCTTTCAAAGCCAGAATCCCTGGTGCCCTGGAAGGGCTGATCATCGGCTTACCCTTCTATATTCTTCCTATCCCCGAGACCCCCTATATCGTCTTGAGCCTTTTGACCGCGTTGGGTTCGGCCCTTTTAGCTTGGTACATCTGTCGGCGCATCCCCCGCCTTTCCTTCACATGGACTTTCCTTTGGATCGCCTCCACTCCCTGGATCCTCCATAAATGCGACCATATCATCAATCCCGCTTATGACTTTTTGCCAAGCGTCATGTTTTTTATTGGTTTCATGGAATCCATACCTTATTTATCGACAAAACGGATTCCACTAGCATGGTGTAACGCCCTGATGGGGTTCTCTCTCTTTTGGATCATGCAATTTCATTTCTCTTATGTTTACTTGATCCCTCTCGCCGGCCTTTCATTACTGGTTCAAGTAAAAGAGGCGAAAAATCCACGTTCTATTCTTTTCTTTATCGGTGGCGCTCTGCCTACCATCGCATTGATCATCCCTACCTTTGTGAAGTATGGCCTTTCCCGTTCCAATGTCGCTTCAGGTTTTACTGTTCCCTTCAACTGGTATAACGTCTCCGAGGGGCTTACCATCTTGGCCCGCTACTTTTCTCTGGTCTGTTACGAGCTTCCCCGATATATCGGAACGTCTACCACGTCCCGTTTCGCTTTTCTCAATTCCCACCCCTGGCTCTGGCCATTCGGCTCTATCCTTTGGGTTGGAGGACTCATCCAGCCCTTCGTAATGCTTTTTGCCTGGTTTCAAAAGAAACATCAAATCCCAGGATGGACTGGGCTCAAAATTCTCATCTTGCTGATGTACCTGATGATCTGGGTCAGTTTCTGGTTCACGGTGAAACTTCCCCTTTCCCACATCTACCTGGTCCTTTATCCCTGGCTTATGCTCTATTCCTTTTATTGTTGGGCCATGTTCGCCGAGAATGCCAAATGGAGACTGTTAGGAAAAGCCTTCGTCGTTATGGGGCTGCTATTTCAACTGGGTTATGCCTTGGCTGTCGCTCCCCAGGATTCCATCTATAATCAGAGACCATTGGTGGCGAAAGCTCTTCAACAGCAGGATTATCGGGTCCTGTCCGAAAGACGCGAAGGCAGTTTGTATTGATCTGCCGAACACTTCAGTAAATAAACCAAGGAACGCTCATGTCCAACCAGGTGAAGTTCGTTCTCCTATTCCTTTTTCTAGTGGCTTTCCGTACGGCATTCGGGTTATCCCAGCCATTCTTCGCCGCGGATGAGGTTCAGACCTATCTCATCGGTTTGAAGTACTTCGCCACCGGCAATTGGCCTTATTTCGGTCCGGACCTCATCGTCACGGAAACGGGTTTTTACACCCAGATCCCCGGGGCCTTGGAAGGCCTGCTGATCGGCATTCCCTTTCATCTGTTGCCCATACCAGAGGCGCCGTTCTTGTTTCTCAACCTTATTTCGACCTCCGCCTTGGCCCTCTTGGCTTGGTATATCTCCCGCCGGGTCAAGAATATCCCCTTCTATTTCATTTTCTCTTGGCTGGCCCTTCTTCCCTGGAACCTGCATGAGTCAGCCAACACCATCAATCCCTCCTATCTTTTAGTTGGAGGAATCCTTTTCTTTCTGGGATTCTTTGAAACGCTCCCTGACCTCTCGTTGAATTGGCTTACACCGGGAATGGCTTTCGCCTTCATGGGATTCGGACTGTTTTGGAATATGCAATTCCACTATTCCTGGGTACTTTTGCCGCCTTTCATCGCCGCCGCTCTTTTCTGGCGATGGCGGCTGAAAAATCTTCGCCTAGCCCGATGCCTCATCGGCTTCGCTGTGGGTTCGGCTTTCCCCTTGGCATTCCTTCTTCCGACCCTATTCAAGTTCGGTTTTTCCCATGGCGCGTCTGGAATGGGTCTTTCCGTCGCCTTTAATTGGAAGAACTTCCTGGCTTTTTTTACGGTCTTGGCCCGTTTCTTTTCCCTTCCCTCTTTTGAATTGCCCCGTTTTATCGGCCCAGGGACCCAAGCCCGAATTGAGTTCTTCAAAGAAGCGCCCTGGCTCCTTGTCCCAGGCTTCTTCCTGGTCCTGGTAGGTTGGGTCCAACCCTTTTTCCTTTTGATCACTGGATTTTTCAGGGATGAACAACGACCCGAAGCATCCTCCATCCAACGTTGGACCCTCTTCACCCTCATCCTGGTTTGGGTCAGCTTTTGGTTCACTTCCAAACCGCCCCAGGCCCATATGTATTACATCGTCCTGCCCTTGCTATCGGTTTACTCCTTCTATATCTGGGGCCGGTTCGCCCCCAAGAAAACCTGGAGAGTCTTCGCCGTTATTTGCTTGGCCGCTAACCTCTGGTTCGAAGCGGGATATATGGTCGTGATGCTGAAAAAACAATCCCTTTACCTGGACCGAGCCAGGGTGGTCAAAGCCATCGACGAAAAGGATTACCGGATCCTGGGAGAACGCAGGCCAGGCAGCGTCAATTGATCAAAGGAGTTTCCATGTTCTGTCGTCTGTTATTCTTTTTTCTGCTCACATCGGTTTCCTTGGCGGCTGACATCAATGTTTTAGTCATGCCCGACGAGGTTGTGGGGCCGATCAGTCCCTATATCTACGGCCTGAACGATCAAGATCCGAGCGGGACAGGCGCCACCTTGCGCCGTCTGGGCGGTAACCGAATGACGGGGTACAACTGGGTCAATAACGCCTCCAACGCCGGGAGTGATTGGAAACAAACCAGTGACGATTGGATGTGCGGGAACCATCTCCACTACACCGACTGTGACCAGCCAGGGGCCATGGCCCGGCATTTTGTGGAAGAGAACCAAAAGGCTGGCCTGGATACCCTGATGACCATCCCCATGGCGGGATATGTAGCCGCCGATAAAAATGGAGAAGTGTTGGAAACCGAAAAAGCCCCAAGCAAACGCTGGAAGAAGATCGATTTCCATAAGAAGGGGCTATATACGCTTAATCCCAATCCCAACGCTGCTGTGGTTTACGAGGATGAGTTCGTCCATTTCTTGGTATCCAACTTCAAAAAAGGGTCCGAAGGCGGGGTGAGGTTCTACGACCTGGATAATGAGCCCGGCATCTGGTCCTCCGCCCATCCCAGGCTCCATCCGTCCAAGACGGCTTATTGGGAAATGCGCAACAAGACCGAATCGGCCGCCGAGAATATTCTTCGGGTGGATCCCACCGCGATCCTTTTGGGAGGGGTCTGTTATGGCTGGCAGGAATTCCTGACCCTCCAGGACGCCCCGGACAGCAAAGAACTTAACCAGACCTTCGAGACTTACCTGGATTTTTACCTGGATTTCATCCACGGACTCCAGTTGTCCTATCACAAACCGCTGGTCCATGTCCTGGACCTGCACTGGTACCCGGAAGCCCAGGGCGCGAACAAGCGCATCACTGAAAATGACATCACCCCCGATTCCATCGAGGCCCGTTTACAGGCGCCTCGGAGCCTTTGGGACCCGGGTTATGTGGAAAAAAGTTGGATCACCCAATGGTCCACCAAAGGGAAGGCGATCCAATTGATCCCCTGGGTCGAGGAAAAGATCGGTAAAAGATCCCCCGGGACCAAACTCGCTTTTTCCGAATACAACTATGGGGCGGGTGACCATGTATCGGGGGGACTAGCTCAGGCCGACGTCCTGGGGATCTTCGGAAAATACGGCGTCTTTCTTTCCTGTTTTTTTGGGGACCTTAAACCTTATAACAAAGCGGCACTCCAGCTCTATCGCAATTACGATGGAAAGGGAGGTTACTTTGGGGGTACGGAGGTTTCCTCCGGGACCGAGGATGTCGCCCAGACCTCGGTCTATGCTTCGACCGATCGGCAAAAACCAGGCGTACTTTGGTTAGTGGTATTGAACAAGAATCAAAAGGATTCGGTCCACGCCAAGATCAAATTCCAGGGGATTGAAGTTTACCAAGAGTTCGAATCCTATGGATTCAACGGTCAGTCATCCGAGATCAAGCCTTTTAAAGCCGGCCCCATCGAGCGGGATCACTTTGACTGTGAACTCCCGCCGCTCTCAGCGACTCTCTTCGTATGTCATTGAATTTGACAGAACTCATGCCTGTATATCGGGATGAGCCTGGATCGGATAATTAATTCGATCCGTTTCGGGGCCATCGGCACCATGGAAATTGGCTGGCGATACCAGCTTCGATCCAGTCGGCGGGCAGGAACCTCTTCAAGAAATAAAGCGCCTTGTCCTCGAACTTGACCAGATAACGTCGTTTCATGGGTTTATCGCTTAAGGCTTTCAAGACCACCTTGACCAATAATTGAATGGGCGCAGCGCCTTTGAACCTTTCAATGGCGAAAGCTTCGTAAGACTTCGTGAATTCCGTATAGGGCGAATCCGGGCTCAATGCCTTCTCACCCTTGCGGGAATTCTGTACCACCGCCGTCTGGATCTCGCTTGGTACAAGTTCGGAAACTTCCACTCCGAATTCCTTCACTTCCATTCTCAAGGCGTCGGTCAAGGATCTCACGGCGAACTTGGTGGCAGAATAGGGACCCAAAACGGGCAACGCCACCAGACCACCCACACTGCCCACATTCAGGATCTTTCCCGACCGCTGGGCCCTCATGATCGGCAATATTTCCCTGGCGACCCTCAAAAGGCCGAACACGTTCGTCTCGAACTGGGCCTTAAGGTCAGCGTCGGACACATCCTCCCAAAAACCCGCCATGACGAACCCCGCGTTGTTCATGAGGAAGTCGATCCCTTTTTCCTTGCGGTATACCTGGGCCACGGCTTTTTTGACCGAAGAGGCTGAATCCACATCCATCCGCAGGGGAACGACTTTCAAGGTCTTGGAAAGTTTTCTAAGGGGTTCCGCTCTTTTTACGCTTCGATAGGTTCCATAGACTTTCCACCCTTTTTTCGCCAGCGCCTCAGCGCAAGCCAAGCCCATTCCCGAATTGGCGCCCGTGATCAGGGCTATGGGAAGTTCTCTCATGACGCCCTCTTGAATCTGGAATAAACAAAATCCATCACTCTGTCGTAAAGAAGATCGGGGAGAAATTTTTGGATGAAGGGGTAAAAACGAGCGTCCAAACCCACCGGATAACGGGTGGACATCCTGCGGTCATTCAATGCCTTCCAGATGACCTTGGCGACCAGTTCGGGTCCCGGGGCCTTGGCGGACTTTCGGTCACCGTATTCCAGAACACCTCGCAGGGTCTTTCCGTAAAGGGATTTTCCATTCTTGAAGGTAATATTTTGTCTCCGATTATCCTTGAAACGAGTATGGATCTGGCCAGGCTCGATGGCCGCCACTTGGATATTGAATGGCCGCAACTCCAATCGCAGGCTCTCGGTAATGGCGTCAACCACGTGCTTGGTGGAACTGTATAGCCCGATACCGGCAAAGGTGATGTGCCCCGCCACCGAACCCACGTTCAGGACACGGCCCGATCCTTGGGATCTCATAGCAGGCAGAACCGCTTTCGTCACTCGCATTAGCCCGAACACATTGGTCTCGTATTGGGCCTTGACCTCATCGTCGGTAAATTCCTCGATGGCCCCGAAAGCTCCCCATCCCGCGTTATTGATAAGAACGTCGATCCGGCCTGTTTTCTTGAGCAATGATTGGACGGTTTTTTGGACCAAGGTGGTTTGATCCACATCCAGGGGTATGACCTCCAAAGACAGGCCTTTTGACCTTTCCCGCAAAGGTCCAGCTTTTTTGGGGTCCCGCATGGTGGCGAATACCTGGCAACCATGGCTGGCCAATAGGCGAGCCGTTTCCAACCCGATGCCGGAAGAACAACCAGTGATCAGGACAACAGGTTTTATATCCAAAACGAGACTCCAGGTCGATGTTTTAAGGGAACAGTCTAAAGGGGCTGGACGAAATCCTGAAGATAAAAAACCTCCGACAAATCTTTCCACATTGCCCAAAGGGACAAAAAACGATAGGATAAGTTTTCCTAGCCATTTGGCACTCTCATAAATCAAGGAGAGTTTATGCGCCTTCAAACCTTTTTAGCCCTGATCCTATTAATGAGTCTCCCACTTCCAACCCTGTTAAGGGCCGGCGTTACCATTTCGGTGGATGCGTCCAAAATAGGCGCCGAAATCGCTAAAGGAAATTCCGGGGGGAACTCCTCGGAAATGAATGATGTCAATAATTACTACTCATCTCAAATACCTGAAAAGAACTCCCGTAGGGACCCTGGCATCAACGAAGCCATCGTCGAGAAAATGAACGGGACCATAATGGTCCAACATCCCAATGGTTTCGCGCCATCAGCTCTATCGACAGGGAGCGCCGTGGAAAAGGGGGATATCATCACCGTTTATGACCAAAGCTGGGTCATTTTAAGAACCCGAAAAGGTTGTCACTTAGGATTTGACGGCTATACCGGACCCACCGTGGTTACCATCGATGAGCTTTATATCGACGGGCCGGATCGACAGGTCCGGCTTATTTTACAAAAGGGCACCATCAATCTGAGAACAGGCGGTTCGGGGTCTCAGCAAAGTTTCTTCGAGATCAATACCGGCGCCGTGGTCACTTCCATCAACAACAGCGAGGCGACCATCCATTACGATCCCACTGACAATTCTCTCAAGGTCCAGTATCTAGAGGGTAAAGTGACTGTCATCGACAAGAACAACGAACAGGTCATGAACGTTCAGCATACCGAGCATTCATGGAAGAACGGCGTCATGTTGGAAGTCGAGCCTCAACCCATGGATGAATTGGACGTGGTGAACTACCATAAATTCTTCGAGGGCGATCCCCGCCTATTACCCGAAGACAACAACATCCTCCTGCAAAAATAATACCGTCCCCGGACCGTCAGGAAAACGATGGGACCCAATCTCGAATTTTCTTGTCCCTACTGTGGGTATCCCAATTATTCCCCGCTGGATCCCATTTCAGGCCTTCACCAATGGACCACCGACTGTGAGAATTGCTGCCGCCCTATCGCGATCCGAGCGCGGGTTGTTCATGGAGAAGTGGAAGAATGGGATGTGGACCGGGAACAAGATTGAGGACAATCGGCTGACGATTGATTTTATGGGAAAATGAAACCCACTCCGCCAAAAGGGACAAACCCACCTCAAGGAATAAAGGGTGCTCCGCCTGTGCGGATAAGGTTCAAGGCCACTTTAGTCGCCATGAATAGATAGTAGAAAAGCAGGCTCAATCCGCAGATCCAGGTGATCACCGTCAGGACCTTGCGATTGAATAGGTTACGGCTGTAATGGACCCCCAGCCCTAGGCAGGAGAACCAGATCAGTTCGCTGACCAGGATGGCCGAGAAAAAAGACGTCGCCGCCCCGCCAGTCAGGTCAATGTTTCCGGACAATTGCAGGGTCCCCACCATCCCGATCCAATAAATGAGAGTAAAGGGGTTGGTGGCGGCTATCAAGAAACCCAGGGCAAAGGGATTATCCAACCATTGGACTTGCTTGCGGACCTCGAAATTTTCCTGCCCCTCGGCGTTATCCCGGATCTCGATCAGCAGGGTATAAGCCAGGTATAAGAGGAATATGCCACTGAATCCCCAAAGGATGATCTTCCCCGCGCCCGAGAGCCCCATCTTCAGAAGGCCGGCGAAGACCACATAAGCCCAGGTCGCGTCAACCAGGGCCGCTCCCGCTCCCACCAGGAAACTTTGCTGGAACCCGCCCAGAATGCCCCGCCTGACCGCAAGGAAATTCACCGGGCCGATCAAGGCCGCGGTGCAAAAACCGATGATCAGGCCCTGGGTGATGGCGGCGTAGATAAGTTTAAAGGTCTCGTTCCACATGGGTTGGTATTCTACAGGAGAGAGACGAAAGTTAAAACCCAGGAGACCCTAAAATTCAGGGTCTTTTGTATTTCAACCGATTGTTCTATCCTATGGGCGGCCCGCGGGTATGGAGTGCTCGCTGGGCAAATCCGAATTGAAAAGGAACCCCATGGCAAAAACAACCAAAGCTTTGGTGAACATCCTGATGGGCAGTAAATCCGATTGGGAGATCATGAAGAATACCTCGGAGACCCTGAAGCAATTCGGGATCCTCCATGAATGCCGGGTTCTTTCGGCCCATCGCACCCCGAAGGAAACCTCGGTTTATGTCTCGGGAGCTGAAACCCGTGGTGTTGAGGTGGTCATCGCCGCCGCCGGTGGGGCGGCCCACCTGGCTGGCGTTTGCGCCGCCCATACCACCCTTCCGGTCCTGGGCGTCCCGATGGAAAGCAAATTGAATGGATTGGATTCTGTCCTTTCTACCGTCCAAATGCCGGCTGGCATTCCGGTAGGTACCCTGGCTATCGGCAAAGCGGGAGCCATCAACGCGGCTTTGTTTGCGGTCGCCATCCTGGCCAATAAAAGACCCGACCTGAAAGTCAAACTCCGTCGTTTTCGGGCCGAACAAGCCTCTAAGATTTTGAAAGAAAAATTGTCTTAAATAAGCCTGCCTTTCAAGGACTGGCGGCCATTAAAAACGATCATCCACAAAGGGGAGCGTGATGTTCCAGGACGAGGTCAGTTATCATTCTAAATCCGGAGGAATATCCGTTTCTGGCCAGGACTTCGGGATTTCCCACATGGTCCGTTTCTTGGCCAGCAACCTCGGACAGGTCATTTCCGACCAAGAAGGGACGGAAGCCCTTTCACTGGTCGAAAATATCCGCTCGCTCTGCAAGGAACTTCGGACCAAACCCGAGGCCCGGATCGCCGAGGAATTGGCCCTGATCATCTCCCGCCTTTCCTTAGAGCAGTTGAACCTTCTCACCAAAGCTTTCACCCATTATTTCGGGCTCATCAATCTGGCGGAAAAGCTCGATCTATTGGCCCAAGTTCGGGAAACCATTCTGAAGGACCCTGAAATAAAGAGGGAAGGCTCCCTCCCTTCGGCCATCCGGATCCTTCGGGAGCAAGGCGTCCCGGCCAAAAAACTCCAGTCCCTTTTGGACCAGGCCTCGGTCAAGATGGTCTTTACCGCCCATCCCACCGAATCCAAACGTCCGACAACCCTTGAGAAACTCCACCGCATCGGGAAAGTAACCAATCATCTAGGTCAGGAAAAGTTGCTGAAGGAAGAGGCCGATGGGTACTTGCGGCATCTTCGGGAGGAATTGGTGGCTCTCTGGCAGACCGACGAGATCCGACAGACCAAACCGGAGGTCCTGGACGAGGTGAGGGGGCATCTTTATTACTATGAAGAAACCCTTCTCAATGTCATTCCAACGCTATACCGAGACCTGGAACGGTCCCTCAAAGAAGAGTATCCCAAGACATCCTGGACTTTCCGCCCCGTGTTGAACTTCGGCACCTGGATCGGGGGGGATAGGGATGGCAACCCATCCGTCACGCCCGCGGTCACCGTCGAGGCCCTATGTCTATTGCGTCAAGTGGCCTTGGATCATTACTGCCGATCGATCGAGATGTTAAGCGACCGGTTGAGCTCATCGGATCGGTGGATACCCATCAGCGGTGACCTTGCCAGGTCTTTGGCCAAGGACGCGGAATGTTTTCCCCGATTGGCCCAACGGCTGAAGGAGAGGACGCCTCACGAGCCCTATCGTCAAAAATGCAGTTTCATCTATGAGAAACTCCGCCAAACCAAGGACTATGCCGCCCAATTCAAGGATCAATGGAAGCAGGGTATCCATCATCCGCCTGCCGGCTCCTATTACGCCTCGGCGGTGGAATTCCTCGCGGACCTGAACCTCATGGCCGATAGTCTCAAGGCGAACAAGGGCGCGGTTCTAGCCGATGGATTCTTGGAGGATGTCCGTCGGCGGGTGGAAGTATTCGGTTTCCAAATGGCCGCGATGGATATCCGCCAACATAGCGCCCGTCATTCCTCGGCCCTGGCCGAGATCTTCGCCAAGATCGGACTGGCCGATGATTATCTTCGAATGCCAGAGGACCTGAAACAATCGCTCTTGATGACTGAACTTTCCACCGCCCGGCCCCTTGTCCCGGAAAGGGCTTCCTTTTCACCCGAAACCACCGAGACCCTGGAGACCTTTCGGATGATCGCTCGGGTCCTGGAAAACCTGGATCCGGATGCTTTGCAGACCTACATCATCTCCATGACCAAGAACATCAGTGATGTTCTTTCGGTCATGCTCTTGGCCCACGAGGCCGGCCTGATCGAGCCCGCATCATTGAGCCGGTTGAACGTCGTGCCCCTTTTTGAGACTCGGCAGGACCTGAAGAACGCGGGCCCCTTCATGGACCGTTTGTTTCGGATGGATGTCTATCGAAAACACTTGGCTTGGCGCGGCGACCGCCAGCAGATCATGCTGGGGTACAGCGACTCCAACAAGGAAAGCGGCTATCTGGCGGCCAATTGGTCCCTCTACCGAGCCCAGATGGACCTGGCCCGAGTGGCGGACCACCATCATGTCATCCTCAAACTCTTCCACGGTCGGGGAGGCTCCATCGGACGGGGCGGCGGGCCGGCGGGCCGGGCCATCCTGGCCCAGCCGCCCCGGACCATTCGCGGACTCTTGAAAATCACCGAGCAAGGAGAGGTCATCAGCGACCATTACGGGGAACCCGTTGCCGCCCGATATCATCTGGAACAGATATTGAACGCGGTCCTCAGGGGTTCCTTTCCCCCGAAAGAGATGGTTCCCAAAAAAAATTGGGAACAGGTCATGGAAAAATTATCCGAACATTCCTTCAAAGCTTACCGGGCCCTGGTTTATGACCACCCCAGATTCCTGGAATATTTCCGGGCCGCCACTCCCATCAACGAGATCAGTCAACACCGCATCGCGAGTCGGCCGGCCAGCCGGACGGTCAGTCAAAAGATCGAGGACCTCAGGGCCATCCCCTGGGTCTTCAGTTGGATGCAGTCACGTAATACCCTCCCGGGCTGGTACGGCCTGGGAAGCGCCATTCAGGAATACTTGAAAACGGACCCGGATGGCCTACCCCTGCTCCAGGAAATGTACGAACAATGGCCCTTCTTCCAACAGCTTTTGGACAACGCCCAGATGATCCTTTCCAAAGCGGATATGGACATCGCCAGAAGGTACGCCCAATTGTGCCCCGACTCGGAATTACGGAAGGATATTTTCGGCAGGATCGAGAACGAATATTGCGAGACTTTCATGGCCATCTCCCATATCGCCAAGGTCAAGGAAATGCTGGAAAAAGAACCCCAATTGAACCAATCCATCAAACTCCGCAATCCTTACATCGATCCCTTGAGTTTCATCCAATTGGAATTGATCCAAAGGATGCGGGCCCTCACGAATGAACCCGATAACGCCCTACAGGACGCTATCCTGATGACCATCAATGGGATCGCCGCGGGGTTGAAGAATACCGGTTAAGCGGTCATGGGATATTTTAGATCGTATCGTAAAGGGCTCTTATGAAAGACATCCAAAAAGCGGCGTGGATCATCCAGGAAGGCGGATTGGTCGCCTTTCCTACCGAGACGGTTTATGGGCTAGGCGCGGACGCGCTGAACCCCATGGCGGTGGCCAAAATCTTCGAGGTCAAGAATCGGCCCCAATTCGACCCTCTCATCGTCCATGTCGCCGACCTAAGACAGGCCGAAATTTTGGTGACTTCCTTTCCCAAAGAAGCCTTGAAACTCGCCGAACTTTTCTGGCCTGGTCCCCTGACCCTGGTGCTTCCCAAATCATCCCAGGTCCCTGACCTGGTGACCTCCGCTCTTCCTACGGTAGCGTTGCGAGTCCCGGACCACCCTTTGGCCCAGGAACTTATTCGAGAAAGCGGTCGTCCCATCGCGGCTCCCAGTGCGAATCTGTTCGGCCAGGTTAGTCCCACGAACGCCGACCATGTCCGCCAAACTTTTGGGGATAAGGTCGAGATGATCTTGGATGGAGGTCCCTGTCGGGTCGGGGTCGAGTCGACCGTGGTCGCGTGGATGTCCTCCGGTCCAGTAATGCTTCGGCCGGGAGGTGTTTCCTTGGAAGAGATCGAATCGGTGATCGGAAAGGTCGATCTTCATATCGGAATGGAAGATAAACCCCTGGCCCCTGGCCAGTTGACCCAACACTATTCTCCTAAAACGCCCATTTCATTTTTCGACCAACGGACCCGCTTTCAATCGGGACTTAAGATCGGTTTCCTGGCTTTCCGCCAAAATAATACTTCCGTGCCGATCCAAGCCATTGAAGTTCTTTCGACCCAGGGCGATTTAAGGGTAGCGGCCGCCAATCTTTTCGCCGCCCTCCGCCGTTTGGATAACGAGGGATTGGACTTGATCCTCTGTGAAGCGGTCCCGGAGGAAGGTTTAGGTCGGGCCATCAATGACCGCCTCAGAAAAGCTTGCGGTCCCCGCTGATCGGGCGTTCGGCTTAAATAAGATCATCGAATATCCATTCAGGAGGTGTTATGCGTTACCGTTCCTTGGGCAGTACGAACATTCAAGTTTCCGAGATCAGCTTGGGTTGTTGGACCATGGGTGGGTTGAACTGGGTGAACGGCTCCCCCAACGGCTGGGCCAACGTGGATGAGGGTGAGATCAAGCGGGCGGTCGATCACGCTTTGGACCAGGGAGTCAATCATTTCGACAACGCCGACGTCTATGGCAACGGCCGGGCCGAACAGATGCTTGCCCGGGTCCTGGGAGACCGGACAAAAAAGGTCATCATCGCCACCAAGGTTGGATGGTTCCCCGGAACAGCCGCTCACTCCTACGAACCCGCCCATATCCGTCATCAATGTGAACAGTCCTTGATCAACCTTAAAAGGGATGTTATCGACCTTTATTACTTTCATCATGGGGATTTCGGCCCCCAAGACCAATATTTAGATGATGCCGTGACGGTCATGCGTCAATTAAAAAACGAAGGCAAGATACGACTGATCGGCCAATCCGCTTACTCCAGTTCTGATTTCGTGAAACTGGTCCCAAAAGTGAAGCCCGATGTGCTTCAAAGCTGGGCTCACATCATGGACGAACAATTCATCCAGGAAGGTTCGCCCATTCGGAAGCTGATGGAGGAGAAAAAAATATGCTTTGTGGCCTTTTCTCCCTTGAATCAGGGCGTTCTCCTGGGAAAATTCGATCCCAAGAATCCGCCCAAGTTTGAGGAGGGCGACCACCGCAAGGGCGACAAACGGTTCACCGCGGATTTTTTATTGGAAGTTCAGCCGAAGATCGAGAAACTGAAAGAGCGGTTCGGAGGGGATGTGACGGACCTGGCCAGGGTGGCCTTGCAATATCTCTTGGCTAACCCGGTCGTAGCCTGCGTCATCCCCGGCTTCCGGAACTTGAACCAAGTGAGCATTAATCTGTCGGGCCAGGATAAACCGCTGGATCCAAAGGATGTTCAATACATCCGGAAGCTGTTCAAAAATTAAGCCTTTTGTCCGCTGGACCCTGGGTATAATTCTTCCCATCAAACGTTTTGAACCGAAAGGAACATTAATATGAAAAAAACATTCCTTCTTGCCATCGGACTCTTGAGCCTCTTGATGGGTTTGGCCCCAATCGCAGCGGCCGATAATGACGATTCATCAACCACCGGTTCTTCCCCATCCCCCTGGTATTTGGGTACCGGATTGGGTGTCGATATCCCGGCGCAGGATTGGAACCCGGATTTCCCAATTGGCGGAACAGCGAATTTATTCTCCGGATGTCACCTGTCCCCTACTTTTTCCCTCCAACTATCCGTCACCCCGACCTTCTTCACCGGCAACGGTTTGTCGGTTGCCGACCTGCGGGTTTCCCCCGAACTGCGGTGGATGTCCTTTCCTGGAGGGGTGGATCCCTATTTCCTGTTGGGGCCGGGGTTTGATTTCCAATTCGCTAGCCCTTCCGGATACAGCACATCTTCCTTCGCGGCTTTAGGTGGGATCGGGTTCCAGTTTGACCTGCGTCCTGGCGAACACGCCTTCATTGAAAGCCGTTATTATTTCCTCATTTATAAAAATATCACCCAAGAAACGTTCCTATCCTGGTTGGCTTAAGCGAAGACCTGTAAAAAAACTGTTCACGGTCAACTATCGGCAGCCGGAATAACGGGGACGTTTTTCTTGTCGTTGACTTTGGACCTTTCATCCTTTCAAGGAGAGACCATGACGCCCGAGCGAGCCTATGGAGATTTGATACAACGCATGAAGGAGATCGCGGTCCTTGGCAACACCGCCGGGATCCTGGGATGGGACCAGGAAGTCTATATGCCTCCCGCCAACGCGCCTTATCGGGCGGAACAGTTGTCCCTATTGGCCGGCATGTGCCACCACAAGTTCACCGATCCCCAGGTCGGCGAGTGGATCACCCAAGCCGAATCCTCGAAACTTTGACTTCCGATCCCCTATCCGATACCGCGGTCAATCTACGGGAATGGCGCCGTTCCTACGACCGCTCCACCAAGCTTCCCCAAAAACTGGTGGAGGAAATGACCTTGGTCACTTCCCAAGCCCAGGTCGAGTGGGTGAAGGCCCGGCAGGAGAACCGATTTTCCCGTTTTCAACCCTGGCTGGACAAGATCATCCCTTTGTGCCAAGAACAGGCCAAATGCTACGGCTACCAGGACCATCCTTATGACGCCCTGTTAGAGGATTACGAACCAGGGCTGACCACCGCTCTTTTGAATAAATTATTCCCACCGTTAAAAGAGAACTTATCCTTATTGGTGTCCAAGATCACCTCCTCCAAACGTCAACCGAACCTGTCCATCCTGAAACGCAAGTGCCCTATTCCCGCCCAGCGGGAATAGGGCGCTCCGTTCCGGGTTCGGTTGAGCGTTTGGAGGAGGTGATCTTGGACACCAATAAAATACCCCTCTTTTAACGGTGGGAATAATTTATTCAAAAGAGCGGTGGTGAGCCCTGGTTGGTGATCCTTATTAACAGGGCGTGGTGAGAATGGTCCATCCTTCGGCATAGCATTCAGCCTGTCTTGGCACAAAGGGATGATCTTGTGGCCAGGTTTGAAAACGGGAAAATCGGTTCTCCTGCCGGGCCTTCACCCACTCGACCTGGGCTTGGGAAGTGACCAAGGTCATTTCCTGCCCACCAGTTTTTGGGGAAGCTTGGTGGACAGTTTATCGGACAGGCGCCATTCCCGTAGATTGACCGCCGTATCGGATGGGGATCGGGAAATCGAGGCCTTTGGAGGATTCAGCTTGGGTGATAGAGCTCGCCGACCTGGGGATCGGTGAACTTGTGGTGGCACATGCCGGCCAATAGGGACACAACTTTGCCGCCCGATAAACCAGTCGGCGGGAGGCGTAGTAGACTTCCTCGTCCGTCCAAGTACCCGCGGGGGAGCAGAAGGACCGCGATCTCCCCTTCATGCGTTGTATCAAATCTCCATAGGCTCACTCGGGCGTCATGGTCTCTCCTTGAAAGGATGAAAATGTCCAAAGTCAACGACAAGAAAACGTCCCGTTATTCCGGCTGCCGAATAGTGACCATCAACAGTTTTTTTACAGGTGTTCGCTTCAGCCAACCAGGATCAGGAAACATCTTCTTGGGTGATATTTTTATAAATGAGGAAATAATAACGGCTTTCAATCAAAGCATGTGCACCAGGACACAGGTCAAACTGGAACCCGAATGAACCTAAAGCCGCGAAGGAAGATGTGTTGTGTCCGGAAGAGGCTAGCAAAAACCAAAACAAAGCACCAACAGGAAATAGGGATTAGCCCCCTTCCAGGAAAGGGGTAGGACATCCACCGCATTTCGGGGGAAAACCGCAGGTCGGCAACCGACAAACCGTTGCCGGTGAAGAAGGTCGGGGTGACGGATAGTTGGCGGGAAAAAGTAGGGGACAGGTGACGTCCGGAGAATAAATTCGCTGTTTCACCAATTGGGAAATCCGGGTTCCAATCCTGCGCCGTGGATATCGACACCCAATCCGGTACCCGAATATTTGGGGGATAGCGAAAAGTTGGTGGTTGATGGATCCGTCATTATCCGCACCACAATTGGGGCCAAAAATTGATCATAGGCTCAAGAGTCCGAATGGCAAGAAGGGAGTGTTTTTTAGTATCATGTTTCCTTTCGGTTCAAAACGTTTGATGGGAAGAATTATACCCAGGGTCCAGCGGACAAAAGGCTTAATTTTTGAGACAGCTTCCGGATGTATTGAACGTGTTTCAATTGCACAGTTTTATCCTGTAATTTTTGTTAGAGCAGATTAATGCTCACTTGGTTCAAGTTCCGGAAGCCGGGGATGACGCAGGCTACGACCGGGTTGGCCAAGAGATATTGCAAGGCCACCCTGGCCAGGTCCGTCACATCCCCTCCGAACCGCTTTTTCAGTTTCTCGATACTCGGGCTGAACTTCCAATAAAAAATCCGCAAATGACTCGTTTTGTCACCCTTGCGGTGGTCACCCTCCTCAAACTTAGGCAGGAGTTCTTGGGATCAATTTTTCAGGAGGAACGCCCTGATTCAAGGGAGAAAAGGCCACAAAGCATATTTTTTTTCTCCTCCATCAGCTTCCGAATGGGCGAACCTTCCTGGATGAATTGTTCGTCCATGATGTGAGCCCATTCGGAACTTGATGGAGGAGAAAAAAATATGCTTTGTGGCCTTTTCTCCCTTGAATCAGGGCGTTCTCCTGGGAAAATTCAATCCCAAGAATCCGCCCAGTTTGAGGAGCGACGCCGCAATTTTGCTGTTGCTAACCTCGACGGTTGGTCTTTGCTAAATAGAAACAACGATGAGTGCCTCATTCCTTCAGCCTCTGGCGAAGATACCAGCGATGATATTCTTTTGTGGACGCTGAATCGAGTGGAAAGCCATCCGATTTCCGATCAGGACGAGCCGGTTCCATGTTTAGCTGAGAGTCAGATGTCAGCGAGCGATATACTTGTTTGCCCCTGTCAAGACACCGAGAGGAGAGTTTATCGGTTACCAGGCATTTTACACGAGGAGTTATCCTCCTCGCCATGTGTTTACCGTGGCGCTTTACGCCAGGGCGGCAGCGCACCACCGGGAGTGTAGTCGCGTATGGCGGTTACTATGAAACGCAATCCGGGCAGATGGTAACAGTCAACCCGCCGGGCGTTCTGCAATACGATACCGACTCCCTGGGATTGCCGCTCTCCGCGAAACCGTGGCTCCGACACCCAACGGTTCGTTGTATTTTGCCGGCGACGGCTCGTTCTTATTACGTCGGATGTCGGCTACACCGGCACGGACAGCTTCACCTACAAGAGGCTGAAGATGACAAAAGGGAACATCTCCAACGTCGCCACCGTCTACATCGAAGTCGACCCCGCGCTGCTGGCGAATGATCTTCATACGGACCCCGCAGCCCAGAAACTGGTGGTGCCATGTCCCGGGTATTCTTGCCAATGCGGGGGCGCATTACCAGCGGCGAATCGCTCTTCGTGAGTCGTTACACCAGCAGTCCGATGGTCAGGTGTTTGTCGATCCGGACGGTTTCTTACTATGTCCCGTATTCATCGTTATCCGGGAACCGACAACTTCACCTACACCGTCTCGGATGGTTACAACGTCTCCACCCCGGCCACGGTGACCAGTACCGTCTACTCCCAACCGTATATCGAATTCAGCTACCTGTATGGCGTGACGCAAGGGTTTGGACTGATGGATATCGATGCCGAGGACGGCCTGATTTACGAAGTCGCCTGGGATAACGAGAACTTACCGCTCACTCCGATCGAGATAGCCCGCCCGCCAACGGCGTCTTGCAGGTCAACAGCGACGGCTCCTTCACCTACACGCCGAACCCCGGCTACTGGGGACCGGACGAATTCAGGTATGCCACGACGGACGGCTATAACACCTCGCTGATGGCACCGGTAGGTCTATATGTCTACCCCATCCCGGTGGCCAGGGACGACAGTTATTCTGTATCAGGTGGCACTTCGCTGAATGTCGCCGTTGCCGCCAACGGCGTGCTCTGAACGATGCTATTCCGAACGGCTTTGAAGCTCGCCATTTTGGTTTCCGGCCCCGCCCACGGCACGCTGTACTTCGATTACGACGGCACCTTCAGCTATACGCCGGACTCCGGCTTCTACGGCACGGACAGCTTCACTTATGTCGCGGCGGATTCGTGTTGAAGCGATGGCGTCACCACCACCGCCAATGCGGATGATGCCGTCTCCGCGCCGGCCACGGTCGGCAGCATCTACGTCAATCCACCCGTCCCGTATGCCGGCTATGAAAGTTATGGTGTCACGCAGGGATATGCGTTGTATGTTGATGCGGCCAACGGTCTGATTCAGTCGGACGACGGCACATACGATCCTGCCGGCTTGCCGCTCACCCGCATGTCGATTCCGGTCCCGCCGACGGCACCTGCTGACGACGGCGGCGGCAAAGGCCAAACGGACGACGGCGACGTGGCGGCGGCGGCGGCGGCGGCGGCGGCGGGCAAGGCAAGGCCAGGGAGGGGGGGGGGGGGGGG
>CAWHOE010000007.1:0-14962 GCA_963830915.1 candidate division FCPU426 bacterium
CCGAGGCTCAACCAATTACAAGAAATTGGTTGGTCACAGGACAAACCAACGTGGAGTTTGAGGCGGGTGTAATCCCCACGATAAAATTGGGTTGTGTATACGTATTATATAAATAATAAACAACTGTAACGGAGAGGCTTGAACCGGGAGATGGGCTAAGTGTGGAAACGCCCAGAGGTCCGGTAAATATTCCCAAGGATGTAGTACTGGTGATGGTGGGTGTAACTGAGACACTGGGTGTATCGCTTGCCGTAACCGTCAGGGTTGGGGTACTGGTCGATGTGGGGGCGGATGTGAGTGTAGAGGTTAAAGTGGCCGTAGATGTGTTTGTGGCGGTGGACGTCGGCACGGGTGAAGAACCAGAGGAAGATACTGTAATAGTCCTGTGGGTATTGGGTACACCGGCTCCATATCCGGAACTACAGCCAACCGCCCACGCGTTCTCCTCAATAACGATGTTGTAACTACCTGCGGGTAAAGTCGAGGGTATAGTAACGTTCCAGACCTGAGTATAGGGATTGGAAATCGTCGCATTCACAACGATGCCAGCCCATCCGTTACTTGGGTCGGTCGAGTCTTGGGTGGTGGAAGTCATAGGACTGGTCCCGTTGGAACCTGAAGTTGAATCAACCAAGAGATATTGGTTTGTCGCAGGGCAAATCAATGTGGTATTGGAAGCCGGAGTGATACCCACGATGAAATTAGGTTGGGTATAAGTTCCAGGTATATCGTAAATAACAGTAATTGAGAGACTAGAACCAGCCACGGGGTTAAGGTTGGAAATTCCAGGCGTCGCGATAAAGAACGCGCCCGTAAAAGTACCCGTTGGGGTTGGAGTAAACGTTTGGGTTTGACTAACTACCAGGGTGTTTGTGTTCGTCGCAAGCGCGGGGACGGTAATGGGACCACCGCTACAACCAAATCCACTTAAAGATAAACCTGCTATAACCAAGCTACCCAAAATAATGAACAAGGCCAGTTGAAATATCACTTTTGGTTGCATTGAAAGAGCCTCCTATACACAGGTCGTCAATCGTAACCCAGATTAGCTCCCCCTTAAATATCGTCGAGACATTTAATGTAATTATACCACTTTAAATTTTACCCGCTCTACTAAGGCTCAATAAAAGACACCTGTCTCCCCACAATTCAGCAAGAAGCAGGGACCATTAACCATTATTTGAAAAATCACCCGTATTTTTTACCTATATAAATATAAACAAAAGGGACGCACAAGTTTGTTCGTCCCTTTGTTATCAACTGTTTTGTTCTTGAACTTCCCTTAATCTACGACTTATTTCACTTCGGTCACTTTGACCACCGCTTCGGACCCATCCTGATTGTGGTAGGTCTCAACGATCAGACCCACCTTCTTGCGGGATATAAGCTTCCTGGGATAGTTCAAGTCGCTCCGGGTGGTCAGAACGCCCTGCACCAAAAAATCATCCGTAAAATCGTCGAATTTCAAAAGTTTCGGCGGTTCGGACGGCTCAAACTTCATATATATTTTGTTGTCTTTGATATCTTCTTGTTTATCAGGGGTCAAATACTTCTGATAAAAGACTTTTCCATATTGCTCGCTTAACTTCCTGTCGAAGTAATACTGCCAATCATCATAATTGTTATGGTAGGACTTCTCAAAGAACGTCTTGGCGAGGTCAGCGTCGTCTTCAGAGTCATTCTTCATCCTGTCATTCAATTCTTCAGGCACTTCAGGACTCCGCCTTCCACTTAAGGTTTGGAGGGACGGTCCCTGGGCCTGGGTACCAATACCTGGTTTGGGTATAGGTACACTCACAACCTGTCCCTCGGTTTGTGACGCCTGGTTCTGGGCCACAATCCCAGAACCGTTACCTGGCTGTGCCGGTTCCGTACCGGAACCGGCCCTCGGGACAGAGGTGTGGAATGTGGGCAATCCTAAATCCCTATGAAGGATCACCTTCTGCCAAACCACCCAACCGATGGCCCCGATGAACAGGAGAATAATTGCGACCTTAAACAACCCTCTCATTTGTTTTTGGATCAACAGGGCCAGTTCATGGATGGCCCCTTTAAAGGGTGTCCAAAAGTACTGGAAGACGGCCTTTATTACCGCCCAGGCGGTCTGGATGACCCAATGGATGGCGGTCAGCACGCCTTTTGCCAACCTTTCCTGACCCTTGTTCATTGGGGGGAGGGTTAACCCTTTTATGGCCTGCTTAACGGGTGTGGAATCTGGCGTGACCGGTTCGACTTCCTCCCGCTGGCCAGAGTCCCTTAGGTTTTCGGTCACGGCCACCCCGGTCGGTTGGGCCACCGGCTTCTGGGTAACGACTCCGGCCTGTTCCAGATGTTTTTGGACTAATGCTCTGGCCTGGGGTGCGGCCATTTGGTTGGTTAAGATTTGCTGGAGGCTCTGGTACGCCAGGTCTTGGGCTTTCTCGGGGGGCTTAATGGCTAACAGACGGACCAGTTGGTAAGCCACATTCTCGGAAAGTACCCAAGGGTTTTCATTTCCAGACTTTAATTTGTCACGTTCTTCTAGGGATTTTACTGAAGTTAAGTAAATTGACCCGGCCGACCCTTCTTCTTGGACGCCAGAACCACAACTGCTTTGTGGGTTAGAGGCATTCTGACTACTGGAACCAGCGGCATCTTCCAATTTATCCATGTAGTCATGGATCAAGGCCCTGGCGGGACCGTTCAAGACGGTCAATAGACGCTTGGCCCGGCTAACGGCTTGCTGTTCAACGCCGAACTTATCCGCCCATATATCCTGGGTCCAGTCGGTATGGTCCTTCATGACACTTTCCCAGCTTTCGTACTTATCCAGCCAGTAGACCTCCGCCCCGGCATTGGAGGTGATGGCCATGATCTTGGCCTCCTCCAGGGTGATATCCAGCTCCTCGCATTCTATCTGGGACCAACCCAACTGTCCGGCGGCCAGGAACCGCCTTTGGCCGGAAATGATGGGGTAAGGTGCCTGGCCGTTCCCTTTCCAGACCAGGAGCCGGTGGATATAACCGCCCTTGGCCATATAGGCCTGGAGGGTACGCATTTCAGCAGGGTCTTTGAACTTACGGGGGTTCCAATCCGGCACTACCAGATCGGATAGGGAGATCATCCGGACGACGGGTGGCTTCGGTTGGGAAGTTTCTTCAGATTCCGACGAGGGTCTGTCTTGCAGATTAACGGACATAGGGGTGCCTCCAAAAATATAGTGGCTCCCCTATGGAGACCATTAATAAATTGTCAAAACGATTTTAGACAAGGACAAAATAACTGGAATTTGGGAAAACGGATTAACCTTTTATTTCCCGGCCTTAGGTTGGGAAAAATACGCTTCAGCTTCCAGGGTCACCCTGTCCATCTCATCCTGGACCTTCTTCATGGTCTTCTCATCATGCTCGTTCTTCAGGGGCACATGGATAGGCTCCCCATACACGAATACCACCCGGCTGAAGGGCCTGGGGATGATGAATTTGTCCCAACTGGTTAGACGCCAGAAATGTTCCGCCGAGAATCCATAGGGCACGATGGGACAGCCGGTCTGGGCGGCGATGTTCACGGCGCCCATTTTCATCACACGCCTTGGCCCCCTCGGACCGTCCGGCGTGATGGCGCAGCGTTTCCCCGACTTCATCAGGGAGATCATTTCCATCAAGGCTTCCTGTCCGCCTTTGCTGCTGGAACCCCTCACTCCCACATACCCGAAAAATCGAGCCACCCGGGTGATGAGTTCCCCGTCCCGGCTGGCGGAGATCATCACATGCACATCCAGGTCCCGGTGATGCCAAACGCTCATCAAAATGGTCTCGTGCCAGAGACACCAAAGGAAAGGCCCGGCGCCTTTGCTTTTAGAACCCCATTCGGTTTTCCCGGCCTCCTCGATGCGAAGGGTAATTCCGAGTAGCTGGATGAGCGGCGTGACGATGAGGATGATCAGTCGGTCGACCAGGTTGGGCTGGTGGGTTTTCATGGTTCAGTTACGTCCGCTCAAAAAAGCCAATATTTCTCGGGCGATGTTCTGGGAAGCTTTGGGCGGTTTGGAGATGGAGTTTTTTATTTTCTCAAAAGCCTTGAGCTGCTTATCCCGGGCCTTGTTTCCATCCAATAAGGGCAGGGTCTCTTGCACCAGGGCTTCAGGATTGGCATTTTCCTGTAACAATTCGGTCACGATATCGGCGCCCGCCAAAAGATTCACCAGGGACACATTCTTTATTTTGACCAGACGCTTGGCCAAGAAACCTGTCAAGGAGGAGACCTTATAAACCACCACCATGGGGGTCTTGAGCAAGGCCGTTTCCAGGGTGCTAGTGCCGGATTTCACCCAAGCCGCGTCGCAAACTTTCCGAAGATCGAATGCCGGAGCGTCCACGAAATAGAAGGGATCTTCCGGAGTCAGTCCCTCGTAATCCTCGAATGCCAATCCCTGGGGTTTGGGGACCACGAAAGCGGCGTCCGGGCATTGTTTTCTCAAGAGACGTGAGGCTTCCAGAAAAATGGGCCAGATCCTTTTGATCTCGCCTTTCCGGCTTCCCGGCATGGCCGCGATCAGGGGTAATCGGGTCAGGTCCAATCCCTGTTTCTTTAGGGCCGAGACTCGATTGACAGGTTTCAGGTCCATCTCTTCCATCAAAGGATGGCCGACACAGACCACTTCCATGCCTTTTTTCTTAAAGAATTCTTTTTCGAACGGAAGGATGACCAGGAGTTTCGTGATGACCCTCTTCATGTCTTTCAAACGGCTCTCGTGCCAGGCCCAGACCTGGGGGGCGACATAATAGTAAACCGGGATGCCCAATCGATAGGCCTTTTCAGCCAGGCGAAGGTTGAACCCGGGATAATCGATCAGGAACAACAGGTCGGGTTTTTCTCTTTCCATCCATTCGACGCATTGATCGAAACGACGCTTGATGGAGGGGTAATGTTTCACCACTTCCCAGAAACCGATGAGTGCCTGTTTTGTCAGGTCCTCGCGGACCTCCATGCCGGCTTTGGCCATGGCTGGCCCGCCCATGCCGAAGATCTTGAGTTTCTTATTTTTTGATAATAGCGCCTCAATGACCTTGGCCGCGTGAGTGTCACCCGAAGTCTCGCCCGCCACCATCATGATCGATTTTTTTCGGATCATCGTCAAAACAGGTTCCTTTAAGGGAGTAGGGCGGTCCTGGGATCAGTAGGGTGGGGGCGCCGGGATGATCGTGAATCGGAAATTGAAATAACCCAGAACAGCGTACCCGTGGTCCCATTTCTCATAGCCCAGGTTGAAGGCGAACAAACCGTCGATCTGGGAATTGAAAAGAATGGGATTTTCGGACTCAGGGAAGGGCTTGAGGATCTCGAATTTCCAGTTGGTCCCGAGCAAGCGCCAGTTCCAACCCGTATAGAACATCCTTTCCGTCGTCCTGCTCGTGCTCGGATAGCTGGCTGAAAGCTTCGAGTTCAACTGGGGCAGAAGATCGCCGTAATTCATGTTGGGCGCCAACTGCCCGATGCCCATCGAGTCGAACAAGTCCGAAAAACCCTGCACCAAACCAAAATGCACGGCCGTGTCTTTGGCTATATATTCACTCATGACCGTATAGACGCCTCCCAGGGTGCCACCGGTCAGGGTAAAACTATTGTTTCCCGTCCCGGTCGCTCCCGGGTTTCCGCCTGACAACAACAGAGTCGATAGGAGTCCGGACGCGACAGCCGGCACATCCCCATTCTCATCCAGCCACGCGTATTTCAGGTCGCTGGTCAACAACCAAACCCGCAGGGGCTCCAGGTAATCGGCGGCGGAACCGGAATCATCCTTCGCGGCGATGGAGCCGATGAAATAGGAAAAGGAGATGTCCCAATTCAAGCCGTCCCAACGGTCCCAGGCGTTGGAATAGGCCGTGGGCATCAGGGCGAGGGAGCCGCGGGAAATACTCGGGGTATTAGTGAGGGTCGGGGTAAAGGTGTTGGTCGGAAAAATAGTGCCCGTGTTGGTCGAGGTCGGGGTATTGGTGAAAGTGCCGGTATCCACCGGCGAGCCGACGGCGCCGAAAGGCGTGTTGGTCGGCGTGGGAGTCCAGGTATCGGTCGCGAATGGGTCCCAGGTGAAGGTATAGGTCGGGGTGGCGAATATGTCGATGGTGGGAGTCCAGGAGGGCGTTGGGGTATTGGTCGCCCAGGGGTCTACCGTATTGGTATCGGTTACAGCCGGATCAGCCGTGGGAGTGAAGGAAAACGTAGGGGTGGATGTAAAGGTTAAACTGGGACTATTGGTGAAAGTCGGAGTTGGAGAAGGACTGGTTTGGGCCCAAACCCGGGAATATGTTAACAAAGCGAGCGTCAGCAGGGTTTTGGAAGCTATTCCTCCCCACCGCCTGTTTTTTTTATTCGATCCGCTCATGAAAACCTCATGTTGTATTCGCTTCCTTGCCTTACCATTTACCGCAAAAGGTAAACTTTAACGGTTTTCCGCCCGAACCTGACCGCTTCCTCATAAGTATCGAAACAAAGGTCGATCTTGTTTCCCTTGATAGCCCCGCCCTTATCCGCCGCGATGGCGTAACCATATCCCTCTATATAGAGGGGTGTCTTCAATCGGATGAATCTGGGGTCCACCGCCGCCACACCATAACCCGCTTTCAAACCCGACGCGGTCGTTCCAGTGGCGTAGGGCCAGGTATCCTCCGGTCCGGGGTAATAAGCCGTGGCCTCCATCGTCACTGTTTTCCAGACCCTGGCCCGTTTTTTCAGGGTATAAAGCTTCTGTTTAAGGGCTGTCCCCTCCAATACTTTAGCATCCTTCGAGGGGACCAAAACCGTGGATTTCAGCGTTTTCTCAAAGGCTTTCTCGCCATTGAGGAAAAATTCCTCGGTCTGTAGTTCCACCCATCCATCCTTGCCCTGTTGGATATCGATGATCTCCCCAGTGTTCAAGTTATCCGTGTAGTCCGTATGGGTCTGATAAGGCTGTTTCTTCTTGGAATCCGTCACTTTCCTTTCGACCAAACCCAGGTCCACTTCCATACCTTCGGTCAAGGGCGCCGAGAGATCCGGGACCAAAACGTCCTGTGGTTTCAGGACGATCCGCTGCTCTTTCAGCAGATCCCCCACCGTTCTGGCCGAAGTCACGACCTCTTGAGGCTGGTCCTTTTGAAAAAGCAGGATGTGAAGCTTGGGTTCATGGACCTTTTTATAAACAGACCAAACAATCATGCCTAAGGCGAACGCGGCAATGGTCGCAGTGACGCCCCAACGGGACTTTTGTCTCACTTTAATCAATCTCCACCCATTCCATAGAAGAAATACGCCGAATGGACGCCGAAGGATATCAAAGGGCCGAAAACCAGCCTCTAACCACGGTTTTCTGTCCCGATAAAGGAACCATGATAAGCGGAATTCGCGGACTTACTACCGCTTCACAAAATTCCTTAAAAGGACCCTTCCGGATTCGGTCAGGACCGACTCGGGATGGAATTGAACCCCTTCCACATCCAGGGTCTTGTGGCGGACCCCCATGATCTCGCCGTCCTCGCTCTCGGCGGTGACGGTCAGACAGTCGGGCAGGGTCTCCCTTTTGATGACCAGCGAGTGGTATCGGGTGGCCCGGAAGGGATTGGGCATGTCCTTGAAAACTCCCTTCCCATCATGGGAGATACGGCTGGTCTTGCCATGCATGAGTTTCTTGGCTCGGACGATATCGCCTCCGTAGGCGTACCCGATGCTTTGATGGCCCAGGCACACCCCGAGGATGGGGATCTTACCGCCGATCTCCTTGATCACATCCACCGAAACCCCCGCCTCCTTGGGCGTGCAGGGGCCAGGGGAGAGCAGGATATGATCCGGTTTCATCTTGAGGATATCCGCGGTCGAAAGCTCGTCGTTCCGGAATACCTTGATATCCAAACCCATTTCCCCCAGGTACTGGACCAGGTTGTAAGTGAAAGAATCGTAGTTATCGATGACCAGGATCATGACCGGCCTCCTTTCCGAACCTGTTTGGCTTTGGCTTTCGACCCGTAACGAGTTGAAGGGCTTGAGGGTTTATGGGCATGCCCGGTCGTTTTTTCCGCCCGGTCCACCGCTAGCAGGACCGCCCTGGCCTTGTTGCAGGATTCCAGGAACTCGGATTCCGGGACCGAGTCAGCGACCAAACCAGCCCCGGCCTGTACATAGACCATCGACCGGCCCTTAGGGCCGGGTTTCAAGACCGCCGAGCGAATGGTAATGGCCGAATCCATATCCCCGTCGTAACCGAAAGCCACGACCGCGCCTCCGTAAATACCCCTGCGGGACGGTTCCAACTCCTCGATGATCTCCATGGCCCTGATCTTGGGGGCGCCCGAAAGGGTCCCGGCCGGGAAACAAGCCTGGAAAGCGTCGAAGGCCGTTTGCCCTTTCTTCAGCTTGCCCGTCACGTCGGAAACGATATGCATGATGTGGGAATAACGCTCGACGCGTTTGAAATGGTCCACCTTGACCGTGCCGTATTCACAGACCCGGCCCAGGTCATTGCGGGCCAGGTCCACCAACATGACATGTTCTGCCAGTTCCTTCTCATCGGCCAGCAGGCTCTTTTCCATCTTCTCGTCCTCTTCCAAGTCCCTGCCCCGGGGCCTGCTCCCGGCGATGGGCCTGGTCTCCACCACTCCATCCTGGACCCGGATCATCATCTCCGGGGAGGACCCCACCAGCTCCAATCCCTCCATTTTCAGGATGAACATATAAGGCGAGGGATTCAGTCGGCGAAGAAAACGGTAGACCGTCACGGCGTCAGCGGTCGTTTCTTTCTCAAGCCTTTGGGACCCGACGACCTGGATGATATCCCCGGCCAGGATATAATCCTTCGATTTGGTCACCATGGTCTTGAATTGTTCTTGGGTCATGTTGGACTTGAAGCCGTAAAGTTCGTTGCCGCCCGGCGCGGGCGAGGTCACGACAGGTATCTCCGCGGTATGTCGCAGGGGTTTCTCCAACCGTTTGGAAGAATCCATCAGGTCCTGGACCGCCCTGGCATAGACCTTTTTGAGGTTCTCTTTCTTACCCACCGGAACGTTGACCACCAAACGCAGGGTCCTTTTCAAGTGGTCGAACAAAGCCAGATGATCGGTCACCATCAGGTAAAGGTCGGGAAGTTTCAAAAGATCGGGTTTGTTGGCGGGCAGCTTCTCGAAATAACGGACGGCGTCATAGCCGATGAACCCGACCAATCCGCCGAGGAAACCCGAACCACCCTCCAGGGGCGCCTGGCGGACGGAAGCGAGTTCGCCCTTGATGGCTTGCAAAGGATTGGGACACTTGGCCGAGCTTTTTCGACCACCGACCCGGCCGTTCAGGACGCCGTCCTTGGCCTCATAGACCCCGGAAGGCGAGAAACCCACGATGGAATAACGGGCGATCTGCTCGTTATTCTCCACGCTTTCCAGTAGGAATCCGTTCGGCCCCTGGGCCAGTTTCAGATAGGCCGACAGGGGGGTTTCCAGGTCCGCTTGGAAAAGGAGCGAGACCGGGACACGGTCATAACGCTGGGCGAGCTTGGAAAAGGATTCAAAGGACGGAATAACATTGGGGATGAGTGAATTTTTCATGGAAAATCTCCTTAAAGTTTGAATTTTGACCGCGAACGGACTCGAACCCAGGCTCTTAGGAGAGCCAAAGCGAGTGACGCCAACGTTTCAAATTCAGACTAAAAGAAGATCTCATTTCTTTCCGTATACTTTCTCGGGATCGAAGATCTGGACGCCGACTTCCTTCCAGCTATCCCCTTCCCTCTCGTTGAAGAAGCAGGAACGCTTGCCTGTGTGGCAGGCCGCGTCGCCGATCTGTTCTATTTTTACCAGAATGGCGTCCTTATCGCAATCGGTATAAAGGGCCTTGACCTTCTGGACATTGCCTGATTCCTCGCCCTTTTTCCAGAGTTTCTTGCGGCTTCGGCTCCAATAGGTCATGTTGCCGGACTGGGCGGTATGTTCCAGGGAATCGCGGTTGGCGAAAGCGAACATCAGGATCTCCCCCGTCTTCGCGTCCTGCGCGATGACCGGGATCAATCCATCCTCTTGGAACTTTAAAGAATCGATCCAGCTCATGAAAAGCCTCCGTGGGTTAAAGTCTCAGCCGATGAGTGGGCTAAGGTATGCTTTCCGGCGGAAAAAATCCAGATGAAATTGAGGGGACGATGGGGTTTTAGCCCTTTGATTTGATCGGCCAAACCCCAAGAATGGGCCAGGTTTGCTTTAGGAGACGCTCCACCAATTCTTCTGGGTCCGATTCCAATACCAACGCCTTCACCAGTCCGGGATTGATGAACCCTTCTTTCTCGCCTTTTTCCATGAATTTGAAGAGGATGTCGTAATAACCGTCCACGTTCAAAAATCCGATGGGCTTTGATTGGATGCCCAGTTGGTTCCAGGTGATGACTTCCAAGATCTCATCCAGGGTGCCGAACCCTCCGGGCAAAGCGATGAAGGCGTCGGACAGTGAGACCATCTTGGCCTTGCGCTCGTGCATCCCCTTGACCACATGCAGTTCGTTCAAACCCGGATGGGCCAGGTCCTTGTTCTTCAGGTTCTCCGGGATGACCCCGACCGCCCGCCCTCCCATCCCCAGGACCGCGTCGGCCACCATGCCCATCAGCCCATGCTTGCCCCCGCCATAGACCAGGGTCAGGTCTTTCCTCGCCAGGATGGTCCCCAGCTTCTTGGCCTTCTCCTGATAATGGGGTTTGTTGCCCTGGCTGGAGCCGCAATAAACGCAGATGGATTTCATGTCATACCCTCGATCGAAATGAACCGCTTAATATTTCCCCGCCTCGGATTCGATGATCTGGATCCTGAAGGACAGGCTTTCCTTGTCGATGGCCGCCTTTGCCTTGAAAGGATGGCCGCTCTTCCATTTTTTTCGAAGGTCCAACGATTCCTTCATGATGCCGTCCATCAGGATATTGAGCTGTTTCTGGGCGTAATACTCCACCTTTTCCACCGTCTTTTGTTCCGGCGGCAGGGAGGCGAAATATTTCACGACGTTCTGGGTGATGATGCCTTCCATCTGGCCGATCAAGGGGTTGGTGGGGGACACGGGGCTACTCGTCACAGGTGAGCTCGGCCTCATAGAACCGAGTGTTGGGGTCGAAACGAAGGTGGACATGATAAGGGTGCCCCTTGACCCATTTGAGCCTCAGCTCCGGCGATTCCCTCACGATACCGTTGATGAAGAAATCCAGCTGGTTCTGGGCGAAGGCCTGGACCTTATCCGGCGTTTTCTCCGCCGGTTTCAAAGGCCCGAAATAGCGGTTCACATTGTCCTGAAGGAGTTTCTGGAGTTGTTTCACCACCGGCGCGGGGAGGCTCATAACCGCACCGGGATTTTTTTATACCTCAGGTACTCCTTGGCGTCCCTGATGGTGTACTCGCCGTAATGGAAGATGGAGGCCGCCAATACCGCGTCCGCTTGGCCCCGCAGGATGCCTTGCGCCAGGTGTTCCAAATTCCCCACCCCGCCCGAGGCGATGACCGGCACCGGCACGGAACTTGAGATGGCGCTGGTCAATTCCAGATCGTATCCATTCTTGGTCCCATCACAGTCCATACTGGTCAAGAGGATCTCTCCCGCTCCCAATTCCACTCCCTGTTTCGCCCATTCCACCGCGTCCCGACCCGTGGCCACCCTACCCCCATGGGTATACACTTCCCAACCCTTCGAGTGATCATTCGCGTCCCGGCGTTTGGCGTCGATGGCCAGCACGATGCATTGGGCCCCGAACTTCTCGGCCCCTTCCTTCAGCACCGAGGGATTCTCCACCGCCCGGGTATTCAAGGAAACCTTGTCCGCGCCGGACTTCAACAAGGTGCGGATGTCATCGGTCGTCCGGATCCCGCCCCCGACGGTCAGGGGCATAAACACCGCCTCGGCGGTTCGGGTGACCACATCCAGGAGGATATTCCTTTTCTCATGGGAAGCGGTGATATCCAGGAAGACCAGCTCATCGGCCTGGGCCGCGTCGTATTGTTTGGCGATCTCCACCGGATCTCCCGCGTCGCGCAGGTTCTGGAACTTGACGCCCTTGACGACCCGTCCTTCCTTGACATCCAGACAGGGAATGATCCGTTTGGCGAGCATCTATTTCTTCTTTCTCGCCCGGGGCGTGACGGGTTCCTTGGCGAGCTTGATGGCCTGTTTCAGGTCCACCTTGCCGGTATAAAGGGCCTTGCCGATGATGACGGAGGTGATGCCGTATTTTTCCAGGCGCTTGGCGTGCTCGATATCCTTATAGCTGGAGATACCGCCCGAGATGATGACAGGGATCTTGACCGCGCAGGCCAGTTCCTTGGTGCTCTTGAAATTCGGGCCTTCCAGCATGCCGTCCCGTTGGATGTCCGTGAAGATGATGGAGGCGACCCCCAGGTCGGCCATTTCCTGGGCCAGTTCCACCGCGTTCACCTTGGTGACTTGCTTCCAACCCTTGATGGCGACCATCCCCTTCTTGGCGTCGATGCCGGCGATGATGACCTTGCCGTACTCCTTCACGGCCTCCTTGACGAAATCCTTGTTCTGGACCACCGAGGTGCCCAAAATGACCGAACTGACGCCCAGATCCAGCACTTTTTCGATGGTTTTCAGGTCCCGGATACCGCCCCCCACCTGGACCTTCAGGTCGGTGGCCTTGATGATGTCCTTCACGTATTCCAGATTGGCCAATTTGCCGGAAAAGGCCCCATCCAGGTCGATGACGTGGAGGCGTTTGGCCCCCTTGAGCTTCCAAAGCTTGGCCACCGAGACAGGTTCCTGGGAATAGACCGTCTCGTCCCTCAGGTCCCCTTGCACCAGGCGCACGCAACGGCCTTTTCGGATGTCGATCGCTGGAATGACGTACATAGGTCCTCAATTCCACAGACCGCTTGTTAGAATTATTGCTCACCAAATTTTTGAAGTTCTCGTAAATCTTCAGCCCCGCCGTCTGGCTCTTTTCCGGGTGGAACTGCGTACCAAAAACATTCTTGTCCCATACCATGCAGGTGAAATCCACCCCATAGGCGCTTTGGGCGGCGATGAGGGATGTCTGCTCCGGAACGACGTAATAGGAATGGACGAAATAAAAATATTCCCCTTCCTGAATGCCCTGTAAAAGCGGATTGGATCCCTTCTTGATCTGGATCTGGTTCCAACCCATGTGGGGGACTTTCAGTTTCTGGTCGAATTTCACCACCCGGCCCGGGAAAACCCCCAGACCTTTGGAGATGCCGAATTCCTCGCTCTCCGAGAAAAGCATCTGGAGCCCGACGCAGACCCCCAGGAAGGGTTTGCCCGAGGCGATGAAACCCGTGATGGCCTTGGCCAGTTCGGACCGGTGCATGGCGTCCATGGAGTCCTTGAAGGCTCCCACCCCCGGCAGGACGACCCCGTCCGCCTTGTCCACATCCCTCCAGTTGTTGGTCACCTGGACCTGGGCGCCGACCTTTTCCATGGCCTTCGCCACGCTGTGCAGGTTCCCGACCCCGTAATCGACTACCGTGATCATCTCAGCCCTCTTCACTCCGAAACACGAAAATACGGCCATGTCCAAACGGTCGAAATTAATGGTTAAAGATTCCCTTTGGTGGAAGGGACCCCTTTGACGTGGGTCGTCGCGCGCCGCGGCCATTTTGAGCGCCCTGGCGAAACTTTTGAAGGCTGCCTCGACAATATGGTGGCTGTTGCGGCCGTGGATCTTTTCCAAGTGCAGGTTCATCTTGCCGTTGTCGGCCACGGCCTTGAAGAAATCCTCCACCAGCTCGGTATCGAAGGATCCGATCCGTTTCTTGACGTTCAGGTCCAAGGAGAAGTTGAGGTAAGCTGCGTCCGCTCAGAGTCCACCACCGCGCGAACCAACGCCTCGTCCAGGGGCACATAAAAATGCCCGTAACGGGCAGATGCCTTCCTTGTCGCCCAGGGCCTTTCTCGATCGCCGCTCCCAGGCAGATGCCGATATCTTCCACCGTGTGGTGGTCGTCCACATGGGTATCACCCTTGGCGGAAACCTTAAGGTCGAATCCGCTGTGTTTGCTGAAGGCTTCCAGCATATGGGAAAGGAACGGAACGGGGGTTTTGACCTGGTGGGCGCCGGTCCCGTCCAGGTTCAAGGTCAGTTCGATGTGGGTTTCTTTGGTCTTTCGCTTGAGGACCGCGATGCGCTTGGACATAGGATCTCCAAAATTTCTTTTAAAAGCCTGTCGTTCTGTTCCGGCGTCCCGACCGAGATCCGCAGGGAATCTTTGAGCCTCGGATGGGAGAAGTATCTTACCAAAACGCGGTTCTTTTTGAGATTTTTGTAGAGGCTTTCCGCGCTGGGTTTTCCATGCCAAGTGGCCAATAAAAAGTTCGCCTGGGAACGGGGTACTTCAAAACCCATCCCCCGCAGGGCTTGGGACAATCTATCCCTCTCGGCCTTGATCTTGACGATATTTTCTTCTTGATATCCCTTTGGCCTTCCCCGCTGAAGGCCGCCAGGGCGACGGCCTGGGTCATCCGGTTGACGTTGTAGGATCCTTCACTTTCATCAATTGCTCGATGACCTTGGGATGGCCCAGGATATATCCCAGCCTGGCTCCCGCCAGCGAGAAGGACTTGGATAAGGTGCGAAGGATCATCACATGGGGACAGGCTCGCGCGATGGGAACGCAGTTTTCACCGGAGAAATCCACATAAGCCTCATCGATCAATACCACCTATCACCGGCCGTGCCGCCATGAGCCGACCGAGCCGACCGACCCCCAAAAAAAAAAAAAAAAAAAAAAAAAAAAAAAAAAAAAAAAAAAAAAAAAAAAAAAAAAAAAAAAAAAAAAAAAAAAAAAAAAAAAAAAAAAAAAAAAAAAAAAAAAAAAAAAAAAAAAAAAAAAAAAAAAAAAAAAAAAAAAAAAAAAAAAAAAAAAAAAAAAAAAAAAAAAAAAAAAAAAAAAAAAAAAAAAACTTTTTTTTTTTTTTTTTTTTTTTTTTTTTTTTTTTTTTTTTTTTTTTTTTTTTTTTTTTT
>CAWHOE010000008.1:0-52349 GCA_963830915.1 candidate division FCPU426 bacterium
CAATGTATTGCTGTTTGCCCAGTTCCGTCTATGGGCGCGCCGATCAAAGAACCGCAATTCCCACCTCCCGCGTACCCTCCACCCTGCGAATTCGCGGACAATGCAAAATCACCGGTGACTAAAACTTTGTAAATGCTGATATTCGTCGATCCCGTATTCTGCAGATAAACCTCTAGAACCGCTTCCGCTTCCCACAACTGTATTCTCAAAGGAAAGCGCCGAAGACGGAAACAGTTGCAGATTCTGCGGCGTGGCCACGCCTATACCGCTCAAAGCCACCAGTTGCGGCGTAGCAGTAACGCTGGTGACAACAGCCACATCGCCCGTCCGGTTGCCGGTGGTTGAGGGCGTGAAAACGACACTGATCCCGCAAGATTGCTGCGGCTCCAGGTTGGCGGGCAGGCCACCGCAACTGTTCCCGGTGATCTGGAAATCGCCGCTGGCTGTGAGTGACAGCAAACCGATAGCCTCGGTACTGGTATTGGTGATGCTGAAGGATTGAGAACTACTCAGGTTCCTACAGTCTGCGCAATAAACTGCAAGGACGCAGCGGCGCGCCAATGAGGCCGATGACCAAGAGGATGAAATCACGGGTCAAATGCTGCGTGGGCCAGGAAAAGATCTGCTTGGCCATCGCCCCCCAATCAGGGTGGGCCATGAAGGCGGCGGGGATGAAAAGCAGGTCAGCCATACAAAAGGCCAATGCGATGTATTCAGCCGTCTTATAAGTTCCTGAGACCACCACAAGAATAAGAAGGACCGCCGAGAGCGAAACCGAGATGAAAGGGGAAATATGCGCCATTCTCGCGGCGCTCATGATTCCGGCGAACTCGGTGACCAAAGCCGCGATGTTGCACAAGAAAAGGACACCCAGGGAGACCCATGCCCAGCCCATCCCGTATTTCTGCCGGATCAAAAGAGCGTGGCCCTTGCCGGTAATGGAACCCAATCGGGCGGTCATTTCCTGTACGGCGTAAAGAGGGACGGCCAAGACAAGCAAGAGCCCCACCAAGGCAAAACCATATTGGGCTCCCGCGACCGCGGCGGTCGTGATGCTGCCCGCTTCCGTGTCGGCCTGCATGACGATCAAGCCCGGGCCCATGACCAAAAGAAAAGCGCTGACGCGCTTCCACCATTTCGGCTTGGATAAAGACGACGAGACCGTTTGGGATTCGGATAAGGTTTTCATATAGCTCCGTCCGGATTCAAATAGGAGTAGATGAAAGAAGTATGCTGTAATTGATAACGGTTATCAAGTAGAAAGAATGTAAAAATCGGTCGATATTTGCCTGATGGTTTGTGGTTATATCCTGTTTTTTAAGGATCAAGGAATTGAAGGATCAGATCTCTTTGATGTCCAAAAGACCCATATAAAGCAGACGGTCTTTCTTGGCCACCGAGTGGGTCGGAGGGACTTCCAAGACCTTCAGCCGGATCTCTTTCCTGGGCAGGAACAATTCCAGGACATCCCCCGATAGGATTGGGTGGGACGGCTTCAGGGGGATTCCCCCCCTTAAAACTTTTCCCGAATCACACAGATGCTTGGCGGCCATGCGGGTCTTGACAATCCCCATTAATTTTAGGAATAGATCGACCCGCAAGTCCGGTCCTTAGAACCTCATTCGTTCTTGCCGAGATAGAATCGAACGCCCAGCCCGATCTGTATCCCCGAGAAGTCGATGGAGGCTTTACTACCATCGGCGTCCAGCAATGGCGTTGGGAAAGAACGGGTTCCGGATGTCACATTGGTGGTGAGATCGTCGAACTTCAGGTAGCGATAAGCCATCCCCAAGTCCAAAGCGGTACTTTTGGTGTTATCCAGGAAGAATTCCAAGTCGACTCCCGCGATCCCCCCAAAAGAGCTGTCGCTCAAATTGGCGTTCTGAGTGATAGGTGCGGTAGCCGGCCCGCCGATGGAAACACTTGAACTCAAGAGGAACATATAACCCCCAGCGGCGGAGATGGCGAAATTGGTTCCCTCATCCAGCGGCACCAGGATCTTGAACCCGACCAATGGGCCTACCGTGTTGGCGGACCATATCTCGTTGTTCCCATCAGCGCCGATCACGTTCTCCGGGACCTTATGCAGGGCTTCTCCCATCAAACCCACCTGGATCGTTTGGTCCAAGGCCAGGTCCATCCCGAAATCCACTCCCAGACCGAATGGAAATCCCTGGCTGGTCTTGATGGTCGGTCCGTAATAATTCGCCAGGTCCTGGGTCCCGTAATTCAGGCCGTCCAGGCGGAATGAGAAAGTGAAGCTTCCCGGGTCAGGCAGGGTGGGATAATCGTGTCCCTTCGGGATCTCCTCGTCCGATATCTCGGTCGTCCCTGAGCTCTCCGTACCGGAAGCGACCGTGGAAGCCGCGTTATTGGACGCGGATGGTTGAGAAGCCACGGAAGATACCGTGGTCGGAACAGCGGGCTTTTTCGGGAGGTCCGCCACCTTCACGACCTTGCCGTCCTCCATAATAAAGGCGTTCTTCTTCAGGGCCTGGACCCAATCTTCCAAGACTGACGATTGTTTGTCCTTCTTCAAATGATCCTTGATCTCCGACGCCACCGATTCGTAATCGGCCTTTCCTTTGAAATCCACTTTAATGATGTAGACCCCGTCCGACGCCTTCACGATACCCATCCCTTTTACCGGGATGGCGAAAATACCCTTGGCCAAAGCCGGGTCCAATTCGGAACGGTAGACCGTCCCGATCAAGCCTCCCCTTTCGCGGGAAGCTTCGTCCTCGGAGTATTTTTTCGCGTATTCGGCGAAATCCGCCCCACCCTTCAACTCTGCCAAAAGTCCCTTGGCTTGTTTCTCGATCTCGGTGACCTGGGCTGGCCCCTTCTTGGAATTCGTCCGGAACAGGATGATGGAGAACTTCACCTGCTCGTAATCCTTGGGGTGCTGGTCGTAATACTGCCTGACCTCTTGATCGCTGACCGTGGCGGTCCCGGGCAGTTCCATGCGCTCTTTCTGGATCATCCGGTTGGCCTTGAGCCTCCGGAGCAGTTTGTCATGGGTATCCTGCTTGAGGTCATCCATGGCGATGTTCTCTTTTTTGAGCTCATCCTCGAACTCCTGCTCGGTGGCGAAACTTTTCTTCATGTTATCGATCTCTTCATTGACCTGGTGATCCACATCCCCGTCCGGCACCTCGATCTTCTCGCGGTCCGCTTCCTCGGCCAGCAGGACCTCCTGAACGAACGCGTCCACCACGTTCTTTTTCGCTTCCTCATAGACGGCCGTGCCAGGCGCGGCCGGATTTAGCCGTTGCTCCAGGAACGAAGCTTTGATCGAATCCTCCATCTCCCCCCGGGTCATGCAGTCCTGGTCCACGACCAGGGCGATCTCGTCGATGACGGTGGCTCCCGTTCTGGACGCGGTCCAAAAGAACCCGCCCAGGATCAACGCCATCAACCATATTTTTTTATTCATCTCTTAAACCCTCCAGGGTTACTCCCACGATGGGAGCCATGTCTTGATTCACCTTGATCGTCGCCTTCTTTTTCAACCCGGCCATCCACTGGTCGAAACGCAGGTCCTGTTCCTGCTTGAGCAGGAAGTCGTGGATCCGGTCCCGGACCTCCTCGAAGGACTGCATGCGCTTCGGTTTCCATTCCAATGTCTGGAACAAATGATACCCAAACTCGTCCTTATAGGGTTTGGAGACCTCTCCCGGCTTGAGCGAAGACATGATCTTCACATAAGCCGACGGGATCCGGTCCAGGTCCATGTCGCCCCAGTCTCCCGACTGGGCTTTCTCCATCCCATCCGACAAAGCCGCGGTTATCTTGGAGAAATCCTCGCCCTTCTTCAACCCGGCCAGGGCCTTCTGCAGGTCCATATATCTTTTGACGACCAAGTGGCGCGCGTGGACCGCCCCGGGTTTCCAATAATCGCCCAGATGGGACCAGTAATAGTCCTCCACCTCGGGAGGCGTGATCTGGACCTGGTCGTTCACTTGCAGGTCCACCAGTTTCCGGGCCAATTTTTCCTGGAGCAGTTTCCGCCTCCAGGCTTCCTCGCTGACCCCCTGGACCTTCAGGATCTGCCGGTAATCCTCCGGCATCTCTTTCAAGGCGTCCCGGAAGGTGTCGTCCACATCCTGCTGGGTCATCCTCAAGCCCGCCATTCGGGCTTCCTGCACCAACAATCGCCGGTTGATGACCTGCTCGAACAGGCGCCGCTTGATGACCCTCATATCCCCTTCGGTCACCGCGCTGTAATGGATGGCCATCAGGCGGAACTCGTTATCGAACTCCTCCAGGGAAAGGGGCTCCCCGTTCACGGTCACTACCGTCTTTTCCGGCGGCACGCGGGGCGGGGTCAGGTCCACCGTGGGGGCCTGGGAACAGCCGTAAAGCAAAAAGCCGTTGCCCGCGATGAGCAGGCACCCGGCTATGCTGAGGTGAGGTTTTCTTTTTTTATCGGTCAACGAACCTTCACCGCTTGAACTATCTTTATTTGGAGCCGCCATCCTTCATGCCGTTGGAGGGCGCGGGGGCTTGGTTCCCTCCCTTATCCTGCAGTATCTCCGAACTGGGGGAAAGGTTGGTCAGGTACTTGTTGATGACGTCTTCCTGGCGGTTGATCTTACGGTCGCCCTGGAGCTTGGCCAGGAGCTTGTCGGCCCTTAGGCGCAATTTGATTTGGTCCTTGACCTTCTCGAACGCCGGGGCTTTCTGTCCGCCCATGGTCATGGTCTTGACCAGGTCCACGTATTTGTCCTTGGCCTCCTTGTCGGTGACCTCGACCGCGTCCACCTGGGAAGCGGCGTAATGCTGGGCCAAGAGCATCTTCAAGTACCCGTCCTTATAATTCTTCTCCAGACGGTTGATGGTCTCCATGTCCTTGACCAGCTTGTCCTTGATGTCCTTGAGCTGAAGCCCGGCCTCCACCAGTTCCTTCTTGGACAACTCATCGAACTTGGCGTCCGTGTAGTTGGATTTTTGCAGGGCCCCCAGGACGATCTCCTGGTCGATGAGGCTGTCCAACACGTCCTTGACCTGTTGGGAATTGTTCGGGTCGGGAGGCTGGGGTGAAAAGACCCTCAAGAGGTCCATTTGTTTCATCCAGTCGGCGAAAGTGATCTTGTGGTCGCCCACGCTGGCGACGACCTGGCTGTCGCTGATACCGGAGGTGTTGGCGTATTTGCCGCAAGCCCAGCCGGCGAATAGAAGAACGCCCAGGGCCAAGGTATAGAAGAACGAACGAGAAATTCGAGAGAACATAAAAACTCCCTTCTGGATTTGACGAATGGTCGAAAAGACTGCGTATCCTAACATGGGCCTTAGGGCCAGGCAATACTATTAAAAACCCAGTGATTTCCCCTATGAGGTCGAGGGAAATTCCCAGAACTTGGCCGAAAGAAAGACGAGGGTTGGTGGTTTTATTGGTTTGGCAAGACCCAAAAGAGGGAAATCATCCGGAGCGGGTTCCCGTTCTTGGAGAGCGCGGCGAAATAACGCCCAGCTTGACGGTCTTTTCCGTTTTCATCCTTTCCGTCCCAACCCGTCCATGTCTCTTTTTTCTCCGTGATCGACTCTTGGAGAACCGTCCGCAAGAAGTTGCCTTTTCCGTCCAGGATATCCAGACGATAGTCCCCGGGCCCATCCTTGAAACTGATGTGGAAGTAAACCGGAGGGTGGTCGAATACGATCGTCGTTGGCGCGGAAGCGGAAGGTTGGGAAGAAGGAAGCTGGACCAGGGTCCCAAGCCTGGCCTTCCCCGCGGGTGGAACGGTTGAGGTTCGGTTCTTGATCGCCGGAGTAAGGACCCTTGGGCCGACCGCTGGACCTTTCAAAGGGCGGGATGTCGGGGGCGGCGCTTTTTTCACGATCGATGCCTGGTCCCATGAAGACGGCCCGCAGGGACCCTCAGCCTTCCCCAGCCACCTGGCGATCGCGGGAAAGAATTTTCTCGTGACCATTTGGGCCCTCGATATCTCCTCTCCCTCGGTCTTATCCGGGTTGTTGTCCCAGGCGAACCAAGAGGCGTCATCCCAGATGGGCGTGTCCCTTTCGGTCTTTTCTTTTTGCTCGGGCTGCCACAGGGTCCACATGGTGGCGTCCCAAACCACGAACAGTTTCCCCCGGCAGGAAACCGGCGCGTCGATGGCCCCTCCCAGTTGATCGCCCGTCCAACCGGATACGACCGACCGGTCCACCTGGTCGTTCTTTTCCCAATCCCCGCTCGTGTCCACGAAGCTCGTGCCGTTCAAAAGGGCCATGGGTATTCCGCCGACCCAGGCTCCATAGAACAAAGATGGACCCAGGCCGTTCTTGACCCGATAGAAGGCTGGTCCCTCGGTCGAGCTATTGCCCCGGCCCGAAGGCGGGCAAGAATCGTATCCTTCCTTCACCGCGGCCGTCTTCTATCAGAAGACGGTAAAGTCCATCATTCCGGTCGGTGAGGGGATAATGTTCCCCCGCGATGAAAAGCCTTCCGCCATGGTTCAGGTAATCCTCGGCCTTCGACCTCCACCGGCCGTCCAGGTAATCAGCCGCCTGGGCCGAACCACTCCCGCAGCCTTTCTTGTCCTTGTCTACGAACCTCATATCCCAGACCTGGTCGAAAGGAGAACCCCAATTGTCGTTCAAGGGGTTGGGATTGGACCCATTCGCGTCCTTCACCGTGACCTGGTTCCCCGCCTTTTGAAGGATGGTCACGCAAGCCAGCAGGGACCCTTTGGTCCCATCGTATTGGTTGTGATAAAAAAGGATGTTCAAGGCTTGGGCAAAAGGAGGGAAGAGAAGGAAAAACGCGAGCAGAAAACTAAAGGGTCGGATGGACATTCCGCCTCACCCCGCTTTGATTCAAAAAGACCGAATGGATGAACGACGAATGAGACTCAATATTCACTTTCCCTCGAGGGGAAAGCTCAATAGAAATAGTCGCCCATGTCGTCGAATTTCGTGCCGTTCCATTTGTAGATCGCGGCTGTCTTTCGATTCAATCCCGCCATATCGTTGTCATCCAAGGCGAAAGTGGATTTTAGTTTGGCCTTCAGGTCGGCCGGGTACTCGACTTCCGTCCCGTTGACGATCTCGGCCATCCCATCCTTATCCACATCCTTATAAAGGGTGTATCCCTCGATCCAGTTGTTCAACTGAAGAACCTGCTGGATGTAATCTTCAGGTTTCACCGATTCATGATGCTCATAGACATCGTTGGGCATGTTCTTGACCGCGTCCTGGTTCAAGATATAGAAGATCTTGTCGCAGCGGCTGCCGCCCCCGTAATTGCCTATCTCGAAAAAGATCGGGGAGGTCTTACCCAATTTGAAAAGCCTGGCGCATTCCCGATAGCCCTGGCCATGGAACAAAAGCTCGTAATGCAGGCCGATCTTGATATAGATGTCCGAGGTGGAAACATCATCGTCATATTCATCGGTGTAATCGGCGATCAAGAAGGAAGCTCCCGCGCCTTTCGCGTTATAGAGCGCGGTCAAGGGTGTGACCGTGTCGTTCTCGCGGTGCATTTCCATTGGGATACCGAATTTTTCCGCGACGCTCAAGGCCATCCCTCTCATGGGATACTTCGGTCTATGCAACGAAGCGTGGTGGAACGAGGACTTCCCGACCTTGATGGCCTTCATATAGCGCTGTACTTCGGGGGGCAGCTTGCTGTTGTGCTGAGCGACCCAGACCTGGGTCATTTCCTCCCAGGCCACTTTCGTCATGGCGCTCCAGGCGCGGGGGGCAAGAATGACGGCCAAGGCCGCTAAAAAGAAGACTATTTTTTTCATGAATGGTTACTCCCGGGAGAAATGATGGCACCCCATAAAATCCTTTATAAAATAACCTGATTGTGGGCGCGGAACCACGAAAAAACGTCATTTGTCATGGACCTGGTTTCGGGGACCCATTGCCCACACCATGGGTTTCTTTTAAAAAACCCACTAATTAGCAGGGTTTGTCTCTGCAACTTTTTTCCCTAACCCTTCGTCCAACATATCGTAGGTGAGTAGTTAACAACCAAAAAGAGGAGCAGGAAAATGAAAAGGTTCATCGTAGCTTTGACCGCGTTGTTCTTTGTGGGAGCGTTAGGATTGGCCATCGCGCAGGACGCGAATGGCAAAAACCCGGCTATGAGCCCGAAGGCGCGTTTGAAACGCCAACACAAGCGTATTAAACAAGGCGTGAAGAACGGGACCATCACCCCAGCCGAGCACAAGCAGTTGGCCCAACAGGGTAAAGCCATCAATCAAGAACGCAAAGCGGACTTGAAAAATGACGGCGGGAAATTGACCAAGTCGGATCGCCAGACCTTGGAGCAGCAGGAAAACCAAAGGTCCAAGGAGATCTATCAGGATAAGCATCCTAATGGAAGCACTACTGGTTCCACGACCGGTTCAACTACTGGCTCCACCACCGGCTCGACGACTGGTTCTACGACCGGCAACTAATTTCAGCGTCTAAAATCGAGTAAGTCGTTTTATCAAGGCGGGGATTCCTTCCCCGCCTTTTTTATTTCCACCTCTTAATCGAGCTTTAGGTCCTTGAGCAGTTTCTCCACCGAGGCCAGGCGCGCTTCCTGGGCTTCCTCGCCCTTGGCCACCCGGAAAGAAATGGAATTGGGATCCTGGGAAGAAAAACGGATGCGGGTCGGCGGCCATTGCTTCATCCATTTTTGGACCACCTCCGGCGTAGGCGCCAGGTCTGGATGCCACTGCAGGCTTACCCATCCGCCCTGAGCCTCCAGGCGCTGGACCCCCAATCCCTTCACCCTCGGCCTGAAAGACGCCACTTTCAACAGCATTTGGGCCTCGACCGGCAAGGGCCCGAACCGGTCCTTCAATTCTTCCTCGATACCAGCCAACTGGTCATCCTGGTCCATCTCGGCTAGTTTTCGGTAGAACTCTATCTTCAAACCCTCGTCGGTGATGTATTCCTTGGGGAAGTAGGCGCTGACGCCTAGGGAGAGGGTGGGAGTGAAATCCACATCCTCCTCTTCCCCTTTCATGTGGGCGATCTGCTGGCTCAAGAGCCGGCTGTAGAGTTCGAACCCAATGGAATCCATATTCCCGTGTTGCTGGGTCCCCAGCACATTCCCCGCTCCCCTGATCTCCATGTCCTTCATGGCGATATGCATGCCCGAACCCAGGGATGAGAAGTCCTGCAATACTTCCAAGCGCTTCTGCGCCAGTTCCCTCAAGGTCACATGGCGAGGATAGAAGAAATAAGCGTAGGCCTGCCGGTCCGTCCGTCCCACCCTTCCTTTCAACTGGTAAAGCTGGGCCAACCCGAGCGAGTCCGCCCTCTCCACGATGAGGGTGTTCACGTTGGGCATGTCCAAGCCCGACTCGATGATGGAGGTACAGACCAACACATGGAATTCCTTGTCCACGAAATCCATCATGATGGCTTCCAGCTCATGTTCCGTCAGCTGGCCGTGGGCCACCGCCAGCTTGGCCTCCGGCACCAGCTTGTGCAGACGGTCGGCGATGCGTTCGATGTCCTTCACGTGATTGTGAACGTAAAAGACCTGACCTTCCCGGTTCATCTCGCGCCGTATGGCCTCGGCCACCAGCCGGTCATCCAGGGGGGATACCTGCACCAGAACCGACCGGCGATTCCGGGGCGGGGTGTCGATGACCGATATCTCCCGAATGCCCGAAAGGGACATGTGAAGCGTCCGAGGAATGGGGGTAGCGGTCAAGGTGAGAACATCCACGTCATGCTTCAGGGCCTTCAGCTTTTCTTTCTGGGAAACGCCGAAACGGTGTTCCTCGTCGATGATGAGCAAACCCAGGTTGGCGAATTTCACGTCCTTGGTCAGCAACCGGTGAGTGCCGATAAGGATGTCCACCTTCCCCTCCTTGGCCAGTTCCAGGGTCTTATGGATCTCGGCGCGGCTCCTGAACCGGGACAGCATCTGCACTTCCACCGGATACTCACCCATCCGTTCCTTGAAGGTGTAGTAATGCTGTTGGGCCAGGATGGTGGTGGGTACCAGGACCGCCACCTGCCGTTTGTCCTGGACCGCCTTGAAGGCGGCCCTCATGGCCACCTCGGTCTTGCCGTAACCCACGTCCCCGCAGACCAGCCGGTCCATGACCCTTTCCGATTCCATGTCTTTCTTGATATCCCTGGTCGAGGTGTATTGGCCCGGCGTCAGGTCATAGGGGAAAGCGTCCTCGAACTCGGTCTGCCAGGGGGTGTCCCCGGGGAAAGGTTTCTTCTTCAATACCTGCCGGACGGAGTAAAGGGCCATCAATTCCCTGGCGACCGCCTCGATCTCCCGCTTGATCTTGGCCTTGGTGCGGCTCCATTGTTCCCCGCCCAGCTTGGAAAGGACCGGCGACCCCTCGCTTCCTATATATCGTTGGATAAGGGCGATCTGGTCGGTGGGCAGGTAGATCTTCTCGTTGTCGGCGAATTCCAACTGGATGTAATCGCGGGTGACCCCGTCCACGGTCAAGGGCGTCAGTCCCCGGTAAAGACAGATACCGCAGTCCACATGGACCGTCCAATCGCCGATGGATATCTCATTGAGGGAAGCCAGGGGTTTGCCGCCCGAGACCGCCCTGGTCCTTCGGTGGCGCCCGGCCCGATACCGCCTGAATAGGTCGTGGTCCGGCATGACGTAAAGGTTGATGTCGTCGAAGACGAACCCTTGCTCGATCTCGCCCAGGATGAGGGATATCTGAGGATTGTCCTTCGGGTTGATCTTTTCCTGGCGTAGGAGTTCGGACAGTCTTTCCCTTTCCCCCTTGTTATGGCACCAGATCAGGACCCGGTACTTATCCGCCAGCCATTTCGCCAGGTCCCCCGTGAAGGTGGCGAATTTTCCGTAATAGGGCGGCATGACCCGGCCCGGCACCGCGAATTCCAGGTCGGCCGGTTTACCGAAAAGTTCCTGCTGGAGTTGGGAGACCCCGGCGGCCGTACCCCGCTCAAAAGACTTTTTGATGAATTTAATATCGGAAAAAAGGTCCAGGGAATCGAAAAGGTCCGCTCCATCCTCTTTCGCCTGTTGGTTGCAGGCCGCCAACAGGTCTTGCATCTCGCCCCACTTGCGCTCGAAAGCGATAGGTTCCATCACCAGCATTCGGGTATCTTCGGGAAGGTAGTCGAACAGGCATGCCCTTTTTTCCAAGGCGCCGACCCCCTGCCATTGCCAACCTGGGAATTGGCGGGTTTGATTGAACAATTCCAAAGCGTCCGTGGCCCACCGGGAGGGTTTTTCCTTGGTCCCCGCCTTGATCTTGTCCCTCAGGGCTTGGCGTAGATTGTACCGGGCCTCGTCCTTCAGGACGATCTCATGGGCCGGGAACACATGGACCTCTTCCAGATTCCCGCTGGACCTTTGGTTCAGGATGTCCAGAGGCCGGACCGATTCCAGGGTATCGCCGAAAAATTCCAGACGCACCGGACCTGAGGGGGACCCAGGCGAAGCCAGGTCCAGGATGCCACCCCTCATGGCGAACTGTCCCAATTGCACCACTTGATTGACCGGCTCATAGCCCATCGCCACCAACCGTTCCTTCAGGTCGGAAGGCGCCTCCTGACCTTTTCGCAGGATCATGACCTGGTCGAACCATTCTTCCGGCGGCAGGGTGCATTGCAGAACGCCCATCAAGGGCGCCACGACGACGCAGGGTTTCCCCTGGATCAACTGGTAGAAAACCCTTTGGCGGTCCCCGATGAGTTCCGGGTCGGGGGTTTCCACGTCCTGCGGAAGGATCTCCCATGAGGGACAGAGCAAGACCGATACCTCGGGCATCCAAGTGGAAAGGTCGTCCTGCAGGACCAGGGCCTCTTCCCGGGTGGGCGTGACGATAAGCCAGGGATGTTTCTCTTGGAGTTTTTGGTAGAACCAGGCGATCAAGAAAGCCTTGGCCGAGCCGGGGACACTGTGGATAAGGGTACGAGCGGTTCTATTGCGCAGAGGCGCCAGGACCTCTTCAGCGCTGGGCCAGGCGAATTTTTCCAGGTCGAAAGGGACCTTTAGTCCTGAAACTGGTTCGTGTTTGGGAATGCTTTCCATTTCAATGATCCCGGTTTTGTTGTAAACGCAAATAGGGCTTCCCGCGGCTCTTGCCGCAAGAAACCCTGACATGCTGCAAAAAATTTAATAGTGCGACATACCGACCCTCATTTTTCCATTTTCAATGAGGTCGGCATAGTACCGATCACATTAATTCAAAATGGAAGATCGGTACAAAGCAGCTTGTCACCCCAAAGATTCTGCAAGAATCGTGGGGATACCGCAAATGTCGTCAGATGGAAAAGTCTGTTTTATGGACTTTTCCAGACCGAAATACGGTCGAAGTAATTAAAGTGCGAGTGAATCTTGCCTATATCAACTTCGAATGTCAAGGCGGGAAGAATCTCTCATCGCGTCACGATATTGGAACCTATCCGGATGGCCCAAACCAGGAACATCAAGAAAACCAGAACCGGGAAAAAAGCGTTCGCCTGGACGACACGCTCGATGGGTTTGGATATCCGAGGCAACCTCTCAAAAACCAATGGTCTCAGGAAACCGTAAAGGGCGAGAGCGTACCAAACATAGCCGAAGGGGTTGAACCCCCAGGCTTCTTTCCAAAGGCCGTGGGAAATGCAAAGGAAGGACCTGGTCAAACCGCAACCAGGGCATGGGAGATGGGTCAAACCGTAGAACCAACAAAAATTCCCTTGGGGCAGCGCGTTCAGGGGACAACAAAAACTCACCAGAAGCGCCCCGGCGCACATGCCCCAAAGGGAATGGGAAAGAATTCGCTCTAACCCGGATTTCACCGGTTTTAGGCGGCTTTGATCTTGTTCTTCAACTCATAGGCCTTGACCAGATAAACGATGAGCAGGACCAGGGAAGCCGGCCCGGCCACATAATTCACGCAAGGGATGATGCAGCAGCAGGTGGCGATGCAATAGCCCAAGGCGACCTTGGCGTAGCAATCCCCCACCGACGTGTCCCCTACGGAGTCGAAATAGGCCTTGAACGACTTGGAGAGGCCGGGATACACGAAGAAGATCCAAACGATATTGAAACAGGGGATCATCATAAGCCAGACCTTGCCCGGAGTCATGGCCCGGAATTTCGCGGGAATGGCCTCGTAGCACTTCGATACCAGATAACAGATAACGGCGCAGAGGGCCAACCCGACTAGAAGACCCACCAGGATGACGATCCCCATGACACCGAATAGCACCGAGGGATCGAAATGATTCGGATCAAAATTGGTCATATAAACTCCTTCGCGATAGAAATAACGAACAAGAGCATCCTACACAAGAACGGGCCCTTGTTCATCTTGAAATTCTTCCCTGATTCCCATCGCCCCGGAAAATGACCTGGATGTTTCGTGAAAGCCTCGCAAAAGTAAAATGCCAATAAAAAAGCCCGTCTGGCAGGGCGGGCTCATGTTCCAACGTGAACTTTCGCTTATCTATCAGCGCTCAAGGACGGCACCAAGGTCAGAAGGAATATGCACTCAGGGCAATACAACAAGTGGTATTCCACATCGGCCTTTTCCGAATCCTCAAGTTTCCCTTCCCTGTAAAGGTCCAGCATTTTTTCGATCTTCTTGCAATTCTCATCCATGGCTCCCCTCGCTTTCCGGCATCAGAAACAATGCCCAAACGTTGATGTTTTATTGGCGTCGCTTTCAAGCGGGCGGTTGTCTTAATAAAAGGCATCAACCATGCCAAAGACAATTGGGCTTTTCCTTGATATTTAGACGCTTCAAAAATGCTTTTATTCCCGGAAAGGCGACTTAAAACAATAAAAGCCACAAATTTGGCTTTCGAGTCCGATTTTTAACCAGGGATGGATGAGGGAATAAGAAGGGTAGGAAAAAGCCGTTTAAAAGGTGGGGAAATTAACACCTGGATGGAACAAAACCAGCACCAGGGTCAGGGCCAGCGCCGAACCGATAGGGACGGTCAGGTTATCATCCACATCGAAAGAGAAAAGCTCGACCAGGGCTCCCGCGATGGCCCCCAGAACAGCGATCTGAAGATCGCCAAATAGAGCGAAAGCGACCACGAAAGCCACGGTAAAAAAAGCGATGCTTCCTTCCAATGACCTTTCAAATATCCGAAGACGCCCGAAATTCTTCCCGCCCAATTCAGCGGCGGCGTCCCCAAGGGAAAGGAAGAACATGGCGGTGATCGCCACGGTCCTGGGGAAAAGGAGTACGACCACGAAAAATGCCAGGCAAAGGAAAGTGGACCCGTTGAACTTGTCCACCTCGGTCTTGCGGATGAGGAAGGCGAAAAGACCCATGAACCAGGAATTGAATTTCTTATCCATCAACCGGGCCAGGTCCAGGAGGAAGGAACCGGCGAAGCAGGTCCCGGATATGATCAATATCCATTTCCTGGTTTCCGGGAAGGTGAAATGCAGCGGGGGGTAAAGATAGGCCAAGGGGAACATGGAGGAAGCCAAGACATGATAGACCTTGCGGAAGCCCTGGAAAGGTTTCCGGACAGGTTCGGTTGAGGTGTCGGTAATGGTGTTGGTAATCGTCAAGTTGTCCCCTTTTCTTGTGTTCTAGACCGACCAAAAATACCACTTTGGCCCTGGATTTGGAACAGCTGTTTGAATCGGTGGATTTGCCAAGGACTTTTCCCCCGGTTACGGCCGGGAGGCCCTTTTTGATTTTTCCAGGAAATAAGTCAAATGCTCCAATTCGGAGGCCAGATCCACGTTCCGGACCAGGACCGATTTAGGATAGTTGAGCAGACAAGGGGCGAAGTTCAGGATGGCCCGGATGCCGCCATCCACCAGCTCGTCGGCAGTTCTCTGGGCCTGGCTAGCGGGCACGGCCATGACCGCGATCTCGATCTTTTTTTCCCTCACGATGGTGCGGATGGCGGAGGCGGCCCAGATCCGGACCCCCTCCAGTTCCCAACCCACTTTGGAAGGATCCACATCGAAAGCCGCCTCGATCTTGAACCCGGCCTTGGCGAAACCCCCGTATTGAAGAAGGGCGGTGCCTAGATTCCCCGCTCCCACCAGGGCAATACCCCAGGTTTTGTGAAGCCCCAGGATCTCCCGCATCTTGACGTCAAGCTTTCGGACCTCATATCCAATGCCCCGGCGGCCGAACTGCCCGAAGTAGGCCAGGTCCTTGCGCACCTGGGAAGGATTGATGCCCGAGACCCCCGCCAATTCCTTGGAGGAGATGATCGTATGGTTCTTCCTCTCGAACTCATTGAAGCTTCTCAAATAGCGGGGAAGCCGGGCGATGGTCGGTTCGGGAATATTCTGATTTTTGGCTTGGGATGTAGCGCGTTTGGGCATGTGGACCTTTCGCTGTAACAAGTTCTAAGTTATGGAAATTTTATTCTGATCCGGGTTTAAAAATATTCACGTACTCAACTTTGGCAAATCCTAAAAGGTACGTCGCCTGAGATTACCCCCCCTTTTTGAAAAAGGGGGGAAGGGGGGTATTAGGCGTTGCCGATGCGATTTGAAAAGACTAACTCCCCCTTTGTCCCCCTCTTTCAGAGGGGAAAATAGGACGACTCCAAAAGTTGCCAAAGTTGGGCACGAACTCAAAACTTCCAACTAAGAACTCAGAACTGTTTTTTGGAGGGGATCACCACTCGTCCATCGTGGAGCGCTGGGGGAATACCCTCTGTTCCTCGATGAACTGGGCCCGCCGGTGCAGGGCCTCCGCCACCTTGTCCTTCATGGCATTGAGCTTGAAAGGCTTGGCCAGGTAATCGCAGGCGCCCTTGCGCAAGGACTCGATGCCGACGGAGAAGGACCCGTAAGCGGTCATGATAATGACGAAGATCTTTTTGTCCCGGACCTTCAGGTACTGCAAAAGCTCCAGCCCGGTCATTTCAGGCATGCGCAGATCCACCAGGGCCAGGTCATAGGAATGTTTCCTCTGCAAAGCGATAGCCTGGGTGGCGCTGGTCGCGGCGTCGACCCGGTAGCCCGATTGGCTCAGGCTTTTCTGAATGAGCGTGGCGAAATCCGCCTCGTCATCCACCACCAGGATTTGGGCCTTCGACGGAGCCTTTGGTTTGAGCGCCTTGGGGCGGATGGCCTTCTTCGGCTTGACTGCTTTCATCTTACAAGTCCTTTCCGAGCGGGATGGTCCCATTATAGTTGAAAGTTCCCTCCCCTTCCCCACCTAGTCCATCCCCCTTTTCAAGGCTCACGCCTTCGGTCGGGAAAAGCAGGATGAACGACGTCCCTTCCCCGACCCGGCTTTCCACCTTGATCTCCCCCCGATGCTCGTCCACGATACGTTTGACGATGGCCAATCCCAAACCCGTGCCCTTGCCGAATCCCTTGGTGGAATAAAAAGGCTCGAAGATCTTCTTGAGCTCCGTCGGGGGAATGCCCCGGCCCGTGTCCTTGACCACCAGTCGTATTTCCCCTCGCCGATCCTGAGCGCTGAGACGCACCGGGCGGTATTGGAAATGGGCGGATAGGGTGACGATCCCGCCTGGCTGGATGGAGTCGATGGCGTTCTCCAGCAGGTTCAGCACGACCTGGAACACCCCCTCGGTGTAGGCCATGACCTCCGGAAGCTCCGGGTCCACATCCAGGATCAGCTTACCCTCGGTGGTTTTAAGCTTCGGCTGGACCGACATGACCGCCGCCTGGATCACCCGGGGGAAGGAAACCTTCTTGATCTCCGAAGTGCTTAGCCTGCCGAAATCCAAGGTGTCCCTCACGGTCCGGATGGCCCTTTGGACGTACTGGTCGATCTGGACCAACTGCTTGTAGACTTTCCCGTCCTTTCGGGTCTCGGCCATGAGCATCTCCAAGTTCCCCGAGATCAGGCCCAGGGGCGTATTGACCCCGTGGGCGATACGGCCTGTCAGTTCCCCCATCTGGATGAAATGACGCTTTTGCTCCAGGTTCTTTTCCTTCACCCGGAGATTCTCTTCCCTTTCCCAGACCTGCCTCATGAGGATGGCGCAGAGCATGGCGATCAAGGTGTAAAAGATGGTCCAGCGCAACGCCTGATGCCAGTAGATCGACAGGCGGACCGGCGGGGTGGAGCTCTCGACGATCTTGGAGATGAAGTTGATCTCCCCTGTGTCGAAGGAAGCCGGGATGTGCCAGATGAAATCCAGATAAAAGACGCCCATCATGATGGAAAAAACAAGGGTAACGACCCATACGGCCGTGCGGGGAGGGAGTAAAAGGATGGAACTGATGGGAAGGAGGAGGAAAAAGGCCGCGTAAAAACTGACCGGACCGCCCGAGATGGAAACCCATAAGCCCAGCATGAGCGCGTCGAGCAGGATGACCGCCGGGATCAAGGCCCCGGTCAAGCGTTTGAGCCTGCCCAGGACGACGAAAACCAGGGTGAGAAAGATCGCGAAGATGATGATCCCTAAACCCTCGGTGACCGCCGCCGCCGCTTTGTTATCCTCGGCCACATACCACAGGAACATCATCAGGATCAGGCAGATCATCCTGGCCCGCAATAGGTAGCGAAGGGATTTGGAATTGGTCTCGGCTGACGGCATAGGCTCCTCAAATGATCACGGCTATAAAATGAATCCTACGGTCATCGTCCCTTGTTTTTTTGGACCGTTCCCAGGCTTTTCTTGATCCAGTCCAGATAAGGACGGTGACCCGCCGCCACCGGCAGGGCCAGCACCTCGCAGACTTGATAGGGATGATGGTCCCCGACCCACTGAATGAGGGCTTTCAACCGGCCCTGATGGGTCTTGGCGATCAATAATTCTTCCTGGGCTGTCTGGACCTTGCCCTCCCACCAGTAACGGCTGGAAATGTTCGGGACGCGGTTGACGCAGGCGGCCAGCTTCTTGCCGACCAGGTCCTTGGATAACCGCTCGCTTACCTTGCGGTTCGGGGTGGTGATCAGGACAACGAAGGGCTTCATGACGTCTTTTCGCCCTCCGCGGCGCCCAGGTGATACATCCTTTCCCCATTGGCCTGCAGGGTCGTCTTGCCGGCGGGGGGAAGGGATAAACCTTCCCGGATGTCCCTGGAACCCGGCAGGGTGTAGACCTTCACCCCGTCGGCGACCTCCGCCACCTCGGCCAGCCGGTTCTTGGAAAGGATCTCCAGCCGCCGGGAGATGGAGATCATATCCAGTCCCATGAAGGACTGGAGGTCGGAGTTGGACGCGACCGCCCGCCCGGATTTGGCGAGGAAATAGAGGAGCTTCTTGCAGACCAGGTCCAATTTAAGGTATTCATTGACCGAATCGAACAGGTCCTGGAATTCCACCCGATCCCCCCCGCGCTTGAAGGAACAGTACATGGCTTCCGAGAGCAGGAACAGGAATCGGCGGGGGTTCCCCGCGGAAAGGGCCAGCGCCAGGGTCAAGGCCTCCGGTTCCAGGAAGGATTCCCGGGACCCCTTGAAACCGGCCTTCTCCAGCCGGAGGGAAAGGATGGCCGTCAATTCCGCTTTCGAGAACTTCTCGACCAGGACGATGTTCTTGAACAAACCCAGGACCGTCGGCTCCGCCCCTTCCTTCACGACGTCGCTGACCTTGGAATAGAACTCCTCCTGCAGGGCCATCAGGAACGCGACATTCGGGAGTTCCAACAGGGGCTTGAGTTCCTCCAGGATCTGGAGCGTCCTTTCCGAACGGGTCAGGTGATGGATCCGGTCCCCCTTGATCTTCTCCAGGTCGTCCACGAAGACCAGCAGGGGTTTCTTGAGATGCAGGATGATGTTCTTGATGATGGAAAAGATCAGGTTCTTGCTCAAGGTCTCCTTTTCCATCCTGCGGGAGACTTCCTCCAGTTTCAGACCCGGCACCTTGGGGATGATGACCAGCGTTTCCCGCAACAGTTCGGAAAGGAAATAGGTGGCGTCGTCCAGGGGGACCCCGATGGTCACGGCGTGGAACTCTTTCGGGACCCGGCTCCTCATCAACTGCATGAGGCTGCTTTTCCCCATCCCCGGTTCCCCCGCAACCCCGACGTTCGAGAGGGAGAAGAAAACGGACGAAAGCCGGTCGACCAGGGCTTTCCTTCCGACGAAATAATCCAGGTTGTGTCCCTGGAGGGAAAGGGTGGTGAAGGGGTCGTTCCTCAACCCGAAATGCCGAAAGGCGGTCAGGTGTGGCCGGCGCTGGGCGGGTTTCTTTTTCATGGGAGTGATTTTTCGCTCATGGAGGATGTCATCGGCCCATCGTCAATCGTTCGCCGACAACCTCATAAGGGATATGCATACCCGACTTCCCCTTGATCTGGACGGCCGGGCAGGGCCGTCATCTCGAAGAAGTCCTGGGACACCTCGGCCATTTCCTCGTTCACCAGGATTTGTCCGTGCTTGGCGATGCCGCAGAGGCGGGAAGCCAGATTGACCGTGTCGCCGATGAGGGTGAATTCCATGCGGTTGGCCGAGCCCAGGTTCCCCACGATGGCCGTACCCGCCGTGACGCCGATCCCTAGACCGATCTCCACCGGCTGGCTGTAGGACGACCTTGAAGGCCTGGTTCAACAAAGCGAAACGGTCCTGCATCCGAAGGGCGGTCCGAAGGACCAACTTGGCCGCTTCCCCCTCGTTGCTGTAGGGCCGGCGGAAATAGGCGAAGATGGCGTCCCCGATATATTTGTTGATGTCGCCCCCGTTCTGGGTGATGACCTCTTCCATGGCCGTGAACATTTTGTTGAGGATCTCGACCGTTTCCTGGGGTTGGAGCTGTTCGGCCATTCGGGTGAAACTCCGGACGTCTGAAAAAAGCACATAGACCCTGCGCGACTCCCCGCCCAGCTCCGAACGGGCGGCTTTCTCGGTGGCTTTGGAGGAAACATTGGACCCCACATATTTCTCAAGGGTTTGCTGGGTATCCTTCGCCCTTTCCCGAAGGGTCTGGTACTCGGCGGCGGCGGCCCTGAAAAGCCTCTCCCGGTTCTGATCGACATTCCATGGCATGTTGCTTTTGATCTTGGTGAAGTTGAAGGAAATCATCTGGTTGGACAGCATCAACTCCTGGAGTTTCATGACCCAGTTGGACTTTTGCCGCCAGGCGATGAACCCCCACCAGAAAAGCAGGAGGAATAGGGTCCCCACGACTATCGCCTCCACGATGACCGGATCGTTGATGAATTGGGCTGCGATGATCCCGGCCCCGACCGAACAGAGGGCAAGCAGGATCAAAACGGGCAAGATGCCCTTGAGGTAGTCCTGGATGTTCTTTTTAACGGCTGGGGAGATCATCTTTCATGGCCTTTGCGAAAAATCCTTTGGATGGGTTTAGTTTATCGCAAATGGGAAAGAATGACATATTGAAAAGGTCCGGCTGGGACGGATGGATAGACACGGTCTAAACCTGAGTGAGTTCCTTGCCCGCCAGCCTCAGTTTTTCCAGGCCCTCGGGGGTGCGGGCTTCCATATAACACCGCATCAGGGGCTCGGTGCCGGAAAACCGGACCATAAGCCATTCCCCGCTCTCCAGGATGAACTTCGTCCCGTCCACCCGGATGATCTGGACGACCTTCTTCCCGGCCAGTTCCGCCGGCGGGTTATCCTTCAATTTGGCGGTCATGACCTCTTTGACCCCGTCCTTCAGCTTGAGGTTCAATCGGTCCGAATAAAAAGCGCCATACTGCTGGTGCAGTCCCTTCAACACCGCCGAGAGGGTCTTGCCTTCCGAGGCGACCACTTCGGCCATCAGCAGGTTGGCCAGGATGCCGTCCTTCTCGGGGACATGCCCGTGGACGGTCAAGCCCCCGGACTCTTCCCCTCCGATGATGATGGGCCGCTTCACCATGATCTCGGCGATATATTTGAAACCGACCGCGGTTTCCACCAGCTCCACTCCGTGGGCTTTCGCGATGGCGTCCATCAGGTTGGTGGTGGCCACCGTCTTGACCACGCATCCCTTCCAATCGCGGGTCTTCAAGAGGTGCTCGAAAAGGATGGGCAGGACCTGGTTGGGGGTGATGAAGGTCCCGTCCGCGTCGATGACCCCGAAACGGTCGGCGTCGCCGTCATTGGCCAGGCCCATATGGGCCGGCAAGGTCCTCACCAGTTGGATGGCTTCCTGCAGTTCTTCCGCTCCCGGCTCCGGATGGTGTCCGCCGAAAAAGGGATCCCGGGTGTTATGCAGGACCTTCGAGGTTGACCCCCGCTTCCTGCAGCAGGGTATCCAGGTAGCCCAGTCCGTTGCCGTTCATCAGGTCCACCACGATCTTCATGCGGGCCTTTTTGAGCACATCGAATCGGACCAATTCCCGGACCCTTTTGAAATATTCCGGTTTGGGGTCGATCTGGGCGACCAAGCCTTTTTCCTCGGCCTTGGCATAGGCAAGCTCGGGGACCTTCCCGCCCTTGGCGGCGATGGATTCGGCCAAGGCCTCCAACGAGAGCGTCACTTGGACCGGAGCCGGTCCCCCGTCCGAGCCGTTGAACTTCAAGCCTTGATAGGTGGCGGGATTGTGGCTGGCGGTGAAATTGATGGAACCCGCCGTATTACGCCGGATCAGTTCATAGGAAACGGTCGGGGTCGGCGTGCCCACCGGGCAGATGTAGGACATGATGCCGTGACCCGCCAGGACCTGGGCGGTCAGCTGGATGAACTCTTCCGACAGGAATCGATAATCCCCCGCGATGACCAAGCCCTTGTTGGCTTCCCCGGTCTGCTGGAGATGTTGGGCGATAGCCGCCACCGCGACGCGGACATTGGCGAAGGTGAAATCGTCCGCCAGGATGGCCCGCCAGCCCGAAGTACCGAATGTGATCTTAGCCACGGTCGTTTGTCCTTAGGGTGAATGAATGGGAAGCGGAGAAAGTTTACGGAAAAAAATTGTGGGGCGCAACGTTTTTAGTTTTGGCTTTAGCGAGAAATCGTTGGATTTGTTAACTTGGTTTGGTTGTCTACGACTGCCACTTTTTGATCTTATCCACGTACGAACTCACCAGGTCCTGGGCCTTTTTCTCGCTCTCCGCCTCGGCGGTCACGTGGAAAAGGGCCATATCCACGTCCGGCAGGATCATGACCGACGACCCGTTCTTGCTGATCTTCACCCCGTCGATCAATTCCCGGTTCTCGTTCTCCGTGTCCTCGATCAGGTGCCTCATGATGGTCCCCTTCAATTCCCAGGAACAGGGGACCTTTTGGGTGACCTGGATCTTCTTGGGGAAATCCTTGAGATAGGTGGAGATGGACTTGCCCTCCAGGGCGATGAATTCCATCAATTTGGCCGTGGACATCATGGCGTCCATGAAAGGCGCGAACTTCGTGAAGATGAACCCGCCGTCCGGCTCGCCCACCAGGGCCACGTCCGGCTGGGTGGCGGCTTCCATGAGGGAATAGTAATTGGTCCGGGTGCGCGAGACCTGCCCGCCGTGGGTCTTGGCCAGGTCGTCCAGGATCTGGGAGCCCGTGACCGGGACGACCGTCTTGGCGCCCTTCTGGCGAAGGTAGGCGTAAAGGGAGAAAAGCGCCAACAGCTCCGTCCCCGCCAGCAAGTGGCCCTTCTCGTCCACCACGAATATTTTTTCCGCGCCCGCGTCGAACAACACCCCGAAATCCGCGCGCAGGGTCGGGACGATGTCGGCTAACTGTTTCAGCGCCGCCTGGAATTCCTCGGGGGTCTTGGTCAATTTGGTCTCGTCCATGTAGGCGTTCAGACCGACCACCTCGCAGCCCAGCTTGCCCAACAGCCAGGGGAAAATGGGGGCCGCCGCGGAGAAGGCGTAATCGATGATGACCTTGGGTTTGTAGGCCGCCACCGCCGCCACGTCCAGTGCGTCCAGGAAACCCTGGTGGTAGAACTCCAGCATCCGGTGGGGGAACACCAGCTCGCCCGTCTCTTCCATGGTGGCCCGCCTGAAATCCTCCCGGTAGAAAAGGTTCTCGATCCCCTTTTCCTTGCTGGAAGAAAGGGCCAGGCCCCGGCCGTCGAAGAACTTGATGTCGATGAACTGTTTATCGAAGGGACTCTTGCGGGTATGCAGGCCGCCCGCGTCGGAAAGTTTGGGGACCGCGTAGCGCGCCACCGAGATGGGCATTTCCTGGAGGTCGTGCACATTGACGCCCGAGGACAGGATGCCCGAGATGAGGGCGCGGTTGATCATGCGGCTGGTCTTGTGGATGTCCCGGGCGGTCAGGACGGTGGAACCCTTGGGGAGGGACGCCCCGTAAGCCGCCCCCAGCTTGCTGGCGAATTCGGGCGTGATGTCGATGCCCGCCATGCCGGTGACCCCGTGCTGCCCGAAGATGGACCTGGCCCACTTGTCGCCCCAGACCAGCGAGGTGGAAAGCTGGGCCCCGTCCTCCACGACCTTGTTGGGCCAGACCTTGACGCCCGCCTTCACGACCGAATCCTTCCCGAGAGTGCAGTTATCCGAGACGATGGCGCCCTCGAAGATGTTGGCCTTCTCCTGGACGTCCGTTCCCGAGGCGATGACGCATTCCCGGGCCTGGGCCTCGGCCCCGATGGAAACGTTGCGCCACAGGATGGCGTTGGTCAGGACCGCCCCCTCCTCCACCTGGCACCCGTCCCCCAGGACCGAATTGGTGACCTTGGCGTTCTTGCCGATGTTGCAGTTCTTCCCCACCACGATGGTCCCGGTCAATTGGGCGGAGGGATCGATGTTGGACTTCTCGCCCGCCCAGAATCTCCTTGCCGATCCGGTTCAAGCGGGAACCCTGGATGCGCACATCCACCTTGCCCCCGAAGATGTCCTGATGGGCTAAACGGTATTGGTCCAGGTTGCCGATATCGGCCCAGTAGCCCTGGGCGACATAACCGAAAAGGGGCATGCCCTCCTTCAACATCCGGGGAAAGAGGTTCTTGGAGAAATCGAATTCTTCTTTCTCGGGGATCAGGTCCAATACTTCCGGCTCCAGGATGTAGATGCCCGTATTGACCGTGTCGGAAAAAACCTCGCCCCAGGTGGGCTTTTCCAGGAACCGCTGGATCTTGCCGTCCTTGCCCGTGATGACCACCCCGAAGGCCAGGGGGTTCTCCACCCGGGTCAGGACCATGGTGGCTTTCGCCTTGTTCTGCTCGTGGAATTGGATGGCGGCGGACAGGTCGAAGTCGGTCAGGACGTCGCCCGAGATGACGAGGAATCTTTCTTTATTGATGAGGGATTGGCAATTCTTCACCGACCCGGCGGTGCCCAGGTCGCTTTCGGCGGCTTTGTACTGCATCTGCACCCCGAACTCGGCCCCGTCCCGGAAATACTCGGTGATGACCTCCGACTGGTAGAAGACCACGCTGATCAAGTCGGTGAGCTTATGTTTCTTGAGCAATTCCACGATGATCTCAAGGATAGGACGGTTCACCATGGGGATCATGGGCTTGGGAAGGTTGATGGTGAGGGGTCGCATGCGGGTTCCGAACCCGCCGGCCATGATGACGGCTTTCATATTGAGAGCTTCGCCTTTCGATGCTTACTCATAACGGAATAAAATTTATTTTAGCTTATTTTAACGCCAAAATATAACAAATCCGCTCATTCCAGGACCCCGTCTTACTCCTCAAAGTTGTCGAGATGGCATCTTCAATGGAAAGAAATAGTAAAAAGTTGCCTTGCATTTTCCTTGTTAAAAACCCATTTTAAGTACCTCGCGGTTACAGTGATCGACCGATCCGATATTGGACCATCCCCCTGAAGGAGCCATTGCCCATGAGTTTCACCGAACAGGATGTCTTGAACGCCCTGAAGGCCATCAAGGACCCGGACCTGCGCCAGGACATCGTCTCCCTGGGTTTCGTCAAGAACATGGCCCTATCATCCGGCAATGTCAGTTTTGAGATCGAGTTGACCACCCCGGCCTGCCCGGTCAAGGACCAGTTCAAGACCCAGGCGGTGGAAGCGGTGGGCAAGATCCCGGGAGTGACCCAGGTGGAGGTCAAGATGACCTCCAATGTCCGCCAGGCCCCGACGGGCATCAAGAACCTCAACATGCCCTCGGTGAGGAACCTGGTGGCCGTGGCCTCAGGCAAGGGCGGGGTGGGCAAAAGCACCGTATCCGCCAACCTGGCCCTGGCCCTGGCCAAGACCGGCGCCTCGGTCGGCCTCATGGACGCCGACGTTTACGGTCCTTCCATCCCCCGCATGCTGGGCGTCCAGGGCCGTCAGCCCGAGACCCATCCCCTCACCAAAAAGATGATCCCCTTCGAGAAACACGGGATCAAATTCATGTCCGTCGGGATGCTCCAGCAGGAAAGCGACACCGCCCTCATCTGGCGGGGCCCCATGGCCAGCAAGCTGGTCCAGCAGTTCCTCGGGGGCGTGGAGTGGGGCGAGCTGGATTATCTTTTGATCGACCTGCCTCCCGGCACGGGGGACATCCAACTCACCCTGACCCAATCGGTGCCCCTGGCGGGGGCCGTGCTGGTGACCACTCCCCAGGATGTGGCCCGTACCATCACCCAGAAGGGCTTGCGGATGTTCCAGCAGGTCCAGGTCCCCATCATCGGCATCGTGGAGAACATGAGCGGTTTCGTGTGCGGCCATTGCGGGGAGGTGACTTCCATATTCAAGAAGGGCGGGGGCCGGAAGATGGCCGAGGAACTGGCCGTTCCTTTCCTGGGCGAGATACCCCTCGAACCCCTGGTCGCCGAGGACGGGGACTCCGGCGTTCCCACCGTGGCCGCCCATCCCGATTCCCTATCGGCCAAGGCTTATGATTTGATCGCCCAGCAGATGGCTTCCCAGCTTTCCATCATCAACGCGGCCACCGTCAAGGTGACCAGCCGGCCGAAGGAAGTGGATACCAATGACGAGAAGGTCACGGTCATCACCTGGGACGATGACAAGGTAACCCGGTACCCCAACCGTTATTTGAGGAGCATGTGCCCCTGCGCGTCTTGCGTCAACGAGGTCACGGGCGAGCGGATGATCAACCTGGAAACCATCGACCCGGGCGTCCACATCACCGGGGTGGACCCGGTGGGCCGGTACGCCCTGCGTTTCCAATGGTCCGATGGCCATGGCACGGGGCTCTATTCGTTCGATACTCTTCGGACCTTGGGGGAATGACCCAAGTTATTTGATCAGGATTTTTTATCGAGAAACGGCCGAGACCTTCTGAAGGAATTCCGAGGTAAGCAGGAACCCCACCGCGCGCAGTTCCTTTTTCTCATGCCCATCCGGGCCGATGAATAGGAACGTGGGCACTCCCATGATCCCGTAGGTCTTCTTCAAGGCCTCCACCGGCGGGGAGGAATACTGGGTCAGGTCCGCCTTCAATAACACCCAATTTTTCAAGGCTTCATGGACCTTCGGGTCGGAAAAGGTCTTCAACTCCATCTCCCGGCAGGGCAGACACCAACTGGCCGTGAAATCGATCAGGACCGGTTGGTTCCCTTTTTGGGCCTGCTGTAGAAGGGCGGGATCATAAGCCTGGAACGGCAGTTCCAAGACCTGGGGCCAGTTCCGATAGACCATCAGTCCCAGGATGACCAGCAGGACCCCGAAAAGATGTTGGAATCTCTTGAACCCCTGGTTCACTCCCGCGCCAGAAAATACCCAGCCCAGGAGCAACCCGCAGCAAACCAAATAGCCGGGGACCAGGAAGTGGCTGTAGCCCTTGGGCAAAAGCGGATTGAGGAAATAAAGCGGCATCCCCAGCAGGATCATCCCGAAAACTTTTTTCACCCAGACCATCCACATCCCCGACTTGGGCAGGCGTTGGAGCTCGGTGGAAAAGAAACCCAGCCAAAGATACGGGAACCCCAGGCCCAGGGAGAGGGTGAAGAATAGGATGAAGCCAAGATATGGGTTCGCCTTGGCCGCCACGAAGGTAAGTAGTCCGATGGAGAAGGGGTCCACGCAGGGCGCGGCCACGATGCCGAAGTACCAGTCCCATCCCCAAAGCCCCGATCCAGCCTTGGGTGTTCCCCGCCGCCACCTTGTTCAAAAGCCAGGAGGGCGCCTGGATTCCGTAAAGCCCGAACATGGAAAGGGACAGGATGACCAGAAGCAGGGAGATGCCGCCAAGCACCCAGGGCGACTGCAGGGTGGAACCCAGGATGCGGCCCGTCAAAGCCGCCGTCACTCCCAAGGACGAATAGGTGACCGAGATGCCGACCACATAGGCCAATGCCCGGCCCAGGACGACCAGGGGTTTTTCCGCGCGCTGGGTCCCGAAGTAGGAGACCGTGATGGGGATCATGGGATAGACGCAAGGGGTCAGGTTCAGGGCCAGCCCTCCCAGGAAGACCAAGAGGAAGGTGAGCAGGACGCCCTTTTCCTGGAACAGCCGCACGATGATATTGTCCGAAGGCAAGGCAGGCGGCCCGCCGGCCGCCGCGGGAGTGAACATCTCCGCGTTCACCGGTCGGGGTGTTTCCCCAACCGCCGCCAGATGAACCCTGACCGTTACGGGAACTTCGGACGGCCTCAAGCAGAATTGGTCGTTGCAGGCCTGGACCTTGAGGACCAACCCCTCATCCAGGATCATGGGCTTGGGCGCCCCCCTCAGGCGGACCGGGATGATCACTCGAGCCTCATTCTCATAGACCGGGAAAGGTTTGGTTTCCCCGCCCAGGGTCTTTAAATTCCCGGCGGGATATTGGATGGGACCGGCTAACTCGAGGTTTGTGAACTTGGCCAGGGAAACGTCCAAGGGAATGAAACCTTCCGGAAGGCCGTCCCGGCCGTTGATGTGCCATCCGTCCTTGATCTTGATCTGGACCGCGATCTGGAAATCCCCATGCCAGGGGATGGGCTCCAGGGAAGGGTAAGCTTGAGCCGAGACAATATCCGCGCTGGAGGAAGGGACCCCATCCTGGGCCCAGGCCGTTCCCAGGGCCAGGACCGACCAAGCGATCAATAGAACCGTTCGAAACATGGCGCTTCCTCCGCTTCTATATATAACGCCCAACCACCCAATAAAAAAGCCCCGCCGATAGGTTTCTAGCCTATCAACGGGGCTTTAGGTCGAACATTCGAAGCCCTTCAAAAACTCAATGGAGCTGGCCTGTCGAGTCCCTTTCGATCAATTCAGGCTGTAAGGTCGTAGCCCTATGTTCCAAGGTCTCTTCCGTGATGATCTGGAACATCTTGCGAGCTGCCACTTTGCCCATTTCATAGGCCGAGAAAGCCACGGTGGTCAGGCCCGGCTTGTGATATCCCGCTTCCTCCATGTTGTCGAACCCGACGACCGAGATGTTCTCCGGCACCATCAATCCCTGGGCCTTCAGGGCCCGGATGGCGCCCATCGCCATTAGGTCATTGGCGCAAAGGAAGGCGGTGGGTTTTCGGACCGCTTTCATGATCTTTTCACAGGCCCGAAATCCGCCTTCTTCCTCGAAATCCCCCTCGCCGACCCAGTCCTGCTCGAAATCCATGTGATGGCGCGCCAGAAGTTCCTGGTACGCCTGGTAGCGCTCGATGGCGTTGGTGGTGGTCATCCGCCCGTTGATGATGGCGATCCTCTCATGGCCCAGGCCCTTCAGGTGCTGGATGGCCAGCTCCACGCCGCCCCGGTTGTCGAAACCGACGTAAGGCAGGTTTTCCTGGATGGTGATCTTTCCGTTGATGAGCACGAAGGGAACGTTGGACTCGGCCAACTCGCGGATGGAAACGTCGGTGGACCAGGCGTTCAGGACGAACATGCCGTCCACGCTTCCGTCCCCCAGCAGGGCCCGGTAGGAAAGCTGGGCGCGGGCGGTCTCGTTCAAGGGGTGCAGCAGAAGGCGGTATTGTTTTTCCGCGGCGATCTCCTCGATGCCTTCCATGATGTTGGTGAAAAAGGGACTGCGGAAGATGGCGGTGTGGTGGGGGGCGATCACCCCGCAGATGCGGGAATGTTTCTGACGCAGGCGGCGGGCGTGGGCCTGGGGTTTGTAATGCAGGTCATCGATGGCCCCCTGGACCCGGACGCGGCATTTATCGCTGACCCATTTTTTATTGTTGAGGACCCTGGAAACGGTGCCAATGGTCACTCCCGCTCTCACCGCGACATCCTTGATCGTTGCCACCTTGCGACTCCTGTTGGTAGGGTTTGTTGCTAGCCTGAACGAAATGGCGAACAACTAAAAGGCACTTTTAAAATCGCTTTTTTACTTCCGGTCAAATCAAAAAATATTTTCTCTGTGCCTCTGTGCCTCCGTGGTGAATTATTAGATGTTCCCTAAAATCGTTCCGTGTTGATTTCGAGGAGCATTCTAAATATCCCTCTTGGAAATAGCCAGCGGGAAGCCGTCCGTTCAGAAGATGTTTAAAAAAATTCTTCACGGTTGTCAGAATTTTTAAAACGATTTTTGGAAAATGTTACAGGGGTTTAATCTTAAAGCAGGTCACCTTTTAGGCAGAAGGCGCATTACCAATTCTTTACCTGAAAAGTTGAACCGGTACAAACCCGTGTCATCGGGGGTCAGGACTTTCCCCCCTTGGGACAACTCCACGGCAGGGACCGATCCATCCTGATTCGGCTTGATCCTCAGGCAAAGAACGACCTGGGTGGGGAAATTTTCCGGGATCTTCCAACCCCATGTTCTCTGGCCGCCGGCCGTGTTCACCTGGCAGGCCTCGAAAATCTTTTCGGCGCGGAAATAGGAGCCGACTCCCAGGAAAGTTTCCACCCAGATATCCTTGGATTGAAGGTAATCCAGGATCGCCTCGAAATTTTGTTTCGTGATGGGCTCCCAGCCCCAAGGTGTTCCCTCCAGGCCATGGATCATGAAAACCAACCAGGCGTTGTCCTTCAGGTCCTGGTCGATCCAATCACGATAAGTGGAAAAAGGGGTGGCGGACAAGGTGGCGCGCGAGGGGATATTCAGCCAATCCGGCTCCGAGGAGGGCTTCATGTCATAGTTCCCATAGCCTCCCCGGGCCAGCAGGTGTCCCTTCCCTACCCACGCCTTGAGGGTCGGCGTGATCTCCGTGTAGGGATAAGCGAAAGTGCGGATGGGAACGCCGAATTCTTTTTGCAGGACATTCTGCGCGCCCATCACCTGGGCTTCCTCGTCCCGGGGCGTCAACTCATTGGCGTGCTTATGGTCGAGCGTGTGGTTCCCCAATTCATGCCCCTGGGTCAGGGCCTGGCGCCACTCATCCTTGCGGTCGGTCCGGTTGGCGATCAGGTAAAAGGTGCCGCGCATCTTGCGTTGATTCAGTTCGGGGATGGCCAAATCCAGGTGGGAAGGGTCGCTGTCGTCGAAGGTCAGGGACACGGCGGCCTTGTGGCCGTTCCAGGGAATTATCTGGACATCGGGCAAGGGTAAGGCGGCGCCCAGGACCCAGCACGCGGTCCCCCATACAAACATCATTCCTGTCAGCGTCTTTTTGAGCATCGTCATTCCTTGAAAAGGGCAAAAAAACAGCCCTGTCATGGGACTCATTAAACACCCAGGACAGGGCTGAAACCGCTAAAAATTCTTACCGGAGGGCTTTATCCCCCGACTCGCCCGTCCTGGTCCGGATCGCGTTCATGACGGGGGAGATGAATATCTTCCCGTCGCCGATCTCGCCCGTGCGGGTGGTCGTGATGATGATCTTCACCACCTTGGGGACTTCCTTGTCGGTCACCACCGTGGTGACTAAAAGTTTAGGGAGCAGGCCTTCCACGCTCTGGCCCCTATAATTCTCGGTCACGCCCTTTTGTTTGCCATGCCCGTGCACGTCCGTCACGGTCACGCCGGAATAACCGACCGCCTTGAGCCCGTCCAGGACGGACCTCAGGGCGCTGGGGCGGATGATGGCTTCTATTTTCTTCATACAGTTGCCTCCTTCAGATTTGGATCATTGGTTCATCCAGGATCAACGGCCGCCGTAACCTTCCTCTCCATGTTGGGAAAGGTCGAGGCCCATGTCTTCTTCTTTCTCACTGGCCCGGAAACCGATCGTTTTCTCGACCACGAAAAACAGTATAACCGTGGCGATCAGTGAAAATAAAGCCACCGATAACGCCATTAAGGTCTGGACCGTGAATTGCCCGGGATTCCCGTATAAAAACCCGGCTTTACCGCCGATCAGGGGATTGGCCCAGATACCGACCGCCAGGGTCCCGAAGAAACCGCCGACCCCGTGGATGCCGAAAGCGTCGAGGGAGTCGTCATAGTCCATCTTCATCTTGACCAGGATGGCCCCATAGCAAAGAAGGCTGGCGATGACGCCGATGCAGATGGCCCCGGTCATGTCCACGAAACCAGCGGCGGGGGTGACCGCCGCCAAACCCGCTATGGCTCCCGAGGCCGCGCCCAAGGCCGTCGGCTTGCCCCGATGAAGGGCTTCGATGAGGCACCACATCAAGGTCGCGGTCGCGCCCGCCGTGTTGGTCGCCATGAAGGCGGTGCAAGCCTGGGCGTTCGCACCCAGGGCCGACCCCGCGTTGAACCCAAACCAGCCGAACCACAACAGCCCGGTCCCGGTCAGGACCATGGTCATGTTATGCGGCACCATGGCGAAGGTCCCGTAGCCCTTGCGCTTGTTGGTCAAGATGGCCAAAGCCAGCGCCGAGAAACCCGCGCTGATGTGAACGACCACGCCTCCGGCGAAATCCAGCCCGCCTTGCTTAGCCCAGAAACCCCCGCCCCACACCATATGGGCGATCGGGTCATAGACCAACGCGGCCCAGAGGAGCGAGAAGACGATGAAGCCCTTGAACTTGACCCTCTCGGCGAAAGCGCCGGTGATCAAGGCCGGGGTGATGATGGCGAACATGGCCTGAAAGAGGATGAAGGCGTAATGGGGAATGGTCGGTGCGCCCGAATTGACCGCGGGAAGATTCTTCAACATGGCCCAAGAGAAGCCGCCGAAGAAGTCGTTGCCCGGGGAGAAGGAGGTGGAATAACCCCAGATCACCCATTGGACGCCGATCAAGGCCACCAGGAAGAAACTCTGCATGATGGTCGCCAGGACGTTCTTCCGGCGGACCATCCCGCCGTAGAACAGACCCAAGCCAGGGGTCATCAGCATGACCAGGGCCGCGGAAGCCAGGACCCAGGCCGTGTCGCCAGCGCTGATCGCGGGGGCCGCGGGACTGGCGGGAACCACCGCCGGCGCCGCTTCTTGGGCCATGGCCCAACCAGCTCCCAAATAAACCAGGATGCCAGCGCCGACCGCGGATATTTTTCGGAATAAAAACGAAATAAGCGTTTTAGGATATTCCATCTCTCTCGTTCTCCTTTTATACCGGTCTGACCGACCAAAACGTTGAAAGGATAGGCGAGGCACTGGGGGCTGTATATGTTTCAAATCAGACTTTTTTGCCCGCGATTTAGTTTTGCCGAGTGATTTGTGTGTCGAAATTCTTCTTTTGGGAGGGTTTTTAGAGTTTTTTAAGCGTTTTATAATTTATTAAAGATTCTGTCTTGGCGGGATTATTTTCATCTAAATAGTGATCCTTGCCGCCGCTTGGAACAACTTTCCAAACGGCGGTAGGTGTCGCTTTTACTTTCATCTGAACGAACGAAAACTCGAAAAGCTTAAATAGCCTTATCGCCTTTTTCTCCCGTGCGGACCCGGATGACATCCGCGACTGGGGAGACGAATATCTTCCCGTCGCCGATCTCGCCGGTGCGGGTGGCCTTGACGATGGTATTGACCACTTTCGTCACATGCTTATCGCCCACCACCGCCGTCAGCACCAGTTTCGGCAATAGGCCTTCCACGCTTTGTCCCCGGTAGGACTCGGTGATCCCCTTTTGTTTTCCGTGGCCCTGCACTTCGGTCACGGTCACGCCCGGATAGCCGACTGTTTTCAATCCGTCCAGGACATTCCTCAGGGCGCTAGGCCGAATGATCGCCTCGATCTTTTTCATATCGAACTTCCTTCCTCACGGGTGACCCGTGAAATACTTAGGTTCAAAATCAATAGTTGTAGCCCTCTTCCCCATGCTGCGACAGGTCCAAGCCCAGCTCTTCTTCCTTGACCTTGACCCTGAACCCGATGGTCTTCTCGACCAGGAAATAGAGGATGATGGTGAGCGTCACCGAGTAAAGGATCGTCGCGCCCACGGTCTTTAACTGGATGAAAAATTGCGCCGGATTGCCGGCGAACAGCCCATCGGTCCCGTTGACGGCCTTCAAGGCGAACAAGCCGGTCGCCAAGGCCCCCCAGGTCCCGCCCACGCCGTGCACCCCGAAGGCGTCCAGGGAATCGTCATAGCCCAGTTTCACCTTCACCTGGATGGCCGTGTAGCAAAGACAGCTCACCACCAACCCGATGATCAGGGAGGCTTTCAGGTCCACGAAACCGCAGGCCGGGGTGATGGCGACCAGACCCGCCACCGCGCCCGAGGCCGCGCCCAATGAAGTGGCCTTGCCGTGATGAAAGAACTCGATCAAACACCAGGTCAAGGCCGCCATGGCGGTGGCCGTGTTGGTGGTCACGAAGGCGTTGCAGGCCAATGCGTTAGCGGCCCCCGCCGAACCCGCGTTGAAACCGAACCATCCGAACCACAGAAGGCTGGCGCCCAGAAGCACCAGGGTCAGGTTGTGGGGGATCATGGTTTCCCGGCCATAGCCTTTGCGCGTCCCCAGAAGGAGCGCCAGGGTCAGAGCGGAATAACCGGAGGACATATGAACGACCGTTCCGCCGGCGAAATCAAGCGCGTCCTTGAAATAACCGCCGCCCCATACCCAGTGGGCGATCGGGTCATAGACGAAGGTGGCCCAGAGAAGGGAGAACGCCACAAAACCCTTGAAGCTCACCCTTTCGGCGTAAGCGCCGCAAATGAGGGCGGGGGTGATGATGGCGAACATGGCCTGGAAGATCATGAAGGCGTAATGGGGTATGGTCGGAGCCCCCGGGTTGACCGCCGGCATGTTATCCAGGAAGAGCCAGTTTAAGCCTCCCCAGAAATTGTTCCCCCCCGGACAGAAAGCCAGGGAATATCCCCAGACCACCCATTGCACGCTGATCAACGCCACCAGGAAGAAACTCTGCATGATGGTCGCCATGACGTTCTTTCGGCGCACCATCCCGCCGTAGAAGAAGGCCAGACCGGGCGTCATCAAAAGCACCAAGGCCGCCGAGGCCAGGACCCAGGCCGTATCCCCGGCGCTGATCGCCGGAGCTGCCGGTGCCGCCGCTGTCGCGGCCGGCGCGGCCGGAACAACCTGCGGTGAGCTTGTCGAACCCGCTGGAGCTGCTGGCGCCGCGGCTTGCTGAGCGAATGCCGAGGCGGTGGTGAGGAAACACGACACGGCGATGAACCACATCACCGGGGCGATCCTCCGTGAAAAAATTGAACCAAGAATATATTTCATCTCTCTCTCCTTATAAAAAATCGCCTTAAGGATCAAGGCAAACCAGGGAAGGTAAAGCGAGTTTCGTGCCAACTGTTAAACTGGCTTAAAATAAGGCGAATTAAAAATTGGATCCTCAAAACCCCACTACTTTCGTAGAACTGTACATAATTGTCCTAACATCGATTCATTGGGTTTGGTGAAGGCGTTCTAAAAAGTACCAGCATTTAAAGGAAATTCCGAAAGACATATTTGTAGACCCGTTCCAAAAAAATGTTCTTAGCCAACTAAGTTTTAAAAAATTCCCATCCCATGGGCTTTGACTTATCATTTCAAAACCTTAATCCATAGGAGACACGCGACCTTGAACCCTTCCATTGAGCAAGCTGAACTAGCCAGAGAACATTCCCAATTCAAAAAAGCTCGGTCGATCTATCAAAACCTTCTTCAAAAGTCGCCCAAGGATTTTGACAAAGCGGAATTACTGCTCGGATTGGGTGATGTGGAGAGGATCCAGGGGTATTTCGCCGAAGCCCTGGGTCATTATGAAAAAGCCTCGAAGATCCTCAAGAAGTTGGACCCGGAATCTGCCCTGGACGCCGAAGCTGGCTGGGCCTTGGCCGCCCGGGCCATTGGCCGTCCCCAAGAGGCCATCCTCAAGCTGGAAAGGGTCCTGGCCTCTTATAAGAAGAACAAGGATCAGGAAGCGGTCGCCTTCGTTCATTGGGCCTTGGGCGGGACTTACCGCATCGCGGGCGACATGAGGAAGGGTTTAAGGGCGTTGGAAACCGCCCTTCGGATGTACAAACAGCTCAAGAACGAGGAGGGCGTCTCTTACACCTGCTGCGCCCTGGGCGGCATCCACCGCATGATGGGCCATTACTCGGTTTCCGGGAAATATTACCGGGAAGCTAACCGGCGCATGAGGCAGCGCGAGGACACCTTCGGCATCGCTTACTCCTATTGCGGTTTGGGCAATGTGGAACGCATGGCCGGGCGTTTTACCCAGGCCCTTCCCTTTTACCGCAAGGCGGAAAAACTTTACGGCACCATCGGCGACCGGGTCAGCTACGCTTATACCCTTTGGTCCCTGGGCACGACCTACAAGATGCTCGCCCATACCCCCAGGCCCGTCAGGCTTTCGAACGGGCCGATCGTTTGTTCAAGGAAACGGGCGACACGCGAGGAAGGGTCTACACCCTGCTGGGTTTTTCAGAGGTCGAGTATTTGATCAGCCGGTTCCGAAAAAGCATGCCCCCCTGGAAACAGGCGGAAGCCCTGGCCCTGAAAAGCCATTTCGAGTGGGAAAAACTCCATGTGAAAACCCAGCTTCAATTGTTCTTTTGGAAAACGGCGAAGGATTTCGCCCAGTCCTACCCGGGGAAAGGGGCGGAAAATAAAAAGCGGAAAGCCGTCTCTTTGGTCAACGATGTGTCCATCCAAGTGTCCAAGGCCTACCGCAACGCGGGCTCGGACTTTACGCCCAACTCGGTCCCCATCAACTGGCCTTAGAGACTGTAACTAAGCCCTTTCACCACAGAGACACATGCCGACCTTCCAATCAGTGTAGGCGGATGGCCAGGCAACTTTTATACCGGGTCCCACAATTTTTTCCAGGTCTCCACCAGGTTCCGGTCTAAAGCTTTTTCGAATTCTTTGAGCCATTTCTCGATATAAACCCTGTCCATTCCCGGGTTTTTAAGTTGTACCACCTTTACATCCTCCAGGTCCCGGGCCCGCCCAGCGACCACTTTATGAATGATCAGGTCCTCCGGCGAGGCGAACCGCACTTCTTTTCCCAAAAAGGCGATACGGCGCACTCTCTCCATCGCTTGGCGTTCATAAGGGGAAAAAGAAAATACCAGGTCCAACCGCACGCCGGTGACATCCTCCTGGCATGGCAGGACCATCGTCTTTTGGACGAAATCGGCGGGTGTCGGGGTCAGGACACGCCAGTGGATGGCGTCCACGATCTTTAAAACATCGTCCAAACGGTCCACACCAACGCCTAACGTGATGTCGATGTCCTTGGTAAAACGGGGTTCTCCATAGACCAGGACGGCCTGACCGCCAATGACCATATAGGGGATGTTATGGTTGTCTAACGCCTCAGAGAGCTGGGCTAGAAGGGCTTGGAACATTGATGGCCTTGGCGTAAAGAATGACCGCTTCAAGCCCATCCAACGGGTTCGAGTGCGGGATCAAACCCAACTGATGGGCTTCTTGGTACATCGCGTCCATCATACGGAAGTTCCGGTCCACATCGACGGGCGTCCGCCGCTGCAGCTCTTCTTCCCATTTGTTCCAATAATGGATGTCGAGGATCATGTGTCATTTTAACATGGCACAAGCCCTACCCAACCAGCCATTTCATTTAAAACACGCTGATGCTCGGATTTTTACGTGTGAAATGGGGGTTCGGACTTTACGCCCAACTCGGTCCCCATCAACTGGCCTTAAAGGCAACAACTTAACCTTTTCACCACAGAGGCACATGCCGACCTTCCAATAAATATTTTAAAGAGGTCGGTATAGTACCGATTTCAAATATCTTATTTCATTTGTAAATCGGCACAGAGACACAGCTTAAGAAAAGAATTTTTTTGTTAAGTCCTGTTTGAAACTGAAGCCAAAATCTTTAAACCATTGAAAAACTGCCTAGAAAATATATTTCTTAACTATCCATTTTTAGCTGTGTCTCTGTGCCTCTGTGGTGAAAAGTTTGTAAGTTTCTAATCCTCCGCGACGACAGACCCTTCCTCCAAAGCGGCGATCCGTCTCTCCAAAGGCGGGTGGCTGGCGAAAAGGCCGGCCCAGCTGGGACGGCTGGAGATCATGAAGGCCGAGATGGCCTTGGGTTCCTCCACCGGCGGCAAAGCCTGAGCCCTTTGAAGGGCCTTCAGGGCGTTGATCATCTTGAACTTCCCCGCCACCTTGGCCCCACCCGCGTCGGCTCGGTATTCCCTCCAGCGGGAAAAGGGCATCAGCACCAGCACCGACCCCAGGATGCTCAGGAAGATATCCAGCCCGATGGTGATGACATAGCGGGCCATGTACCGCCCGCGGGAATCCATTTTCTGGCTGATGAAGAAAGCGATGACGCGCGCCAGGAACATGGTGAAAGCGTTGACCACTCCCTGAAGAAGGGTCATGGTCACCATGTCCCCGTTATGGACGTGGGTCAGTTCGTGGCCGATGACCCCCTCGATCTCGTCCTTGCCCATGACGCTGAAAAGACCGCTGGAAACCGCCACCAAGGAATCGTTCTTTCCCGGACCTGTGGCGAAGGCGTTAGGGTCCTGGCTTTCGAAGATGCCGACCTCGGGGGTCTTCTCCAAACCGGCGTTCCTGGCCAAATTCTCGACCGTCCTCACCAGCCACGCCTCATCGGCCTGTTCCGGGATTATCCGGGTCGATCACCTTGACCCCCATCATGGACTTAGCCATGAACTTGGAAAGCATCAGGGAGATGAAGGAACCTCCCATGCCCCAGACCAGGCAGAACACCATCAGGGTCGTGTAATCGATCCCCTGGGCGGTGAGATAAGGCCCCACGCCCAATAGATTGAGGGTGATGGAAATAGTGGTCATCACCAGGATATTTACCAATATGAATAGACCGATACGCCGTAACCAAGTCATTTGCTTCCTCCATATTCGATTTGGGTCTTGCGCGAAGACCTTCAAGGCCCAGTTAAAATAATAATCTTGTCGCAATATTTCAATAAGGCAGGAATAACGGGAAAGTAAATAAAACGAGGTTGTTATTTGTTAAGGCGGGCGGAGACGGCGAATTGGTAAAAATACTTCCGAAGGTCTGGGGCGGAAGGTTCCGGCTCCAACGACCGGCAGGCCTCCTCCCGTAATCTGGCTATTTCCTTGAGACGGTGTTTCCACCGAGGATCGGCGAGGGTCAGGTCCAAAAGCTCCAGCATCCGATCGAAAGCTTTTAGTGATTGCTCGGGCTTGTCCTTTTTCTTCCAGTTCAAGGCCCGTTCATATTCACTCCCCACGTTGCCCAATTGCTCCGGCAGGGTCATCGTGAACCAACGGCCGGCGGCTAGGTCTTGGTGGGAATTTTCAGGTGTCATGGAACTAGTTTTCCGACGATCGACTGGATCTTTTGGCGGGTCAGGGGATCTTCCACGTAGCGGGAGCGGTTGTTCTGGCTGGGCCGGATATTGATCATGGAATCGAACTCAAGAAAGTCGGCCCCGCTCATATCGGGATAAAGGTTGATGCCCCAAAGGTCCTTCTGTTGGGAGCCTTTTTCCAATAAATAGGCCTCTTCGTCGGCGTGCAATTCGCCGCCCAGGGCCATGATGCCTTTTTCGATATCCACCACGCCCTTGACCATGTCGCCGAAACGCTTTTCGGCGATCTCTTTCAATCGCGGGCGGGTAATAGGGGCGCTGATCAGATCGATGTTATCCATGAGGGCCGGATTATATCATCATTCCAGGGGTAAATAAAAACACCATGAAGTAGAGCCCTTTGGGCACACTTCATGCCGACCTTCCAATAAGCATTTATTGAGGTCGGTATTGTACCGATTAGGAAAACATATAAATTATTTGTTTTAGCTGTGTCTCTGTGCCTCTGTGGTAAATGCTTTAATGTTCCCTTTATTGAAATCCGGCATGTGGTGAATGATTCGATATCTCCAATGCCCTGCTAGAATGGCTCCATGAAATTGAACCCATCCAACCTCCACCGACTTATGTTCCTCTTACCAATATTCCTCATCGCTACTCCCCTTTGGGCGGGCTTTCCATCGCCCCAGGGCAGGGTCAACGACTTCGCTGGGGTATTGGACGCCAACGCCAAGGCCCATCTTCTGGATACGATCCATCAGGTGGAATCCAAAACCACCGCGGAGATCGCCGTGGTGACCGTCCCCTCGCTGGATGGGATGAGCGTTGAGGAATACGCGTACAAACTCTTTCAAAAATGGGGGATCGGCAAAAAGAACAAGAACAATGGGTTGCTGGTGTTAGTTTGCCCTCCCGAGCGAAAGGTGCGCGTCGAGGTGGGCTATGGTTTGGAAGAAACCATCACCGACGGGCTGGCGGGCAATGTCATCCGGGCCTATTTCATCCCCGCTTTCAAAAAAGGGGATTTTGCCGGGGGCATCCAAGCGGGTGTGGACCAACTGGCGAAATTCATCGACGGCACGGAAAAAACCTCGGATTGGGACCCGCCGGACATGGGCGCGCCCGATATGACGATGGATCTGGGGACGAAGATCGGCATCACCGCCTTCGTTTCGGTCTTCATCTGGATCGGGATGATCGTGATGGGTTACGGCTTGGGAGCCCTGAAGCTTAATTTCATCCTGTTCGGATTGTTCTTTGGGGGAGTCCCCGCCCTCTTCATGCTCATTCCCGATCTGGCGGGCTGGCCGCGCACCGTGATCCCGTGGGAGATCGGGGCCGCCCTTCTCGTCGGCATCTTTCTAGGGATCAAATATCCCAAAGCCTGGAAAACCGGGTATGGCGGCAAGGGCTCAAGCGGCGGCGGATTCAGCACCAGTTCCTCTTTTGACGCGACCTCGAGCGGTGACGATTCCTTCGGTGGCGGCAGTTCGGGCGGCGGCGGTGCCAGCGGGAGTTGGTAAAGTGGATAATGGTCCCTGTTACACGCTGCGGTGCGTGTAACCTGACCCCTTTTTGCTTTTTACGAGCAACCTGATTCTTTAACACCCTTCTGCTAAAATCCCCAAATTATTTCACGCTGATTTATTCCAGGAGGAATCCCAATGATCGATCCATTTACGAGAGCCATTTGGTTCATGTGGTCGCTTTTTTATTTGATCTGGATGGGTTGGGCTTTCCAGGGCGTCAAGAAAACGGTCCAAAAGGAAAGTCTGTCGTCAATGGTCGGGCAAAGGGTGGTCCTATTCACCGGCTTTTTCTTCCTGTTTTTTCCCATCTCCTGGGTTCCATTCGGTGTCAGGCTTTTACCGCCCTCTGTTTGGCTGGATTGGGCCAGCGTGACGATCTGCCTGTTGGGCCTCGGCTTTAGCCTTTGGGCCAGGCTGGCCTTGGGCGGGAATTGGAGCGGGATCGTTACCCTGAAGAAAGGCCATCAGCTCATCCGAATTGGGCCTTATGCCTTGACCCGGAATCCCATCTATACGGGACTCCTGACAGCCTCCTTGGGGGCCACCCTGAACGCAAATCAGGTAGGTGCATTGTTGGGCCTTGTCCTGATCTTCGTGGCCTACCACATGAAAATGACGGTCGAGGAGAGTTTCATGCGCAAGCGGTTCGGAAAAACCTACACCCTCTACTCTCGCGAGGTCAAAAAGCTCATTCCGTGGGTTTATTGATCAGCAGGAAAATAAAAAGAAGTCCAAGTTACCATAACAAAGGTTTCAGGCCACCTTGTTGTATACCTTACTTCAAACTGTGATCTGTGGACTGCGGACTGTTAACTATCGCGATCCTGGGGCGGCAGTTCGGGCGGCGGCGGCGCCAGCGGGAGTTGGTAGGGTTGACCATTAAAAGAAAAAACGGGCCCCACACACTTAAGTATTATGTGCTGTTCTGACCCCGGATCACGTGTTGTATGTTGTACGGCCCTATTTCTTCTTTATTTAAATTATGGAGTTTAGGAATGTCAAAACGGTTAAGTATGTCAATTGACGTATTCAAAAGGTTAGCCAAAATAACAGGCATGGTTGTAGGCCGCAATGGGAAAGGTGGGTCTGGAACCTGTGTCCGATTGAAAGATGGCAAAGTTGCCTTGCTTACAGCTAAACACGTTGTAATAGAATGTATCCGAAACACGGGCGAGATATCTTTGGCTGTTCCACTCAGTAAGATTGAATTTCATCCTCCTACAACAATATGGATGGATTCCACCCAACCTGGCGATGCCGCTTACCTTGTTTCACCTCAACTTGCCTCCCTCCCCGCAATACCATTCGAAGAATGGACCAGAAACCACCCAAGAATCGAACCTGAAATAGAAGTAACCGCTGTTGGATTTCCAGCGACTTTTAAAAAAATTGATGGCCGTGTTGTTAAATCAAAAATAACTTATTTAGCTGATAAAGTTCGTTCGGTTCTTGGAAACACCATCATCTGCGGGATAAACGAGAACGAATTAAATATGCCTGACCATTTAGACGGGATGAGTGGCGCTGGACTTTATAATTTTAAAGGGGAATTTTTTGGAATAGTCATTGCCGAACGAAGAAAAATTACCTCAAGTTACGGTGAAATTGATGTATTGCTTCCAAGCGCCTATGAAGAACTATATAAGCCATTTTCATGGCCTTTAAATGGGGCCGGGTGCATAGGATCTTGTGGGGAAGATTTTAATATTGGACTTGAACTTCATGATGAAGCAGGAAAACTTATAGCCACCATTAGCTCGAAAGTTCAAACTTTTTGGTCCACAACAGATCCTGAAAATCAGAATGGTCGAATTGGTTGCCTTAGAACGCTCCAATTTGAAATACCCGGTCTAAATAAATACTATCCAATTAACATTGAATCCATATTTAGAAACTGGACAGATGATTCTTTTGAAACAAGAAAAAAAGCTGCTCAAGAGGAACTCCAATTTCTATTGATGCGATTGGGATGGCTTTTTAGCGATTCGGGAAAAGGGCCTAAAACGGTGCTTAAAATAACACCGATGATCTAGAATTTTGTTTGAAAAAGGGCGTCATTATTAAAAATAGATAATCAACAAACTACCTGCCTAAATTTCATTTTCAGACCGGACCCACACATGTTGACTCCGACATAATTGATTTAGCTAACTCTTTTTCCGTTTATTTTTTATGAATTTGTGAGTTGCTTTCTTTTCACTTAGCTCAAGCATTGATTGGATTTCTTCATTATTGGCCCGCACACTTTCCGCAGTCCACAAACCACGGTGATTTCTAATTTTAAGAGTATTAGGAGTAAAAAGGTGGTTATAGTTTTTTCGTATCTTTTCCAGGTGTTCTTTTTCATCTTCTAAATTCTCTAGTCTTCTTTTGATACCCTCCACTGGGCCTATTTCGACACCGATCCATTTACGCTTTTTCATTTCCGATACTACATATGTTGTCCCTGAACCACCGAATGGATCAAAAACTAAATCGCCTTCATTACTCGCCATTTCTATTACCCGATCCAATAATTTGACAGAAAGTTCATTAGCTTCTTTTCGTTTTTTATACTTTGCATGTCGCACGGGCGGGATGTCATACCAAACATCCGTGAGGCTAATACCCTTCGGATTCATTTTATCTTTATATCCCCCATAATCCCTTAAATCTGTAGCACAGTTTGGACAAACTTCCATTGGTAGCCGATCAGGGTGAAAAGCAGTGGGCTTGTCCCCTTTGCAAAAATACAAAAGTGAATAATGCGAGGGATATAAACGCCCAGCTATCGGAAGTCGATATTTAATATCTACAGCGATTAAATGCCTGAAAGTCAAAAAATGATTTAAATAATTCCCAATCGGCAAATTCCATTTCGGTAGATTCCACAGAAGAAGGCTTCCGCCATACTTCAATACCCTTGAACATTCAAGAGCCCATTCTTTACACCATTCCAGGTACTTGTCTGCACGCAAATTATCGTTAATTTTCGATTCATAAAATTTATCTAAATTAAAGGGTGGATCTGCAAAGACTAGATCGACGCTCTCCGAATTCATATCTCTCAACAAAGACAAACAATCCCCTCTATAGAGTTTGCCAAGTTTCGTTTCTAATTCAAGAGATGTTTTTTGTCCTACTTCTTCTTGTGCAACCTCAGGTTGTTCGATCCCATCAAGTTCATATTCCAAAAAAGCAGCAGTTTTTTTATCAAATACTCCCATTTTGGCTTTCATATATTCGGGTTCTACATAACAAGACCGACTTATTTTCTCGAGATCTGTACCCAAAGGAAGCTTGTGATTCTTTTCATAATATTGAAGTCTTTCTAAGGAAATACCTGTTCTTTTTGCTAAATCTCTTATGCCGCCTTTAATTTTTAAAACACCACAAAGGGTATTCGATACATTCATTACATTCTCCAAATGTCGGTTGTGATTAGTTTAACACGTCCTATTATTGCAGACAATTGTCCGTGGTTCTTTTGTCATCGAGATCGATACTAATATACATGAAAGTTACTCCTTCATTTGCAAAAGCACTCAAAGAATACCGTACAGCCAAAGGGATTTCCCAGGAAGAACTTGCGGAAATTTGCGATTTAGACCGCACTTACATTTCCCTCCTTGAGCGCTCCAAACGTAATCCATCATTAGAAATCGTATTTTGTTTAGCTAAAGGTCTTGGAATAACCCCCTCTGCTCTCATAAGAACAGTAGAGAAATACAACCGATGAAAATAATTAAAACTGTATTTTTGGTAAAAGCGGGTGAATTTCATAAAACAGCTGCGTATAAAATTCTTTTAAAAGAAATTTATAATGCTATTTGCTCTATTGAACATCCGGCCGGTACTGGAAAATTCATATTAAAACCAGTTCGACATGGCAATGGTGTAACCAGCATTAAAAAAGCCTGTATGAAACACCTTAAATCTAAAAGTTGGGACTTAGAGGCCAGAATAAATCTCGCTTCCCGGCATACACCAGGCCCCATTGATGCTATAAAAATTTTCAAATCGCATTTACCTTTTGCACTGGAATGGGAAACCGGGAATATTTCTTCTACTCATCGAGCTTTAAACAAGATGTCACTCGGATTAATTGATAATAAATTATCTGGGGGAATGCTTATATTGCCATCTCCCAAAATGTACCCATGGTTAACAGATCGTATAGGTAGTTTTGATGAAATCGAGCCTTATTTCCGTATTTATAAACATTTAGATATTAAAAAAGGGATCTTAGCGATAACCGAAATAGAGCAAGACGAACTCTCGGAAAATGTTCCATTGCTTAAAAAAGGAACAGATGGTCGAGCTTTAAGATAATGATATTTTCATAGGAAGTTTTTGCACCTTCAAAATAATATTTCCACATAAAGCGGGCAAAACCTATATACCTTCTGATATTGGTTCACTTCATCAGGAGTGATTTCAAATTCAGTCGGTGACCAACCAGCAATCGAAGGCATATGTGAATCTAAAAAACTACGTTCTTTTCGCGTGAGTATCGGAAGTAGAATTTTATATGGTTCAACATCGAAACTTTGTCTAACAAATTCTAAAGATTTCAAATTCGCTTCATTAATTTTGTTTGTTTCTTTTTCGCTTACTAACATGCCACCCATGGTGATCATATTATGTCCATCTGCATAAAAGAAATTAAATAGAGGCTGGAAACGTCCAGTAGACCTTCGACTTACCGCTGAAAAAATTGCATTTTTAATGATTTGAACATTTACAGATACAAGCATTTCTTTTGTGAGTGGTAAATTAAACTCACTTTTATCAAACAAACCTTTTGCATTGCTCTGATAGTATTCAAGCCACTCCTTTGGCTTGCTATCCTTTTGTGGCGGTTCAACATCTATTGTCACAAAAAACAATGACCCAATTGGTAAATTGGCTACTGCATTAGAAATATCCTGAATAAGCAAATCATAAACAGGGCAGTCATAATCAAGCCAAACAATATAGTTTGATTTTTCATTCAATCTTGGAACTACATCTGAAAATTCTCCCATATGTATATCTATAAATTTAAAAGGTCTATTAAAGAGAACTCTATTAGTAATTCGATCATCCTTCTCAATACTAGTCATTTTCCCAATGCCTAAAATTCTATGAAATAAGATGAAATCCACAAAGAATGTTGAACCAAACCCTATATATTCATAATCTTTTATCGGAAACCCGGCTCTCGTTAAATGAAAGAAAGTTTCGATTATCATTTTTCTTTCGATTTGCTTTTTTGGCCGCAAATCATAAGGAACCTTTTTATAACTTTCCATTAACATACTTAACTCTCCACTATGTTTTTCGAATAATAGTCAAAAACAAGAATACCTATTTTCTGAGCTGATAATTTCGGGTCTCTCAAATATTTTCGTATTCTTTCCACCTCGCTTTTTTTTGCCCAAAATTGAATCCTTACTTCGTTTTTATTAACAGCAAGATCATTTTGCCTGCTAACTTTAAATATTTTTTTAACTTCTTGTGGTAAGTCAGTGAAATCGTAGTCCACCATTGATTTTGTTAATTCTCGTTCAAGCGGTGTTTCCGCATTATCAGATGGATATAACTTATTAATAAAATTTAGAACCGGTTTAGCATTAGTTGACATTTTTTGACGGGTGATTTGATAAATTTTCGATTCCTGATTCACGCCGTGTTTTGTAGTTTTCCAAGGAAGTTCCAAACCATTTTTAGAATTGAAAAATACTATGCCGATAAAGCCACGGTGTTTCGGTTGATATGTCGGCAATAAAGTATCAATACCCCAACCTGTTTCTTCATCCTTATTCGCTCTAACGATAACTCGTCCATTGCAAAGAATATACCAACCTGAATTTTCACCTTGCCACACATCTCGTTCGCCCTCTTTTTTTGCTAAACCAACGACAATGGTAATTTTTGTATTTTCGATTTCGAGTTTATCCATGCCAATTTCTAAATCATCTGAATGCGCAAGTGGGATTTCATCCGGTTCAATAATATTTCCATTAAGAATTACTCTAAATTGAGATTCCAATAAATATGGGTAGGTTTTAGAAATGAGCTGTTTCAATAAAACAAAAAAGCTAGGGTCACCGATGCGGCGTTTCACATCGTCTTTTAATTCCGTTACAGTTATTGTTGTCCCATACGGTTTTTTTGACCGAAACGGAACTAAGGTAACGCATGGGAATTTCCAATTTTCTATATTCGAATCATCCCTTTCTGCCCACTTAGAAACATTTTCATAAATGTAGAAATTCTCTTTAGAAGTAAATGATTCGACTTTAAAGTAATTCCCGATTTTAAATATTGCTCTTTTAAGACCAATACCGTAAACGCCCAAGGTTGCATGCTTATCCGTTCGTAATCTTCCAAAATTAAATGCTTCATTAACTGCTATATCTTTTGGTATGCCGCCACATTCATCTTGTATTTTAAATTCCTTTTCTGTTAAAAAAATTTTTACTTGAGGGAGTTTGTTTTTATTAATTTTTCTTTTTTTAAGAAATGCACTTTCAGCCGGGTGAACATTAAAGGATCTAACCAACCCGTCAATTGAGTTATCAATTAAATCCAGTATGCAATCTTCAAGAGAAATATCTCTTGTAAATAAATCAATAAAAAATTTTTTCCGCGGAATGGCACTAACCGAAGTTTCTAACCCTTCTGCCATAATATTCCCTCCCACTCTTTTCCTAAAATTAACAACAAAAATTCAATACAGTAAAAAAAGGATTTGGCTAACATTTTCCAAATCAGACTGTTTCCCGCTTAGTTATTATCGTACTCCTCAAATCCTACTCTTCTCTTCAAGAAATCCCACAAGTCACATTTCGGATCTTTTGGTATCCCCCAATTGCCTATAAAAACCGCCTGGATTTTGGCGCATCTAAAAGTAACTTAAAGCTTTACGACTTAAGCTTCTCCCCCAGTTCCACCCACTCAGGAAAAACATCGATGGTCGGGAAACGGTACTGGCTTTCCTTATACAAAAGAAGAAGGTCGGCCTGTTTGCGGTTCTTGAGCCAATAACGGGCCAATATCTCCAGCGCCCGGACCGTCTGGTTCACATCCCCCCGTCTGGCGACTTCCTCGAAAAGACGCTCGGCGTTGCCGATGGCCTGTACCCTTAGGCAGACCTCCCCGGCCCGGGATAAAAAAGCGGGGGTCAAGCCGTGGATATCCTCGCGAAGGAGTATTTCATCCAGGACGACTTTCGCCTGGGCGTAGTTCCCCGCACCCTCGAACGACCCAAAATCGGTGTGAAGCTTGTTCCCTTTGCCCTTCGGGACATCCTGGGGGGCCGCCGGAACATCCCCAGGCGGGCGGGCGTCGGTCAGGACCAAAGACCCGAATCTCTCACCGATATCCTCCGGCCGATAAGGCCCGATCAGTTTTTGGTAAAGGGCCAACGCTTCCTTGGTTTTACCGGTTTGGAGCAGGTGGTCGAGGACCCACCGGTAATGGATAAGGGCTTCCGCCTGTTTCGCCGGGTATTTCTTTACCCCCTTGACCGACTCGTCGAAAAGGCTTTCCGCCAGGCCCAAATGGGGTTCCAGGTCATCGGGCCTGAGGGATACCAGAAAACGGAACTTTTCCTCGGCCAGGCCCCAGTGGCCCTCGGCCATGACCTGATGGGCCTCTTCCAGGAGCACCTGATGATCGTCTTTTTTCTTCAGGCCCTTCCATCGGGAAATGAGATGGCCCTTGAAGGGGTTGTTATGGAAGAACTTGACCCAAACTATCAAAGCGATGAAAAAGCCCCCCAACACCAGCCAATCGGTACCCATGAAACTGTTGAGGGAGGCTGGCACGGATAGTCCTTTCAAGAGGCGTTAAGGATGTAATTATCGTACTCCTAAAACAGGCAAACGGCAGTCGACAGTTGGCAGTCGACGGTCGACAGCTGACAGACGGCAGACGGCAGCTGACAGTCGGCAGCTGGCAGGAGACCCCTATTGCCATAGCAATAGGGATCACCAAACCATGCCTCTCACCTTGTGGGTTCGAGGCAGGAGACAGCTCTTTGGCGAGCGCAGGACAAGCCCGTCCGGTAGGCGTCCTGTAACAGGACAAGCCCGTCCTATAGGCAAAAATAAGGATTTTCGTAGTGACCGGTAACCGGCCAGGGGCGACCGGTGCCCGGCCGGTAGTCGACCGGGGGGTGACACCAGGCCCCTATCCGGCGGAATGACCGCCCCCTCCGGCGGAAAGCACCCTTCTGACACCGGGCCCTTATACCTAATGGCCCGGCACAACCTTGGCTTATGCCTCGGTTTGTGACCTCGGCACAGGTGCCGGCGGAATCACCACCCCCTCCGGCGGAAAGCCCCTTCTTTCCGGCGGAACAACCATCCTCTCCGGCGGAAAGCCCCTTCTGACACCGGGCCCTTATACCTAATGGCCCGGCACATGCCGACCCTCCCATAAAGATTTTAAGGAGGTCGGTATAGTACCGATTTCCAATACATTTATTTTATTGGTGAATCGGCACAACCTTGGCTTATGCCTCCCCCTTCGCCAAGGCTACGGGGGACAGGTCGGTTTGCACCAACTATCAATAAGTTGGCATTGCCAAGCTTTACCCTTCACCTGGTGGGTGAAGGGTAGGCAAATAGACCTCGGCACAGGTGCCAGCGGAATGACCGCCCTCTCCGGCGGAGCCCTATCGTGCCACCGGCTTGGCACAATGGCACGATACCGGTGGTGGCACGATAGCTTGGCACGATGGCACGATAAGCGCCGGGTCACCAACCCCTTATTGGGTTGGTACATGCCGACCTTCCAAAAACCTTATAAGAGGTCGGTATAGTACCGATTTCAAATACCTATATTTCATTGGGGAATCGGCACAACCAAATCGTGCCATTCGCCTTGTGAGCTCATGGCAGGTGTGTTTACTGGAAATGGGGACTGTTTACTGGATTTAGCTGATTTGTTTACTGGAAACACCAGGCGTGTTTACTGGAAAACTCGGATGTTTACTGGATTTCATAGGTTTGTTTACTGGAAATGGGAACTGTTTACTGGATTTGACAGTAGTGTTTACTGGGAACACCGAGTGTGTTTACTGGAAAACTTGGATGTTTACTGGATTTCATAGGTTTGTTTACTGGAAAACCGTCTCGTTTACTGGAAACGGTAAAAATGTTTACTGGAAAACTCCGATGTTTACTGGATTTCATAGGTTTGTTTACTGGAAATGGGAACTGTTTACTGGATTTGACAGTAGTGTTTACTGGGAACACCGGGTGTGTTTACTGGAAAACGGCCTTTCCGAGGCTCGGAAACAACCCTGCGCCGGGCCTTTCTATTACTTGCCCCGTTTACGCGCCCAACGGACCGCCTGGGCGATGGTATCCTCGTCGAATCCTTGTTTCTTGAACCTTTTTCGGGCCTTTACCAGAACACTAGATACCTTATTGTTTTTCTTTGCTTTTATTGCCATAAAGCACCTCATTTATCTTTCAGGTGGTCGCACATTGCAGCCGCTCTCAAGCGCGGTACTTGGCCTGGGGTTCGGCCAGAAGGGATTCCGCCGGGATATGAAGATTTTGATAAAGGCTTCTCATCATGTTCACTGACAGCGGGCGTTTCCGGTTCAACACCTCAGAAACCCGGCCCCTCCCCCCCAAGAACTTGGCCAGGTCCGATGGTTTCAAACCCATTTGTTCCATACGGAATTTCACCGCTTCGATCGGGTCGGGGGCCTCGATGGGGTGGTGTTTATCCTCATATTCCTCGATCAGGGCCGCCCAAAGTTCCAATTCCTCGGACTTAGCGGAACCTTTCGGCGCGTCCCAAAGGGCCTCGACCTGTTCCAAGGCTTTTTTGTGTTCCTTCTCGTTTTTCAAGACTTTTAATTTCACTTCAAACCTCCTGCGCGTTGATCCGGTCATATTGGGCATGCGAACCCACGAACCGGATAAAGACGATGCCTAGATCGTAACGAATGGCCGTTACCAGCCGGTATTTGTTCCCGCCGATGTTGAAAACAACCCGGCCGTTCTTGAGGATACTCGCCGTAGGATACTCGGCCTTGATGTCGAAAGGCCCTTTCCAAGTGGATTGTTGGGCTTCCTGGTACCACGCCCGCAAAGACTGTTCGGCGCCATGCCCAAGGGGGCTTACCCAGAATTCCCTTAAACGCCTGCGGCTGATGACTCTCATTGGCGAATCATACCACAATGTTCCCATTTTGGGAACATTTGCCAATCGATTTTGGAGCACTAGAGAAAGCCGATAGCTTACCGTTGACAACGAAATTCCAACCCCGAGCCGACACCTAGGACATTACCTAATTCATTACCTAATTAACCCGATATTACCTAATTTACGGGCGACAGCTTACAGCTAGCAGTCGACAGCTGACAGCTAACGGTCGAAAACGAACCGTCAACCCAGGCCCTAAGTTTTAGGAAATGATCTTCTTGAGGAAGGCTGAAACGGCCCCGAGGGAATCCTCGGTGATGGTATGGGGCATGTTGAACTCCCGCAGTTCGGGCTTATACCCCGCTTTTTCCAACTCCTCCGCCGCCTTGCGGGAACCATCCACCGGCACGACCGGGTCCTGCTTGCCGTGGACCAAAAGGATGGGGGTCTCGAAGGGCGCCTCAGCCCTGGTCAGGGTGGCCCAGGCGTCGGGCATATACCCGCTCATGGAAACGATGGCTTTCAACTGGCCCTTGTAATTCAACCCGGCCTCCAGGGCCATCACCCCGCCCTGGGAAAACCCCATCAGGATCAGGGGGGTGGGTTCCTTGGTTTTGCCCGGCTCGGGCCTGAGGTTCGGGTCGTTGGCGAAACGGTCCATCACCTTGAACAGGTATTCCCGGCTCTTCTCGATCTCCCGGCGGTCATGGACCTGGAAGTCGTACCAGGCGAAAGAACCTTGAGGATAACCGGGCAGGCTCAGGGGAGCGTCGGGCAGGACGAAACGGCAGGGGGGCAGGTCCATCTCCCCGCAGAGGGGTTCCAGGTCGTCACCGTTCGTCCCCAAACCGTGGAGCACGAGAATGACAGGAGCACCTGGTGGAATGATGGGAGGTTCAAGGACGAGAGAACGGTGGCCTTGGATGAGGGTTTCAGAGAGGATCATAGGTTCTATTCTCCTTATGGCACTTCTAATAAAAATTTACTTTTGTCGGCATCCAATAATAAGGTTTTCTTGCGCCGATTCACTGAATTGATGAATTTTTGAACTCGGTACAATACCGACCTCATTTAAATGTTCATGTTTAAGCACAAAGTACCTGCGGTCTATCGGTTTTTGATCTTCCCCCTCTGAAAGAGGGGGATAAAGGGGGAGTTAGCCCCTGAGGGTTTTACACAACAAAAGCTAATACCCCCCTATCCCCCTTTTCACCCCCATTTCTTCATTTGAAGATTAATAAAATGAAAATGGGGACGTCCCCATGCCATGATATTTTTCCCAAAAGAGGCATGGGGGAAGGGGGGGTAACTTTGCAAACATCGAATCGGATAAGCACTTGTCGAGCCTGGGCAAATCGCAGGTACTTTGTGCATAAGCATGTAAATGTTTATGGAAAGTCACTTGCGTTGAGGCTTCAAGCCGAAACGCTTGGTTTAGTTGTGCCGGGCCCATAGATAAATAGGCCCGGCCTCGGCATGGTGGTTAACTATTAGGTGTTCCCTATTTCTTCTCGAATTCCAAAGCGGATTCACGCACCTTCAGGTCCGGGTCGTTCTTGCTCAAGTCGGCGATCTTTTTTCCCAAATCCGGATCGTTCAGGTCTTTCGCGCCCTCGATGGCCGACAACTTGGCCGATTGGATGATCTCATCCGTCGGCTTGCCCGAGGCCTTCAGGTCCAACATCTCTTTCAAGGTCGGGATGGCGCTTTTGTCTTTCAGGCGGGCCAGGGCCACGGCCGAGTCATAACGGACGGCCTGGTTGGAACCTTCCAGGTTCTTTTCCAGCGCGAACTTGGCCGGGGCGTAACGCATGGCGCTCAAGGCCCCCACCGCCATCCTTTGGACGCTCAGGTCCGGGTCGTTCAAGGCGGCCAGCGCGGCAGGCCCGCCCGCCGGGTCCTCGATGTTACCCAAGGCCCAGAGGCTGTAAACCTTCACATCATTGGACTCGTCCGAGACCGCGTCGGCCAGGGCCGGCACCGCCGTCTTCTCCTTGAGCCTTCCCAGGACCAGGGCCAGGTATTCCCTCACCCTGGGATCATCCTTCTTCGCCTCCGCGAAAGTTTCCACCAACTGGGAACGGAGCGTTTGGTCCATCTCGATCTTCTCGCCCTGGTTGAGCATGCGGGAAAGCTCGAAGGCGGCCTGCCACCGGCGGCTGGTGCTGTCGCTTTTCAGTTCTTCCAGGTATTGCTCGGCGCTCTTGGGATGCTGTAGGGAAAGGGTGCCTAATAGGAAGATGCCCAAGGCCACCGCCACGATCACGGCCGGCACGATGAATAGTTTCAGGAACAGGGAGAACCCCGTCTCGGCCGCGTATAAGGGCGGCTCGTTATTACCCGCGGGGCTGGTCGGCGCGTCCGTCATATAGAACTCCTCACTTTTTCTTTTTGAACTGATATTGGTCGTTGATGGTCAGCTCGAACCCTTCCACCTTGGGCGAGATGGGAAAACCCCGATAGATGCCCCGGCAGTCGTAGCAGATGACGATGTCACCGAGGAGGAAATAAAGCAAGGTGTCCAACAGC